>JAZQIP010000024.1:0-47832 GCA_045541175.1 Acutalibacteraceae bacterium
CAATGGCTGTCCTCTTTTTGCATCTGCTTATTTCCTTTTTGCCAGTATTGTTATTATTGACATTGCTCCACCAAAAAGAATCCATGCCAGCAAAAACAATTGCCACCAAGGCATATCAACCAGCATAGACCCAATAACCTCGGGTTGCCCCACTATTAAGCATACCAAAGCTCCAATCAGCATAAGCCCCAATATCAAAAAAGCACTATAAAGTATGCCCATAACATTGTAAACCAATAAAAATAACTGCAGACACGACATACTGTCCAGACCGAAAAGTTCTTTTCTTTCCTCTTTTGTCAGTTTTAAAAGCTCTGCTATTTTTACCGCAATTCGAACTTCCTTTTCTAAAGCATCATCCTTAATTTTTCCCTCATCAATAAAATCGTTCCTAAAGTAAAAACTGTGCAACAATCGGCGTCCTTTAGCACTGAACATACAAGAATAAATATCTCCTGAAATTTCGCCTTCACGCAATAATTCTGTACCGCATATAAAATTAATACTAAAGCTTTGGTCAAAGAAAGTTTCTGTACAATGAATATGATATACTGCATTCTTCTCATTTGCAATAAAATAACTCATATCATACGAATCCACCAAACGAATCCCTTTTATATTGCCTTTTCTAACAAAGTTCGGATATTCACCTGAATACCCTTGTGACAGCATAAATTTTTGTATTTTACTGCGGGCTTCTTGCAAAAGCTCTAAATTTTTAAAAGCACTGGCATTTGATGGATAATCTGCCTGAGAATCGCTGATAGCACTATAGATTTCTCTCCAAAGAGGCTCATATTTTTGAGTATTAAGCCTTGAAATGAGCTTTTGAATTATAGTAATTTTCTTTTTTCTACTCAAACGATTATCCTCAAGTTTTTCTATAAATTGCAATAATTCACTAAAAGAAAACTTTAATATATAGGTCTTAAGCTGAGCAAAACCATCGGTTTCAATTCCCTCAGGAGTATATGGAAAATCAGATAGCTTATTTATTTCTGCAATAAGCGGTAACAAGTCTTTTTCTTTCTGATTAAAATATTTTTCCGACAAAGAGTATTTACTCAGTATTTCACTTGCAATAAACTGAAGATTTTGCCAAGGTGTTCCCATAACACTCTGCTCATCCGCTTTAAATATGTTTATATTAGCCTTTGCATCCGAAAAGCGTATAGCAAAAGGCTTTGATACATCTTCTTCAAAATTTACCGCCTCACCAATCAACTTGTACCCGTCGTCCTGCTTTATCAAAGAACCGTTTTCAAAGGACAAACAATCAAATTCGCCCTCAGGAATATCGGTTGCATTCAATAAAGTCAAAGTACGGTTATACGCAGAACTGTTATCAATACAAATTTCAGCATCCGCTCCAACCTTGCGGAAACTATCGCAAAAAGTATCATTTGCTATCAGTTCCCAAATTGCATCTTTAACCTCTTTGGATAGGTCTGTTGAAAATTTATCGAATAATTGCTTTTTATGAGTACCGTTTAGCTGAATATAATTATTACATTCGCTTATAAACTCAATATATTTTGCATCACTGACCTCTTTGCTTATATAATTCATCACTTTCTTTGGGTATTTCGCATCAGATACATAGATTCTATCAATCCACTTTCTGATTTTTCTCTTCATTTTAGAAGATGCTGTAACAGGGTCTACCTCAAAAATATCGGATGCGGCAGTATAGCTTAAAGCAAAAATCTCGATAAAATTAATATCAATATCAGAAATGTTCATTTATTTCACCTCGTTCGGCTTTAATCATAGTGATTATTTAAATTTATTATACCATAGCATAAACCTAAAAGCAAACGTATATAAAAACACAAAGCACCCCAAAGAGGGGTGCTTTGTGTTTTTATTTAAGCTCCAATGTGCTTATTTTTTGGAATGTTTCAAGGTCATAAACCGATACAAATTTATCGGTAACAAGATAAAATTCATCGCCAATATAAAGACCTCTCACTCCCTCATAAACACCGTTAAGCTCGATTTTAGCCAAGGGTTTAAACTCTTTGCCCTTAAGGGTGTATACGCAGTAAACACTGCCGTTATTAGCATAAGCTGAAAAGCCTATAATATTCTTATCTTCCTCTACAAGTATAGCCTTATGGCTCTGAAGTGCATCGGAATAATTGTATCCCAGCACTAATTTTGCGCTCTCATAAACCTTGGCAGGGTTAGAAATATCAAACATCGAAAGCTTAACACCGTTTGTTCTGCCCGTTTCTTCGTCGGCATCCTGCCCTATACCGAAGAGTTTTCCGTCACCGTAGGGATAAAGATAATTTGAAAAACCTGGAATTTTAAGCGCACCGATGATTTTTGGCTTTTCGGGGTTGCTTAAATCAACGCTGAACAGCGGGTCTACCTGACGGAATGTTACGAAATATGCGATATCACCCATAAATCTTACCGAATATACCCTTTCATCGGGGGCGATATTCGAAATAGAGCCTATCTGCTTGAGTTTGCCGTCAAGCACCAAAAGAGAATTTGACTGCTCTATATTATAAGACACCATTTTACCCTCACGCTTTTCGACACCCTCAGAAACTGTAGTCACAAAGCGGAAATTGCCCTTATATTCATCAATAGAGAACTGATTTAAAAGGGTTCCCTCAATCTCGCCTGTTGCCTTATATTCAATCTTACCATCTTCGATAGCATATCTTGAAACCGAGGTTTTAGAATTTTCGCTTATCCCTGCAACAATAATATTTTCCGTACTGCAATAAAGAGTATATATTCCGCCGAGCAAAGATTTTGTTCCAACCATTTTACCGCTGGATATATCAAATCCGCAGATAACAGTATAATCAGGACCCGAGCAAACCTTGTTTATGCTAAGAGTATCAGCCTTTACTGCACCGTTATATTCAATATCCTCAACACACGGCACATAGGTCTCAGGCTTATCTTTATCGATATTTTCATAAAATACGCTGTAATTTGAAATAAGATAAAGCTTATCCCCTATCAGGCGGGAAGAATAATAGTATCCGCTTTGCCTGAGTTCGTAAAGCTTTTCAGGATTCTTTGCATCCTTAACATCATAAACTATAGCAACAGTTTGTTCAGCATAGGTTTCAACATAATCATAACCTATAATAACCAGCTTGTCGCCTGATAGATACATATCCGACATAGGACGGAATTTATCAGTCTTAACATCAATTTCGCTTATAAGCTCAGGCTCTTTGCCCGCCTTTATAATTCTCACTTTATACGTAATATTAGAAAAGCTATAAATATATTTGCCGTCGGTCTTAACTATATCCGCTTCATGCACACCCTCGACCTGATTATTAGTCTCAGAATACTCTGAGTCTTGCTTTGACCCGTTTGTATTCTGGTCTGTAGTAGTAAAAGATTCCTCAGTCTCAGCAGAATATAGCTCATAGTCTTCAATAATCATTTCAGCATCATCCGAGCCTTTAAGACCGCCGCCTACCGCATTTGTTGCATAATCTACTAATCCTTCAAAAAAGCTGGGCTCTTCGGGCTTGAATTTTAAAACCGTTTCATAAATTTCGTCATAGTCAGCAACTGTATTTTCAGTATTTGATTGACCCGAATCAGAGGTTTTATCTGTAAAAGGAATATTACTGCTGAAATCCACCGCCCATATTGAAACAACCAGAGCCAGACAAGCTGCAACCGCCGCACCTATACGATAAATATTCACTTTTTTCATTTTTTTACCCTCCTGTTCCTGTTTGATTTTATTTAAAACCTTTTGTTTTATATATCCGTCGGCACGGATACTTTGGGCTGCGTTTTTGTATTCGTCCCTGAACATCATATATCATCTGCCTTTAAAATATTTTTAAGCTCGGCTCTTGCCCTGCTTAAATGGGTTTTTACGGTGGAAGGATTAAGATTTTGAATTTTTGAAATTTCGTTTACCGAATATCCGCAATAATAATGAAGATGTACGACAGTTCGGTATTTAAGCGGAAGCTTTAAAACCTCTTCAAATACATTAATATCCGAAAAGACAGCGGGGGCAGCTATATTTTCGTTAAGCTCCTCGGTTTTCTTAAACCAAGCAGAGGTTTTAAGACTGTTACTACAGTTTACGGTAATCCTGAGCAGCATAGCCTTTATATGCTCTTCACTCTCCATTTTCCGCCATACCTTTATGTACCTTAAAAAGACCTCTTGCAAAATGTCATCGCTGTCGCTCTTACTTTTAGTGCGCACAAAAGCCAACCGATAAACCGTATCGGCATATTTTTTAAAGGCTTCCTCAGGTGAAGCAAAATCGCGATTATTCTGCTTTTGATTATCTTTCATAATCCTCCCCCCTCATTTACAATACTTTCCAAACATAGAAAAGGTTTCAAAAAATTTAAAAATGGCTGAGAAAATTCTCAGCCATTATATATTTTACTGTATTGTAGGCTGAGATTTGCCCTTATCTGCAATGCAAACCCAGGAATTTCCTGCATTTACGGTTAAAGCCGAACCGTCAGCCTTGGTGAACTTGAAGCCATTAGAAGCGGCACCCTTGCTCCATTTGATAGGTGTATAGGTACCATTTACTAAATAATAACCGTCTCCCGAGGTCAAGTCAACTCTTCTATGCTTGCCATCGGGATAATAGGTTATACTAGTCAGCAACACAAACACATTTTTGAAATATTCCGACTGACCTGTCACATAGTCCTTGCGCTCGGTATTATGGAAATATCTCACATATTTTTCAGTAGCATCATCATACTTGAAAACGGTTTTATAAGAGGTAGAAAACGGAACGCTCACACTTGTTGCCGCGTCTTCAAAGGTTATTCTCTCGTCCTCTTCCGAAAAATCCTGCCAGGTATCGCTGTCGGTGGTATCGGTCTTGATACCTGCGGCAATTATTCTTTCCCAAAGCTTGTCACCGTAAGCATAAAGAGTATGCTCAGTCGCAAGACCGTTTGAGATTCTGGCACCACCCGCATTTGCTCCGACAACAAATCGGTCAACATCCTTTAAATGCGGCTTTGCATAAGTTTTATCCTGACCGTGATGAACATATATAGCATTATGTCCCATTGCAAGGTCAATAAAAGGATAACGAGCAGAACGGATTGTACCTATTTTGTCGGTTTTAGTGGTATCCTGATAAACCGCAACCAGTCTTGTAATGCCGCCCTCAACCTCGGTTTCATAAATAATATCAGCATCGGTAAGACCTGTCTGCACAGTCTGGGCTACCGAAATATTATTAACCGTAATCGCAACGGGTCTTTTGCCCGCCATAGCAGGGTCTAAATCCTTAACGCCTGTCAAAGGATTGAGCGCATCCTTATCAACCTCTATTTCAGAGCTTTCCTGAGAAGCAACTGAATCATTACCCATATCAATGCTGGAATTATCCGCAGGCTTTGAAGAACAGCCCGAAGCTAAAACAGCCACCAAACAAATCAAAATACACAATAATTTCTTACACATTAATTTTGCCCTCCGCAAAAATAAAATTAAACCTTTTTTATTATATTATAATTAAACCCTTTTTTCAACAATTATTGAGAATTTTCCAAACTTTTTATAATCTTTTCGAGCATTTCAACCGCAAAAGGTATTTCTTTTTCGTCTATTCCTGCAAAAGAAAGCCTAACTGCACCTCTTGTTTTCGACTCCATAAGCCTTATTCCTGCTTTTTTTGCTTTTTCGCAAATAAGACTGCTATCAAGGACAAGAGAGGTTTCAAGCTCTAATGCCAAAGACGACTCATAAAGGGTCACCGATTTTAAAGCAGATATTTTTTCTTCAAGGCAAACGGTTAAAACTTGAGATTTATTATAATAGAGACGTCTTAACCGTCTGAGATGCTTTTCCAATGCACCACTCGCAATATATTCCTTTAAAGCGAGCTGTTCGATTTTTCCGCAGGTCTGATTAAAATCTGAACGTCGTCTCTCAAATTTTTTCATCAGCTTATCGGGTAATACCATATAAGCTATTCTAACGCTTGGTAGCAAAAGCTTTGAAAAACTTCCTATATAAACTGTATTTTGCACAGCTTTCCCCTGAAAAGCAGGTACACTTCTTGCAGTATACCTGAGTTCTCCGTTATAATCATCCTCTATAATAAGCCTATTGCTATCGGCTCCTACCCAATTTGCAAATTCGTTTCGCCGTTTTGAAAGCGCTGTAACGCTGATTTTAGAAAGTGCCGACGGCATTAAAAATAATATATCCGCTCTGTTTTCTTCAAGTCCTTTCACCGTAGCACCGTTTTGGTCGGACGGTAAAATCATAGTATTTATACCGTAATCAGCAAATACCGAAGAAGCCTTCGAAAATCCGCCGTTTTCAAAGCCTACAGCAATATTTCTGCCCAAAAGTCCGCATAAAATATTGAGCAAGGGTCCAATACCAGCACCAACTATTATATTATCAGCGCTCGCTTTTACTCCCCTCGCCTTATATGCATAAGCCGCCAATGCGGTGCGAAGTCCTGCCTCGCCCTGATTATCACCGTAGGATGTAAGCTCGCCCGAATCCCATAGGACCCTCCTTACCATTTTCTTCCAAAGCTCTGTATCAGAGGCATTTTCATCTATTTTTCGGCTAGAAAAATCGTATAGAATTTTTTCGTCAGCTCTAATCTTATTTTCACTGCCGCTATATATATTATTCTGCAAGCCTACGATATAATATCCTTTTTGAGGCATACTTTCTGCAATTCCTTCAATACAAAGGCGGTTATAAGCATTTTCAACCGTTGTTCTGCTGATACCGAGAGTCTCTGCTGCCTCCCTGACAGAAGGTAGCTTTTCTCCCTTTTTAATTGCACCAATTTTCACCGCATTTTTAATTTTTTCATATAAGGAAAAATAAAGATTCCCCTTTTCGCTGAGGTCTAACTCTGCAAAATCAAAAAGCATATTACAAACTGTCCTTTCGAAAAATATTGAAATTGGCTATTTTAAAGCGGACACTTTGTTTATATAATAGCACCATAAGCTAATTTTTTCAAGTACTCAGGTGATATTTATGTCTTATAAAAGGATTTTAACCATTCAGGATATTTCGTGTGTAGGTCAGTGCTCATTGACTGTTGCTCTGCCGATACTTTCCGCTTGCGGAATCGAAACCGCAATACTGCCCTCCGCAATACTCTCTACTCATACTGCAGGTTTCAGCGGATATACCGTCCGCGACCTTACCGATGATATGCCTGCTATACAAAATCATTGGCAAAAAGAGAATATAAAGTTTGATGCTTTTTACACAGGCTATCTTGGAAGTACAAAACAGATAGAATATGTAATAGATATTCTGGATACTTTAAGAGCGGATAACTGCTTTAATATTATAGACCCTGCAATGGCGGATAACGGAAAGCTCTACCCTGCTTTTGACGGAGAATATGTATCAGCTATGAAAACTCTTTGCGCTAAAGCAGATGTTATATTACCAAATATTACAGAAGCCTGTTTTTTGACAGATAGCGAATATAAAGAAAGTTATGATGAAGATTATATTAAATCGCTTTGCGAAAAGCTGATTAAATTAGGCTCAAAAGCTGTAGTGCTGACAGGCGTTAGCTATAAAACAGGCAAAACAGGTATTGCAGTTTACGAGAACGGTATCATGAAATATTATGAGCATAACGTTATAGGCAAAGGATGTCACGGTACAGGCGATGTTTATTCTTCAGCATTTGTAGGTGCGCTGATGAATGGTAAAAGCCTGTTCGATTCAGCAAAAATCGCCGCAGACTATACCGTAAAATGTATCGAAAACACTCAGGATGACCCCTCTCATTGGTACGGAGTTAAATTCGAAACAGCACTTGGCAGTCTTATGGAAAATCTTAAATAATAAAGGATATAATAAACTCCTGTTCTGATAAGAGTTGTACAGTTAAGGACAGTAAAACAAGATACGAAAACACCCGTAGTTTTTTAAGAACTGTGGGTGTTTTAATATTCTCTTTCTTTGTTAGTCAAGTTGTGCTATAATACAACTAACCGATAAATAAGAATTTGACAAAGGAGTATGTATATGAAAACAAAAATCTTAAAAATTTTAGAATATTTACTTTTTATCATCATTCCAACAGTTTCGGTTTTTTTGTGTAGAGCATTTAGAGTTGCACAAGGAGAAAAAAATGAAGAAATTGTATTTGGTGTAATGGTAGGCATTGCAATAGATTTAATATATTCCATTATTCTATTGTTGATAAATAAGAAATTTTCTCACACCCAAACCGTTAGAAATAGAACTGTTTTGCTAATTGCTATACTTTTGTTGTTAGCATCCTATATAGGAATATCATATTCAGATTATAGCGAGGTAGCAATTAGTTTTGATAAACCTAAGTTTTGTATTTCAACAATGACTGCTGATGATGGCGGTTCTGGTAAATACATTGGTTTAGGTTATTCGTTTGATATTGATGGGCATTTAGAGAGCAGCGGAAAGTTTGAAGTAGATAAATATACATACAAGATTTTTGGTATTACTATTAAGCAAGGTGAAGCAAATCCGCAAAAAGGATAATTAACAAATTCGAGTTTATCGAATAGGTGATATTTGTTTAGAAAAGGGTTTTAGGTTCTCCTAACAAGTGATATTTGGCGCCCAAATGTCCTGCTTGCCAAGGTATAAGACAAAATTAAAAGATGCACGAAAATTTCGTGCATCTTTTTTACTGTCTCAAAAAATATTTTAATAGTGATATTGTGAGACAGGTCTCACAGTGTTATTTTGCCTATCGGCAAAGTGATATTAAAACCTTTCGGTTTTAGTGATATTTTATTCGCCATTAAACTGCCGAAGGCAATATAACTTGAACGAAGTTCAAATATAACTGCGAAGCAATATAACTCGCCTTTGGCGAATAAAACTGGGGTTGTGTCCTTACGGATACAACCCCTACGAACAGGAGTTTATTTTTTTATTCAATATTAAAGTTCTTCTATCCAACCAAAGGTATCCTCAATTTTACCCCACTGAATACCTGTAAGAGTATCGTAAAGATGCTGAGTAACAGTACCGATTTCGCCGTTATTGATAGCAAACTTTTCGCCTTTATAACAAAGCTCGCCGATTGGAGATACAACTGCCGCTGTACCGCAACCCCAAGCCTCTTTAAGGCTACCATTCTTGAGAGCCTCTCCAAGCTCGTCAACGCTAAGCAATCTTTCGCTTACCTTATAGCCCTCTTTCTTCAATACCTCGATACAAGACATTCTTGTAATACCGGGGAGAATAGAGCCTGTGAGCATTGGAGTAACGATTTCGTCGCCGATTTTGAACATAACATTCATTGCGCCAACTTCTTCGATATACTTTCTCTCAACACCGTCAAGCCAGAGAACCTGACTATAGCACTTCTTCTCTGCTCTTTCGCCTGCGCGGTTAGATGCAGCATAGTTGCCGCCGCACTTAGCATAACCTGTACCGCCGCGAACTGCACGTACATCCTCGTCCTCAATCATAATCTTAACGGGATTAATACCCTCTTTATAATAACTGCCAACGGGGGAAGCTATAATCATAAAGGTTGCATTATGTACAGCATGAACACCAAGTGTTTCGTCATTACCGAACATAAAGGGACGAAGATAGAGAGAAGTACCCTGGGCAGAGGGGGTCCAATCCTGCTCAAGACTTACGAAAGTCTTTAAAATCTGCATTGCATCCTCTTCGGGAATCTGAGGCAGACAAAGACGCTCGGCTGAGCGGTTCATTCTGCGAATATTCTCAATAGGTCTGAACATCTGCACCTTACCGTCTGCTCTGCGATAAGCCTTTAAGCCCTCGAAAATTTCAGAGCCGTAGTGAAGAACGGTTGAAGCAGGATGAATAGAAATATTTTCAAAAGGAACTATACGGGCGTTACCCCAGCCCTTTTCGCTGTTCCAATCCATCATAAACATATGGTCGGTGAAAATTTTACCGAAGCCTAAGGTAGAACTATCAGGCTTCTCCTTTAAAACAGCAGCTTTTGTGATTTTAATATCCATTTTTATCACTCCTTAATTATCTTTACCGATATTTAAAGCTTTAAGGTTAAAGTCCAGCATATCTGCATGGCGAGCGGAAATAACCTTACCGAGAGCCGCATTAATGCTTTCCTCATTAAATTCGTTCATTTCGCCTAAAATCTTGCCTACAATAATCATATTAGCAAGGGTAGGCATACCGTTTTCATTGGCAAGTCCTGTTGCAGGAATGTAATGAACGGTGACATCATCTCTTTTTACCTTGCGCTCGATAAGGGTAGAATCAACATAGATAGTACCGCCCGGAACAACTGCATCCTCATATTTATCGAGAGAAGGCAGGTTCATAGCAATAAGCACATCAGGCTTTGAAACAATAGGAGAACCAACCGGAGAATCGCTTATGATTACCGAACAGCTAGCAGTACCGCCGCGCATTTCAGGACCATAGGAAGGAAGCCAGCTTACCTGCTTATCCTCAGTAAGACCCTTATAAGCCAAAAACTTACCTGAGAAAAGAATACCCTGACCACCGAAGCCTGCGAACAAAAACTGTGTTGTACTCATTATTCTTCCTCCTTTGCGGCACTTCTGTCCTTATAAACACCCAAAGGATAATAAGGAATCATTTTTTCTTCTATCCACTGTAATGCCTTCTGAGGAGTCATACCCCAGTTGGTAGGACAGCTTGAAACAACCTCAACAAGAGAGAAGCCCTTGCCGTCTATCTGGTTTTGGAAGGCCTTTTTAATGGCCTTTTTAGCCGCCTTAACATTCTTAACATTGTTAACTGCAACTCGCTCTAAATACTCAGCACCGTCGAGCTCGGAAAGCATTTCACAAACCTTAACAGGATAACCGCAATGGTTAACATCTCTGCCATAAGGAGAGGTCTGAGTAACCTGACCGGGAAGAGAGGTAGGAGCCATCTGACCGCCGGTCATACCGTAAATTGCATTGTTAATGAATATAACAGTGATATTCTCGTTTCTTGCTGCGGAATGAACAGTTTCAGCCATACCGATAGATGCAAGGTCACCGTCACCCTGATATGTAAATACAATATTCTCGGGAAGAGCACGCTTAACACCTGTCGCAACAGCGGGAGCACGGCCATGAGCCGCCTCAATCATATCGCAGTTGAAATAATCGTAAGCCATAACAGAGCAACCAACAGGCGCAATACCTATAGTCTTGCCCTCTATGCCCAATTCGTCCATAACCTCAGCAACCAAACGGTGAACTATACCGTGGGTACAGCCGGGGCAGTAATGCAGAGGCACATCACAAAGTGCATGCGGTTTATCAAATACTACCATTATTTCGCACCTCCATCAGCTTTAACAATAGCCTCTAAAACCTGCTCAGGAGACGGAATCATACCGCCAACTCTGTTGCAAAGGGTTACAGGAACCTTGCACTCGGTTGCAAGTTTTATATCTTCAATCATCTGACCCATAGAAAGCTCAACAGAAATAACCTCTTTCACTTTCTCAGCAGCCTTTTTAAAGGGAGCCTCGGGGAAAGGCCAAAGAGTTATAGGACGAATAAGGCCAACCTTAATACCCTGCTTTCTTGCCTCGTTGATAGCATTCTTTGCAACACGAGAAGCAATACCGAAAGCGGTAACGCAGATTTCAGCGTCATCCATCATATATTCTTCATACATTGTTTCATTCTCTTTGATAACCTCATATCTCTCAAAACGCTTGAAGTTTTCTTCTTCGAGCTTTTCAGGAGACAAGAAAAGTGAATTTACAATATTATGCTCTCTTTTCATCTTTGTACCGGTTGTAGCCCAAGGCTTTTCGGGAGCGGGAGCAATCTCATAATCAAGAGAAACAGGCTCCATCATCTGACCCATTGTACCATCTGCTAAAATCATAGAGGTCATTCTGTATTTATCAGCAAGCTCAAAACCCTTAACAGTAAGGTCAGCCATTTCCTGAACAGAAGCAGGGGCTAAAACTATCATATGGAAGTCGCCGTGAGCACCGCCCTTGGTAGCCTGAAAATAATCAGACTGCGAGGGCTGAATACCGCCAAGACCGGGGCCTCCACGCTGAACATTAACGATAAGAGCAGGAAGGTCAGCACCTGCAAGGTAAGAAATACCCTCGCCCTTAAGAGAAATTCCGGGGCTTGAGGATGAGGTCATAACCCTGTGACCTGTACTTGATACACCGTAAACCATATTGATTGCGGCAATTTCACTTTCAGCCTGCAAGAAGCAACCGCCGATTTTAGGCATTCTTTTTGCCATATAAGCGGCAATTTCTGTCTGAGGGGTTATAGGATAACCGAAGTAATGACGGCAGCCTGCGATAATAGCCGCTTCTGCAATAGCTTCGTTACCTTTCATCAAAACCTTATCAGCCATTTAAAACACCTTACCTTTCTACCTTGATTATACAGTCAGGACACATTGTAGCACAGAAAGCGCAGGCTATACATTCAGCCTCGTTTACTGCTTCTACAGGGTGATGTCCCTTTTTGTTGATTTTGTCAGTAGCAAGTGCCAAAACCTTTTTTGGGCACACATCAACGCACAGCCCACAGCCCTTGCACTTATCTGTTTTGAAGGTTAGCTTTGCCATTATAAGCACTCCTTTTTAAAAAAGTTTAATTTATTTTCCTTTGAAGTCTCAGGGGAAATAGATTATTAATTTTATCTTCAAGCTCACCGTAAAGGGTTTGGTTAACGGTTGTGCAAACTATCGGCAAACCTGTTAATTTAGATACCTCTTCGGCATACTTTAAAGAACTTAGTACATCATCTGCTGTTGTCTCGACGCCAAGATTTGAGTTGTTTACAAGACCGGTAAAGGCTATTTTCCCTGCATACTCGATTTCTTTCATAACCTCAACGGTTGACTCGGCATCGGGAGTAAGCGGTCGATACTTATTGATAACCAACAGCATTTCATAATTATTTTCCTGCTTTATTTCATCTGATAGTCTGCCTAAAGCCAATGCTCCTCTGTCATCACCGCCAACGTCTATAACCGCACAAGCGGTTTTATCGTGGGTTATGGAATACATTTCAGCCGGAAGAGCGGGAATATCCACATTCGTTCCTGCATATTCGGAACAAATAAGCTTAATTCCCTTGCTTTCAAATTCCTCGGCGCTGTCCTTAGTGCGAAAATAGGGATTAACTATATCCAAATCCGCAATAAGCACATTTTCATTTTGCTTTTTTATATCCTTTGCCATATTAACGGCAACATTAGTTTTACCGCTACCGTAATGACCGCAAAGAATGGTAACTCTCTTGTAATTCATAATTATAACTTATTACGCTGTATTTTTCCACTGACGGTTTTTGGCAAACTGTCTCTGAAAACTACAATACGCGGATACTTGTAAGGAGCGGTTTTCTCCTTGACATATTTCTGTATTTCTTTCTTAAGCTCTTCTGTCGGCTCGGTTCCGTTTACAAGTACAATACTTGCCTTTACAACCTGACCTCTGACTTCATCGGGAGCCGCCGAAACACCGCACTCAAGAACATACGGAAGCTCCATAATAACACTTTCTATCTCGAAAGGTCCTATGCGGTAGCCGGAAGACTTGATAACATCATCCACTCTGCCCACATACCAGAAGAATCCGTCCTCATCCATCCATGCGGTATCGCCTGTATGATAATACTTTTTATCCCAGGTTTCCTTGGTCTTTTCCTCGTCACCGTAGTAGCAGGTAGCAAGACCGCAGGGAAGCCCATTTTCGATATTGATAACGATTTCGCCTGTTTCACCAACAGGAACATCGTTGCCATCGGGGTCAACAATATGAACATCGTAAATCGGGGCGGGTTTACCCATAGAACCAATCCTATGAGATGCACCTGTCATATTACCGATAATCATTGTACTTTCGGTCTGACCGAAGCCTTCGAGAATCTGAAGTCCTGTAATTTTTTCAAACTGACGGTAAACCTCAGGGTTAAGCGCCTCACCCGCAGTAGTCATATGCTTAACGGAAGATAAATCATACTTTGAAATATCCTGCTTTATAAGCATTCTGAGCATTGTAGGCGGAGCGCAGAAGGTTGTTATATTGTGCTTTGCAAACATCGGCAGTATCTCAGCCGCATCAAAGCGATCAAAATCGTAAACAAATATTGCCGCTTCTGCAAGCCACTGACCGTAAAGTTTACCCCACATCGCCTTTGCCCAACCTGTATCGGAAATGGTGAAGTGAAGTCCGTCGGGATCAACATTATGCCAGTACTTTGCAGTATGGAAATGACCAAGAGGATATTTATAGTTATGCGCCGCAATTTTTGGATATCCCGATGTGCCCGACGTAAAGTACATCAGCATTAAATCCTCACCGCAAGCGGTATCCTCTGTACGGTTATAATGGGTACTGTAAAGGGTGTATTCCTCATCAAAGGTTCTCCAACCCTCTCGCTCACCATTTACTACCATCTTATGCTTAAGTTCGGGACAATTCGCCGCCGCCAGATCTATCTGATGAGCAGTATCTCCATCCGCAGTACAAAGTACAGCAGTAATACCTGCCGATTTAAAGCGGTATTCGAAATCATGCTCCTGCAGCTGATTTGTTGCAGGAATTGCAATAGCGCCAAGCTTATTAAGACCAATCATCGCAAACCAGAACTGATAATGACGCTTGAGCACCAGCATTACCCTATCGCCCTTTTTAATACCGAGTGACTTAAAATAATTCGCGCATTGGTTAGATGCTTTCTTAATATCCTTAAAGGTGAAATTTCTCTCAGTACCGTCGCGGGAAATATGCAACAGCGCTCTCTTTTCAGGCTCTCTGTCTGCAAGAGCATCAACCAAGTCAAAACCAAAGTTGAATTTTTCAGTATTTTTAAACTTGATAGAAAGAGGTGTTCCAACCTCGTTTTCCTCAATATCTATGTATTTCTTGTGAATTCTGTCCTTAGTGTCCTTAACCTTGGGCTTAACCGCTTTCTTTACAGGTTCAGGCTTAATATCCGAAAGCTCAGGAATAGGCTCTCCTGTAGGATTAAGAACTATAGCATAGAAGGTACAGTTTTCTCCCTCAACAGCAATCATACCGTGCGGAGTAGACGAATCGTAATAAATACTGTCTCCAGGACCTAATACTACCTTATGCTCGCCAACCTGAACCTTTAAATGACCCGAAATTACAAGGTCACATTCCTGACCCGCGTGGGTAGTAAGCTCAATATCCTTATGCTGAGCCTCTTCGCTATAAACACTTTCTACATAAAGCGGCTCTGCAATACGGTTTTTAAAGGCATAGGCAAGATTATAGTAGGTCATACCGTGCGCCTTTTCAATGCGCTGTCCCTCGCCCCGTCTGGTTACGGTATAGGATTTAAGTTTTGGGCTGTAACCCTCAATAATATCGGTAACATCGACATTAAAAGCTAACGCACAGCGATAAATAAACGCAAAGTTCAAATCACTCTCGCCGTTTTCACAAGCTAAATACTCATCCACCGAAACAGCGGTTTTCTTTGCCATTTCATCGGCTGTAAGTCCCTCAATTTCGCGAAGCTCTTTAATACGCCCCGCCATTTCTTTGATTTTAAAATCAAGTCCTGTAATTTGTTGCATAATATCCTCCCAAGTTTACTTGCTAGGACGAAAACACGCTCGTCCCAAAGCTATGACTTTGAGACGAGCAATGAATTTCTTCAAATACCCGCGGTACCACTCAAATTGCGGTTTTTACCGCCACTCTTGGAATCAAACAATTCCTATGCCTTTACGCAGCAGTCACGGAGAGGTTCTACTCGGCCTCAACCTTTCTTCCTCCCGACTCAGAAGCTACAAACGCAAATTCTCCACCAACAGCTTGCACCGACCGCTGTCTCTCTTAAGGTGTGCCCAAAGCGCCCTCTTCGTCAAAGTCTTTAATAAGTACTAGATATTTTATCATAGTGTTCGGGATTTGTCAATATTTTTTAAAGTTTATTTCGTTGAATTTTGCCGCTTATTGTCTTGGGGAGTTCATCCTTGAAGACAACAATTCTGGGATATTTATATGGAGCAGTATGGGTTTTAACATAATTTTGAATTTCCTTCTTAAGCTCCTCGGTAGGCTCGGTTCCCTTAGTAAGTACGATACTTGCCTTTACAACCTGACCTCTGATTTCATCCGGAGCGGCAGAAACACCGCATTCAACAACATACGGAAGCTCCATAATAACACTCTCTATTTCGAAAGGTCCTATACGGTAGCCCGACGACTTAATAACATCATCAATACGGCTGACATACCAGAAATAGCCATCCTCATCTCGCCAAGCGGTATCACCTGTATGGTACATACCATCATACCAGGCTTCTTTTGTCTTTCCCTCATCAAGATAGTATTCCTTAAACAGACCGCAAGGTGCTCCGTTTTCGGTATGGATAACAATTTCGCCAACCTCGCCGTCAGCAACAGAATTACCGTCAGGGTCAACTATATCAATATCAAACTGCGGTGAAGCCTTACCCATAGCACCGATTTTCGGTGTCGTACCGTAAAGATTAGCAATAGCAAGGGTGGTTTCGGTCTGACCGAAGCCGTCCATTATCTCAAGTCCTGTTGCTGCCTTAAACTGCTTGAACACCTCGGGATTGAGCGCCTCACCGGCAGTAGTCATATGATGTATAGAAGAAAGGTCGAATTTTGAAAGGTCGCCTCTGATTAGCATTCTGAGCATTGTAGGCGGAGCGCAGAAAGTGGTAATCTGATACTTCGCAAACATCGGCAGAATATCATTTTCATCAAAACGGTCAAAGTCATAAACAAATACCGCTCCCTCGCAGAGCCATTGACCATAAAGCTTGCCCCAGAGTGATTTACCCCAGCCGGTATCCGAAATAGTAAGATGCAAACCATCTCTCTCACAGCAATGCCAGTATTTAGCAGTAACATAGTGACCTAAAGCGTAGGTATGAGCGTGAGCCGCCATTTTGGGGTTTCCGGTAGTACCCGAAGTAAAGAACATAAGGGCCAAATCACTGCCTGCAGAAGCATCCTCAGGACGGTCAAATTTACCCGAATAAAGCTTATATTCATTATCAAAATCGTGCCAACCGTCACGCGAGCCGCCAACCATAATAAGTTGCTCTACCTGAGGACAGTTTTTAGCAGCACTCTCTGCTATCTCGGCGGTATCCCCGTCTGCAGTACAAACAATTGCCTTAACCCCTGCTGAATTGTAGCGATATTCAAAATCATGTTCTTTAAGCTGATTGGTAGCAGGGATTGCAACAGCTCCCAATTTATGAAGAGCTACCATACAGAACCAGAACTGATAATGCCTTTTAAGTACCAGCATTACCTTATCTCCCCTCTTGATTCCCAAAGAGGTGAAATAATTTGCAACCTGATTAGATGCACGCTTTATATCCTTAAAGGTAAAGCGTCGCTCATTCTTGTTAACATCAAGATGAAGCATAGCAAGCTTATCGGGATATTTATCAGCAATACCATCAACGATATCGAAACCGAAATTAAAGGTATCGGTATTCTTGAATTTGATATCCTGCAAAACGCCGTTTTCATCTTCCGTAGTATCAACAAACTTTTCGCAGATAAGACTTTCGGATTTCTTTGCCGAGATAACACTCTTTCTTACAACTGTTTCAGAGGTATCCTCACCCGACATTACAACCGCACAGAAAACACAGTCCTTACCGTCAACCGCAATCATACCGTGAGGGGTGGAAGAATTATAATAAATGCTGTCGCCCTCATCAAGAATTTCAGTATGGTTTCCAACCTGAACCTTAAGTCTTCCGCTAAGTACAAGGTCAAATTCCTGACCCGAGTGGGTAGTAAGGTGGATAGGTTTATTCTGCTGAGAGGCTGAATATTCATATTTAACCCAGTATGGCTCTGCCAATTTATCCTTAAATTTAGGGGCTAGGTTTGCAATATCAATACCTTCCTCTTTAGCAGTTCCCTGTCCCTGACCCTTACGGGTTACAGTATAACTGGAAAGTTTTGCCGAATGACCCTCTAAAAGCTCGGTCATCTCAACATCAAAAGCCAAAGCGCATTTATGTATGAAGGTGAAAGGAATGTCAATCTTTCCGCTTTCGTAGGAAATATACTGCTCAGTAGAAATGTCGGTCTTTTCAGCCATCTGTTCTACTGTCCATCCCATAATGTCTCTCAGCTCCTTAATTCGCGAAGCAATCTCCGAAAGCTGCATCAAAGCATTATTTGTGTTCATTTTGCATTTCTCCTTTTCATTAATATTTATAGAAAATAAAAAAACATTCGCCTCAAATCACTTTGAGACGAATGTGAAATAACATCCGCGGTACCACTCAAATTGCAGTTAAACTGCCTCTCAGGGTCCAACAACCCTTATGCCTTTACGCAGCAATCACGGGAAAGCCTACTAAAAGTTCAGCCCTCCGGCTCGGAAGTGATGGGTTATATGAGAATAATCGCTATCGGCTCGCACCATCCGCCGACTCTCTTAAAACGGGAAATTCTTAACCGTCTTCGTCAAAGCCTTTGATTAATTTTTCTGTATTATAACACCACTTAAAAAATTTGTCAACATTTTTTTACAAAAATTTTTATCCGCCTTTATAATGATTAAAAAAAGTCAAAATAGTGTGAATTCACACTATTTCGCCACCTAATCTTTGATTTGGTTACAAATTTTCTTTGAAAACTTGTCTATGTCCATTGCAATGAATATAGGCAAAATTAAATTTGCAAAAATTTAATTTCGCTTAAACCGATAAAATCGGCTTGTTGAAACACTTTTTAGCGTTTATACATTCTATAATCATTATATTTGCGCTTTGTCGCCATTCCGCCGCGAATATGCCGCTCCTGCTTGTTCTTTTCAAGCACCTGTTTTACCTCTTTGTAAAGTTGGGGGTTATCATATCTCAGCCTTTCGGTCACATCTTTATGTACCGTAGATTTGCTTATTTTAAAAACCTTTGCCGCCGCTCTTACGGTGGCTCCTGTTTCCAATATGTACTCTCCTAAAACAACTGCTCTTGAAGTAGCCGTCTCCCTCATACAATCAACTCCTAATATACTAATTAATTGTATGATTGAAAATCATATAATATGCCATACATGATTTTCTGCAAATAGCAGGAAGTTTCACAAACAATTATAAAAAACAAGATATAATAAAACCCCGAAAACCGTGATGGTTTCGGGGTTTTTGAATACTCTCTGTGATAAGTGATTATCTCTTTGAGAATTGGGGTGCACGACGAGCGCCTTTGAGTCCGTACTTCTTTCTTTCCTTCATACGAGGATCGCGAGTAAGGAATCCTGCCTTCTTAAGCTCGGGTCTGAGCTCAGCGTCGAACTGAAGAAGTGCACGAGCTATACCGTGACGGATAGCACCAGCCTGACCGGTAACACCGCCGCCTGCTACACGGCAAACGATATCAAATTTCTCGGTAGTGCCGGTAAGAGTGAGAGGCTGACGAACGATCAGCTTTAAGGTTTCTAAACCGAAATAATCATCAATGTCTCTATCGTTGATAATGATTTTTCCGGTACCGTTGTATACGCGAACACGGGCAACAGAACTCTTTCTTCTGCCTGTTCCGTAGAAATAAGGCTTTGCTTCAAACATAGTTACTGTCTCCCTTCTTAAAATTCATACTTCTCGGGCTTCTGAGCAACCTGCTTGTACTCAGTACCGCTGTAAACGTGAAGTCTTGTGAGAGCCTTGCGGCCGATAGTAGTATCAGGAATCATACCCTTAACAGCAAGCTCCATAGCAAGCTCAGGACGGGTCTTCATAAGAGTTGCGTACTTAACTTCCTTTAAGCCACCGATATAACCGGTATGACGACGATAATACTTGTTTTCGAGTTTCTTACCTGTGAGAATTGCCTTATCAGCATTGATAACAACAACATGGTCACCGCAATCTACATGGGGAGTAAACTCGGGCTTAATTTTACCTCTAAGAATCTCTGCAACCTTTGTAGCAGTACGGCCGAGCGGTCTGTCAGCCGCATCGATTATATACCATTTACGCTGAATTTCAGCAGGCTTTGCCATAAATGTTGACATAAATCTTTACCTCCGTTAAATATTTAAGTATCGCGAAAATATATAACTTTCGCAGTCAGCCTGAATATAATACCACAAGCAAATCAATAAGTCAACACTAATTTTTGCAAATTTTAATTTAAACTTTCAAAGCTCTTGTTTTCTTCGATTTGCTCGTTTTTTCTCCTATTTGCTCACTTATGATTTTTGATTTTTTGATAAATCATCTATACTTATTGCCGCATTATGAGGGATTGGCTTCCACTCCACCTTCATAAACAATGCTATACACATTGAAATTCTTCCTATAATATCGAAAATCGGGAAAGTGAGGCTAAACCAAATCTTTTTATACCATTTAATAGGTTTTATCCTTTTATATTCAATAATAAATACATAAGCCGCAGTTAAAATCCCGCTGAAATAAGAACTGAATATCCAACCTATTGTAAACAGTAAAAGCCATGCGCTTGCAGTAAATTTACCCTGAGGCATTACCGATATATTGAACCAACCGAGTATTGTTTCCAGAAAATCAGGAGCATAATTTACTGTCACAGCAAGACCTGCGCCGTAAATCAAAACAACCCTAAGAATATATACAATCCATCGCTTAAAAACACTAAGCAAAGATCTCGGAAACACAACGGTCAGCATATCAAAGCTCATAAAACGGAGTCTTATATTCTTTATAAGCTTTTCGAACCAGCCTGCATCCGGATTTTCCTTATTAGCGGCGCCGCCTGTATAAAATATATGTTTAAACAGCTTAGGACCTGTTTCTGCAAAGGCTTGTAAATGACCCTTTGCCCAACGGATTCTCTGACGCATTGCAATTTTAATGTTGACCGGCTGTTCATCATAAAACTCAGCCGCATTGTTATAAGATATTTTATATCCGTTAGCAACCGCATCCGCACAAAAAGCCCTGTCTTCGGTAAGACTTGTATAATTCCAACCATCCTTAATAATTTCGTGAGCAAACAAAAATCCTGTTCCCTGAATACGGGTTGCGAGGTGAAGTACCGAACGCATTCTATGTTCACTTCTGATAGTCCTGAGCCAATGTATAGCATAGGAGGCTGAAATCCAGTTATCATCAAAGTTCTTTGTATTGCGGTATGAGGTGATAATCTTCTCCCCTGCATCAAAGGCTTCGTTCATTCTTGTTATGTAATCCCTTTTAAGCAGATTATCAGCATCAAATATAAAATAGCCCTCATAGCTTTCTATGCCGTAATCCTTACGGATACATTCAACCAAAAACTGAAGTGCAAAACCCTTTGTACGGTGTTCATTATCAAATCTCTCATAACAAATAGCACCTTGCTCTCGGGCAAAGGCCGCGGTATTATCAGTACAGTTATCCGCAACAACAAAAATGTCTACTAGCTCGCTCGGGTAATCCTGCTTTCTGATACTTTCTATGAGATTACCTATAACCGCCTCTTCATTACGAGCCGCTACAAGCACCGCATATTTATGCTTATTTTCGGTTTCTTTAAACTTTCGGGTAAAGAACACACCGCCTATTTTATAGATATCCCTATATTTATAAAGTGCAGAAAGAAAACCCCAGAATCCATTTATAATTTTTATAAGCCAATATATTATATTCATATACTCACTCCCGACTTTAGATTTTATACTATTTACTTTTAAAAATCAATATATGAAAGTTTAAGATTTTCGCAATATTAAAGTTATAAATTTATTAGTTATTGACAGAATAACAAAAAAGATTTAAACTATTAATGATATAATTCAACCTTATTCGGAGGTAATTTATGAAGGACGGTTTTGTAAAGGTTGCTGCTGCCGCTCCCGTAATTTCGGTTGCAGACACAGCCGCCAACACCGAAGCAATAAAAGCTATTATAGAAGAGGCCGATAAAGAATCGGTCAATTTGCTTGTATTTCCAGAGCTTTGTATTACAGGGGCATCCTGCGGAGATTTATTTTTATCTGATACTCTTCTGACCGCTGCTGCCGAGAGCCTTGAAGAAATAAAAGACTTTACAAATGGGAAATACCCCGTTGTAGTTATAGGTTTACCTTTAAGGCATAACGGCGAATTATACAACTGTATTGCAGTGATTAACAGCGGTGAAATTCTGGGTATCGTTCCGAAAAAGCCATCGTATAACAGCCGTTGCTTTAAGCAGTACGGACTAAGAAGAAACGAATCGATTTATATCGGCGGTGAATACTATGATTTCGGCACCGATTTTATATTCGACCATAATACTTTGACAGAATTTAGCTTTACTGTTGATAACAGCAGTGAGGCGGCAATTAGAGTTTCGCCCTCATTTGAGCCCGAAACGGTCGAAAGCGCCAAATACCGCCAAATGAATGCACAGGCAGTATCAAAAGCTAATAACTGTGCATATATATATTCCTCTGCTATGGGAGAATCTACCCAAGGGGATATATTCGCAGGTCACTGTTTAATCTGTGAAAACGGCAAAATTTTAGCAGAAAATAAGCCTTTCGAGCAAAACGAGCTTATTATCAGCGAAATTGATGTTAAAAATTTATGGCACGACAAGTGCAGAAGCGAAAACCTGGAACATGATGATTTCTGCTGTAAAATATGTTTTACTCAAAAAGAAAAAACAACCTCGCTTTCACGCAAAATTAATCCCTATCCATTTATCCCCGATAAAAACGAGCTTTCAGAAAAGGCTGAGCAAATCCTTAAGATTCAGTCTCACGGTCTTTCAGGAAGACTTAAGCTCACCTATTCAAAAAAGGCTGTAATCGGTATTTCGGGCGGACTTGACAGTACACTTGCGTTACTCGTTGCTGTCAGAGCTATGAAGCTTTTAGGCCGTCCTTTAACCGACATTCTGGCAATTACTATGCCCTGCTTTGGTACAACCAAGCGCACCCGCTCTAATTCAGAAATATTATGCAAAGAGCTCGGCGTTGATTTTAAAGAAATAAATATCACCGAATCGGTAAAACAGCATTTCAAGGATATAGGTCAAAGCGAGACTGATTTTGATGTAACCTATGAAAACTCTCAGGCAAGAGAGCGTACTCAGGTGCTTATGGATATAGCCAACAAGGAAAACGGCATTGTTATCGGTACAGGAGACCTATCCGAGCTTGCACTTGGCTGGGCAACCTACAACGGCGACCATATGTCAATGTACGGAGTTAATGCTGATGTTCCAAAAACTCTAATTCGTCATTTAGTGAAATACGAAGCGGAAAACTCAGAAAACGCACTTAAGGCAGTTTTATTTGATATCTTGGATACTCCTGTATCCCCTGAGCTTCTCCCTGCTGACAGCAAGGGTGATATAGCGCAGAAGACAGAAGATTTAGTAGGGCCTTATGACCTGCACGATTTCTTCCTGTATCACACTGTACGCTACGGTGCATCACCGCAAAAGATTTTCCGTCTGGCTACAGAAGCTTTTGATAATACTTTTGATAAAAAGACCATTATTCATTGGCTTACTGTTTTTGCAAAACGATTTTTCACTCAGCAGTTTAAACGTTCCTGCTTGCCGGAAGGACCAAAGGTCGGCTCGGTTTCCCTGTCTCCCAGAGGTGATTGGCAGATGCCCTCAGACGCATCCTACAGTCTATGGCTTAAAGAAATCGAACAAATCAGAATATAATTTAAAAAGCAGCTCTGAAAAGGGCTGTTTTTTATTGCCAATAGCAATTATTTGCCGATTTTTTAATTCCTTGCAAAAAGTGAGTATTTAAGAGCATTTCGAAGATAAAACGAGCATTTAAGAGGTTTCTCAAATTTATAAGCATTTTTATAGAGAAATATGTTGAAAAACCGCAAAATTAACTTGACATTTCACCGATTTGAATGTATATTCTAAAGTGATATAAAATGCCGAATTTTTTGTTTTTATGATATTCAACAAGGGGGACCTTTTTTATGGCAAATCAAAATATCGTTGAACTGAAAAATATATCTGTTGCCTTTGACGGTGAGCAGATATTGAACGGTCTTAACCTTGATATAAAGGATAAGGAATTTATAACTCTGCTCGGTCCTTCGGGCTGTGGAAAAACAACTACTCTTCGCCTTATTGCAGGCTTTTTAGAGCCTGATGAGGGTGATGTTATATTTGAAGGCAAAAGAATAAACGGAGTGCCTGCATATAAAAGGCAGGTTAATACCATTTTTCAGCGCTATGCCCTCTTCCCTCACCTCAATGTTTACGAAAATATTGCCTTTGGGCTCAGAATCAAAAAGCTTCCCGAAAATGAAATAAAAGAAAAGGTTAAAGAGATGCTTTCTCTTGTTAACCTTACTGGTCTTGAAAAGCGCAATATTGATACCCTTTCGGGCGGTCAGCAGCAGAGAGTTGCTATTGCGCGCGCTATTGCAAACAGACCGAGGGTTTTGCTTTTAGATGAGCCTTTGGCGGCCCTTGATTTAAAGCTTCGCAAGGATATGCAAAAAGAGCTTAAGAAAATTCAGCAGCAGCTCGGCATTACCTTTATTTTCGTAACCCACGATCAGGAAGAAGCGCTTACAATGTCTGACAGGGTTGTAGTTATGGACAGTGGTAAAATTCAGCAGGTCGGCACCCCTCAGGATATTTATAACGAACCTGAAAATGCCTTTGTTGCAGACTTTATTGGGGAATCCAATATTGTCGATGGTAAAATGTGTCGGGATTTCTATGTCGAATTTTCAGGCGCAGGCTTTGAATGTCTTGATAAAGGCTTTGACGAAAATGAGCAGGTCGATGTTGTAGTAAGACCTGAGGATGTTGATATAGTAGCCCCTGAGAAAGGAATGCTTAAAGGAGTTGTTACCTCGGTTTCATTCCTTGGAGTTCACTATGAAATCATAGTAGATATAGGCGGATTTAAATGGATGATTCAGACTACTGACGAGCATTTTGTCGGCGATAACGTCGGTCTTTTCATTGAGCCTGACGCTATCCATATTATGAAAAAATCCGAATATTCCGGTCTTTACGGCGATTACTCAAGCTACAGCGAGGAAATCGACCACCTTTCTGACGCAGATTATATAGAGGAGGAATAAGCCAATTGAAGAAAAAATCCTTTGGAAACAGGCTTGTCGCCTCGCCGTATATAGTATGGTCAGCAATTTTTATAGTAGTTCCGCTTATAATAATGCTTTATTTTGCTTTGACAGATGCGAATGGCATTTTCACTTTAGCCAACCTTGCAACGATAGGCAAATATAAAAAAGCTTTCGGCATTTCTATTCTTTATGCCGCTGTGGCTACTGTCATAACCTTATTGCTTGCCTATCCTATGGCTTATTTTATGACCAAGCTTAAAATCAGCTCTCAGCGTATGCTGATGATGATAGTTATGCTGCCGATGTGGATGAACTTTCTTATCCGCACCTATTCCTGGATAACCATTCTCGCAAACACAGGCCTTATAAATACCCTTTTAGGAAAATTGGGAATAGGACCTTTAAAGCTGATGTATACACCGGGAGCAGTAATCCTTGGTATGGTTTACGATTTTATACCGTATATGATTTTACCTATATACTCGGTTATGTCTAAGCTTGATAAATCCCTTTTAGAGGCGGCTGAGGACTTAGGCTCAAATGCTTTTACCAAGTTTCGCAGGGTTATCCTGCCGCTAAGCCGTCCGGGTATCATTTCAGGTATTACTATGGTTTTTGTACCCTCTGTCAGTACCTTTTATATTTCCCAGAAGCTCGGCGGAAACAAGACTATGCTCGTAGGCGATGCAATCGAGTACCTATTTAATCTGGGACCTGATTATTATAATGTAGCTTCGGCAATTTCGCTGGTGCTTATGGTTCTTATTCTTATTTGCCTTTTTGTTATGAACCGCTTCAGCGATGATGAGGACGGAGGTGTTATTATATGAAAGCACTATCCCGTTTATATGTTGCTCTTATAATCTTCTTCCTTTATGCGCCTGTGCTTGTTATGATAGCCTTTTCTTTTAATGAATCCTCGAGTGTTTGGGTGTTTACAGGATTTTCTATGCAATGGTATAAGGATCTTTTATCAAATACCGCTATGCTCAATGCTTTAAAGCATACCCTTATAGTTGCGGTGCTTTCGGCTGTTATTTCAACCGTTATCGGAACAGCGGCGGCTGTAGGTATAATGGCACTCAGAAAAAAGATAACCGAAAAGCTTGTTATGTCGGTAACCCAAATCCCTATGATGAATGCGGATATTGTTACAGGTATTTCGCTTATGCTATTGTTTGTTTTTGCAGGCAAGCTTATCGGTCTTAATGAGTCGCTCGGCTTTTTGACCGTACTAATAGCGCATATAACCTTCAACCTGCCCTATGTTATCCTATCTGTTATGCCAAAGCTCAGACAAACAGATTCTAATTTGCAAGAAGCGGCATTGGACCTTGGATGTACTCCCTTGCAAGCATTTTTTAAGGTTATAGTTCCCTCTATTTCAACAGGTATTGCAACAGGCTTTATTATGGCATTTACCCTATCTCTTGACGATTTCGTAATAAGCTATTTTACCTGCGGCACTTATCAGACACTGCCTATAGTTATTTATAATATGACTAAAAAATCGGTAACCCCCGATACCTATGCGCTTTCAACTCTTATATTTATTGCGATATTTGCTCTGCTTATTTTCTATAATACCCTGCAAACCAAAAGCGAGCAAAAAGGCGCAAGGCAGAAAAGGAGGGTTTAAGCGATGAAAAAAATTATGGCACTTATAATTGTTGTGTGTATAGCATTGCTTGCCTTCTTTTTATCAGGCTTTGAGGGTTATCAATACGCTGACCTTAACCTCAGGGCAGAATATTCCCGAGAATTTGAGGGCACCTCGCTGACCGTTTATAATTGGGGAGAATACATTTCTGACGGTACCGAGGGCACCATGGATGTCAATAAAGAATTTGAAAAGCTGACAGGAATCAAGGTGAATTATCTTACCTTTGAGAGCAACGAAACGATGTATTCTCAGGTTAAAAACGGCGGCGTTAATTACGATATCGTAATCCCGTCCGACTATATGATTCAGCGGCTTTTAAATGAGGATATGCTACGAGAAATTGATACCTCGGCTCTTTCAAATTATGACCTTATAGACGAGCAGTATAAAAATATATTTTTCGACCCCGAAAATAAATATACCGTTCCTTATAATGTCGGAATGGTAGGTATAATCTATAATGGCGCTCATATTGAAAATATCGAGCATTCCTGGAATGTTTTATGGGACCCAAAATATAAGGATATGGCGCTTAATTTTAATAATCCGCGCGATGCATTTATGACAGCTCAGATTTTAAAGGGATTTGACCTTAATTCGGAAAATAAAGCTGAATGGGATGCCGCGGCAGAGCTTCTCAAAAAAGGCAAGGATAATTTGCAAGCCTATGTTATGGATGAGGTATACGGTAAAATGGAGACAGGCGAAGCCTCTATTGCGCCCTACTACGCCGGCGATTATCTTACAATGGTTGAAACCAACCCCGACCTTAAATTCTTCTACCCAAAAGAGGGTACGAATATTTTTATCGACTCTGTTTGCGTCCTCAAAGGCACTAAAAACTACGATGCGGCGCTTATGTATATCAATTTCCTTTTAGAGCCCGATATCGCTACTGCTAATGCTGAATACATCGGCTATGCATCCCCCAACACAGCGGTTATAGAAAACGAAGATTATTACTATTACCAAAATGAAATACTCTATCCAAAGACTTCTGATATGCCAAAGGTTCAGTATTATCATGATATTAAAAACGAAATAAGAAATTATTACGAAAATTTATGGATAGATGTTAAACTCTATTAAAAAACCGCCGTTTTAAACGGCGGTTTAAAATTAACTTTGAGGAGATTTTAAATTGGATAATATCAAAGCACTTGTTTTTGATAAAGACGGAACCCTTATTGATACTGCCCTCTTCTGGAAAAATTTCAGCACAGGGGTGGCTAAAGACATATTAAAGCTTTGGAAAAGAGAGGACGACACTTCCCTTTTTTTAAAGCTTATGCACCATGTTGGATTTAACGAAGACGGAAGCATTATCCCTGAAAGCATTGTGGTTTCGGGAACAAGTGTTGATATAATAAACGGTTGGGTTAAAATATTTGCCGAAAGCGGTATATCAGTCACCAAAGAGGGGCTTTCGCTTCGTTTTGAAAAAGATTACCGCTACGGCAAGGTAAAGCCTCTTTACAGCGGCATAAAAGAAATATTCGAATATTACTTTAATAAGGGAATTAAAATAGCTCTTGCAACCTCTGATAACTATGACTCTTCTCTACATTGCTGTAAACTGCTCGGGATTGACAGTTTCATTTCAGTAATCGCATCTAAAGACAAGGTCAAAAGGCCAAAGCCCTACCCCGACTCAATGAAGTACATAACAAGTTTGCTCGGTATAGCACCTGAAAATACTATTATGATAGGTGACAGTGCAAACGATATGCTCTTTGCAAAAAACTCGGGTGCAAAGGCTGTGTTTTTAAATCCTCATTCCCCAACCCCCGAAACTGCTGACATTCATATTAAGGATATAAAAGAAATGAAGCTTTGGATTTAAAATCCAAGGCTTCATTTACATTCATCGCATATTCCGTAAAGTATACTGCCCGAGCATTCAAGAGAAAAACCGTGGTCCATCAAAATATGCGCTCTAAACTGCTCTATAAACCCACAATCAAGGTGAATTAGTTTCCCGCATTTAGTACATTTGATATGCAAATGGTTATCGCAGGATTTTTTGTGTTTTATCAGCTGATAAACTGACTTTTGACTTTTGGCTTCGGTTATTTTAATAACCTTGTGCTCCGCTGTCAGCTTACTTAAATAGCGGTAAACGGTGGTGAGGTTAACCGAAACACCGTTTTTATTTAAAAAATCCAAAATATCTGCCGCGCATACAGTATTATCTCCGCAGCTTTCAAGGTATTCTAATATATATTTTCTGGCTTTTGTATTATAATTATGCTTTTCAGCCACTAAATCACTTCCCTTTTTTGGTATTATATATTAAAAAGATCAAAATTGCAAGTTATTTGCATTTTTGCTTGACAATAATAAATATTGGTATTAAAATATAATTTGCAAATCATTTGCAAATTGGAGAAAATAAAATGAATTTAAAAAAAATTATAGCTTTAGTCCTTTCTTTTATTTTAGTTTTTATGCTTTGCGGCTGTAAATCAAATAATAATTCGAAATCAGATAAATCGGTAATAGCCGTTTCAATATTACCCGAAAAAACCTTTGTCGAAAAGGTATGCGGCGATAAATTTGATATTACTACTATGATACCAAGCGGTGCTTCGCCTGAGACCTATGAGCCATCCCCTCAGGAAATTGCTGCTCTTGAGAAAGCAGATATCTATTTTTCTATCGGGGTACCCGCAGAGGACAGCATATTGAAATCCGTATCGGGTGCAACAAAAATCACCGAGCTTCACACAGCGGTTTCAAAGGTTTATCCCGACCTTACCGATAAGGAGCACGGCGGCCGCGACCCTCATATATGGTTATCACCTAAAAGGGTTATTGTTATGGTAAACACTATTGCCGATACCCTAAGCGCATTTGACCCGAAAAACGCAAGCTTATATAAAGAAAATGCAAAAAAATATATAAATGAACTCGAAAATTTAGATAACGAAATTAATTATATATTTAAGGATAAGCGAGTAAAAAGATTTATCGTTTTCCATCCGTCTTTCGGCTATTTTGCAGACGATTACGGTCTTTCGATGTATGCTCTTGAAGAGCATGGCAAGGAGGCAACCGCTCAGCGTATTGCCGAGATGACTGACCTCGCTGAGCTTTACGGTATAAAGGTTATTTTCTATCAGTCAGAAACCTCAGGCAGACAGGCAGAAGCCTTCGCAGAAGAAATAGGCGGAAGTGCTATAGCCCTCAGCCCTCTTGCAGAGGATTATATAAACAATCTTAAAATAATAGCGCAAAAAATTTACGAGGCGACTAATTAATGACTACTTTATCAGTTAAAAATTTATCTGTATCTTATAGCAAAGTTGAAGCTATAAACGATATCACCCTTGAAACCTGCAAGGGTGATTTTCTGTGCATATTAGGGCCTAACGGCGGTGGAAAAACCACGCTGCTCAATACCATTCTTGGATTTTTGAAACCTGATAACGGTGAAATTTATATTAATATTCCAAATAATAAAATCAGTTATGTTCCCCAGACTGCGTCTCTAGACCGCAATTTCCCTATCTCGGTTTTAGAAACAGTTCTCACAGGAACGCTAGGCTCAGGACTGCATCCTTTTCACCGTTTTAAAGAGCAAGAAAAACTTTCTGCGCTGAATATCCTCTCTTTAGTTGGTCTTGAAAGCTATGCCAAAAGACAGATAAGCGAGCTTTCGGGCGGCGAATTTCAGCGCTTGCTGATAGCAAGAGCTTTAGCCTCGAATCCCGAAATTTTGCTGCTTGATGAGCCTACCGCCAATGTCGATGCATATTCAAGAGATAAGATTTTCAGTTTGCTTTGCGAGCTTAAAATCAAAGGTATCACTGTAATAGCTGTAACCCACGACCTTAAAGCCGCAGCAGAAAACGCCACCAAAATCGCCTTTATTGACAGAAAGCTTAAATATTTTGGAAATCCTGTATCTCTACCCGAGCTTACAGGCTATATGTACGGCGAAAGCGAGGAATTATAATATGCTGAGTGCAATTTTTAAATACACATTTTTGCAAAACGCCTTGCTAGCAAGCCTGTTGTCGGCTATACTTTGTGCGGTTATCGGTGTGATACTGAGTGAGAAAAAAATGCTGATGATGAGCGGCGGCATTGCTCATACTGCTTACGGCGGCGTGGGGCTAGGCTATCTTTTAGGCTTTGAACCTATAATCGGAGCAGGTATTTTCGCCGCAACAAGTGCAGTTATAATAGGCACTATCAGGCGCAAGGGCGGTGTGCATACAGATATAGTCATCTCGCTTTTATGGTCGCTTGGAATGGCGAGCGGTATAGCTTTTACAGCTCTTATGCCCTCTTTTCCACCTGATATGAATTCCTACCTTTTCGGAAATATACTGTCAGTAACAAAAGCTGATCTTTATATTATGGCGGTAGTAACTGCTGTGGTCTTAGCATTTACAATAGTATTATTTAACGATTGGAAAGCCTTTTTGTTTGACGAGCAGTTTGCTAAAATTTCAGGACTTAAAACTATATTTTTAGAATATTCTCTGCTTATTCTTACCGCTTTATCCATTGTTGTACTGATAAGGGTTGTAGGAATTATTTTAGTGATTGCCCTGCTCTCAGCCCCATCTGCCTGCTCAGCTCTATTATCAAAATCTCTAAAAGGCAGAATTTTAATCTCGGCGATTTTAAGCTTTATTTTCTGTATTTCCGGTCTTTGCATTTCCTATTATCTAGGTATAGCATCAGGTGCGGCAATAGTATTTATCAGCGCTATAACCTATTTTTTATTGCTCCTTGTAAAAAAGCAAAATAATAAATCCTCTATGTGAAATAGAGGATTTTTGCTAAGCTACCACGACTAATCCAAACTCGATTTTAAAAGTATGGTTTTCGCCTTTGCTTAATGAAACATTGTCTGTACTCCGTCGACAAACTCGCCGACTGCTTTTACAAGCTTGGTTGAGCCTTTGGTAATATTCTTATTATCCTGAAGCATTACCTTGCCAACTGCCAAAGCTGCTGCACCTGCAACCATACCTGCACCGAGACCTTTTATAAAAGACATTGTATTATTTGCCATATTAAAACCTCCCTTGTAAGGTTATTTTAACCTTTTAAGGGAGGTTTATTTATTCCTTAATTTTCTTTTATAAAAAACTCATTATACCAAACAATAAATGTATAAACCGTCCAGATTTTGCGGCTTACATCGGCTTTGCCTGAGCGGTGAATTTCAAGAAGCTCTACAAGCTTATCTGTATGGAAATACTTTTCTGCTACTTCAGAGGTGAACGCCTCTTTTACGGTATTATAATAACCGTCCTCTTTAAGCCATACTCTGATAGGCACTGGGAAGCCTAATTTATCCTTATCGGCTGTACGCTTCGGCAAGGTCTTCTCTGCCGCTTTTCTGAGAGCTAATTTTGTAGTAACGGTATTAACTCTGCATTTAAGCGGAATAGTTGCCGCAAACTCCATAACCTTTTTATCAAGGAAAGGAACTCTCAGCTCCAAAGAATTTGCCATACTTGTTTTATCGGCTTTAAGCAGGATATCACCCATAAGCCACATATTAATATCAAGGTACTGCATTTTGGTAACGGTATCCTTATCTTTAACCTCGCTGTAAAACTTATCGCAAAGCACCTTCGGCTCAACCGCATTCTTTGAAATAACGCTCTTTAAAATTGAATTTCTCTCTTTTACAGAGAAAATATTTGCATTTCCTATAAAGCGCTCCTCAATGGTTTTGCCTCTGCGAACAAGATAATTTATACCGTGCTTCTGAGGCAGATGCTCGCAAATTTTAGAAACAATTCTGCGGATGCAGAAAGGTAATTTATCATAAGCGGTAAGGGTTAAAGGCTCCTGATAAATACGGTATCCGCCGAACAGCTCGTCCGCACCCTCACCTGACATTACAACCTTGACATGCTCGCTTGCAAGCTTGCTTACAAAGTAAAGCGCAATCGCCGCAGGGTCTGCCAAAGGCTCGTCCATATGGTACTGAATTTTTCCAAAATTACCCCAGTATTCCTCAGGGGTTATAATTTTTGAAATATTTTCGACACCTATAGTATCTGCAAAAGCCTTAGCATAATGTATCTCATTGTATCTGTCCCCGTCAGGACTTTCAAAACCTACGGTGAAGGTTTTATCAACATTAGCCGCCTCGGCGATATAGCTGGAATCTATGCCAGAAGATAAGAACGAGCCTACCTCAACATCGGCAATTTTATGAGCTGCAACCGACTCTCTGACCGTATCATCAGTAAGGTCGGCAAAGTATTCGAGCACACCGTCGGTTTCATCAAACTCAGGGCGCCAATATCGAACAGCTTCCATCTCCCCGTCCTTAAAGGTGAAATAATGAGCCGGAGGGAGCTTGAAAACATTCTTGAAAAATGTCTCCTCTCGGGGTGAATACTGGAACGAAAGATAATGCGCAAGCGCTTCTTCATTAAGCTCCTTTTTAAAATCGGGATGGTCTAAGAATGACTTGATTTCAGAGCCGAAAATAAAGCTTTTTTCCATAAAGGTATAATAAAATGGCTTTATTCCAAACATATCACGGGCCGCAAAAATAGACCTGTCACGACGGTCAAATATAACAAAAGCAAACATACCGCGAAGACGGGTAACCAAATCTTTACCCCATTGCTCATAGCCGTGAATCAAAACCTCGCTATCGGAATTATTCGCAAATATATGACCTGCTTCAACAAGCTCAGCACGCAAATCCTTAAAATTATATATTTCACCGTTAAACACAAGCACCAAGGATTTATCCTCGTTGAACATAGGCTGGTCGCCCTCAGCAAGGTCAATAATACTCAGTCTGCGAAAGCCTAATGCCACATCCTCGTCTACATATTTGCCCGCCGAATCGGGACCGCGGTGAACAATCCTGTTCATCATTTTCTCAAGAACGGTTCCATCGTCTTTTATATAATTTGTAAAACCGACAAATCCGCACATAAACAGCACTCCTTGAATTAGAATAGTTATAGAATGTCGAATTTTTTATAAAAATTCGGACTGAATCATTATACTTTTAAATTCTTTAATAATATTTTTGCCACCTCAGCGGTCACAATACCGCAAACGACAGCAGAAATCAGCAAAAACGGCAGGTAATATAAAACTCCTGCACCAACCATAAAAAACGCAACTGCAAGCTGAGTTATATTATGTATAAGCGCCCCCGCAACGCTAAAACCGATAATACCTATCTGTTTTAGTTTTGAAAGCAAGGACATAACGGTTAAAGAAAGCAACCCTGCAGTCAATGAATAAATAAGCACCGAAGGACTTGCAAAAAGCAAACCCGAAAGCAAAATTCTCACTATATTCACCGCAAAAGCACCTTTAATATCCCCTTTTGCTACTAACAAAAGCGTTAAGGTGTTGGCAAGTCCAAGTTTTATTCCTGGGGCTATAAAATCCATCGGTAATAAATGCTCAATATACCCCAGTACAAGACAAAGAGCGACTAAAATACCGTAAAAGCTTACCTTTTTAGCCAAAGTCTACACCTTACCTCTCTGTTTTTGGGGTTATTTTTCCGTCTTCAATATAAAAAGTTATATCGCCGTCGGTATCGGTGCGGAAAACATCTGCATCAATACGCTCAAATAAATATAGCGCCTCATTATGCGGATGCCCATACATATTATCCTTTCCTACCGATATTGCAACATACCTCGGTCTTACAGCCTTTAAAAGCTCCTCGCAGTTTGAGGTACTGCTACCGTGATGTCCAGCTTTAAATACATCGCATTTAAGGTCAAGCCCCTCTGTCAGCAACTGCTTTTCAGCTTTAACCTCGGCATCGCCAGAAAAGAAGAATTTAACACCGTCTATCTCTGCTACTAGTATCACAGAGCGATTATTTTCATCATTCATTTCACCGTAAGATGCGAGAACAGTCAGCTCAAATTCGCCGATTTCAAAATTCATTCCCTGCTCCGCACTATAAACTTCACCGCCTGAGGATTCAACTTCATTAATAGCGAGCTGAGCTGTACCAAGCTTCGAGCTTTCAACCGAAAGCTCAGGCAAAATAAGATTAGATACCTTGAAATTATCTAAAACCCCTCTCACACCGCCTGTATGGTCATCATGCAGATGAGATATTACCATAGCATCTATCGTCTTAATTCCCATACCCTTTAAATCGGCACAAAGCTGAGCTGAATTTTCCTCAATACCTGTATCTATAAGTGCAGAATAACCGTTGCTGTAAACCAGAATACAGTCTCCCTGACCTATATCCATAAACCGAACAAAATCGGAATTTATATCCACAGAAGCCGCATTACTGCCAAAGCCTTCCTCAATAAAAGCAATAAGGAAAGAAACTATACAAAGCAGTAACGCCGCTAAAGCGGAAATCAGCCTCTTTTCAGAGATTCTTATCTTTCTTTTTGGCATCAGACTTCACCCGAAGCCTCGCGTTCCATAAGCTGATCCATAGTTATCAGCACCTTTCTCGGCTTTGAGCCTTCATAAGGTCCGACAACCCCTCTAGCTTCCATCTCATCAACTATACGGGCGGCTCTCGCATAACCGAGCTTTAATTTTCTCTGCAAAAGCGAGGTTGAAGCCATTCCGTTTTCAACTACAACCTTTATAGCTTCTGACAGCATCGGGTCTTCATCGGGACCGTCTTCTGAGAGCCCTGTCTTCTGCTTTTTCTCAACCGCCGCCTGACGCTCAATTTCTACCATAACATTATCGTCATAATCGGCTGTGCGGTCACCCTTGATATAATCAACAACCGCTTCAACCTCTTCATCGCTTACAAAACAGCCCTGTATTCTATTAGGCTTAGGTGCACCTGCAAAGCGGAAGAGCATATCACCGCGTCCAAGCAGCTTTTCAGCACCTGCTGTATCAAGAATAGTACGGCTGTCAACCTGAGAAGAAACCGCAAAAGCGATACGGGTAGGAATATTAGCCTTGATAACGCCTGTAACAACATCAACAGACGGTCTTTGGGTTGCAACTATGAGATGCATACCTGCCGCTCTGGCCTTTGCCGCAATTCGGTTGATAGAATCCTCAACCTCGTTTGGTGCGGTCATCATAAGATCTGCAAGCTCGTCTATAATAATTACTATATGCGGCATTTTACCGATTTCGGGGTCATTAAGGGTTTCAACAAAATGGTTATAACCCTCAATATTGCGGACACCTCTGTCGGCAAACATTGCATAGCGCTTTTCCATTTCGCTTACTGCCCATCCGAGAGCGCCCGAAGCCTTTCTCGGGTCGGTAACAACAGGTACCAAAAGGTGCGGTATACCATTGTAAATACCGAGTTCTACAACCTTCGGGTCAATCATTAAGAGTTTTACCTCTTCAGGGGTTGCTTTATACAAAATACTCATAATAATCGAGTTTATACAAACCGATTTACCCGAGCCTGTAGCGCCAGCTATAAGTCCATGAGGCATTTTGCCGATATCGGTAACAACAGCATTTCCGCCTATATCTCTGCCAAGTGCCACAGTGAGCTTGCTCTTAGCCGCTGTAAATGCAGGAGATTCAAAAATACCTCTTACTCCTACAACATCGCTTGACTTGTTAGGCACCTCGATACCTACAGCCGCCTTATTTGGGATAGGAGCCTCTATTCGAACACCTGCGGTAGCAAGATTAAGCGCAATATCGTCTGCAAGATTAGTAATCTTACTGATTTTAACGCCTGCTGACGGTTGGAGCTCATATCTGGTTACTGTAGGACCTCGGCTAATATTAACAATCCTTGTTTCAACACCGAAGCTGCGAAGAGTTTCAACCAGATGCTCTGCAGTAACCTCAGTGCCTGCGGCTGTCGCATTTGAAGAATCCGATTCCTTTAGGAGGGACAGCGGCGGGAATACATAACCGTTATCATCAGCGGTTTCTATCTCTTCCTTGACGTCCTCGGTGAATTTTTCAACCTCCGCCTTAACATCTATCTTCTCAACCTCTACCTCAACCTCTGCTTTTTCCTCAGCCGCGGTTTTGAGCGCCATATCAATATTCTGCTTATCTTCTACACCCTCCGGCTCTTCAGGTGCGACATCCTCGCCGTAATAAGCGCTCACTACCTTGCGTTGCTGTTCATTAAGACCCACACGCTCTTTTTTACGCTTTTGCGGAATATCATCCACGGGAATATCCGCCTCAAAGCCCTTTATAACTCTAAGCTTTTTGCCATCTTCCTCGCCTTCGCGCTCCATTCTCGCCTGATAAGCACTCTCAGCCTGCTCAGAAATAGTCTTTACAGGCTTGCTTAAGGCTTTAAAGAGAGAAAGAAGGGTTGTACCTGTTATTATCATAAAGAATACAAATATAAGCAAAATGACCGTAATTGCCGCTCCCACCTTGCCAAAAGCAAGATAAAGAGGTTGTCCTATAAGCGCACCTAAAAATCCACCGCTTCTAAGGGCAGCACCCTGAACATAAGCATTTGCAAGATGCTCTCCAAAATTTACTGCATCATTATGCTTTGAAAAAATATCTACCGCGGCACTTATAAATACCACCAAAAGTCCCGATTCTATTATTTTGGCAGTTATTGAGCCGTTGATTCTGTCCATAGCAAACATCACAGCAATAAATCCTACTAAAAACGGGTAAAAATACGCTGTGACACCAAAAATACCGAATACAAAATTATGTAGCCAGGTCCAGACATTCTGCCCCTTGATAAATACTATGCAAAGAAAGAATATTGCAACCGCAAACCAGATAACCGAAAGCAATTGTCTTCTGCCGACATTATTTTCAGGTGATTTTCTGCTTTGGGCAGTACTTCTTGCCTTCGATGAGCTTCCTTTCTTTTTTGCTGCCATTTTATTATCTCCTTATATTCTATCTTTTTAAATCTTCCGCTATTTGCTTTTTAAGTTCCTCTAATGAATCGAATTTCTTCTCTTCTCTTAAAAACTCAAGCGGCACAATTCTTATTTTCTTTCCGTAAAGATTGCCGGAAAAATTCTTAATAAATGTTTCACTTATAACATAGTCGGTAGCAAAGGTCGGTCTTATACCAATATCTGTAATACCGAAATATTCAATACCGTCTATAATTATTTTAGTTTTATAAACCCCGAATTTCAGTTTTACAAAGCTTTCAGGATACCTTTGGTTAATGGTTGGATAGCCTATTGTTCTGCCCCTATGGTCACCCTCAATAACCTCGCTTTCAAAGGAAAAGGGCTCATATAAAAGCTCGTTTGCTTTGTTGATTTCACCATTTTTAAGAAGCTGCCTCAAAAGGGTTGAGGAAATAACCTCACCGTTTTGCATCACAGGCTTTGCACACATAAACTCAATTCCATGCTTTTCGCAATATGAATTGAGCAGTACCGTATCACCCTGAGCTCCTTTTCCAAATCGGTTATTAAAGCCGCACGAAAAGACCGCAGGATGATATTTTTCGCATACCATATCCAAAAAATCAATCGGAGATATATCCTTCACCTCATTAAAATCCAAGGTGAAAATTTCGTCAATACCTATTTCTTTGAGGATTCTGCATTTATCCTCATTAGACATTATAAGCTCGCCGCATTTAGGCGGACTCATAAATGTTACTGCAATCTTGCGGCAATCGCTCGGCAGATTAAGTACCGCCTGATGCCCTTTATGAACACCGTCAAACGTGCCTAAAGCTACAGCATTTCTCATTTCTTTATCACTCCGGATAATTGATAATACACTTGATATTTAATTGCTGTTTTTCGCTATCAGCAATACCGATACCAAGAAAAACGCCCTTATTTTTAACCCTAAAAAGAGTACCATCTTCGGGAGGTACTATGTGCAACCGCTCAAAGCTAAGCTGACCGCCGTTGCAAAAACGGGTGGCCTGTTTATCTGTAACCAAAAGCTCTGGCAGGTGCAATACAGCCATTTCCTCGCTCATAATATAGTTGGATATATTATCGTTTTTTATATCCTCCAGGTCTGCACATTCATCAATAGAAAAGCCCGAAGCCGCAGTACGGCAAAGACCTGTAAGAGTAGCCCCGCAACCAAGGTATTCACCTATATCCCGCGCAAGCGACCTGATATAAGTACCCTTTGATACATGGCACTCTATTTTAAAGGTATGGCTTTCATCCAAATCAGATAAAAGCTTTATTTCGAAAACTTTTATCTTTCTTGGGGTAATTTCGACAGTTTTTCCCTCACGGGCCAGCTTATAAAGCCGCACACCGTCCTTTTTAAGAGCGCTATACATAGGCGGAATCTGCTCGATTTGACCTGTAAAAGCTCTAAGAGCTGACCTTAGCTCCTCATCACTCACCGAAACCTGATTTTCGGATATAATACTGCCTGTTATATCATCGGTATCGGTTATCGTTCCGAGCTTTATTTCAGCGATATACCGCTTATCGGCATCAAGCATAAGGGAAGAAAGGGCTGTTGCTCTGCCGAGCAAAATCGGCAAAACACCTGTAGCCATAGGGTCAAGTGTTCCTGTATGGCCCACTCTTTTTTCACTTGCCGCTCTTTTTATCGCTGAAACCGCCGAAAAAGAGGTTATTCCCTGCGGTTTATTGAGCAGAATCAGACCCTGCATATACTTCCTCCAAGGCTTTATTAACAGCGCTAAGCACTAATTCCTTAACCTGTCCTAAATTGCCGTTTACAGTAGCACCGGCAGCACCCTTATGACCGCCGCCGCCCAATACTCGGCAAATAGCACTTGCATCAAAAGGCTCATAGGTTCTGAGCGATACCTTAAACTCTTCATCAGCAGTTTGCTTTAAGGTGACACCCACCTTAACTCCCTCAACACTTCTTGATATAACCGCAATACTTTCAAGCTCTGTACCGCTGCAGCCTGTAGCCTCCTGCATATCGGCGGTAACAGGCAGAATAACGCATTTATCGTCAAAGTGAAACTCTGCCGCATCAAGCACCATTTTTTCAAGGTTTAAGAGCCTTTTTGATTTGGTATCAAACATAAGACGGTTAATTTCCGCCGTATCTATATTGTAATCATAAAGCATTGCTGCAATAGTATGGGTTTTTGCTGTAACATTAGAGTATTTAAAACAGCCTGTATCAGTAGCAAGACCTGTATAAATAGCCTTTGCGGTAACATCGTTTATATTAACCTTCATCCGCATTATAAGCTCGTAAATCGATTCAGCTGTTGCCGCAGCGGCATCATCAAGATAAAGATTTTTAGCAAATCTTGTATTTGAAATATGATGGTCAATACAAAGGTCAATTTTACCCGCAAATTCGTCCTTCAAAGCACCTAAAAGTCTCTCATCGGCAACATCAACCGCCACCACAGTTGCATTTTCACGCATAATATGGTCAGTTTTTCTCGCGAAATAATCATACTTCTGAGGTATCACATCAGGACAAAGCACACAGGCAGTCTTGCCTATTTCATTAAGAGCATAATAAAGAGCATACGCCGAACCTAAGGTATCGCCGTCAGGCGAAGCATGGGTCAAAATAATATAATTATTATGCTTTTTAAGGAATCTTGCAAGCTGTCTTAAACTCAGTTCCTTACAGCCGATAGTTTTATATTTATTCATCGGCACTTTCCTCTTTAAATGATTCAATTATTCTTGAAATATTAGCACTCTGCTCAATAGAATCATCTGCTACAAAGCGAAGCTCAGGTACCTTTCTGAGCTTGAGTCTGCCTCCAAGCTCACGGCGAAGGTAACCTGCCGCTCCCTTTAAAGCCTTTACCGAGCTGACTGTCGCATCATAACCCTCAATAGCGCTCACATAAACGGTAGCATAGGATAAATCTCCCGAAACATCTACCTTGACAATGCTGAGCAGTTTACTTACTCTCGGGTCTTTTACTTCCCTAAGCAGCTCGGAAAGTGTTATTTTAATATCAGAAGTGATACGGTTTATTTTAAATCCCGCCATCAGTCTCTATACTCCTCCATTATGAAGGCTTCAAGAATGTCGCCTTCCTTGATATCGGCAAATTTTTCAAGACCGATACCGCACTCATAGCCCTGAGCCACTTCCTTAACATCATCCTTAAAGCGGCGCAGTGAATCTATCTTATCCTCATATATTACTATACCCTCGCGTACGACACGTATCTGACAAGCACGAGTAATCTTACCATTTGTAACATAGCTACCGGCTATTGTACCAACGCTCGAAATCTTAAATACATTACGAACCTCGGCAGTACCCATCTGGTTTTCACGGTATTTCGGAGCAAGCATACCCTTCATAGCAGCCTGAATTTCCTCAATACAATCATAAATTACACGGTACATACGCATATCAACGCCGTCTCTCTCAGCAGCAGCCTGAGCTACAGCATCGGGGCGAACATTAAATCCTACTATTATAGCGCCTGAAGTCTGAGCCAACATAACATCAGACTCATTAACTGCACCTACGCCGCCGTGGATAACGTTAACACGAACCTCATCATTAGAAAGCTTAACAAGATTTTCACGAACTGCTTCAACACTACCCTGAACATCGGCTTTTACAACGATATTAAGGTCTTTAAGCTCGCCTTCACTAAGACTTTCAAATAGGTTATCAAGAGTAACCTTTTGCTTAGCGTTAAAGATTTCTTCCTTAGCCTTTTGCTTTCTCTGCTCAACAAGCTGACGAGCAAGTCTTTCATCCGATACAGCATTGAAAACATCGCCTGCATTCGGGGTTTCTGCAAGACCTGTTATCTCAACAGGAACAGACGGACCTGCAACCTTAACTTCCTTGCCGTTTTCGTTTGTCATAACACGAACGCGGCCAACAGAAGTACCTGCAACGATGATATCGCCCGAATTAAGAGTACCGTTCTGAACAAGCAAGGATGCAACAGGACCTCTTCCCTTATCAAGACGAGCCTCGATAACAATACCCTTAGCGCGTCTGTCAGGATTAGCTTTAAGCTCCATCATTTCTGCAATAAGCAAGATATTCTCAAGCAGGTTATCAATACCGTCATGAGTTTTAGCAGATACGGGAACACATATAATATCTCCGCCCCATTCCTCGGGAACGAGCTCGTGCTCGGTGAGTTGCTGCATAATACGGTCGGGATTAGCCTCAGGCTTATCCATCTTATTAATAGCAACAATTATCTGCACCTTAGCAGCCTTAGCGTGGTTTATAGCTTCAATAGTCTGAGGCATAATACCGTCATCAGCGGCAACAACCAGAACAGCTATATCGGTAGCCATAGCACCGCGCTGACGCATTGAAGTAAACGCAGCGTGACCGGGGGTATCAAGGAAGGTAATATCATTACCATTACAATTAACCCTGTAAGCACCGATGTGCTGAGTAATACCGCCTGCCTCAGTATCGGTAACCGCAGTATTACGGATAGCATCAAGCAAAGAGGTTTTACCGTGGTCAACGTGTCCCATAACAACAACAACAGGACTTCTGGGCTTCAAATTCTCTGCATTATCCTCAGTATCATCCATAATCTGCTCTTCGATAGTAACCACAACCGCTCTCTCAATCTTAGCGCCCATTTCGGTAACTACGATTTCAGCCGTATCATAATCTATAACCTGGTTAACTGTCGCCATCATACCGAGTTTTAATAACTCTTTGATAACATCAGCTGCAGTTTTCTTCATAGCAGCAGCAAGCTCGCCTACAGTTATTTCGTCACCTACAGTAACCGTAATCGGAGTTTTCTTTATACGCTCGAGCTGCATTCTGCGCATCTTATCAGCCTCGGTCTCGCGCTTAGCACCCTGAGGACGGCGATAATCCTGAGACTTCTGCTTAATCTTCTGCTTTCTAGAATAGTTATCCTTCATAGAGTTTGCAGGAGCAATAGTCTCATACTTTTCGTTATATTTATCAATATTAACATTAGAGGTTCTGGTATCAATTCTGCGGATTTCAGCAGGGCCACGATTCGGAGCGGCACCCGGCTTTTTATCCTTTTTCTGAGATGAGAACGGTTTCGGGTCAGAGGGCTTATGCTCCTTAACCTCTTCCTTTTTCTCGGTCTTTGCTTCAACCGGCTTTTCAGCCTTTTTCTCAGCCTTTACTTCCTTTTTAGGTTCAGCCTTTGCCTCTTTCTTAGGCTCGGGTTTGGTTTCCTTTTTAGGCTCAGCCTTAACCTCTTTCTTTTCTTCCTTTTTCTCAGGCTTTTCCGCCTTCTTTTCGGCTTTCTTTTCAGCCTTAGGCTCTGCCTTCTCCTCAGGTGCCTTTTCGCCGTTTTGAGCAGCAGCCGCTGCCTTTAACTGCTCGAGTATAGCCATCTGTTCAGCAAGCTTTTTATTCTTCTCTTCTTCTCTTGCCTTTTTAGCTTTTTCTCTTGACTCTGCACCTGTAGCAAAATACTCATCAAAGCTTTTTACCGCATTATCGGCAGTAAGGCGCAGGAAAACTAGGCCTATTTCATCCTCGCCTAGAGCAGCCCCCGACTTTTTCTCAACACCGGTAAGCTCGGTAACAATATTTATGAGATCCTTGGATTTCATATTAAAATCCTTTGCAAGATCGCTTATCTTGTATTTATTGGTCATTCGCATTTCCTCCTACATAATTCAGGTAAATCGCATCGGCAAAGCCGCTGTCGTTCACAGCGATTACCCCGCATTTGCGTCCTACCGCATTCGACAATGTAAATATATCCGCATCGTCAAGTGCCGCATACCTTATATTTGCCGTATTAGCAAAATATTCGGCTTCTTTTCGGCTTTTTGGAGAAACATCATTTGCTGTCACTACCAAAAACGCCTTGTTTTCTTTGACGGACGCTATGCAGTTGCCAAGTCCAAAGCTCAGCTTCCCTGCCTTTGCCGCAAACCCCAACAGGGTTAAAATCTTACTGTTCAATATTATCAAGCTCCGTTTCAAGCTTATCGTAAATACTGCTGTCCACCGCAGTTTCAAAAGCCCTTGCAAGAGCATTACTCTTACTTATCTTTGCCAGACATTCTTTACTTTTGCAAACATAAGCGCCTCTACCGTTAAGCTTCCCCGTAAGGTCAAGCTTAATTTCACCATCCGCGGTTTTGACAACTCTTACAAGCTCTTTTTTGGGCTTCATCTCGCGACAGCCTGTGCACATACGCATAGGTACTTTTTTAGTTGCCACTGAAAATTCCCCTTTCAAGCAGATTATTCACCGAAAAATCCGCTTTCGGGATGAATATCTATCTTCCAACCGGTAAGCTTTGCCGCAAGTCTTACATTCTGTCCCTTATTGCCGATAGCTAAAGAAAGCTGAGACTCAGGAACACTTGCCTTGCAAGCCTTGGGATCTTCTGTACTGAGAATTTCAACCGATACAACCTTTGCAGGAGAAAGGGCCTCTGATACAAACTCTACAGGGTCCTCGCTATACTTAACGATATCAATCTTCTCGCCTGCTAATTCTTCAACTATCTTGTTAACACGGGCACCCTTAGGTCCAATACAAGCGCCAACCGCATCAATCTCGGGGTCGGGTGACCAAACAGCAATCTTAGTTCTGGAGCCTGCCTGACGGGATACAGCTTTAATCTCAATAGTACCGTCAAAAATCTCAGGAACCTCGGTTTCAAACAAACGCTTTACAAGACCGGGATGAGTACGGGAAAGCATAATTCTAGCTCCCCTCTCGCTCTCCTTAACGTCAACAACATAAACCTTGATATGGTCGCCCTCATTGATAATTTCATCAGGAACCTGCTCCATTTTAGGAAGGGTTGCTTCATTATGACCGATAGTGAGAATAGCGTTGCCGTTCTTGGGGTCTATCTTTTGAACAACCGCAGTCACAAGCTCGCGGTTATGACTCTGGAACTCGGCCAAGGTCTGGCCGCGCTCAGCCTCACGAACGCCCTGACGGAAATTATTTTTAGAATTCTGAGCTACAACTCTGCCAAATTTCTTGGGGTCAAGCTTTATATCAATAAAGCCCTGCTCGATAGATGCGGGGTCAATAGCAGCCGCATCGTCCTTTGAAATCTGAGTGAAGCTATCCTCAACCTCATCAACAATAGTTTTTCTTGCAGTAACAGTGAAAACCTTGTTTTCAGGGTCGATAACGCAGGAAACTATATCATTTCCGCCGTAATCCTTACGCGCGGCAACAACAATAGCATCTGCTATCTTTTCAGCAATAAACTGCTGCGGGATACCCCTTTCCTCCTCCATAAGCCTTAATGCTTCAAAAAACTCTGTATTATCATTAAGAGCCTTTGCTGATTTCTTTTGTCTAGCCATTTTTCTTAATTCCTCCAAACAGTATATTCACTTTTATTCAAAATCACAAAGATTTGCTTTAGAAATTTCCTTTATATCAAAGCCAAGCTCTGAGCCGTCAACCTCGATAACTATCTTTTTATCCGCACCCTTTAAAATGCCGATAAACTCTTTTGTACCGTCTAAAGCCTTATAAAGCTTTATTTTTACGGTTTTACCTATCATTTTTTCAAAATGTCTGAGGCTTGTAAGCTCGCGTTCAATACCCGGTGAGCAAACCTCAAGATAATAAGGCACATCAATTGGGTCCGCCTCATCAATAATAGGGTCAATCGCATGGGACACATCGGTGCAATCGTTAATAGAAATGCCCTCTTCCTTATCGATAAACACCCTTAAATACCAGGATGCTCCCTCTTTAAGAAAACGCACATCCCATAGCTCAACGCCTGTTTCTTCGACCGTTTCCTTAATAAGCTCGAAAACCTTTTCGGCAGTATTTGCCATCATTTCATCTCCTCAGCAAAAATTGTCTGTTGCACGCAGTATGTGCAAAACAAAAGTGAGCGGGTTGCCCCACTCACCTTTCTTAAAAACTTACTGTAATGATTATACTACAACTAATAAATAAAATCAAGTATAATTTTGATTTATTTTTTAAATTATCCTGTGTTACTCCACGGAACCGTCACCTGTGTTATTTGGATTTCCCGTCAACACATAGAACCGTCCCCTGTGTTATTTGCTATCCTATTTTACTTTTTAATAAAGCAAAAGCAGCTATTTGAAAAGCAAAACCAAGTATAAATAATTCAAATTTAAAACCATAAATTTTATTTGGATCAAAATTTATTAGATTTGTTAAAAAAATTAATATAATTCCGTTGCCTATAAGTAAACATATTATACTTATTAGTGTTCTAACCAATGCTAATTGATTATGAAAAGCAAAAACCGCAAACAAATAAAACAATGTGCTTATTATACATTCCACAATCATAACAATATTGATAATTTTATTCAACACATTTTCCTCCAGTAAAATCAAACTTTAAGCCATCTTCTTACTGCAACTACCCAACTTTCTCCGGGTTTACGTGTAAGCTTTTTAATATATGAATTAATAGCAAACTTTATCCCTTTGACAGATACATTAACCAAATTACGCACTAACGGACTCTTTAACTTTTTGAGATATTTGGGAAGTTTAGCGTGTTTGGCTAATTTTGCAAATTTCGCCCATCCAGATATAAAAGGTGCACAGGGGACGGTTCTCTGAAGGTGCACAGGGGACGGTTCTCTGTGCGCTTTAGAATTTTCTCACAGTCCCAAAACTCACACCTGTTAATCTTCAACACAGAGAACCGTCCCCTGTGTTTGTGTGTTAGCACCTGTGTTATTCTAACCGTCCCCTGATTGACCTTCCAGTCTTTTAATATTCACAATTTTTTCAAAATCTTCGCCATCTTCAAAAACCAGTTTTATTTTTTCTGAGTTAAAATTCATTTTAGCTGTTAACAGTATAGAGTTATCGTCATCTAGAGTTTTTTCTTTTTCGTTATATTCAATCAAACAGGCTCCTTGTTCGAAAAAAGAACCGGCGGAATCAAACACTAAAGAAAAATATCTCTCTTCTTGGTTGTTTTGCAATATTAAAAACAAAATCGTTCCATCAGTTTTGATTTCTTCAGAAGAATATTCATTATTATAAAAAACACTTGAAATACATTCGCAAATTTCACCATATTTTTGTGAAAACTTATTCGGCAAGTTTTCTTTATTATAAATAGTGATTTTTACGTTTTCGCGCTTGTACTGCCAAGCACTTTGTGAATCAATTATTTTATCTGCTATTCTATTGCTTCTCCACATCATAATAATAGAAAAAATGATTTGGATAACAATAACCATCACTATAATTAATAATGAAACTTTAAATACTTTTTTCAAAATAGATATCCGCATATAAATTCTCTTTTCTTAATTTTATTTATCGAATTATACTTTTGATCACTATTATAAAAATAATAACTTGTTCCAGTTTTTTAAATGCAATGGTGTGCAATGAAGAAACATAAGGCTTTCCATTCCAATAAGAAATAATTCCTACTTTTGCTTCTGCAATTTTAGAAAAAAACTTTTTTGAGCTTGTATAATATTTATAATTCACATCGTGTGCATCAAAATACTTTTTAATATGTTTGGGCCAAATTCCAAAATGTCCAGATAACCAATCCAAATCATTTAGATAACATTCATTGATAACATCAGGATAGTAAACAAATTTTGAAAGCCTCTTCATAACATTATATATAGCTATCGTTTCACAACCAACTTCTTTTATATAAGCGGAAGCAAATTTTAATTTGGCAAATTTTTTATTATTTTGATTATAAATATAACCATCAAAATCCCCTAATTTCTTAACATTATATTCATACTGAGCACAATAGCTTTTATACAGTAAAGCAGTATAACTATATTTACTATCAATATTTTTCTTCAAAAAATTTTTATAATAAAAATCCCAAAGTGAATAATACCAAAAACCAGTTTCATCATAATTTGTAATTGGATTATTGTCGCAATACGAAAAATAGCAGATAATATTTGTATTCTTAAATATTAAAATCTTAGGCTCATCTGCATTTATAAACCTACAAAATTCAGGATTATAATATCTTGATTGCAAATAGTAATATCCGGTTTCAACATCAAGATAATAATCGCGGTAGCGCATAGGATTTATCATACCTACGGTACTTGCAAGCTCGCCTGTCACAGATAATACCTTACCCCAAGCATCATAGGTATATTTTACAACCAAGTCGCCATTTAGGTCAAGTATTCCCTCAATATCTCCCTGAATGTTTTTAAGGTAGATATATTCAGTTCCATTAAGATTAAAGCCAAAAAGCGAATTGTTAGAATCGTAGCGGAAATAAAGAGTATTAGTTTCGTCATATTGACCTGTAATTCTGCCGTCAACAGTAGTGTAGTATGTGGTAATACCATTTACTGTCTTTTGAGTTCTAATACCG
>JAZQIP010000025.1:0-21343 GCA_045541175.1 Acutalibacteraceae bacterium
TATTAATGACAGCACATTAAAAATATCCATTATTTTTTCTCTCCTTAGATTTTATTAATCTGAACTTGATTTTAACTTAACAATGTTAAATCCGATATCAGGCTTATGTTAAATCTGTGTTAAATGAATATTTGGCGGTGACAAACATTTATTTAACATCTTGAAAAAAAGAGGGAATTGTAGTATTATATAATTTGAATGTAAATTTAAGGTGGGGTAGTATGTATCCGTTACTTTTGAAGCCTGCTGTCAAGGATTATCTTTGGGGCGGAAAAAGGCTTAAAACTGAATTTAATTATGAAAGTGATAAAGATATTGCGGCGGAAGCGTGGGTGCTTTCATGTCATAAAGATGGCCCGTCTACCGTTACAAGCGGTGAAATGGCGGGCAGGACACTTCCTGAGGTTTTGGAGATTTGGGGAAATGAAGCTTTGGGAGAGAGCGCAATAAAGTTTCCGTATTTCCCATTGCTCATAAAACTTATTGATGCTAAGGATAGGCTTTCAATTCAGGTTCACCCTGATGATGAATATGCCCTTAAAAACGAGGGTGAATACGGCAAGACCGAAATGTGGTATGTAGTGGACTGCGATGAGGGTGCCGAGCTTATCTATGGTTTTGAAGAAAATATTTCCAAAGAGGAATTTGAGCGCCGTATCAAGGATAATACCCTGACCGAGGTTTGCAATTTTGTACCTGTTCATAAAGGCGATGTTTTCTTTATAGGAGCCGGCACTTTGCACGCTATAGGAAAAGGCATTTTAATAGCTGAGGTTCAGCAAAATTCTAATACTACTTACCGTGTTTCCGACTACGGCAGACTCGGTGCTGACGGCAAACCGCGACCGCTTCACATAGAAAAGGCGGTTGATGTTACCGCTTGCGAAAAGCCTGCTGTACCTTACGGTCAGGTGGGAGAAATTACAAAAATAGGTAATGATATTAAAAGAGAGCTTGCTTCTTGTGACTTTTTTAAAGCGGACAAGATAGAACTTAACGATGAATATAAAATCAATGCAAAGGAAAGCTTTGTGTCCGTTTTATGTTTAGACGGTGAGGCAGTGCTTTTCTGGGCAGACGGCAGTTTGAATATAAAGAAAGGCGACAGTGTTTTTGTCCCTGCGGGCTTTGAAGCAAAGCTTTGCGGCAAAGCAGAAATACTTTGTAGCTATATTTAATTCAAGGCTTTGCGAAATATCTAATAACAATGGCTTGCACCCGTAGCAAATCAGCACAAATATATTGTCGGGGTATAAGCTTAGAAAATATCAATGTAGAGGCGAATTAAAAAATGAGACAGTTTAAGTCAGAATCAAAAAAGCTTATGGATATGATGATAAACTCTATCTATACCCATAAGGAAATATTTTTAAGAGAGCTTATTTCAAATGCGAGCGATGCTCTTGATAAGCTTTATTTCAAATCTTTAACTGATAATAGCGTTGGAATAGCGGCTGAGGATTTTGAAATAAGACTTGAAATTGATAAGGAAAACCGTACCCTCAAGGTTATTGATAACGGTTGCGGTATGACCGAGGAAGAGCTTGATAAAAACCTCGGTACTATTGCAAAATCAGGCTCGTTTAACTTTAAGCAGGAAAATGAAAAGACCGAGAATGTTGATATTATCGGTCAGTTTGGTGTGGGCTTTTATTCCGCATTTATGGTTAGTGATAATGTTAAGGTTGAAAGCAGAGCTTTTGGTGAGATGCAGGGCTTTTGCTGGCAGTCAGAGGGTGCAGAGGGCTATACTGTAAAAGCTTGTGATAAAGAAACTGTCGGTACTGTTATCACCTTGCATATTAAGGATAATACTGAGGATGAAAATTACGATGAGTTCTTAGACCAGTATAGAATAAGCGCATTAGTCAAGAAATATTCCGATTATATCCGCCATCCTATCAAGATGGAGTTTACCACAAAAGAGCCTATAGAGGTTGCTGACGGTCAGGCACCTGAATATAAGGATGTTACTGAGCTTCGTACACTCAACAGTATGGTGCCGCTTTGGAAAAAAGCAAAAACTGAAATTAGTGATGAGGATTACAACAATTTCTATAAAGAGAAGTTTTATGATTTTAATGACCCTGCAAGGGTTGTTCATTATAAAACCGAGGGTCAGGCAACCTATAATGCTCTGCTTTATATCCCGAAAAAGCCGCCCTTTGATTATTATACAAAGGAATTTGAAAAGGGACTTCAGCTTTACTGTAAGGGTGTTCTTATAATGGATAAGTGCGCTGATTTACTGCCCGACCATTTCAGCTTTGTTAAAGGTCTTGTTGACAGCGAGGATTTATCACTTAATATTTCCCGCGAAATGCTCCAGCACGACGGTCAGTTAAAGCTAATAGCCAAAACCCTTGAAAAGAAGATTAAGGGCGAGCTTGAAAAAATGCTCAGAGATGACCGAGAAAGCTATGAGGAATTTTTCAAAGCTTTCGGTATTCAACTTAAATTTGGTATTTATAATGATTACGGTGTTCATAAGGATACCTTAAAGGATTTGCTTATTTTCCGTTCTTCAAATGAGAAAAAGTATGTGACTCTTAAGGAATATACTGAGCGTATGGGAGAGAGCGGTACTATCTATTATGCCTGCGGTGAAACCGATGAAAAGATAGAAATGCTGCCTCAGACCGATGCGGTTAAAGAAAAAGGATATGAGATACTTTATCTTACCGAAAATGTCGATGAATTTGCTCTTAAAATGATGGGTGAATATGACGGCAAGCAGTTTATGAATATCTGCGACGATAAATTAGACCTTGATAGCGAGGACGAAAAAAAGGCGATTGAGAGCGAAAACGAATCCGCAAAGGATATGTTTGAAGCGATGCGTGAGAGCATCGGCGATAAGATAAGTGCCGTTCGCTTTACCAATAAGCTCAAAAAGCACCCCGTTTGTCTTACAAGCGAGGGCGGAATTTCCCTTGAAATGGAAAAAACCTTGAATTCGATGCCTACTGCGGCAGACAATAAGGTAAAGGCTCAGCTTGTGCTGGAAATTAACGCCACCCACCCGATTGCTGAAAAGCTTAAAGCACTTTATAATGATGATAAGGAAACCCTTTCTAAATATGCAAAGTTGCTTTACGGTGAGGCTTGCCTAATAGGCGGAGCGAATGTTGATGACCCTGTTGAGCATAGTAATTTAGTTTGCGAACTAATGACTAAATAATCAGGAGTATATATTTTATTTTGTTTTATGAATAAATATAAGAAACTTTTATCTAATACTCTGCTTATAAGTATGGGAACCTTCGGCTCAAAGCTGCTTGTGTTCCTTATGGTAAGGTTTTATACGGGGTATTTAACCCCATCGGATTATTCTACTGCTGACCTTATCACCCAAACTGCAAATCTTTTGTTCCCGATAATCTCGCTTGGTATAACCGAGGGTGTATTTAGATTTGCTATGGATAAAGCTGCCGATTTGAAAGCTACTTTCAGTGCGGGATTTATTACCATAACATTGGGTGCGCTATTATTTTTGATTGCTGTTCCTATTCTTGGTTTCGTTGGGGATTTTAAGGGATATGTTTGGCTTATAGTGGTTTATACAATGGCTTGCTGCTACCATTCTCTTTGCGCACAGTATATAAGGGCAATAGATAAAACTGCCCTTTTTGCGGTGCAGGGTATAATTAACACAAGCCTTGTTATAATTTTAAATATACTGTTTTTAGCGGTGTTTAATCTGGGGGTTACAGGCTATGTGCTGTCAGTAGTTTTAGCCGATACCCTTTGCACAGCCTTTCTTGTTATCAAAGAAAAACTTTATAAGCAGACAACCTTTAAAATACCCAAATCGGTTGTAAAGGCGATGCTGAAATATAGTATACCGTTGATTCCGACAACTGTTTTTTGGTGGATAACCAGCGTTTCGGACAGGTATATGGTAAACGGCTTTATCGGTAGTGATGCTAACGGAATTTATGCTGTTTCCTATAAACTTCCGACACTTTTAACATTGGTTTCAACTGTATTTATGCAGGCTTGGCAGTTCTCGGCTGTTACTGAAGAGGGTGAAGATGCGGGCGAGCATTCTGCATTTTTCAGTAAGGTGTGGGGTTCTTTTCAGGCGGTTATGTTTATCGCAGGCTCGGCGGTTATTGCTTTTGCTAAACCTGCTATAATGATACTGACTGCAGAGGAATACTATTCTGCTTGGGAATATGTACCATTGCTTTCGGCTTCAATGGTTTACACCGCATTTGTTTCTTTTTTGGGTACGGTTTATGTTGTCAAAAAGAAAAGCGGGATATCATTTATAACTTCTATTGCAGGAGCAGGGTCTAATATAATTCTGAATTTCCTGCTTATTCCGTCGCCTTTGGGTGTTCAGGGAGCGGCTATCGCAACAGTCGTAAGTTATTTCTTGGTTTTTGTTATAAGAATGGTGAATGTTAAAAAATATATTCCATTTAATCTTCATAGCTTGCATATAACCGCAAATTCTATCATACTTTTTATTCAGGCGACGGTTATGATTTTAAGCCCTCGTTATTGGATATTAGTTCAGGTTGTCTGCCTTATAGCGCTTATGGTTTTAAACTTTAAATTCCTTTTAGGATTTTTAGAAAAGATTTTAAAAAGAGGTAAGTAATGATTAATTTTTTATTCAAGACCTTAGCAGGTAAAATAATAACCACCCTTTTCATTTCAATGGTGCCGGTAATAGAGCTTAGAGGCGCAATACCGTATGCAACAGGTATGGGACTTTCGCCTGCTATTGCAATTCCTGTTGCTATGATAGGTAATCTCATCCCGATTCCGTTTATAATAATTTTTATAAAGCGAATATTTGCCTGGATGCGTAAAATCAGCCCAAAGCTTAATGGTATAGTTGATAAAATGGAAGCAAAGGCAGAAAAGAATAAAGCAAAGGTTTTGAAATATGCCTTTTGGGGATTAGTGTTATTTGTTGCTATTCCTCTTCCGGGAACTGGTGCCTGGACAGGTGCTTTAGTTGCCGCTATGCTTGATATGCCGCTCAAAAAAGCTTTTCCTTCAATAGTTCTCGGCGTTTTGGGCGCTGGTTTGGTTGTAGCTTTTGTGAGCTATGGTGCGGCTGCAATATTTTTTTAAAAAGGAAGTATAAAAAATGCTATTGTTCATTCTTCGTCATGGTGACCCGATTTATAACCCTGATTCTCTTACCGAAAAGGGACATATTCAGGCTAAGGCGCTTGCTAAAAGACTTGCTCTTTACGGAATAGATAAAATCTATTCTTCTCCGATGATAAGGGCGCAACAGACTGTGAAACCTACCGAAATACTTTTAAATAAAACTGCCGGAATTGAAAATTGGGCAAGCGAACGGGATTTATTCAATCAGTTTTCAGTGGTTGAGAATGATCGTAGAACATGGCTCTTTCATTCCTCTAAGAGGAGTATGCTTCGTGACCCTGAAATTACAAAGATGGGTTTTAATTGGTATGAGCATCCTCTGTTCAATGAAATAGAGGGTAAGGCGGGATATGAAAGAATACTCAATGCTTCGGACGAGTTTTTATTGCGACACGGTTATCGCCATGACAGGGAAAACTGTCGCTACATAGCAGAGAAACCTAACGAAGAACGAATAGCGATGTTTTGCCATCAGGGTTTTGGAATTTCCTGGCTTGCAACTATGCTTGATATTCCTTATCCCGCATTTTGGACCTCGTTTGATTTTTCCCATACGGGTATGACCGTTGTTGAGTTTGAGTCCGATGCAAACGGTATATGTCTGCCTCAGGTGCTAACCCTTTCAAATGATTCTCATTTGTACCGAGAAGGATTGCCCACTAAATATAATAATAGGATTTATTTTTAATAGGTCTTGACAAAATACGATGTATATGTTAAATTAATGTCAATAGATAGAGGTGCGATTTGTTATCAGTAGCTTTGAGTGTTAATTCCGGCGGGAAGATATCAAAGTGAAAGGAACGGTCGCCGAAGACGAATGTCGGCGGGCATTTAGTCTGGTAAAACGGAATAATATCCGGTTTACTGTCGCTTTTTGCGGAGAGCTATCAAAAACAGAACCCAAAGGTGTGCCTTTTTGCGCGCCCTATTTCTGATTTTTTGGTAGCCGAGCAATCGGCTATTTTTTATTGTGGAAAGGTGAAAAATTATGAAAACCCCAATTTTTGAAGGAATTGCAACTGCTCTTATAACCCCCTTGACCGAAAACGGTATTGATTACGAAGCTTTCGGTAAGCTTATCGACTGGCAGATTGAAAAGGGTGTTAATGCTTTGGTAATCTGCGGTACAACAGGCGAGGGCTCTACTCTTACTGACGATGAGCACCGCGAGGCTATTGCTTACTCTGTTAAAAGAGTAAACAGCAGAGTGCCTGTTATAGCAGGTACAGGCTCTAACGATACCGCTTATGCTTTGGAGCTTACAAAGTTCTCTTGCGAGGCTGGGGTTGACGGTGTTCTGGTTGTGACACCTTATTATAATAAGGCGACCCAAAACGGTCTTATCAAAATGTTTACAGAAATTGCGGATATTTCTACCGTTCCTGTAATACTTTATAATGTGCCCTCAAGAACAGGCGTTAATATCGAGCCTGCAACTGTTGCGGCTTTGGCTGAGCATCCTAATATCAATGCTATTAAAGAGGCGAGCGGCAATATTTCTAAGATTGCTGAGATTGCGGCTCTTTGCGGTGATAAGATTAATATCTATTCGGGCAACGATGATCAGATAGTTCCTATAATGTCGCTTGGCGGAAAGGGCTGTATATCGGTGCTTTCAAATGTTGAACCTGCAGGTTCAGTTGCAATCTGCGATAAGTTCTTCGCAGGCGATGTTAAGGGCTCTTGTGAGCTTCAACTCAAATATTTAAACCTTATAAATGCGCTTTTCTGCGAGGTTAACCCGATTCCGGTAAAGGCTGCTATGGCTGCTATGGGATTCTGCGAGGATTTCCTCAGAATGCCGCTTACTCCTATGGAAGACGCGCATAAAAAGGTTTTACTCGATGAAATGCGTAGATTGGATATAATATAATGATTTGTGATAATGTTTCGGTGAACGAGAAAGGTCACCTTACCTTTGCGGGCTATGATACGGTGGAATTAGCCCAAAAATACGGCACTCCTCTTTATCTTATGGATGAGAATAAAATCCGTCAGCATGCAAGGGAATATAAAAATGCTATGGCAAAATTTATGCCCGAAGGCTCGCGCCCTGAGTTTGCGAGTAAGGCTTTTTCCTGCAAGCAGATTTATAGGATAATGGCTGAAGAGGGTATAGATATTGATACCGTATCTTGCGGTGAGATTTATACTGCTTTTTCGGCAGGCTTTCCGATGGACCGCTGTTTTTTCCACGGTAATAACAAAACCGATGCCGATATCCGTTTTGCAATTGAAAAAGGCGTAGGATATTTCGTGATCGATAATGAGGATGAAATGTATGCCCTCAATGAAATTGCGGGTGAAATGGGGATAAAGCAAAAGGCTTTGCTCAGAGTCACCCCCGGTATCGACCCTCATACCCATAAAAAGATTTCGACCGGTTCTGAGGAATCAAAGTTCGGCAATTCTATAAAAACGGGTCAGGCTTTAAAAATTACTCAAAAGCTCTTGACGCTTTCTAATATCGAGCTTTGCGGTTTTCATTGTCATATCGGTTCTCAGATTTTTGAATCTGAGCCTTTTGTGACTGCCGGCGAAATGATGCTCGAATTTATAATCGAGGTTAAAGAAAAGCTCGGTTTTGAGGGTGATATGCTCAATATCGGCGGCGGTTTCGGTGTAAGATATGTTGAAACCGACCCTGAAATTGACTATTTCGAAAAAATCCGCGAGGTGGCGGATGCTTTAAAAACGCAGTTTGCAAATGCAGGTGTAAATCTGCCGAAAATTCATATGGAGCCGGGTAGAAGTCTTGTTGCCGATGCGGGAATGACTCTTTATTCCGTTGGCTCGGTTAAAGAGGTAGAGGGATATAAGAATTATGTCTCGATTGACGGCGGTATGACCGATAATCCTAGATATACTCTTTATGAATCGGCTTATACTGTATTGCTTGCATCAAGAGTAAATGATAAAAAGGATTTTACCGCTACCGTTGCGGGCAGATGCTGTGAATCGGGAGACCTTATTCAGGAAGAGGTTTTAATGCCAAAACCCGAAAGGGGAGAGGTGCTTGCAGTTTTGACTACCGGCGCTTATAACTATTCTATGGCATCGAATTATAACCGAGTACCGCGACCGCCTGTTGTAATGCTGAGTGATAAGGGCGACTATATTGCGGTTAAGCGTGAAACTTTTGAAGATATTTGCGCTTTAGATGTATAATATATATAATATGTAGGGGGCAACCAGCGGTTGCCCCTTGATTTAAGGAAGTGGAAAAATGGTAAGTCTCGGCAACGATTGGGATGAAATTTTAGCAGATGAATGGGAAAAACCTTATTATAAAAGGCTTCGTCAGTTTTTAAAGTCAGAGTATGCTACTCAAACAATATATCCTAATATGAACGATATTTTCAATGCGCTTAAATATACTTCGTTTGCAGATACCAAGGTTGTAATAATCGGACAGGACCCTTACCACGGTCCCGGTCAGGCGCACGGTCTTTGCTTCTCGGTTAAAAAGGGAGTGCCTGCACCACCGTCGCTTAAAAATATTTTTAAAGAGCTTAATAGTGATGTCGGAAAGGAAATCCCGAGCCATGGTGAGCTTGTGGATTGGGCAAAACAAGGGGTGCTTTTGCTTAATAATGTACTGACCGTTCGTGAGGGTTGTCCTACGAGCCATAAGGGAATGGGTTGGGAGCAGTTTACCGATAGGGTAATATCCGAACTCGATAAGAAACAAACTCCGGTTGTGTTTTTGCTTTGGGGCGCCCATGCTCAGAAAAAGGCGGAGATAATTAAAAATCCGATACATAAAAAGCTGATGAGTGTTCACCCAAGCCCGCTTTCCGCCAGCCGCGGATTTTTCGGCTGTCGCCATTTTTCAAAAACGAATGAAATTTTAAAGCAAAACGGATTAAATGAAATTGTATGGTAAAAGAAGCAGAATTCCCAAAACGAAAGCCAACAAGGTTGAGAAATTTTGATTACAGCCAAAGTGGATATTATTTTATAACAATTTGCGCTTATAAGCATAGGCAAATATTTTCAAATATTGTAGGGCAGGGGCTTGCTCCTGCCGAAAATAAATTAACTGCAATCGGCAGGATTGCTGAGCAGGAATTACATAATTTAGAAGAAAGATATGAAAATATAAAAATTGATAAATATGTTATAATGCCGAATCATATCCATGCAATAGTAAAAATTTCAGAAAAAACGGCAGGAGCAAGCCCCTGCCCTACATTGTCTGATATAGTATGCGCATTCAAATCAATAGTGACTCATAAGTGTTTTAAAATAAAGTTTAAGGGAAAAATATGGCAAACGTCGTTTCATGACCATATAATACGCGGCGAAGCAGATTATTTGAAAATTTGGAATTATATTGATATAAATCCATTGAAATGGAATGAAGATTGTTTTTATAATGCCGATTAGTTATTTGAATTGGTGAAAATAATACTAATTCCCGTAGGGCAGGGGCTTACTCCTGCCGAAATTCGCCGAACCTAGTTTCCGAAAGAGCGGCAATCCGTACTTTAACCCCCATGAAATACGAACAAAATAGGGATATTTATCAATATTTAGTATAATTTGGTTTTTTATTTGCGTTATACACAAGTCTTTTGTCTATTTGCCCAATAAACCTTTGTAAACTTTGTGTATAGTTCCACTAGGTAAAACCGCAAATTTTCCTTGCAAATTCGTTGAATGGGTGCTATAATATGCTTAACTGAAATGCTCATAACTGTCCCTTTGAGTATTTTAAAAAAATTTGGTGCATAGCACCGGTTAGGAGAAATTAAAATGAGAATGCTTAAAAAGTCTCTCGCGATCTGCTTAGCTGCAATCGTTGCTTTAACAGCAATGTGCGGCTGTATCGTTTCAGCAGCAGTTATCGAAGGCGGTACTGTTGTTGCTGGCGATGTTGAAATCACAAGTGATGCAACATCTGTAACAGTTCCGATTACTGTTACTGCCCCTGCTTCTACAGCTGAAGCAACCTATAATTTCGATTTGGTTAGAGTTAAGGTTACCTCTAATATCGGTAAGCTTACTAACGTAGAACTTATAGACTGCTCTAAGGATGAAGACGGTGTTACCAATTTAGTTAAGGACGTAGTTTTAGCTGACGATGTAAATACCGATGTAGGTATTATTATCATCGAAGCTCAGTCCATGGATTTCCCCTTTACATTTGCTACCGTTAATGCTACATTCAATATTACAGATGACGCTTTTGCATACGGTAAAGAATATGCTGTTGATGTTTTAGGTATCACCGATATCGAAGGTGCTGACTATAACGAGAACGGTTATAGCTTTACATATGACGATGGTGTTATCACTGTAGATTGTGCGCATATTGCAGCTGAGGCTGTTGTTGAGAACAACGTAGAGGCTACTTGCAACAAAGCTGGCTCTTATGATAGCGTTGTATACTGCTCGGTTTGTAACGAGGAAATGACTCGTGAGACCGTATCTGTTGAGGCTACCGGTGACCATACTGCAGGTGAACCTGTTGTTGAGAACAATGTAGATCCTACTTGTGCTGTTGCTGGTTCTTATGACAGCGTTGTGTACTGCTCTGTTTGTGACGCAGAAATCTCTCGCGAAACCGTAGAAGTTCCTGCTACCGGCAACCACGACTATGTAGACGGCACTTGCTCCGTTTGCGGCGCAGAAGATCCGGATGCTGTTGTTGATGTGACAGAGTACATTGCTGATATCGTAGTTACAAATAAGGCTGAAGACCAGTCTGTAAATGGCGCAGTTTATTATGATGCTGCAGCTTCCACAAAGATTGCTACCTATGTAAATTCTTTAGGTGGCGAGATTACAAAGCTCGGCTTAGTTATTACTTGGGATGGTACTGATCCTACGGTTTCTGATACTGGCGCTAATGGCTTTATGCCTATTCCGGTTAAGAGCAGCGGTACAGATGGTACAGCGCTTATGATGAACGGTTTAAATCTTGGTATGGTTGCTTCTTCATTCTATGCAAATATGAACATATATCAGGTTGCTACTACTGAGGTAAAGCAAGTTTCTTATGTTGAATATGTTGTAGACGGCGAGACAGTAACAATCTATGATGAAGTTGTATCACAGGTTCTTATGGACTATCTTGTTACACAGACAGAAGATGAAAAGGCTAAAATGTTAGTTGATACTTATAATTTAGCTAATGCCGCAGCATCTGAATATAAGACCTATGCTACTGATGTTATGGATGCTGATTATGGTCCTAATATTGTTGTATCTTATAATTTGGCAAACATTGAAGTATCAGCTACATACAACTATACTGCAGCTCAGTCTAGAGCTATTGCTAAGTATGTTCAGGATAAGGGTGGAGAAATCACTAAGTTGGGTATGACCGTAACTTGGGATGGCACAGACCCCAAATCACTTGAGAATGGTATGTCGGCAGGTATGGATATTCCTGCAGGCGGTACTGGTATGATGGCTAACGGTCTTGCACTTAATGGTGTTGCTAGCGGTTTTTATCAGCAAATGAATGTTAAGCAGTTTGCTTCTGATGTAAAATATGCTTCTTTTGTTACTTATACAGTAGACGGAGAATCAATCACTGAATATATTGGTGATGTAAAGGTTTATAAGTTTATTGATTTAATCCAAGAAGATACTTCTGATTTGGCAGTTGCATACAAGGATATGTATTCTACCTTTGTAGGTTGATTTAGAACTATTTAAATTTATAAAAAGAGGTGAATATGATGTACATCGCTCCTGAAAAAGTAAACGTTAAGTTTTCTTCAATTGATTTAATCGCTGGTACTGGTGGTGGCACCGGCGGTGCTACTGGTGGAACTTTCCCTGGTATGGGCGGCGGCAGCACTGTAAGCTAATTATGTTTCAGTCTTTGAAAGGCAAGAGGTAACTCTTGCCTTTCATACTAATATGGTGGTGATTTTAAGTTGTATTATATAGCGGATTTATATGTTGATCTAAAGGTTGATGGGCGTACTTACAGAAATGCAGAACAATATTTTTGCGACACTAATAAGACTCCGCAAATTATAGTTGAGAAAGATTATGAACAAGCTCTTTTAGAATATCCGCAATTCGTTAATTATAAATATCCGGAAGGGTATGAGCAATATGTGTATGAAGGTTTAAATTATATGCATGAACGCGATACTTTTGCTCGCAAAATACTCGATTATAATGGAATTGTTTTGCATAGTTCATCAGTTGTCGTTGATGGAAAGGCATATTTGTTCTCTGCGCCTAGCGGAACAGGTAAATCGACACATACAAAACTTTGGCTCGAAAAATTTGGCGACAAGGCATTTATCTTGAATGATGATAAACCCGCTATCCGAATATTAGATGATGGAATATATGCTTATGGTACTCCGTGGTGTGGTAGTTCTAATATTAGTACTAATGCAAAAGCAAAATTACAAGGAATATGTTTCTTAAAACGCGATGAATCTAACTGGATAAAACGCATGGATATAAAAGAAGCATCTATACGCATGCTGCATGGATGCGCCATTCCTCTCAAATTAAATAATATTGAGGTTTTGCAAGAGATTGATATAATTAACAAATTGATTCGCACAATTCCCATTTATGAAATGGGATGTACGCCAACAGAGCAAGCGGTTGATGTGGCATACAATATAATGTCAGAAGAGAATATATAGTGTTTCTTTTTAGAATCCTTGGAGGTAAATAATGAAGCGTAATCAAAATTTTATTTTAAGAGAACTTGGTGGACAGTACGTTTTAGTTCCTTTTGGCGAAAAAGCCCTTACCTTTGACGGCATTATTTCTCTGAATGAAACGGCAAAGTTGTTTTGGGATAATTTAGAGAATGATACTGATATTGATACATTAGCAAATTTACTTGTGAAAAAATATAATATTGATAAAGATTTAGCTATACAAGATACAGTTAAGTTTATCGAGAGTTTAAAAGAAGACGGCTGTATTGATGAGTAAAGATTTTATACCTATGGAGGAAATGTATCCTCTGATTTCTGAAATGCTGAATATCAAGGGTGAGGTTACCTTTACGGTATCGGGTTGGAGTATGCAGCCGATGGTTTATCATCGCAGAGATACTGTCACCCTTGTTAAGCCTCAATTACCGTTAAAAAAATACGATTTGCCGTTTTATCTTATGGATGACGGCAAATTCCTTTTGCACCGAGTTATCAAGGTGGAAACGAAATCGGATGAAGACGGAAAAGAGAAATATATATATACCTGCCAAGGAGACAATCGCTGGGAACCTGAAAAGGATATTACTGATGATATGATAATTGGTGTGGTAAAATCCTTTAACCGAAATGGTAAAGACCATAGTGTCGATTCTTTTGGTTACTGGCTCTATACCAGAACGTGGAGGATTTTGCATCATTTTAAATGGATGTATAATTACCCGAAGAGGACCAAAGAGAAATTCAAGCGGGATTTCATGCATTATAAGGTGACCCGAAAATTAAGAACAAAAGTTGCTGTAGATAGCCTCCATCTGATGAGGGAGGTGCCGAGGGACGAGGCGGAGGGAGAGACAATAACTACCCCTCAGTCATTTCGTGACAGCTCCCCTGACAAAGGGAGCCTTAGAAAATCGGCTCAGAATAGTACAAAAATATCAGGGGGTAAAAATATGAAAATCGAATACCGTCAGGCAAAAGCGAGCGATTTAAAAGATTTTTATCTCCTTTATGAGGATTTTTTTAAAGATGAGATAGAAAATTACGAAAATAACATCGCAAATCCTGAATGGATAAAAACAGAGGCAGCAAAGCAGTATTACAATAGATTGCGCCAAGAGCAATTTTTCTGGCTTGCTGTTGCAAACGGTGAGATTATAGGTTTTTGTACAGGAACGGTCTTAGAGCAGAAGCCCAGTGGTATTATGATAGGGACATTGGTTAATATCTATGTTGATGAAAGATACCGCAGTATGGGTATAGGTGCAAAGCTGGTAGAGACCTTTAAGGCGTACTGCAAGGAATATGACTGCAATAATATAACAGTCACCTTTATGGAAAAGAACGAGCGTGCAGAAAAATTTTATGCCCGACATGGATTTGGCGTGCATAAAAGAACATATATCTGCACTACAGAATAAAAGATATAAAAATTAATATTGTATTTTATAACAAACACCACCTGTCACGGATAACCACTATGACAGGTGGTGAATTTTTATGAATAGCGAGAGAGAAGATATTAAAAATTGTGTGGTTGAAGTTTTGGTAAAAGTTCTTGCAGAATTATTTATGTATTATTTGTCTAAATAAGCGGGATATAAAATATGAAACGGATTGCCACGCTCCGCTCGCAATGACTGTTTTTGTTTTTGTTTAATTATATTAAATTTTTTGTATTTATATGTCGAAAATACCGAAAAAGTGAAAATTTTAAAACTTTATCAAACCTATACTTGATTTTTTATAAACTTGTGTTATAATAATACCTGCACGACACAATATATTGTGTTAAAAATATTTATTTTATCGTATATTTGGGGGAGTGGACATATGAAAATTATTAAAAGAAGTGGGGCGGAAGTAGAGTTCGACCCCAAAAAAATCGTGGTAGCTGTATCAAAAGCTAATGAAAGCGTTGTTCCAAGCGAGCGTATGTCTGAAATTCAGATAAAGCGTATTGCAGAGGATGTTGAGAGCGCTGCGGCTAATATTGCAAGATCGCTCAGCGTGGAAGAAATACAAGATATGGTAGAGGATCAGATTATGAATCAGCGTGCATTTGAGGTTGCGCGCCGTTATATAACCTACCGTTATACCCGCGCCTTGGTTCGTAAATCCAATACTACCGATGAGCAGATTTTGAGCCTTATCGAGTGCAATAACGAAGAGGTAAAGCAGGAAAATTCCAACAAGAACCCCACTGTAAACAGTGTTCAGCGTGACTATATGGCAGGCGAGGTTAGTAAGGACATCACCAAGCGTATCCTTTTAGAGCCTGACATTGTTGAAGCTCACGAGCAGGGACTTATTCATTTCCATGATGCTGACTATTTCGCTCAGCATATGCATAACTGCGACCTCGTTAACCTAGAGGATATGCTCCAGAACGGAACTGTTATCAGCGGTACATATATTGAAAAGCCTCATTCTTTCTCTACCGCTTGTAACATTGCAACCCAGATTATCGCTCAGGTTGCTTCTTGTCAGTATGGCGGTCAGAGTATCAGCCTTACACACCTCGCACCCTTTGTTGATATAAGCCGTAAAAAGTTCAACAAAGAGGTTAGAGCTGAGTTTGAAGAGCTTGGTATAGAAATCACCGAAGAAAAGATAAGAGAAATCACCGAAAAGCGTCTTCGAGAAGAGGTTCGCAAGGGTGTTCAGACTATACAGTATCAGGTAGTAACCCTTATGACTACCAACGGACAGGCTCCGTTTATTACGGTATTTATGTACCTTAATGAAGCTAAGGACGAGCAGGAAAAGAAAGACCTCGCAATGATTATTGAAGAGGTATTAAAACAGCGCTATCAGGGTGTTAAGAACGAGAAGGGCGTATGGATTACCCCTGCTTTCCCGAAGCTTATATATGTGCTTGAAGAGGATAATATCCGCGAGGGTACAAAGTATTGGTATCTTACCAAGCTTTCAGCTAAGTGTACCGCAAAGCGTATGGTTCCGGACTATATTTCCGAGAAAATGATGCTCGAAAATAAGATCGATAAAAACGGCGAGGGCCATTGCTATACCTGTATGGGTTGCCGCAGCTTCCTTACTCCTTATGTTGATAAGGACGGAAAGCCTAAGTATTACGGAAGATTTAATCAGGGTGTTGTTACAGTTAACCTTGTTGATATCGGTCTTTCTGCTAACGGAGATATGGAAAAATTCTGGAAGATTTTCGATGAGAGAATGGAGCTTTGTCATAGAGCATTGCAGGCTCGTCACGAACGTCTTACAGGAACTGTTTCTGATGCTGCTCCTATTCTTTGGCAGCACGGTGCATTGCTTCGCCTTAACAAGGGTGAGACTATCGACGAGTATCTCCACGGCGGTTATTCAACCCTTTCTCTCGGCTATGCAGGTCTTTGGGAATGCGTTTACAGTATGAACGGCAAAAAGCTCACCGAACCTGAGGGCGAAGAATTCGGTCTTGAGGTAATGAAGAAGCTCAATGAATATACTGCTAAGTGGAAAGCAGCAGAGAATATTGACTATTCTCTCTATGGCACTCCGCTTGAGAGCACCACCTATAAATTTGCTAAATGCTTGCAGAAGCGTTTTGGTACTGTTAAGGGTGTTACAGACAGAAACTATATAACTAACAGCTATCATGTTCATGTTAGCGAAGAGATTGATGCTTTCGATAAGCTTGCTTTAGAGGCTAAATTCCAGCTTCTTTCTCCCGGCGGTGCTATCTCTTATGTAGAGGTACCGAATATGCAGAACAATATCGATGCTGTTATTTCGGTAATGCAGTTTATTTATGACAACATTATGTATGCCGAGCTTAACACTAAGAGTGACTATTGCCATATCTGTGGATATGACGGTGAGATTGCTATTGAGGATGAAGACGGCAAGCTTGTTTGGAAATGTCCTAACTGCGGCAATACCGATCAGGATAAGATGAATGTTGCCCGTCGTACTTGTGGTTATATCGGTACTCAGTACTGGAATCAGGGCAGAACACAGGAAATCAAAGAAAGAGTTTTACATCTATAATTAAAATTGGTTTGGGAGCGGCAGGTACAGTCGCTCCCAAATTTTGAGGGAGAAATTTTTAATGAATTATGCAGTAATCAAAAAATTTGATATTGCAAACGGCGCAGGGGTGAGGGTATCGCTTTTTGTCAGCGGCTGCAGACACCATTGCAAAAACTGTTTTAATAAAGAGGCTTGGGATTTTGGCTACGGCAAGCCCTTTACACAGGCGGTTCAAGAAGAGATTTTAACCGCACTTTCTCCCGATTATATAACCGGATTTTCACTTTTGGGCGGAGAACCTTTTGAGCCTGAAAATCAACCGGCATTAGCTGAATTTTTGGCAAAAATCAAGCAAAAACTACCGAATAAGGATATCTGGTGTTATACAGGTTTTTTATATGAGGATATTGTTGCAGGCAAGGTAGGAGATAAGGCTACTGCAAGGATTATGCTCGAAAACATAGATGTTTTGGTTGACGGCAAATTTGTTGAGGATTTAAAAAGTCCCGACCTTTTATTCAGAGGCTCCTCAAATCAAAGGATAATTGATGTTAAGAAAACTATAGATTCGGGAAAGGTTATCTGGCTGGACGGTAAATGGGAGCGCAGGATGGGCTCCGGAAATATATATGAATAGGTGATAGTAGTATGGTAAAGGTTAATTTTATAAAGCTGAATGAAAATGCGCACGCCCCGACCTACGGCTCTGAGTTTGCGGCAGGAGCTGACCTTTATGCCTGCGATGGCGGCGAGGTTACAATAGGTGCAGGAGAAACAAAGCTTGTGCATACAGGTCTTGCACTCGAAATACCTGAGGGCTATGCAGGTCTTATTTATGCGAGAAGCGGTATTGCTACTAAGAGAGGACTTGCTCCTGCTAACAAGGTTGGAGTCGTCGATAGCGATTACAGAGGCGAAATAATGGTATCTCTTCACAATCACTCTAATGAGGCTCAGACAATAGCAGACGGCGAGAGAATAGCTCAGCTTGTTATAACCCCGTTTTTGGCTGTTGAATACAATGAGACCGATGTACTTTCTGATACAGTAAGAGGCGAAGGCGGATTCGGCTCAACAGGAAGCAAATAAAATCACCAAATCAAGGCATAATAGTCTAAAAGGCTATTATGCTTTTTGTTTTGGAGGAATTTGCTTGGAAAATCAACAGCTTGAAAAGCGATACGGTTTATTTACGGCGATTTGCCTTGTAGTCGGTGTGGTCATAGGCTCGGGCGTCTTTTTTAAAGCGCAGGATATCCTTAATTATACTGGCGGTAATATGCTGCTTGGGATTATTGCCTGGCTTATAGGCGGTACGGTTATGCTTCTTTGTGTATTGAGCTTTTCAAATATGGCATCTAAATACCAAAAAAATAATGGTGTTGTGGATTATGCAGAGGCTCTTGTTGGAAAAGGTTTTTCGTATGCTGTGGGCTGGTATATTTCCTGCATTTATTATCCTACCTTAACGGCAGTACTATCCTGGGTTTCAGCAAGATATACGCTGGCACTTTTCGGAAATAAGGATAAGTCGGGCGGGCTTTGTATGACCTTAGCGGCATTTTATATGTGCCTGATTTTTGCTGTGAATACATTGTCACCAATACTTGCAGGGCGGGTACAGGTGAGCGCTACGGTAATAAAGCTGATACCGCTTATATTCATGGCGGTTGTAGGAACAGTTCTGGGGTTGTTGAACGGAAATACTGCTGAGGCTTTTGCCGCTGTCGGTACAGAAAACGAGTCATTTGATAGTATTTTTGCGGCAGTTACGGCGGCATCATTTGCCTATGAGGGATGGATAATGGCAACCTCGATAAATGCTGAGCTTAAAAATTCAAAAAGAAATCTTCCTATAGCGCTGACGGTTGGCGCGGTAATAATAGTTTCGGTTTATATTGCTTATTTTATAGGCTTGGTGGGTGATGCTTCTGTAGAGGTGCTCAGAGCCGAGGGGGCAACAGCCGCATTTAAAAATATTTTCGGTAGTGTCGGAGGCAGTATTCTAAACAGCTTTATAGTTATATCCTGTCTCGGCACTTTAAACGGCACTATGCTTGCTTGTACGAGAGGCTTTTATTCATTGGCTGTAAGAAATCAAGGGCCCTGCCCAGAAAAATTCAGCCGTATCGATAAAACAACGAAAATGCCGCTTAATTCTGCTGTTGTAGCGCTGATTTTGAGTGCGGCGTGGCTTTTTTTCTTCTACGGTGCCGAGCTTCATTCAAGACCGATTTTCGGCGTGTTTTCTTTTGATTCATCCGAGCTTCCGGTTATCAGTGTTTACGGATTTTATATCCCGATTTTTATAATGTTTGCATTAAAATCGGGAAATAGGCATATTTTTAAAAATAAAGTGTTACCTTTACTCTCGGCACTTGCATCAGTTTTTATGCTGTTTGCCGCATTTTATTCGCACGGTATTGTTCCATTTAAGAATGCGGCTGAAAAGGGTGAGTTTTCCTTTCCGGTGATATTTTATTTGATTGTTTTTATCATAATTATGACAATTGGCTTTTGCTTTTATAAGGGAGAAAGCCGCGTTCATAATTTGTTCAAAAAAGAGTTGTAAAAAGTGTCGAAATATGGTATTATATGTCTATATTAAAACAAATATATGTTAGGAGAGACTTATGCGAGCGGACGGAAGAAGAGTTAGAAATACAGACCCGATGTATACAGTAGCGGCGCATATTATGAATAAGCGCACCGATGCTATGAATATGATAACGATTGATATTCCTTATGACCCTATTCAGGATTATTTGAACGAGAAAAGGAAGCAAGGCGTAGCCCTTAGTCATATGGATGTTCTGGTTGCGGCTTATATGAGAACTGTTGCGGAGTTTCCCGAGCTAAACCGCTTTATCGTGAATAGTAAGGTTTATGCAAGAAATGAATACCCCGTTGCGATGGTAGTTCTCAAAAGCGGTCAGACAGACCACGGTACAATGTCAAAAATGTATTTCAATGTTGATAATACCATTTTTGATGTACATAATATAATTGAAAAGTATGTTGCTGAAAACCGCGAAAACCCTGAGAATAACGGAACAGAAAAGATTATTAAGTTTTTACTTAGCGTTCCGGGACTTGTGAGATGGGGAGTAAGGTTTTTTAAATTGCTTGACAGATATGGTCTGCTTCCGAAGTTTGTTATAGATATGTCTCCTTTCCATAACAGTCTTGTGATTTCAAATCTTATTTCTATAAGAACAAACCATATTTATCACCATTGCTATGAGTTTGGAACAACAGGTGTGTTTATAACTATGGGCAACTTAAGAGAGGTTGCAAAGAGAAAAGGCGGAGAAATCGTTTTTGAACGCTGTATCCCGCTTGGTGTAGTTATGGATGAGCGAATTTGTTCGGGTGCCTATTTCGCTATGGCTTTCAGAAAAATGAAAAAATACCTCAAAGACCCTACCTTGCTAGAAGTAAAGCCCGAGGTAATCAATAAAGATATAGACTAAGAAAAATAATACTTGATTTTATCGTCTATTTGTTTTAAAATAACCTTTAGTATAAAATATGGAGGAATTTGATTATGTTAGTTTCTGCAAAAGAAATGCTTAACAAAGCAAAAGCAGGCAAATATGCCGTAGGTCAGTTTAATATCAACAACCTTGAGTGGACAAAGGCTATCCTTTTAACTGCTCAGGAGCTTAACTCTCCCGTAATTCTCGGTGTTTCTGAGGGTGCTGGAAAGTATATGTGCGGTTATACTACCGTTGTAGGTATGGTTAACGGTATGATTAAGGAGCTTGGAATTACTGTTCCTGTTGCTCTTCACCTTGACCACGGTAGCTATGAGCATGCTAAGAAGTGCATTGAAGCAGGCTTCTCTTCTGTTATGTTTGACGGTTCTCATTACCCCATTGAAGAGAATATTGCTAAAACCAAAGAATTGGTTGCTATCTGCGAGGAAAAGGGACTTTCTCTTGAGGCAGAGGTTGGCGCTATCGGCGGTGAGGAAGACGGCGTTGTAGGCAGCGGTGAGGTTGCAGACCCCAACGAGTGCAAAATGATTGCTGACCTCGGTGTTACTATGCTCGCAGCAGGTATCGGTAATATTCACGGTAAGTATCCTGAAAACTGGGCAGGTCTCAGCTTTGATACTCTTGATGAGATTCAGAAGCTCACCGGCTCTATGCCTTTAGTTCTTCACGGCGGTACAGGTATCCCTGCTGATATGATTAAGAAGGCTATTTCTCTCGGCGTTTCCAAGATTAATGTTAATACCGAGTGCCAGCTTGCTTTCGCAGAGGCTACCCGTAAGTATATTGAAGCAGGTAAGGACCTCGTAGGTAAGGGCTTCGACCCAAGAAAGGTTCTCGCTGACGGTTTTGAGGCTATCAAGGCTACCGTTAAGGAAAAGATGGAGCTTTTCGGTTCTGTTGGTAAGGCTTAATTTGAATTGTATAATAGAAAATGCGGATGCTTTTGCATCCGCATTTTTGTTAGCTTAAAATTTTTCGAAACCTATCAGCATTCCGCCCTTTTCTGCATAAAAGCTACAAAGTCCTTTGCAGTTATGTATTTCGATATCAGTTTCGGGCAATGCTGATAAA
>JAZQIP010000026.1:0-2024 GCA_045541175.1 Acutalibacteraceae bacterium
CTTTATAAACTGTATTAAGTAAAATCCTCCAAGCCTTCCTGGCATTTTCACTTTTTGCACCGTATCTTCTTTCAGCATAGTCGCATATCCAAGAATCTAAATTTATTACCTCTATCTCACCGTCAAAGCTATCTCTCCACACCGATTCAAAAAGGAAATCATAAAGTACAGGGTTATTAAAGCTGGCTTCAGGTGTAATTCCTATACCTGCAATAGAATTACAAGTATTATACGCCTCCGGTATCCAGTTTGCCAGATTATCAAGATGTCCGTGAAGCCCGAGTCTTCCGCCAAAATTGTTAAGCATACAGAAAATCCAAGGTGTAGAATCGAATTCCTTTGAATATCCGTAATTTGGATTACCTTCACAGCCTTTTTTATAATTAGGATCTTTTTCAGCATATAAATCCAGTATAAGTGCATGACTTTTGCCGTCAGGCACAAGGTCGAGACCTGCTAAGAGCTCAGAGGTAGGGTTGCGCAGCCAAGACTGTATTATCCAAACAGCATTTTTGTTGAATTTCAGCATTGCACCTAAAACCTCAAATGATATCTCTTTAGGCGACATATCCTCTACTTTTCCGCCCTCATGAAAAGGGTCAGTAGCAAAATAAATGCTGTAGTTACCATAAACCTCTGCCTGAGCTTGGTAAAATTTTTGAGCAAACTCTTTAAATACAGGTGAAGTTGTTCTAAGCATAGTAGGTCTCTCAAACGAACACCAGGTACCCTGAGGAATGATATCAATATCGGGGAAATGCTCGTTTGTATTATTAGGCACCATTCCGCTGTACCCTTGTAAAATGGGATACATACCGAGTTTTCGCATTTTTAAATGGTTTTTTCTAGCAAGCTCTGTTCTCTCGCAAAACCAACTGTCGTGAACAGGGCCTCCGAATCCCGAAAGATTTGCCATATAAGCCCAAGCGTAATAAGCAGGGCCGGCAATAAATTTAAGTATCTCTTCGTGAGTGTAACCGAGCGATGTTAAAAATCTGCGCCAGACCTCTTCTTGTGCAGTGGCATCAAGCACAACATTAACACCGTTTAATGCTAACCAATCAAGCTCGTCCTGCCACTCCTTTTCTCCCCAAAAAGCCATCGAATAGGAAAGTGTGCAGTAATTATATGCGTATCTCACCTTGGCTTTTGTTTCTTTAAATACAGTATTATTTAAGCAAACTACGGTTTCAGGCATTTTAACCTGGTCGCCTACCTGGCTGATATTAACCTTGCAAAAATATTTGAGATAATGATTAAGACCGGTAGCTACAGAAACACCGCTATTGCCCTTTATATGTATTTTTTGATTTTTAAAACTCAGCTCAAAAAAATCATAACCGTTGCGTTTCGGATTTTCAGCAAACTCAAACTCAAACCAATCTTTGTACTCTTCTCCTATCCGCCTTGAAATAATGCCATATACCTCTTGAGCGGTATCTTCCAATGTTACTTCAACATTATATTCAGAGTCGTTAAAGTCGGAAATATTTATTCGCGGTCTTATCTGAATTTCGGTTTCAGCCCTTTTACCTGTAAATTCCACTCTGTCAAAAAGAGCCTCAACAGATGCTGAATTATATTCGATATAAACTCTGATAATACGAGCCTCTCTGCCGTTTGCGGAATATTTATCTCCATTTTTAAAATCACAGGGCTTATCGTCTGTTTTGTGTGCTAAAAACTCAAAATCTCTGCCGTTTATACTTGTATAAACCGAATACTCACTATAACCCTCAGGCGAGGTAAAAACCGAAACGGTATCAATATAGTAGTTTTCCTTTAAATCGGTATCGAAATATGCAGGATAGTAATTATTTGCTTTATTATTTATAACCTCATACAGTTTTATATCCTTAAATTGCATCCCATTATCTGCTGTAACGTAAATATGTGAAGCAGAAATAGGTGTATCCAATCGAATTTCTATTTCATTACTATCCTCTACAGTAACAATTCTTAAAGGAATTAAAACAGTTGTAATACCATTAAGAGCATATTCAATTGTAATTTCTTTTCCAACG
>JAZQIP010000027.1:0-17460 GCA_045541175.1 Acutalibacteraceae bacterium
CGCCTTATAAAAATCATTATGACCGTGCCACTCGAGCATCTCGCTTGGAACATCGGAATAATGCTGAAGACCATAAATAATACCCGGAACACTTCTAGGCAACGCAACCTCGCTGTAAGGCACACCGTAGCCCATAGTATCACAGGCACGGATTCTCACAGGAATGCCCGCATCCTTAGACATTTTCATAAGCTCGTTAACAAAAGGTACAACAAAGCCGTAAAAATCAGCTCTTGTTATATCCTCTAAATGACATCTCGGCATAACGCCTGCCTCAAAAGCCTCTGCAACAGCAGCAAGATAACCGTCCATTGCCTGCTTTCTTGTCTTTTTAAGCTTTTTGAAAATATGGTAGTCGCTACAGGAAACAAGAATACCCGTTTCTCTGACCCCTAAATCACGAACAAGCTTAAAATCTTCCTTGCTGGCTCTTATCCAGGTTGTAATCTCAGGGAATTTAAGACCTAAAGCCTGACATTGCTCTAAAGCCTCTCTATCCTTCTTGCTGTAAACAAAAAATTCGGTCTGACGGATTATTCCGAAAGGACCGCCCAGCTTTGACATAAGCTTATATAAATCAACAATCTGCTTAACACTATACGGCTCAACCGATTGCTGACCGTCTCTGAGGGAAGTATCGGTTATCCATATTTCCTTTGGCATACCCATAGGTACACGGCGGTGGTTAAAAGCAACCTTCGGAACATCGTCATAATTATACAGGTCTCGGTAGAGATTCGGGTCCTCTACATCCTGCAAGGAATATTTATACATTGACTGTTCCAATAAATTAGTCTTATCAGAAAGCTCTAACATTTTATCACCTCTTGCATAACTGTATACAATTATACGCGTATTTATGGATTTGTCAATACAAATATACCGATTTTTTAAAAAATTTCAAACCTTTCCTGCACCGCAAAATTATCGCTTCCCGACTTATTTGCATTTATAATAAACCGTCCCTTTGATGCGGCATAATCAAGAGTATTTCTCGTACCGCCCGGCTTTCCATCATACCAGGTAAGGACACAGTCGCTATTATCTACCATAAAAACATTTCGCTTTTGATAGCAACCCGAAAAATAGCTGTCCGATAGTATAACCTTTTCATCGCAGTTATTAATTACATTATAATACCGTTCTTTCCAATAAGCGGTAAAACTATCCCCCTGCCCCTCAAATGGCACAACGCACACAAGTCTTATTGGAAAATCGGGATAAGCCTTTTTTAAAAGCAGTACAATCTCAGCGGCAATAATATCAAAACCCATTGCCATTCCCGTATAAAAAACATAGCAATCCTGATTTATAAGGCTCAGCATTTCCTCAATAAGCGAATTTTCGAACTTTTTATATTCCGCATCCTCTCTGTCCATAGAAAAAGGAAATTTTGAAGGTCTGTAGCCTGTAAAACAACACTTTAAAATACCGTCGCTCATATATTCACCGCCAAACTAAAGTATAATAAATTATACCGAACATTCGTTCGTCTGTCAAGTCAAAAATAAAGGGCGGTTTTCCGCCCCTTTTAGTTGTCACTGTATTTTTGCTTTAAAAACTCAGCATAATTTTTAAGCTCTTTCCAGATTTCATCGGTGACTATAAAATCATCTCCAAACATAGCTCTTTTCAGCGCTTCCTCATTTGCGGCAGGAAGCGGTGAACCGCATATATATCCAACGCTCACATCAAAATAATCTGCTATTTTGCAGATAGTGTCCGCAGAAAGATTTTTAAGCCGTCCCTTTTTATAATCAGTAAGGGTTGAGCGAGGTATGTTGCAATCTCTGCAAAGCTTGGTTATACTTATCCCTTTTTTAAAGCAAAGTTCTTCAATCAAATCATAAACAAATATCATATTTTTCTCCTATTTTACGGAAATCCGTAATATTCCGCTTGACAATTTCGTTTTTTCGTATTATATTAGTAATTGTTACGGAAATCCGTAATTTTTATTCAGTATAATACTTTATTACAAAAATGTCAAGAGGAGAATTATATGTACTATTGTCCAGAGTGCGGATGTGAATTTAAAATTGCAAAAAAAATATTCGAAAAACACGGTTTTACTTCCCCGCCCTTCGAGGGAGTAGCTGTATGCCCAGATTGCGGCGGCACAGACTTTTACCAAAAAAGCTCAACACATTGCCGCTGCTGTGGCTCAAAGCTATCCGAAAGCCAGAGTGATTACTGTAGTGACGCTTGCAAAAGCAAGGGTATAAAAATGTGGAAAAGAGAGCAGAAAAGACGGCATATTAGAAATTTAAGTCCTATAAACCTCATTGTAGCAGAGCTTGAACATTACAATAAAGAAAACCACACTACTCTTAGCTACGGTCAGTATGAAGCTAAAAAATATCTAGAGGAGCGAAAATAAAATGCTCAAAGAGAAAAAGAAATACTTAAATCACTATCTTTTGCAGGAAGCAAAAATAAACCGTCTTTATGAAATGATAAGGATAAACCCAATACGAAAAAATGAATACGAAGCTAAAATTAAAAGATGCAAAGAGCTAAGAATTGAGATAGAAGAAAAAATCAACAATGTTGAGGACGAGCTTTTATGCGAGCTTTTATTTGAAAAATACATACTCGGCAGAACACTTGAGGATATTTCGGTAATACTAAATTACAGTAAGCGCCATATTGAAAGACTGCATATCAAAGCCTTGGAAAAATTTGAAATGTAATTTATCGCTTTACTTTTTTAAATTTCGGGTATATAATATTTTTGAACACTTGTTCGGGAGGTATGGTAATGAAAGAGCGTATTATTTTGCACTGCGACCTTAATAATTTTTTCGCATCTGTATCCTTGCTTTTTAACCCTACCCTCAAAGGACTTCCCGTAGCCGTCTGCGGAGATAAAGAAAACCGACACGGTATTGTACTTGCAAAAAACGAGCTTGCAAAATCCTTTGGTGTTAAAACTGCAGAGGCGATTTTTGAGGCAAAAGCAAAATGTCCCGAGCTTGTCACCTTACCCCCGATTTACGAAAAATACGAAGAATATTCAAAAAAAGCTCATAAAATTTATGAGCGCTATACCGATATGATTGAGCCTTTCGGTATTGATGAATGTTGGCTTGATGTTACAGGAAGTACGGTTTTATTCGGCGACGGCAAGACAATTGCCGATAAAATAAGAGCTGATATAAAAAAAGAGCTTGGTATAACCGCCTCGGTAGGAGTCAGCTTTAACAAGGTTTTTGCAAAGCTCGGCTCCGATATGAAAAAGCCTGATGGGACAACCGTTATATATAAAGAAAATTTTAAAAGTATTGTCTGGCCGCTTCCTATATCTGACCTTTTATTTGTCGGCAAAAAGACCTGCGAAAAGCTTAAAATGTGCGGTATTCATACTATAGGAGATATAACCCTCTGCGATGATGCAACCCTCAAGCGGTTGCTCGGCAAAAACGGTATAGATTTAAAAAACCATGCTTTAGGATTGGATAACTCCCCCGTCATTACACCTACTGAAAACGATATACCTAAAAGCATCGGCAAATCAATTACCTGCGGCACAGATTTTACAAACTGCGACGAGGTCTGGAAAGCATTTCTCAAATTCTCGCAATATATCTGCGATGCGCTTCATAAGAAAAACCTCTATGCAGGGGGAATACAGGTGCATATCCGCACCGCTTCCCTTGCAGTCAAGGAATTCAGCCATACCTTTACCGATTCTACTAACTGCACCATAACCTTTGCAAAAAGAGGGTTCGAGCTTTTTTGCAAAAACTATTCTTTTTCGGAGCCGCTTAGGTCTGTAGGGCTTAGAGCGATCAATATAAAAACCGATAAAACTGCCGTTCAGCAGGATATTTTCGGAAACAGCGAAAAAAGCGAAGAACTCGAAAAAATCGACGATTCCATCTTCAAGCTACGCCAGAAATTCGGCAAAAACAGTATAAAAAGAGCAACAACTGTTGAAAATGAATAATAAATGTTGTATAATGGCTGACGGTGATTTGAATGGATAATAAAAACAATGAATATAAAGATTTTTTAGAAAACAGTTCTTATAATACAGATAGCGATGAAATATATTCAAGCTCTAAAAGAACCCCTACTGATTTTGAGGATATTTCCTCTTCTTCAAAAGGAAGGCATTCTAAACCTAAAAAGAAGAAAAAAAAGGTAAATATATTTGTAAAAATACTGGCGGCGCTTATTTGCGTTGTTTTGATTGCAGGTATAGTTTTCTATTCTTATGCTCACAGTCTCATTAGCAAAATGGACCGCACCGAGCTTGATAAGGAAGACCTCAGTATTACAACCTCGACCTATTCCGATGTTAAAAATATTGCCCTTTTAGGAATAGATTCCCGAAAGGATAATAACAGCGGTCGTTCGGATGCTATTGTGGTTTTAACCATTGATAAAACTCATAAAAAAATCAAGCTCACTTCAATCGCAAGAGACTCCTATGTTGCGATTGACGGTTATAAAAACCAAAAAATAACCCATGCTTATGCCTTCGGTAAATCTCAGCTTGCAGTAAAAACCCTTAACCAGAACTACGGTCTCGAAATTACCGACTATGTTACTATGAATTTCTTTGAGCTGGCAAGAGTGATTGATTATATCGGCGGGGTTACAGTCGATGTTGATGAAGCTGAATTCAAAGAGCTTAATTCTTATATAATCCCCAAAACAAAGCTCGGCGATATTCCTTGCGAAAAGCTCAAATCCTCGGGTGTTCAAAGGCTCAGCGGCGGACAGGCTGTTTGCTATGCGAGAATCCGCCATACCGATAGTGATATCGGCAGAGGCAACCGCCAGAAAGAGGTTTTGACCGCAATGTTTGATGAGGTTAAAAAAATGAATCCTCTCAAGCTTCCCGAAGTTGCCGAAATGGTGCTGAGCGAATGCGAAACCTCTCTTACAACAAACGATATAATTGCTCTTGGCTCTTGGGCGCTCATTTCAACTCCCAGCTTTGAGCAGCTAAGTATTCCTAACGATAATGTCCCCTCAAAGGGAACCACGATAAACGGTGCCTGGGTATATTCCTATGACCTTGAGGTTGCCTCAAAGGAAATTCACGATTTCATCTTTGAAGAAGGCTACTATTCCCCCGAAGAGGTAGCAAAACGCGAAAGCGAAAAAGCAGAATAGTATTAAAAAACGGATGTCTTATGACATCCGTTTTGTTTTATATAATCGTTCCCCCGCCTACAACGGTATCTTCGGCATAAAAAACAGCCGCCTGTCCTGAGCTCGGGGCGCGCTGAGGCTCATCGAATTTAATAGTAACCTCTCCCTCTCCGCTTTTGTAAATCACAGCAGGGGCAGGGATATGCCTGTAGCGCAGCTTTGCGGTAACTCGCATTTCACCCTCTAAATCATCAAAGGGAATAAAATTAACATCCTTTACCTTTACAATACTTTTAAATAAATGCTCTTCATCCCCTAAAACCACACGGTTTGTCTCAGCCGATTTATCTATTACAAACTGCGGTTTTCCGAGGGCTATTCCAAGACCCTTTCTTTGCCCTAAGGTATATCTTATAACACCCTTATGCTTGCCCAATATATTACCGTTTATATCGACATAATCACCCTCGGGATACTTAGCGCCCTCTTTTTCTTCTATAAAAGAAGCATAATCCCCGTCGGGCACAAAGCATATATCCTGACTGTCGGGCCTGTCCGCACAAATAAGTCCGTTTTCCAAAGCAAGATTTCTTACCTGCGCTTTAGTATAATCACCCAAAGGCAAAACCACCCTTGATAACTGCTCTTGGGTTAACATATAAAGCACATAGGACTGGTCCTTTGACTCGTCTCTTGCTTTTTTCAGCAGGTATCTTCCCTCTTTTGTTTTCTCAATCCTTGCATAATGACCTGTTGCAATTTTTTTACAACCGCTGTCTATTGCCAAATCTATCATTTTTCCAAACTTGATATTTTTGTTGCAAACTATACATGGATTAGGAGTATTTCCCTTTTTATATTCAGCTATAAAATCATTTATAACCCTACCTGAAAACTCATTTTTTAAATCGAAGATAAAATGCTCAATTCCAAGCTTTTTGCAAACCGATAGCGAATCCTCCGCATTTTTTTCATCGGAATTACCGCAAAGAAACAGGGTTGCTCCGCAGACCGAAAAGCCCTGATTCTTTAAAATCAAGGCTGTAACCGAGGAATCGACTCCCCCGCTCATTCCGACCATTACCTTTTCTGTCAATACTTTCAACTCCAAAAAGAGCCGATGTATTAAACATCGGCTCTGCTAATTAAATAGAGGTAATATTTGCTATATTATACATATCCTCATCAAAAGGCTTTTTCATATTAAGAGCCTCATAAATATCATAATCAACTATATCGTTATTCTTAAGAGCTACAACGCGGTTACCTATACCCTTTTCGAGAAGCTTTACTGCATAATAGCCCATCTGGGTTGCAACAACACGGTCGCGAAGAGTAGGATTACCGCCTCGCTGAACATGACCTAAAACAGATGCACGGGAATCGATGCCTGTCTCAGCCTGAATCTTTTTAGCTATCTCATCAACTCCGCCGACACCCTCTGCTACTACAACGATAAAGTGCTTCTTGCCTGTAGCCTGAACTTTTCTTATCTTTGCGATAATATCATCAATGCTCATATCAATTTCGGGAACGAGGATTGCAGTAGCACCTACCGCAATACCGCACTGCAAAGCCAAGTGACCTGCATTTCTGCCCATAACCTCAATAACACTGCAACGCTCATGAGACTGAGAAGTGTCTCTTATGCGGTCGGTCATCTCAACTGCAGTATTCATAGCTGTATCAAAGCCTATTGTATAATCGGTAGAAGAAATATCATTATCAATTGTACCGGGGATGCCTACGCAGGGAATACCCTTTAAAGAAAGGTCACGAGCGCCTCTGTATGAACCGTCGCCTCCGATAACAACAATACCCTCTATACCGAACTTCTTGCAGTTATCAACTGCTTCCTGAACTCCCTCTTCAGTCTTGAACTTGGGGCTTCTTGCAGTATAAAGCATAGTACCGCCGCGATGCATAATATCAGAAACATCACGAGCACCCATATCAAATACTTCGCCCTCTATAAGACCGTTATAGCCTCTGCGGATACCTTTAACCTTAAGACCGCTAGCTACTGCTGTTCTCACAACGGCACGAATAGCCGCATTCATACCGGGAGCGTCTCCGCCCGATGTTAAAACACCTATAGTTTTCATATAAATCATCTCCAAAAGAAATCAATTAACTTAAAAAACTTCAAATCACAGTATAACCCATAAAAGCACTTTTTTCAACAAAAAATTTCCTATTTTACCAATTTTACGTTTTTCTCCCCTAAAACAGCAGAAAGTTCTAAAATCAAATCATCGTCAGCATTCACTCTTAAAGCCTTAGGTGCTTCTAGCTTCTTGCCGCTCTCAGTGCAGTATATTATAACGGAATACTCGCCCGAATAGCGAGTCAATATTTGCTTAACCCTTTCAAAAACAGGGTGTTCTATACTCGGCACTTTAATATAAAGCCCTGATTTAAACTGCTTTTTAGGTGCGGTAGCCTGAGCTGCGGTTTCGGGGATAGCCTCAACCTTTTCGCATATAATTTCAGTATCCCTGTCCTCGCGTTCGGAAATTCTGCCTGTTAAAATAACGGGTAAATTCGCTGTCAGCAAATGCTTATATTCAGCATAAGCTTTAGCAAAAATTGTCACAGGAAGTGATGCCGAAATATCCTCAATAACAGCCGATGCGAGCAGATTGTTATTTTTTAACTGTTTTACCTTAAGACGGCTTATTATTCCTGCTATTGAAACTCTTTTGCCGTCCGAATGCTTTCCTGATACTATATCACAAATCTCACAGAGTCCTGCTAAACTCAAAAAATTCGAATACTTATTCATAGGATGCCCAGAAAGATAAAGTCCTGTCGCCTCTTTTTCAAGCTCCAACCTTAAACCTTCTTCCATTTCTTCCATTTTTTCGGGAACGAATGTATTAGGCTCTCCCATTTCCTCAAATAGATTAAGCTGACCCTCGGCAGAAAATCTGCGCTCGTTTTCAACCGCCGCCAAAACGCCCTCTATATTATAAAGCATCTGCCTGCGATTATCTTCAAGCGAATCCATAGCACCGCTTTTGATAAGACCCTCTAAAGCCTTGCGGTTAAACTCTCTCGAATAATTCCTGAGGCAAAAATCATACATAGAGGTATATTTGCCGTTTGCCTCACGTTCTTTTATAAGCCTCTCAATTATTCCGAGACCTAAATTTTTTACTGCCATAAGCCCGAAACGTATAGCACCGTTTTCAGGGGTAAATCCGCTCTCGCTTCTGTTTACACAGGGCGGTAATATTTTTATACCATTTCGGCGGCAGTTTGCAGTATAAAGCGAAATTTTGGATGATGAGTCCATCATACTTGTCATCAAAGCGGCAAAATACTCAGCAGGATAATGACATTTCAGATAGGCTGTTCTATAAGCCACAAAGGAATATGCCGCCGCATGCGCCTTATTAAAGGCATACGAGCTAAAGCTCGACATATCATCAAATATCCGCTCAGCCGCATCCTGAGGAACACCTCTTGCTATAGCACCCTCAGTTATAATATTTCCATTCTCATCCTTTTCACCGAATATGAAAAACTCTCGTTCTCTTCGCATAACCTCGTGCTTTTTCTTAGCCATCGCTCTGCGGACTATATCCGCTCTGCCAAGAGAATATCCAGCCAAAGCTCTGAAAACCTGCATTACCTGCTCCTGATAAACTATACAGCCATAGGTAACCTCTAGAATCGGTTTTAAAAGCGGTGTTTCATAAACTATATCCTGAGGATTATGCCTATTGTGGATATATTTTGGTATTGAATCCATAGGCCCCGGTCGATAAAGGGAGAGTATAGCCGTCAAATCTTCTATACTTGATGGACCGAACTGTCGCAGGACATTTTTCATACCGTCTGACTCAAATTGAAAAACACCGTCGGTAAGACCCTTGCCCATCATATTGTATGTCGGTTTATCGTCAAGCGGTATTTTTTCAATATCAAAGTCGGGATTAAATCTTCTTATATATTGCTGGGCATCCTCAATAACAGTAAGATTTCTCAGCCCCAAGAAATCCATCTTTAAAAGTCCCAGTTCCTCAAGGCTTGTCATAGTATACTGAGTAACAACCGCATCATCATTAACAGACAAAGGCACATACTCGGCAACAGGCTTGTCCGATATAACAACACCTGCCGCATGAGTTGAAGCGTGACGAGGCATACCCTCAAGACTTTCTGACATATCAATAAGCTCTTTTACCTGACTGTCATTCTCATAAAGGTCGCGAAGCTCCTTTGAGCCTTCCATAGCCCTCGATATAGTCATACCTATAGCCTGAGGAATAAGCTTTGCTATTCTGTCGCACAAAGCATACGGTACATCCAATGCCCTGCCGACATCTCTTATAGCCGCTCTTGCCGCCATTGTACCAAAGGTGACAATCTGAGAAACACGATCACTTCCGTATTTTTCGATTACATAGTCTATAACCTTTTGGCGATTAACATAGCAAAAATCTATATCAAAATCGGGCATAGAAACCCTTTCAGGATTTAAAAAACGCTCGAAATAAAGGTCATATTTTATAGGATCGATACCCGTTATCCCTATGCAATAAGCCGCAAGACTTGCCGCACCCGAGCCTCTTCCCGGACCTACGGGGATACCGCTTTTCTTTGCATAGTTTACAAAATCGGCAACTATCAGATAATAATCAACATAACCCATTCGGTTTATAACCGAAAGCTCGTAATCAAGTCTTTCTAAAACTGCCTTTTCAGGATTCACACCGTAAATCCTATGCATTCCCTCAAGGCACTTTTCCTTAAAATATTCAAAATGGTCGCGCTCGCCTATATCAAATCGTGGCAGTTTGATTTTACCAAACTCAAACTCAACATTGCACCTATCGGCGATTTTTACGGTATTTTCAACGGCAGACGGTACATTTTCAAAAAGCCCTGCCATCTCTTCGGCAGATTTAAGGTAAAACTCGTTAGTTTTAAATTCGAGCGCATTTTCGTCGCTTATTTTGCTTCCCGTCTGAACGCAAAGCAAAACCTTATGCATACGGTAGTCGTCGGCATTTATATAGTGAACATCGTTTGTCGCAACCAGCGGAATTCCCGTTTCCTGCGACAGCCTTAAAATTCCGTTATTCGAAATTTTTTGTTCTCTTATACCGTGGTCCTGAAGCTCTAAAAAGTAATTATTTTCGCCAAAGGTATCTCTATACCAAAGGGCTGTCTGCTTTGCCTTTTCATAGTCACCATTTAGAATAGCTTTTGGTATCTCACCCGCAAGGCAGGCCGAAAGCGCAATTATACCCTTACTGTATTTTGAAAGCAGTTCTCTATCAACCCTCGGCTTTGAATAAAAGCCCTCGGTAAAGCCTGCTGATACTAGCTTTATAAGGTTGCTGTAGCCCTCATTGTTCTCGCATAGCAAAACGAGGTGGGAATAACTGCTGTCTATACCCTTTTGCTTATCAAAACGGCTTCTCGGGGCTACATATACCTCGCAACCGATAATCGGTTTGACACCCTTTGAAACTGCATATTTATAAAAATCAATTGCGCCGTACATAACGCCGTGGTCTGTGATAGCAATGCTTTTCTGTCCGAGCTCAGCAGCTTTATCAATAAGCTTTTTTATTCTGCAACAACCGTCAAGCAGACTATACTCTGTATGAACATGCAAATGAGTAAAATCCATTACCACCACAACCTTTCTTGATTTTAAATTACTTTTTCATTTCTTCGTATATAGAAATAATTTTATTAAGTCTATGATTCAGTCCCGAAACCGTTAATGGCTCACTCGATTTTGAGCAAAGCTCCTTTAGGGTTAAATCGGGATTTTCTTTTCTAAGCAGTGCCGCAGTTAATAATTCTTGAGGCAGACTGTAAAGCCTGTCCGCCTTTTCAAGAAAATCAATAGCAGTTCGCTGTTTTATAGAAGCTTCAACGGTTTTCGAAATATTGGCATTATCGCAATTTCTTGCCCTGTTGATATTATTTTTCACACTTTTCATTATTTTAGTATCAATAATATCAAGAGTTTTCCTGCCTGCTCCAATTAAGGTAAGCAAGTCCTCAATAGCAACGCTATCCTTTGTATAAAGCCTGACCCCGCCCGTAATCTTAACCTTTTTAAGGGTGATTCCAAGGTCTAAAAGCAGACTCAAAAGCTCATCTGCCGCTTTTTCATCCTTGATATTAAATTCAGCGCGGTATTCCTTTTCAGGGTCATTTATATTTCCGCAAGCCATAAAAGCGCCTCTTATAAATGCGCTGGCACAGCATTCTCTTAAAAAAAGATTTCGGTTTATAATACTTTGATCAACCCCGTAATCAACGCTTGCCAGAATTTTAAGCCTCTCAGCATCGCTTAATATAACAGCTTTATATGTAGGTCTTGCACTACCGCCGACAGTAATTTCCGGTTTTATTTTATATACCGAAAAAACCGCATCACAATAAGCTCTGCAAACGGTCTCATTAGAGGTTTGCAAAGCTATTTTTTTATATGAAAAAGACCTACCGAACAGCATAAAACCGTACGCATAAGACGGTTTACAACAGCCCGAAGGTCTTAATGCTGCAAGTTCATTTTTAACCTGTGCACAAAAGGACATCTGTTTTCCTCATTCTCTTCCGATAAATATAACCTCAGGCTCTAGTCTGACCCCGTTTGCCTCAAATACAGTATCGGAAACTATTTTCATAAGTTCTTTTATATCATCGCTTTTAGCATTATCAAAGTTTATAAGAAAGCCTGCATGCTTTTCGCTGACCATAGCTCCACCGACTGTTTTTCCTTTTAAACCGTTTTGCTCTATAAGAGCTCCTGCAAAATACCCCTCAGGACGCTTAAAGGTACTGCCTGCACTCGGGTATTCAAGCGGCTGTTTTGCCTTTCTCCTGGACATATAATCATCCATAGCAGCTTTTATATCATCCGCATTTCCCTTTTTAAGTTTAAAGGTTACATTGGTTATGATATTGCTTTGTTTTTTAAATATACTTGTTCTGTATCCAAGAGCCATATTAGAGGCTTTAATCTCACCGATTTCACCGTTTTCCGAGACAAAGACAGCACTTTCTACCACCTGCGACATCTCGCCGCCGTAAGCCCCGGCATTCATATAAAGCGCTCCGCCGATACTGGCAGGTATACCGTATAGCGCTTCCATTCCTTGAAGCGAATTTTTCTGCGCCGCAACGCAAACTGCCGCCAAGGAAGCACCTGCACCGGCTGTTATATATTCATCGTCTACAGTAATCTCATCAAGTCCCGAAAGGCTTAAAACAACACCCGCTATCCCCTTATCGGAAACTAGCAGATTACTGCCCTTTCCAATAACAAAATACGGTATGTTTTCGTTTTTAATTTCCTTTAAAACTAAAGACAACTGCTCGGCACTGCCGATATTTATGAACACATCGGCAGCACCGCCTGTTTTAAAGCTTGTATGAAGACACATCGGCTCATTTTCTCGGTATTCAATTTGGTTTTCTTTACAAAATTTCAAAAAAGCCTCAAGTGCCATATTTTTCTCCCCTATTATCTATATAAATCGCAAATATAAGCAGCGCCTATAATACCCGCATCGTTTCCTAAGGTTGCAGTTTTAATATCGGCTTTTTTAGCAACATTTCTTGCATAGTTCTCACCCGAAACGATTTCCTTTATAGGAATAATAAGATTATCTCCCTCTTTGGAAACACCGCCGCCAAGACAAACTACCTCGGGCTGGAATATATTAATCACATTTCCAAGACCCATTGCAAGATAATAAATATATTTATCAACAACCATTTTACCTGCCTTATCACCATTGCGCATAGCATCAAATGCAGTAATCCCGCTGATATTTTCTGTACTTCCTTTACACATATCCCACATCATACTCTCGGGATACTTTATCATAGCCTGCTTTGTCTGACGAATAAGCGCAGTAGCTGATGCATAAGTTTCCCAGCAACCCTGTCTTCCGCAGTTACAGGTTTCTCCCTCAAGACAAATAACGGTATGACCAAGCTCTGCTCCTGCAAAGTTTGAGCCCGAATAAAGTCTGCCGTTTATAATAATTCCGCCGCCGACACCGGTGCCGAGGGTTATCATAACAAAGTTATTAGTGCCCTTTCCTGCTCCTGCAACATATTCACCGTAAGCCGCAGCATTGGCATCGTTTTCAAGATAAAAATCAACGCCTGTTCTCTCTTTAAGCATCTGAGCCATTTTAACATTATAAAAATTAAGGTTATTTGAGAATACAACCTCTCCGCCCTCAGGGTCAATAGCACCCGGAGCGCCTACACCTGCAGCATCGATATCCTCTATTTTAAGCCCTGCTTTTTTTACTGCTTCTAAAGCACAGGCCGCCATATCATCAACTATTTCCTCTGCCGGACGGGGACAGTTGGTTTTGCATTTTGCAGTTGCAATAATTTTATAATTTTCGTCTACTACTCCGGCAACAATATTTGTACCGCCTAAATCTATTCCAAGTCTATACATTTTTAATCTCTCCTTTTTTAAAATGGGTTAACCTGTTTTTCACCACTATCAATAGGTTCATCATCGGTCATACCAAGTCGCTTTAATAAATCCTCAGCTGCATTATAGCCAAGCTTTTTCTGTCGGCTGTTCATAGCCGCAACCTCAATTATAACCGCAAGGTTTCTACCCGGCTTTACAGGTATTGTAAGAGACGGGATTTTAAGGTCTAATATCTCTGTTGTCTGGCATTCAAGTCCCATACGGTCATAAACCTTATTCACATCCCATTGCTCAAGATTTATAACAAGGTCTATTTTTTCGGTAAGCTTAACCGAGCCTGCACCGAAAATACGGCTTGCATTTATAATTCCTATGCCGCGAAGCTCGATAAAATGCCTTATATTATCGGGTGCTGTTCCGACAAGAGACTTATTTGAAACTCTTCTTATCTCAACCGCATCGTCAGCTATAAGACGATGACCTCTTTTAACAAGCTCGATAGCGGTCTCGCTCTTACCTACTCCGCTCTCACCGAGCAGCAAAATACCCTCACCGTAAACCTCTACAAGTACACCGTGTCTGGTAACTCGGGGAGCAAGCTGAAGATTAAGGTAAGCAATCAGCGCCGCAGTAAAGTTTGAGGTCGATTCAGCACTTCTGAAAAGCGGCACCTCATATTCCTTAGCTATATCTATAAACGATTGACTAACCTCAAGTCCTCGGCAAATCACTACTGCGGCAGGCTTGCGAGAAAAGAAATCTCTTATTCTCTGGTTAGCTTTTTCATCCGTAAAACGATTTAAAAAGCCTTCTTCGCTCTTGCCGATTATCTGAATACGGTTTTCATCAAAAAACTCGAAATATCCTGCCATATGAAGCCCAGGACGATTCACCTCAGCAGAGGATATCATTATATTTTCCGGCTCGCCCGATATATTTAGTATTTCCAAAGAAAATTCCGAAATTATCTTGGCAAGCGATACCTTAAAATTAGTTCTCAAGCCGATACCTCCTAATAATAGCATTCATTTATTGTTATAATGGTTATTGCTTGTCGAAACACTTTTTATCGTTTCGACATTCTATAATCATTATTATAATATATTATAAGTAAAAAAGCAAAGAATTTTATATGCTTTTATTTCTTTTATAATATTTGAAAATTTTTCATACGCTCTACCAATAAACTTACTATCATTAATGCAGGCAGGAACATAACTACATTCCTGCCTGCATTTTATACTTTAAACCATATTATACATTTATAAAAATCCTTAGCTGTAAGAAATTCTCGTAACCGCTCAACAAAACCGCAACAGTTTAAGTTTTAGATATCGTTTGCTGATTTTTTGAGCACTATTTATTCTCTTTAATTTTATCGCTTTTATTACCTAAAACAATACCAAAAGATATCAGCAAAAATGCGATAAGATACTGCCATTTAAAAATATCTTCTCCTAAAATAATTGCACCGAAAAGACATGCAAAAAGCGGTTCGGCAAACTTAATTATAAACATTTTTGAAAGGCTATTATTTTTTAATACATAATACCACAAGGTATATGAACTAATAGATGCGATGCAAATATAAGTGAAAATAAAAATGGCTGTGTTGTTGAATTTCAGCATATCCGCTCCCATAATAACCGCCGCAATAAATAAAACTATACCGCCAAAAAGCTGCGATATACCGGTTATCCAATAAGGTGAACTTCCCTCGACCGACTTTTTGCTGATAACATTTGCAACAACCGTACAAATTGAAGCGCCGATTATAAGAATATCCCCTATGGCAAAGCTTATACCGTCAGGCTTATAGTTTATAGCAGCTATACCGCTAAACCCTATAATCGCACCAAATATTTTTAATATGCTGAATTTTTCATTTTTAAAGAATAAAAATGCAAAGCAAACATAAATTAGTGCACCCAACTGCTTAATTAAAGCTGTTTTTGAGCTGTCGGTTGTACTAAGACCTATGTATGTACAAGCATAATGCAATACTATAGAAAAAAGTCCCATAATCACAATATTAAGAATACTTTTCCCTTTAGGAGTCGCAATTTTCTCCTTTTTAAAAAGGCAAAAGATAGATACAACCAGTCCGCTTATAATAAACCTATAACTTGCGAACATTAAAATATCGGGTACAGATTTAGAACTTATATCAAGCGCACCGTAGCCAAGCTTTACCATTGGAAAAAGCGAGCCCCAAAGTGCCATTACAAGCAAAGATAAAAATATTGTTTTTGTGCTATTCTTCATCATACAACCTTCAATACTACTTTGCCCACATTCTCCCCACGCTCTAAAATAGCGTGTGCTTCTTCCGCCTGTGACATAGGTAAAACCTTATAAATGGACGGTTTAATAGCACCGCTTTCGATTTTGGGCCATACCTTTTCAACAAGCTCAGATAAAATATATGCCTTAAACTCTGGTGTACGGTTTCTTAACATAGAACCCACTAAATGCAAGCCCTTTGTAAGTAAAGGTCGAAGTTGAATATTGGTTTCAATTCCTGCAAGAGTGGAAATAACAATCCAATAACCTCCTCTTGCCATAAAAGGAAGGCTTTTTCCCAAGGTTTCACCGCAAAGACAGTCCATTGATACATTAACAGGTGTTCCGTTTTCTTCCTCGGATTTAAGAATATCTTCAACCGACTGTGTAGTAGAGTTTATAACAATATCTGCACCAAGAGGTTTTATTTTTTCTGCAATTTCATCCGAAAGTACAGAAGTAATAACCTTTGCGCCAAAAGCCTTTGCCATAGGTATCGCAACAGAAGCAAGACCGCTTGCTCCTGCAGGAATAAATGCAGTCTGTCCCTCTTTCAAATTACCTTCTATAAATAAATTAAGATAAGATGTGGCATAAGCCTCGGGCAAAGCAGATGCTTCTTCCATTGAAAGACCTTTTGGAATAGGCATTAACATATCGTATTTAACTGCGACATATTCAGCATATCCACCGCCTCCAAGCAGCGCACAAACCTTATCGCCAATTTTCCAATTAGTAACACTACCACCAATTTCAACTATCTCGCCCGCAATTTCGAGACCCATCCATTCGGGACAACCAGCAGGAGAAGGATATTTACCCTGTCTTTGAAGTAGGTCAGCACGGTTAAGCGCTGCCGCATGGATTTTAACTAAAACTTCATCTGCTTTAATTTGCGGGTCAGCCACATCCGACCACACAAGATTTTTATTTTCATCTACAAGCATTGCTTTCATAATTAATTGCTGCCTTTCATTCCTAAGCCTCTACCACCGTCTACCACATAGGTTTGACCTGTGATGAAGTTAGATTTATCTGATACTAAAAATTCAACCATATTTGCAAGGTCTTGAGGTAAGCATTTAATACCAAGGTAATTTGTATTAACCGCTCTATCGCTTCCGCCGCTTTCTTCAGGGCGCATAACAATTCCGGGGGCTACACTGTTAACGTTAATTTTATGGGGGCCTAGTTCTTTTGCCAAAGCCTTTGTAAGCGATATAACACCGCCCTTAGACGCAGCATAATCAACCGAACCCACAAGGCCGTTAAACGCTACTGCTGAAGAGAAATTAATAATTTTTCCGCCTTCGCCTTGCTTAATCATAACTCTTGCAGCTGCACGGCTTGCCCAAAGAGCACCGTATAAATTAACCTTCAAAACTCGGTCTATTACATAATCTTCCTGTTCTACAAGCGGAACATACTTAGCATTTGGACCCGCAATTCTGGCACTGCCGCCTGCAATATGCACCATAATATCAAGTCGGCCAAAATCTTTTACAATTTCGTCAACTACTCTGTCAACATCTTTAGAATCGGTTATATCAAAAACATAACCTTTAGCCTCTCCGCCAATTTCTTCAATTCTTTTAACGGTTTTTTCAATCGATTCGGGATTTATATCACATACT
>JAZQIP010000028.1:0-1680 GCA_045541175.1 Acutalibacteraceae bacterium
ACGGCTGCTTTTGCAAGCGTGTTTCTGAAAAGGGAAACACTTTTTTCTTTTTTATCAAAGGACTCTATGAGTCTGTCCATCTTCCTTTCAAAGTCCGTGCTGAATTTATGGTTTATTTCACTGCTGTCGGGTATAAAAGAAACTTCACTGCTTTTTATTTTGATTAATGCTGAAGCTAACATAGCGTCACTTATTTCCATTGTTCGTTGCTCCTTTCATAGGGTAGCGAGTTCGGATTACACTCGTCCCCTAAGTTCTTTTTTCAGTATTGCTCTGCCACGTCTTACCTGCTGGTGTACCGTGCCCGGTCTTCTACCTAAAAGCACGGCGATTTCCTTTTCGGACATCTGCCCGACAATCAGCAGATAAAGTACATCCCTGTAAACGGCAGGCATAGCGGCGAGAGCCTGTACTATATAATCCTCTGCTTCAAGCGCCGAAATGAAAGAACCGGTGCTTTTATCGCTGACATCGTAAAGCTCGTCAATATTGGTTTCCGACAGATTTCTGTTTTTTCTTAATATGTCGATTGCACAGTTTTTTGAGGCGGTAACAACATACGAAAGAGTTTTTGGTGAGTCGGCTTCGTCAATTCTTTTAATGCTTTTTGCTATGCCGATAAAGGCGTTGTGCACTGCATCCTCTGCAAGATAAGCGTCCGACAAAACGGAGTTTGCCGCATACCACATTTTCTTTCTGTATAAGGTATATATTTTTTCAAACTTTATTTTGTCATCGTCCTCTTCGATGAGAAGAGTGTAAAAAAGTAACATATATCTGCTCCTGTTAGTTTTTCAGACGTTCATAATATTAAACGGAAATATTTTGTAAAAACTTACACTTTTTTGTAAGTTTTTTATTTTTTTATCCGTTAATAGTTGTGAGAGACCTCAGACGTTCTGATAATAACATATATTTGCTTTGTTTTTAAGAGGGCTGCTCTGATTTTTTCGTGAAGGGATGGACTTGATTTATTGAGGATGATATATTTTAGAAGAGAAGAAAAGGAGAGAAACATTATGGTTAAGACAAAAAGAATATTTAGCCTGTTAATGGCTGTTATTATGCTTTCCGGTGTGCTTCCCGTGAGCGTTTTTGCCGAATATGAACCGACGGTGTATGAAAAAGGCAAAGCCTACAGCGTAAACGGTGTTGAGTATTTTGTTGAAGAAAACGGCACCGTAACCGTAAAGGGCGAGGCTGCAGACGGTGTACCGGAAAGGGTGGAAATTCTTTCCGAGCTTGGCGGCTTTGCTGTAACGGCAATCGGCGCAGGTGCTTTTTATAAATGCGAAGCACTTAAGCAGATTATAATTCCCGAATCGGTTACGAGGGTTGAGTATCCTGCGTTCAGAGGTTCGGGTCTTACCGATATTGAAATCAAGGGCAAAAACGTAAACGTAAGCACGGATTTCCATTATACTCCGTTATGGGATTCAGATGATAACTGGATAAACAAGGAGGATTATCGGATAGATGACGTGTTTATCGTATCGGGCTATGCGGTTACGGCGTTTGTCCGCGGTGAACTCGTTCTCGGTGAAGACGTTGTCGGAATCGGCGAGCGATGCTTTAAATACGGCAACAACGGTATGACGAAGCTGACCGTATTAAACCCCGACTGTCATATTTTCGATGCGGAGAATGTGTTCCCCTCCCATGTAACGCTTTGCGGCTACA
>JAZQIP010000029.1:0-41690 GCA_045541175.1 Acutalibacteraceae bacterium
GCCAACCAAAAGCCTTACAAATTCAAATATTATTAAAATATGGTAATCTGAAATCCAATTTATAAAATCCTTGAATTGCCGATTGATTTAATGTATAATTAATTTGATAATATATGTAAAGGATTTTTATTATGAACTTTACCCCCATTGACAATAAAGGTCTGGTTGACGGGTTTTGCATTATTAAAAGCATCGACCAGAAAACCTCATCCAAAGGCGATGCATATCTTGATATGATGCTAGGCGACAGCGACGGCGAGATAAATGCAAAGCTTTGGCGGTATCAAAAGGATTTGCACGGCGAATATCAAGCAAATGACCTCGTTAAAATCCGAGGTATGATTTCGCAGTACAACGGTGCTGATCAGCTTAAAATTGAAAAAATCCGCCCTACCCTGCCTGAGGATAATGTAAATATTTCCGATTTTGTTAAAACAGCGGGCTATTCGGGAGAGCAGATGTTTGACGAGCTTTTGAATATTGCTGAAAATTTCAGCGATACCGAGCTTAAAGCTATTGTCACCGAAATTTTAAAGGATAATCGCTTGGCTTTACTTTATTGGCCTGCGGCTTTTAAGCTTCATCACGCAGTTAGAGGCGGTCTTTTACTGCATACTCTTTCTATCGTGAGACTGGCGCAAAGAGTTTGCGATATATACCCGTTTGTTGATTTAGAGCTTTTGATTTCCGGCGCTATTCTGCACGATATTGCAAAGCTTTCTGAATTTACCGTTGCAGAATCAGGTATTGCAACAGGCTATTCAGCCGAAGGCAATCTTATAGGCCACCTTGCTATGGGTGCTATGGTTATAAATAAATATGCCGAAAAACTGAATATCAGCAAGCATACCGCTATGTTACTTGAACATATGTGCCTGTCTCATCACGGCGAACCTGAATTCGGCGCAGCGGTAAGACCGATGTTTATCGAAGCAGAACTGCTCAGTGAGCTTGACCTTATGGATTCAAGGATTTACGAAATGAAAGAAGCGGTTGTTGCTACAAAGGAAGAGGATTTTTCTTCCAGAATATGGGCTATGGATAACCGCAAGCTTTATAATCACGCAAGATGTGATTTGAATAAAGAAACAAAATTGTTTTAAAATAATATAAAGGATGGTTTTTATGAAAATTACAAAAGATATGCTTATTGGTGACGTTCTTGATATAGATACCGGCTGTGCAGAATATTTCTTTGCTATCGGTATGCATTGTCTTGGTTGCCCTGCTTCAAGAGGCGAAACTATTGAGCAGGCTTGTCAGGTACATGGAACAGACTGTGAAGCTCTTGTTGAAAAGCTCAACAAATACTTTGAAAACAAGAATGCCTAAGCTAAGTTTAAGACTTGAAACTATTGCCGCCCTTGTACCTTTCGGTGCAAGGGTTTGCGATATAGGTACGGACCACGGCTATCTTGCTATCGAGCTTATAAAAAGTAAAAAGGCAAAGAGTGTTATTGCGGCTGATATCGGTGAAAAACCGCTTTTAAATGCCAAAAAGAATATTACTGCCGCAAATATAGATGGTATTGAGCTCAGACTTTGCGACGGTTTATCGGGCATTAAAAACGGTGAAACTGATACCATTATAATAGCAGGTATGGGCGGCGAGGTAATTGCAGGAATCCTTGAGAGAGGCTCGCGCATCGCCCAAAACAAGGATATAAAAATCATTTTGCAGCCTACAACCTCACCCGAGCATTTAAGGCTCTTTCTTTGCAAAAACGGTTATGAAATCTTATCCGAAACGCCTGTTTTTGAAAACGGAAAATCCTATTCTGTTATGCTTGTAAGATATAATGCTGTCTGCTTTGAACCCGAGTCAGGCTACTGTTTTGCAGGCAAGGTATCCACAAACAGCAAGGCAGGTATCATATACATAGAAAAACAGCAAAAACGCTGTATTCAGTGCAGTTCGGCACTTGAAAACAAACCAGATAAGGCAGAAGAATTTATTTATTATAATTCTGCACTCAAATTTTTAAATCAACTTCTTTCGGAGAAATAAAATATGGCTTTTGACGGCGCTTTTTTATACAAAACAGTAAATGAACTAAAACTTTCGATTGACTCTCATGTCGATAAAATTTACCAGCCTTCACGAGATGAGCTAGTTTTTTTGCTACGCAAAAAAGGGTTTGCAAAAAAACTGCTTATATCTGCAAAGCAAGGCTCTGCAAGAATACATTTTACTGACAGTAAATATGAAAACCCTGCCGTTCCGCCAAACTTTTGTATGCTACTCAGAAAATATTTGTCTGCTGCAAGGCTGATAGATATTACCCAGCCTTCTTTTGAAAGAATTGCCGAGCTTGTTTTTTCGGCTACCAATGAGCTTGGTGATATTATAACCTTAAGACTTGTTTGCGAGTTTATTTCAGGCTCAGCAAATGTTATTCTTTTACAGGAAAACGGTAGGATTATTGATGCTTTAAAAAGAAGCGATGTCGAAACTGCGAAACGGCTTATCTTATCGGGAGCTACGTATCATTATCCTCCCTCTCAGGAAAAAATTTGTCCTTTGAGCGGTGATATAAACAAACTTTGCGATGAAATTTGTCCCGAACGCGATATTGCAAAACAGCTTTTAGCTAAATTAGACGGCTTTTCTCCCCTTGTTTGCCGAGAAATAGAATATCGAGCATCACTTCAAAACCAAGATATAAAAACGGCTATTATTAACGAGTTAAAAAGAGTGATTCAGGATATAAAAGCCAATAACCGTCCTACTATTATCTTAAATCCTGACGGCTCACCATTTGAATTTTCATATACAGAGATACATCAATATTCAACTGAATATAAAAATAAAAGTTTTGAAAGCTTTTCTAAGCTTTTGGATATTTTTTATTCGGAAAGGGATAATCTCGCAAGAATACAAGCCTCTGCCAGAGATATTATAAAGCTTGTTTCTAATCTAAAATCCCGAACAGAGAAAAAATTGGCACTGAGACTTAATGAGCTTAAAAGCTGTGAAAACCGAGATACCTTGCGTATTTACGGTGAGCTTTTAAAAGCAAATCTGCACGCAATCGAGCAAGGCAGTACCTTTGCCGAGGTGCAAAACTATTACGACGAAAATCTTTCAATGATAAAAATCCCTTTAAACCCTGCTCTTTCCCCTGCAAGAAATGCTGAAAAGTATTTTAAAGATTACAAAAAGACCTACACCGCAGAGCAAACTCTCAAAGCGCTGACTGAAAATGATAAAAACGAGCTTGTTTACTTTGATTCCGTGCTTGATAATATCTCGCGTTGTTCCTCTTTAACCGAGCTTTCTGAAATCAGAGATGAGCTGGCTGAGGCAGGATATATAAAGTGCGCCTTTTTACCCAAAAAAGCTAAAACTAAAACCTTCAGCTTTAAAGAATACACCTCAAGCGAGGGATATAGAATTATCGTTGGTAAAAATAATATGCAAAACGATTATATAACCACAAAGCTTGCCTCAAAAAGCGATGTATGGTTTCATGTTAAAAATATTGCAGGCTCGCACGTTATTGTATTCTCAAACGGTCAAGCCTTAAGTGATGAAACTATCCTGCAGGCGGCAACCCTCGCGGCAAAAAATTCAAAAGCCGCAGATTCCTCTCAGGTTCCTGTTGACTATACCCCGATAAAATATGTCAAAAAACCGTCAGGAGCCAAACCAGGAATGGTTATATACACAACAAATAAAACAGTTTATGTCACCCCTAAAAAGGAGAACGGCTTATGAAAATAGGTGTTTCTACAGCGAGCTTTTATCCGCTTGAAACTGAGCTAGCACTTGAGAAAATCGGAAAATCAGGAATAAAAACCGCCGAAATTTTCATCAATGCAGAAAGCGAAATGAAGGACAGTTTCACCGATATTCTTCTGGATATAAAAAATCAATATGGCATTGATATTACTGCAATTCACCCAACCATGTCCTTTGCAGAGCCTTTTTCGATTTTTACCGTTTATGAACGAAGATTTTATGAAGCCCTAGACCGATACCGCCGCTATTCAGAAATCGCCGCAAAGCTTGGAGCAAAGTTTATTATTATGCACGGCGGTAACCCTAATGACAGTCTCAGTGACGAAGAATACTGCGAAAAATATATGATAATTAAACAGGAAACTCTTAAAAATGATGTTACTGTTTTGCAAGAAAATGTTATCAGATATCGCTCGGGTGATATAGAGTTTTTGCGCTCTATGAAAGAAATCTTAGGAAATGATGCTGAATTTTGCTTTGATATAAAGCAGTCGGTCAGATGCGGATATGAGCCTATAAGGCTTTTAAGCGAATTTTACCAAAATATAAAACATATTCACATCAGCGACCATTCTATAGCTAGCGATTGTATGCTGCCTCTTGACGGCGGGTTTGATTTCGAGACCTTTTTCAAGCTATTAAAAGCCTCAAAATACCAAGGAGACTGTATGATAGAGGTTTATAAAAATGCCTATAAAAATTATAGCCAAATCTCAGATTCTTACTATAAATTAAATTCACTTTTAAAAAAATAAAACCTTGATTATTATGATTTCTTATGATATACTGTATTAGTATGATTAGTATGAAAAGAGGTATACTGTGAAAAACTTCACTTTGCTTTCACTTGTGCGAATTGCGCTCAAGCATATTTTTCTTCTCTTAGCGGCGGCTGTTGTTTTCGGTGCAGCGGCTTTTGGCTATTTTGAATTTTTGGTCGAACCTAAGTATTCAGCTACAGGCTCGGTCCTCGTAACTAACGGTTCTATTCTTGTAAATATGCAGGACGGCACCTATCAGTCAAACGCATTTGATAATACCGACCTTTCTGCTTCAATTAATTTTACAACAACGGTTAGCGATATTCTTAAAACTAACGGTGCATTTCAGGAAATGGCAGAGCATCTTAATAACGAATATTCCTATACTCAGCTTTCTGCTATGTCTACAATCGAAAGACGAGACAGTATGTCCCTTTTTATTGACGTTTCATTTGAGACTAACGATCCTCAAAAATCTGTTAATCTCGTAAATGAGTTTTTAGGCATTGCCCCTGATTACATAAACAGTTATGTTCCCGGAGCTACTACTGCTACCTCTGTAGCAGAAAGTGCCTCTAAGGTATTCCCTAACACTATTCTCTATTCTCTGGCAGCGGCTGTTTTTGGTGTCGCTTTGGTTTACTTTATTATTCTTTTAGTATATTCAAGCAATACGGTAATTCAGGATGAGGAAGATTTTTCAGAACGCTTTGATGTTCCTGTTTTAGGTAGTGTTCCTGACTTTACAAGCGCAAAATCAGGCAGTGCTTATTACAAAAAATACGGATATTCTAAGTATGGTTATTCCAAGTACGGCTATGACTACAGCTACGGATATTATAACAGAAAGGGTGGTAAAGGCAGTGGAAACTAAAGAAAAAGAAATCGTTGAAACAACAAAAACCCCTGCCAAAGCCCAACCAACTGAAGCAACACCCCAAAAAATCGAAAAGAATAAAAAGAACCATAAAGCTCAAGAGGCTATTCAGGCAACAGCAAAGGCACCCTTTGCCGTTGTTGAGGCTTATAAAAATATCCGAGTTCATTTAATTTCAAACCTTGCAAAAACAGGCGGTAAATCGGTTGTTGTTTCAAGTCCTTTTGCGTCTGACGGTAAATCTACTACTACTATAAACTTAGCTGTGACCTTATCTCAGCTAGGAAAAAAGGTAGTTCTTTTAGATGCCGACTCAAGAAGGGGTACTATCCATAAAAAGATGAAATTGACAAATGAATTTGGTCTAATGGATATTTTAAACGGTACAAAATCATTCGAAGAAGTTATTATTAATCATAATAAGCATCTCGATATTATTACCTACGGTTCTAATGCAAATAATCCATCTGAGCTTCTGAGCTCGGATGCTTTTTCAGACTTGCTGGCTAAGCTTGAAGGTAATTATGACTATGTCATTATAGATACTCCTCCCTTCAATGTTGTATCCGACGCCTTGGTAATCTCGCAAAAGTGCGCAGGTCTTGTACTTGTTGCCCGTTCCGGGATTACAGCCTATGCTGCATTCTCAAAAGCTCTTGATACCGCAAAAAGTCTTAATATAAATATAATTGGAACTGTTATAAACGGTATCGGTGCTGCAGATAATAAGTACGGTAAATACGGAAAGTACGGTAAATACAGTAAGTATTATTATAAATACGGCTATTCCAAATACGATCATAACAATAATTACAGTCAGAAAAACTAATTTTATGGGAGGAATTTATCCTCCCATAAATTATATATTAAATTTATGTTTTGGAGGTGAGGCTATATTTTCGATATTCATTCTCATATATTACCTGCCGTTGATGACGGTGCGGCTGATTTGATAGAATCCTTGCATATTCTTGAATTGATGAAATCTCAGGGTATTACCGACTGTATGGCCACACCGCATTTTTATCCCCAAGAGGATAATCTCGAAGATTTTCTTCAGATAACTGAAAGCACCTTTGAGCATTTAAAAAAACTTGCGAATGAACGAAAACTTCCAAACATATATTTAGGCTGTGAAATGCTGTATTACGAAGGTATAGGAACCAGTGTTTCTCTGCCCGAGCTTTGCCTGAACGGTTCTTCCTTTTTGCTCTTAGAGCTTACCGATTATTGTATCAATGATGCATTATTTGAAGACTTAAAGTTAATTAAAAACAACCTTTTTATAACTCCTATAATTGCTCATATTGAACGGTACTGCGAAGCTAAAAACTACCGAAAACTGCTAAAATTCTTAAAAACAGAGAATATTCCTGCGCAAATCAATGCCTCTTCTGTGCTTATTCCAAAGCTTAAAAGGGTTATAAAAAAACTTTTTGCATCTGATATTGCTTTTGTTATTGCGACAGATTCACATTCTGTATCAGAAAGACCGCCGCAAATGACAAAGGCACTTGAATTTATAGAAAAAAACTTCGGCAAATCTCATAAGGATAAGCTTTGCCGCAACGCTGATATCCTTTATAAAAAAATTGTAACGGAGAATACCGATGCTCAAAAGCAATAATTTAAACATTGTAAACCATGGTGAGCTAGTTTATATCACCTTTCCAAAGCTTTCTGCAACAAATATGGTAAAGCATGCCTTTTCCACTCGTCACGGTGGAGTCAGCAAAGACCACTGTGCTACTATGAACCTAAGCTTTTCTGACGAACGCGGCGATAAAAAGGAAAATGTTCGTGAAAATTACCTCCGTCTATGTACCGCTGTTGGAATTAAAAGCGAAAACTTAGTTCTAAGTAAGCAAACTCATACAAATAACGTTAAGATTGTTTCAAAAGAGCATTGCGGTACAGGCATTTCAAAGCCTTCTTTTTGCGATGTTGACGGACTTATTACAAATGAGCAAGGAGTTGCGCTCGTTACCCAATACGCTGACTGCACTCCCCTTTTATTCTGCGACCCTATAAAAAAAGTTATCGCCACCTCACATGCAGGTTGGCGCGGAACGGTCAAGCTAATAGGTAAAGTGACAGTAGAAAAAATGGTAAATGATTTTGGTTGTGAGCCAAAAAATATTATAGCTGCAATAGGTCCCTGCATAGGACAATGTTGCTATGAGGTTGACGACCCTGTTTTCAGTGAATTTAAAAAGCTTGGCTTTTTAGAGCTTGATAAAATTTTCAAATCTAAGACTAACGGCAAATATATGCTTAATCTTGTTGAAGCAAACCGACAAATACTTTTAAACAGCGGTATTCCCAACACTAATATCGACCTTTCGGATATATGTACCTGTTGTAACAGCGAGGATTTGTTCTCTCACAGGGCATCCAAAGGAAAGCGAGGAAATCTTGCCGCAATTATTGAATTGATTTGAGGAATCTATATGAATATTAATATTAACGGGCTTAATATTGAATATACTGAAAAAGGCAGCGGCACCCCTGTTCTGCTTTTGCACGGATGGGGTTCTTCCTTTGATGTATATAAAGGAATTATTGCAACCCTTGAAAACCGTTGCCGAGTTGTAGCAGTGAATTTCCCCGGTTGCGGAAATTCCGATACTATGTCTGAACCTTGGAATATTGATGATTACTGTAATTTTATACTCGAATTTATGAGAGCTACAAACCTTGAAAACCCGATAATGATAGGTCACTCACACGGCGGAAGAGTCATCCTTAAAATGGCGGCTGAGGGTTTGGTTTGTCCGCCTAAAATCGTTTTACTGGATTCTGCAGGTCTTATTCCTAAAAAATCAGCGAAGCAAAAATTCAGAGCAAAAAGCTTTAAGGCTATCAAAAAAGTCCTCACCTTGCCAATAATCAGAAACCACAGCGAGGGACTGCTTGATAAAGCGAGAAAATATTATGGCTCTGCCGATTATAATGCCGCTCCCGAGGTACTTAGAAAAACCTTGGTATCTCTTGTTAACACCGACCTTCGGGATATTATTCATAATATAAAATGCCCGACACTTCTTATATGGGGCGATAAGGATACTGCAACGCCGTTAAGCGATGCTAAAATAATTGAAAGCCTTATCCCCGATGCGGGGCTTTGCGTTTTAGAGGGCTGCGGGCACTATTCATTCTGCGAAAAACCGTATCAGGCTCACGCTATATTAAACAGCTTTATATAAAGGAGTGTTTATATGAATATTTTTGTACTGATTTCTTTAATTATATCCTGTTTTATAAGCATATCCCGCCTTGTAAAGCAGTTTCAGATGCTCCAACAAAACTCTTATTTCCCATCAAGATATACCTCTTGGATAAAGAAAAATTTTACTATTTATCCCCTTCTTACTTTTTTTGTTTCATCGGTACTGTTTTGCATAAACTATTATCTTGCGCAAATGGTATTTTTGGCGCTAGTTCTCGAATGGGCAATTTATATTGCTATCAAAACCCATAAAAACTCTATTAAAAAGTTGGCATTCACAGGAAGAGTTAAGAGACTTTTTGCCGCCGCAATTATAAGCTATGCATTACTTATTTTAATTTATGTATTGCTTGCAGACACTTTAATAGGAGAGCTTGCCGCAATAACTTTGTTCCTTATAACTCTTTTTTCCGCTTTTTCGGTTTATATTGCCTGGGGACTTACCCTCCCTATAGAAAAGGCTTTCAGTGCCTGGTATATAAACGATGCAAAGAAAATCCTCAAAAACCATAATAACCTTAAGGTTATAGGAATAACCGGCAGCTACGGTAAAACTACAACTAAGTTTATACTAACCCGCATACTAAGCGAAAAATTCAACACCCTTTGTACTCCCCAAAGCTTTAACACACCAATGGGTGTTGTCCGTACAGTCCGCGAGCACTTAAAGCCTCAAACCCAAATTTTTGTTTGCGAAATGGGTGCGAAAAATATAGGAGATATCAAGGAAATCTGCGATATTGTCGAGCCGATTTGCGGTATGATTACCTCTGTAGGCGCTCAGCACCTTGAAACCTTTAAAACTGTTGATAATGTATTTAATACTAAGTTTGAGTTGAGCGATGCAGTCAAAACTAAAAATGGCAAGGTTTTTGTTAGCGGAGATAGCGAAGAAATCAGAAAACGCATAAATTCAGAGGAATTTACTGTTTACGGTACGGATGATTCCTTTGACTATACCGCAGAAAATATTTCATATAATAAACACGGTTGCGAATTTGAGGTAATGCTCGGCGGTGAAAAAGTAAAGCTTTCTTCCAGACTTTTAGGTCTGCACAGTGTAATAAACATAACAGGTGCTGCCGCTATTGCCTTTGAGATGGGTGTCTCCCCTGAGGAAATCAAATATGCTGTTGCATCGCTTAAACCTACCGAACACAGACTTGAGATGAAAGCTTCTATTAACGGCTCTCTTATGATAGACGATGCCTATAATTCAAATCCCGAGGGCTGTCTCGAAGCAGTAAGAGTGCTCGGCTCATTTGATGGAATGAAAAAGGTTATCATTACTCCCGGTCTTATAGAGCTGGGCGAAAAGGAATATGACTGCAATTTTGCGCTAGGTCTTGAAGCCGCAAAGATATGTGATATAATAATACTTGTAGGTCAGAATCGTTCAAAGCCTATGGCAGATGCTGTAAATACCACCGAATTCAATAAAGATAATATGTTTATCGCATCAAGCTTTAGGGATGCTATGGAGATTTATAACCGCTTTGCTGATAGCAATACTGTTCTTTTGATAGAAAACGACCTGCCCGATAATTATTTAAATTAGGTGATACAAATGAAAACAAATATAGCTGTATTTTACGGTTGCCGCTCAGTTGAACACGAGGTTTCAATTATATCTGCCGTTCAGGCAATGCGGGCTATAGACCGAGATAAATATGATGTTACCCCAGTTTATGTCACTAAAGACGGCGAAATGTATACAGGAGAAAGCCTTTTCACTATAGAGGAATACCGCAATCTGCCTGCTCTTTTAAAGAAATGCCGCAAGGTTTTCTTTGTGAGAGAAAATGGCAATGTTTTAATGAAATTTGAAAACAGCGGTCTTTTCTCAAAAGCAAAGCCTGTAAGCATTGATGTAGCATTCCCTGTTGTTCACGGAACAAACTGCGAGGACGGTACTATTCAGGGTCTCTTTGAATATCTTAATCTTCCCTATGTCGGCTGTGATATTTTATCCTCGGCTGTAGGTATGGATAAGTCAGTATTCAAGGATGTACTCAAAAATGCAGGTCTTCCCGTGCTTGACTGCGTTTGTTTCAGAGCGCGCGAATATATGGCAGATAAAGCAGCCATCTGCGAGAATATAAAGACAAAAATCGGTTTTCCGCTTATTATTAAGCCTGTAAATTTAGGCTCTAGTGTGGGTATTACCAAAGTAAATGATGAAAACGCTCTCGACGAGGCTATTATGCTCGCTCTTTCCTTTGCAGACAAGGTACTCGTTGAGCACGCTGTTACTGCTATCAGAGAAATTAACTGCTCTGTTTTAGGCGATGCTGATTCCTGTGAGGCAAGTGTTTGCGAAGAGCCCTTTATGAATGATGATATCCTTTCTTATGAGGATAAATATATGGGCAACTCCAAGAACGGCGGTCAAAGTAAGGGCATGGCTTCCTTAGGCAGAAAAATTCCTGCTGACTTAAGCGAGGAAAAATCCGCCGAAATACGGGCTCTTGCCTGCAAAATCTTTAAGGCAATCGGAGCTAACGGTGTTGTTCGTATAGACTTTATAATTGATACCGAAACCGATACTGTATATGCAAATGAAATCAATACCATCCCCGGCTCTCTTGCTTTCTATCTCTGGGAAGCTACAGGAGTGAAATATCCCGAGCTTTGCGACAGGCTTATTGACCTTGCATTCCGCAGACAGCGTAACCGCGATAATATCACCTATACTATTGATACAAATATACTTTCGGGTGTTTCGTTCGGCACCAAGGGCGCTAAGGGAGCAAAGATGTAATGTCCGATTTACTTATAAGGCTTTTTATCAAAAAGCCAGACGATATCAAAGAGCCGAGCGTCAGGCAGGCTTACGGTACTTTGGGCAGTTTTGTCGGGATTATATGCAATCTGATACTCTGCACCTTTAAAATCGCCGTAGGATTGATTACAGCGAGTATTTCCATAGCGGCAGACGGTTTTAATAATCTTTCGGATATGGGCTCCTCGGTTATAACTATGATAGGGTTTAAGCTAGCGGGCAAGCCTGCCGACAGCGACCACCCTTTCGGCCACGGCAGAATCGAGCATATGTCAGCTTTTATTGTCGCGATACTTATCCTGCTTGTAGGCTTCGAGCTTTTTAAATCATCTATTAATGCTTTATTTGATACCTCTGCCCTACCCGATTATTCGATTACATCAATTATAGTTTTAGTTATTTCCATTCTACTTAAATTCTGGATGTTCCTTTTCAACCGAAAAATCGGCAAAAAGATTAATTCCGAAGCGCTTATTGCAACCGCAAAGGATTCGCTGAATGATGTTATCACCACAACCGTCATTTTAATTTCAGTTGCTGTGACTTTCTTTGTCTCATTACCATTCAATCTAGATGCGGTATTGGGTATAGCGGTGAGTGTATTTATATTTTATTCAGGAATAATGTCTGCCAAAGAAACCTTTAACCAGATTTTAGGAACACCTCCTGACAAAGAACTGATAAACGAAATTGAGGATATTATTCTCTCTTTTGAAGAGTTTGCAGGACTTCACGACCTTATCGTTCATAACTACGGTCCGGGCAGGCAATTCGCTTCCGTACATGTTGAGGTTCCTCAAACCTCGGATATAGTTAAGTGCCATGAGCAGGTTGACCTTTGCGAAAAGCTTTTGCAGGAAACCCTGGGTATTTCGGTAGTTATCCATATGGACCCTATTGATACCGATAACGAAGCTGTCACCTATACAAAAAAGCAATTAGCCGAGGCTTTAACTGTTATTCACGAAAATCTTACTCTGCACGATTTCAGAATGACCCCTGTCAGCGAAAAGAGGACGAATTTGATTTTCGATGTTGTAGTCCCCTCGGATTTGAAGCTTTCTCAAAGCGAGCTTCAGGAAAGAATAGAAAAAATCGCAAGGCTTATTAACCCAACCTTTATGTGCGTTATAACCTTTGATAATGATTATATCGGCAAATAGCAAAACCCGCAGATTAATCTGCGGGTTTAATTATTAATAATTCTTTTAAAAATACAAAATTCAGTTGGGATAAAATTTGCATCTTTGTCGCTCATGCCGCGACTGGCACACCCTTTCTTATGTCGGCGAAAAGAAAGGGTGCAAAGATTCGCCTTACAAAGGGGGATTTCGATTCCCCCTTTAGGTGTCGGTTTTTAGTTACTTAAAACCGCCTTTCAGAGTGAGAACAAAATTCTCAACTGAAAGGCAAGTTTGTTCTTACATTTTGAATTTATCTCCGACACCGTAATCCCCCTAAACGACAAGGGCTCCGCCCTTGACCTATCTTGAATAAAACTATAATTATAAGATTACTCTTTAATAACAACGCTCAATTTTTCTAGGACAATATTCGTCTTTGCATTTATTGCAATCTGTCTTTTCGGTACAGCATAACAAATATTCACATTCGTCACAACAAATAGGTATTAAATTACCCTTTTCGTCATAGCTTTCCCCGTTTCCCAAACAATCCTTACCCTTATTTCCAGGTGTCAGTTCTATACCCGTAACATCTATTATCATATTATCACCATTAATATTTTAGATAATATTTATCTAAATGTCAATAGATAATTTTCATCTAACATATAATAACTGTGGTGGTTATATGAATAACAGAATGAGAGAACTTCGCGAAGATAACGATTTGACCCAACAGCAGGTTGCTGATAAGCTCGGTATTACGCAGAGAAAATATAGTTATATCGAGACAGGAACACAACAATTAACAGATGAAATACTGGTTGGACTTTCCAAAATTTACAAAGTAAGCACAGATTATATTCTCAGACTTACCGATAAAAAATAAGCAGGAGTGAATTTTTAGAATTCATACTCCTGCTTATTTTTTTATAATTCTATCCTAATCTCTTTATCGCTTTTTTTATACTGACGGTATTTAACCCCTGCATAATCAAACATTTTTTTAGATGCCAGAACACTTTCACTTTCGGCATATTTATCTTCCATATAAACAATTTCTGCTATACCGGACTGAATAATAGCCTTTGCGCACTCGTTACAGGGAAATAAGGTTACATATACTGTACAGCCGCGCACACTGCCTACAGCACAGTTAAGTATAGCATTGAGTTCTGCGTGGCATACATAGAGATACTTAGAATTTAAGGGGTCTTTATCTCTTTCCCAGGGGAATACATCATCACTGCAGCAACGCGGCATACCGTTGTACCCCATAGAAAGTATTCTATTATCCTTATTTACGATACAGGCACCAACCTGCGTTGACGGGTCTTTACTGCGCAAAGCCGAAAGGCTGGCAATACCCATAAAATATTCATCCCAGCTAAGATAGTCTTCTCTTTTCAATTAAGTCACCTCTTATGTATATAATACATCTTATACTGCATATTTGCAATCTTTATTTTTCATAGAAAGCAGGGTTGCTATTATCATAATAATCGGGAAAACTGCTGATACTGCAAAACCGATATTAAGACCAAAGCTATCTGCAACTATTCCCAACACCCAAGGCCCTAGACAACAGCCTGTATCACCGCACATTGCAAATGTGCTATACATAACCGAAGAACCCTCGGGAAAATCCTTGGCTCCAAGGGAATAAACCCCAGGCCAAGAAATACTAACGGTAAATCCGCACAGTGCACAAAATACAAGCGATATAAACGGTATATCACAAAGTGCTACAACCATATAACAAATAAAGCATAGCGCACTCAGAATAATAAGAGTCTTCTTAAACGAAACCTTTTCAGACACTATTCCATACCAAACTCTGCCTAATCCCATAAATACCGCAAAAGCACAAGGTCCTGCTATATCCCCGACCACCTTGGAAACGCCCAAAGCCTGCTGAGCGAACATTGAAGCCCACTGTGCCATAGCTATCTCGCAAGCACCGGCACAAAGCATCATAAGCATATAAAGGCGAAAGCGTCTGTTTTTTATTAGCTTACTTAAGGGTGTTTTTTTATCATTATTATCAGGCTCAACTATGGGCACCTTAAAGAATGAAAACATATTTAAAAACGGCAATACCGCCCACACAAGCGGAATATTTGCCCAACCCTTATATCCAAACAGGGATACCAAAGCGGTTGTAACAATTATGGTAAACATCTGACCCCAGCAGTAAAAAGAATGAAGAAATGCCATATTTCCCTCTTTATTAGATGTAGGAAGCATTTCTATCATAGGGCTCATTATAACCTCCATAAGCCCGCTGCCAAAAGCATAAACAACTATAGACAAAATAATCGCAAGATATGTATCATTCATAATTCTAGGCAGAATACCAAGCATTAAAAGACCTAAAGCTGCCGTTGCCTGACACAAAATTGCAGTTTTTCTGTACCCGAGTCTTGCGACTATTTTGGGAGTTATAAAATCGGTTATCATCTGGGTTACAAAATTAAAAACAATAAGTCTCGCAAGCTTTTCATAGCCTAGCCCATAAACATCCTGAAGTGCTATAAAAAGTATAGGCAAAAAATTATTTACCACAGCCTGCACTATATAACCAATATAGCAGGCAAGCTTAGTAGTTGTGTATTTCTTCATTTTATAATTCCTTTATAATATCGGGGATTTCATCCGGGGTAGACACTATGTAATCAGCGCCGTTTTTTCTAAGCTCATCTTCTGTTCTAAAGCCCCAAAGCGCACCTATTCCAACACATGTCGCATTCTTAGCTGCCGCCATATCCATTCCCGAATCGCCAATTAAAACGCATTCCTCAGGCTTTACGCAAAGCTCAGACATAAGCTTTAAAGTGAGTGCCGCATCGGGCTTAGTCGGAAATCCTTCCTGCTTACCAAAAACAATATCAAATGTATCGGGCAAGAGTTTATTTACCACCTCGACCGCCATACTGTGCGCCTTATTGGAAATAACAGCAACTTTATAGCCTTTATTTTTTAAATCTGATAACATCTCTTCAATGCCATCATACGGCACGGTTTTATCAGCATAATGACTACTGTAATGGTTGAAAAAGACATCGAAAACTTTTTTATGCGTATCAATATCCCTTTTATCTTCGGGTAAAATCCGTTCGATAAGATTTTGCATACCATTGCCTACGAAATATTTGTATTTCTCGGTTTCGTGAACGGGAAAGCCAAAGCTCTCGAGCGCAAAATTACAGCTTGCCGCCAAATCATAAAGGGAATTAACAAGTGTTCCATCCAAATCAAATAAAACTGCTTTTATCATATAATCACCTGTATACAAAAATCCCCTGAGCAAAAGCTCAGGGTTATTTGCAAGAAATATAAGTCAAATTGTTATATAGCTCTGGTTACCTTACCGGAACGTAAGCAACGGGTGCAAACATTGATACGGCGGGGCGAACCGTTAACGATTGCCTTAACCTTCTTAACATTGGGCTTCCAGGTTCTGTTAGTTCTTCTGTGAGAGTGGGAAACCTTTATACCGAAAGCAATTTCTTTACTGCAGATATCACATTTAGCCATGGTCTGCACCTCCTTCTTCGTCTCGCGAAATAACGCGACCGCAATAGCAAGAAATATAATAACATACTATGATATAAAAATCAAGTATTTTTTTGCAATTTTCTGTATTTTAATGTTCGCTCCTGCTGGGACGGCGCATAAGTTCATAAAGCGCATCCTTCGGCGCCTTGTTTTCATAAAGCAGGTTATAGCACTCATTTACAATCGGCATTTCGATATGATATTTCTCTGCCAGAGAATTTGCCATATCAGCGGCAAAATATCCCTCGACCGTTCCAACCTCTTTTAAAGCCTCAGCTATAGGCATACCGCTTCCAACCTTGAAACCAAACCTATTGTTGCGGCTGTGCTGAGACATACAGGTAACTATAAGGTCACCTATACCTGCAAGGCCAGAAAAAGTAAATTCCTTAGCTCCCATACAAACACCAAGTCTCGACATTTCAGCAAGACCTCTAGTAATAAGCGCTGCTTTTGAATTATCTCCAAGTTTCAGTCCGTCACAAACACCAGCGGCAATGGCAATAACATTTTTAACCGCACCGCCCAGTTCAACACCCACAAGGTCATTAGAGGTATATATTCTGAGCGTTTCGCTAGAAAGAATATTCTGAACTGCCTGCGCTACAGGAAGAGAACGAGATGCACAAACAAGCGATGTGGGTACATTTCTTGCCACCTCTTCTGCATGAGACGGGCCCGAAAGCACAGCAACCGGCGAATCTGGCAATTCTTCTGCTATCACCTCAGAAAGTCTTTTTAGGCTATTCTTTTCAAAGCCCTTTGAAACATTCACAACTATACCGAAATCGCTTTGTCCTTTAAGCTTCGCCGCAACCTCTCTGACTGCAATAGAGGGACACGCAATTATAGTTATTGTACTTGCCTTGACGCAGGACAAATCATCAGTTATAGCAATTCCCTCTGGTAAATAAACATCCTTTAAAAGGCGCTCATTTGTACGCTTTTCGCAAAGCATTTCTACTTCTTCTTTGAAGGGTGACCAAAGTGTCACATCATAGCCTTTGCTGAAAGCCGAAAGAGCTAAAGCCATACCCCAACCGCCTGATCCTAAAACTGTCACCTTAATCATTTCTTTTTGCCCTTTCCGATTTTGGATTCTGTACCTGCAATAAGGCGCTTAATATTTTCGCTATGCTTAAAAAACACTAAAGCTCCCATTATAATACTTAAAAGTGCCTGAGGTAAAAGAGAGGCAGAATTATCATTGAAAATTATCGAAAGCACTACTACAACAACCGTAGCAAGCAAAGAACTGAAAGAGACTATTTTAGTAATAATAGTCGAAAGAGCAAAAACCGAAAGTCCCGAAATAATAGCTATCGGTGAGCAAATTGCAAAAATTCCAACGCTTGTCGCAACACCCTTTCCGCCTTTAAACTGAAAGAATATCGGGAAAACATGTCCTAGCATACAAGCAAGACCGCATATATATGCACCGTAAATCGGCAAAGCCCAATCTACGCCCTGAGCATTAAGCATATAACTGAATACTGCTTTACCTAAAAAAGTAGCAACAAAGCCCTTTAGCGCATCGCATATAAAGGTGAGAGCGCCGGGTAAAAAGCCTGCATTTCGCATAACATTCGTTGTTCCTGCGTTTCCGCTTCCCATACTTCTAACATCTTTTTTGAGAAAAGCATTGCTGAAAATAACAGCAAAGTTTATACTTCCTATTAAATAAGCCGCTATAATGGTTATAATTGCAGTAATAAGCATTTACTTATCTCCTCTCTCACGGATAACAAATCTGACAGGTGTACCCTCTAAGCCAAAGGTTGAACGAATTTGATTTTCAAGGTATCTCTGATAGGAAAAATGGAACAGCTCCGCCTTATTGCAAAAGCAAACGAATGTCGGCGGTTTGGTAGAAGCCTGAGTCATATAATAGATTTTAAGCCTCTTGCCCTTGTCTGTAGGCGGTTGAACTCGAGCGGTCGCATCAGCTAAAATATCATTGAGCATACCTGTTGAAATACGCATATTATTCTGCTCATTAACATATTTTATAAGCTCAAAAAGCCTGTCAACGCGCTGACCTGTTTTTGCCGATATGAAAATTATCGGAGCATAAGGCATAAAGGAAAAATCAACATTGAGCTTCTTGCGGAAGGAGTCCATAGTGGTGCCGTCCTTTTCGACAGCATCCCATTTATTAACCGCAATAATACAAGCCTTTCCCTGCTCTAAAGCAAGCCCTGCTACCTTTGAATCCTGCTCAGTAAAGCCGTCAGTAGCATCTATCATAATAACGCATACATCAGCTCTCTCTATCGCCATTTTAGCTCTGAGCACGCTGTATTTTTCTATCTTATCCTCTACCTTGGATTTGCGCCTTAAACCTGCAGTATCTATAAAATTATATTTAACCCCGCCTCTTTCTATTCTGGTATCAATAGCGTCTCTCGTGGTGCCTGCAATATTGGAAACAATAGACCTTGCCTCACCTGCTATCTGATTTACAAGCGAGGATTTGCCCGCATTCGGCTTTCCTATAACCGCAACATTGATTATATCTTCGTCACCGTCATTAAAATCCTCGGGCGGGATATGAGAAATGACCTCGTCGAGCAAGTCGCCTGTACCGGTTCCGTGAACCGAAGAAACAGCAATAGGATCGCCAAGTCCCAAATTATAAAATTCATAAAACTCAGAGGGAGTTTCGCCAATTTTATCGCATTTATTAACGCAAAGCACAATCGGCTTTCCGCTTTTTCTGAGCATTGCGGCTACCTCTTCATCAGCCGCTGTAACACCGCTTTTAATATCGGTAACAAATACTATTACCGAAGCGGTATCTATAGCAAGCTGAGCCTGAGCGCGCATACTGCTAAGAATTATATCGTCGGTTTTAGGCTCAATACCGCCTGTATCAACTAGCATCAGCTTTCTGCCAAGCCACTCTGCATCGCCATAGATACGGTCACGGGTAACGCCGGGAGTATCATCTACAATAGACAGCCTTTTACCGATTATTTTATTGAAAAGAGTGGATTTTCCCACATTCGGTCTGCCGACAACGGCAACAATAGGTTTTGCCATATACTGCTCCTTATATTCCTAAGATTCTGTCAATAAGCTGATATCCGTCATTATCGACAGGAGTAATTCTAACATTAAGAGTTTCACTTAGTTCCTTTAAAGTAATACTATCAAGGAACATATCTCCGCCGTCCCTTAGCATAACCGACGGAATAAGCAACTCGTCGCCCAGCTCCTTACCCTTTAATTGGTCGATTATATCGGTAGCGGTCACTAAACCTGCAACGGTTATCTCGCCGCCGAAGAAATTATTCTTAACCGGCACTACCCTACATTCAAGATTATCCCACTTTTTAGCAATTCTGTCAACTATTTGTAAAATAAAAGGATATGCCGCCTCACCCGTCGCCATAGTAATTATGCGCTTTGATTGCAAATTATAATCAGTTATATCAATAGCATCAAAGGCTTCACTCAGCATTAAAGGCACAAGTCCGACGCCGTTCTCAAGCTGCAAAAACTCCTCATAATAAGAAGCATCAGGTAGCGGCTTTTCGGCTATAATATAAAATTCATCTGCCGCAAAAACTCTGCGCTGACCGTATTTTTCAAGACATTCGTCTCCAAAACGGTCTATAATTTTTATCGTTTCCTCTGCCCTTTTTCGGTCAAAAGGTTTAACCTCTGCCAGTCCCTCTCTGTATCTCGTCAGTCCGACAGGCACCGCCGCAATACATTCGGCATTTTCTAAAGCGGTCAAATCTCTGAGCGTTCTTTCAAGTTCTGCTCCGTCATTATAGTCGGGGCAAAGCACCATCTGGCAATTTATTTTAATTCCCGCATCATTAAACCTGTTTATAATAGATAAAACATTGCCCGCATTCTTATTGTTCATCATTTTAACCCGAAGCTCAGGATTAGTTGTATGAACAGAGATGTTTATCGGGCTTATGTGCATCTTTATTATGCGCTCAACCTCATGCTCGGTTATATTGGTAAGAGTTATATAATTTCCAAAAAGGAAAGAAAGACGAGAATCGTCATCCTTAAAATAAAGGGTCTCTCGAAGACCTTTCGGCAACTGATCGATAAAGCAGAAAACGCATTTATTACGGCAGGAATGTTTTTTATCCATAAGATAGGTCTCAAACTCAAGACCTAATTCGTCATACTCGCGTTTTTTAACCTTTACCGATTTAAGCTTACCCTTAGAATTAATAAACTCAAGTGTCAGCCTATCGTTTTCTTGATAAAAACGGTAGTCAAGCACATCCATTATTTCATTTTTATCAATTGATACAAGTGTATCACCGGCTCTTATTCCTGCTCTGTATGCACAACTTCCAAAATTTACCGATTTTATTATAACTGACACTTATTTCACCTCTTAAAACAAATTTTTAACTTTTTAAAAATTCTAAAAAAATAAGAGGAGGATTGCTCCTCCTCAGATTTTAAAAATTACTCAGCAACCTTTACAACCTCACGGCCATTGTACTTACCGCAAGCAGGGCAAAGTCTGTGGGGGCGCTTATATTCGCCGCACTCACATTTAACCAAGGTAGGAGCGGTGAGCTTCCATACATTGTTTCTTCTCTTATCTCTTCTAGCTTTAGAAGTCTTTCTCTTCGGTACTGCCATTTTTCGGCACCTCCTTAAGTTGATTTCAATTAGTAATTAATTATTAAGTAATTCGGCAAGAGCGGCAAGTCTCGGGTCAATTTCTTTCTCGGGACAGTCGCATTTTCCTTCATTCAGGTTTTTGCCGCATTTAGAACAGATACCCTTGCAATCCTTAGAGCAAAGATGCTTCATAGGAAGACTTACCAGCACCTCGGAATAAATCAGCTCGTCCAAATCGAGCTTCATATCGGGCACTAAGAGTATCGAATCACTTTCCTCTCCCTCAATAGCGACAGCGAGCGATTTATCCAAACTAACGGAATGCTCACGCGCGGTATCAATACCACACCTATCGCACGGGGCTGAAAATTCATAAACAATTTCGGCCTCTAACCTAACAAGACTTGCTTTGTTGAATATCTCACCCTTGATAGTCACAGGCTTTTTGAGCGGAAATAAACCCGAATATTCTACCTCGCTGAGATCCAACTCATACTCAAGCGGCAAAGAAGCACCGTCATTGACAAAAATATGTTTTAAATCAATAACCATACTCTCACCCCTTTTGTCACAAAGACTATTATATCTATTCCTTGCGCTTTTGTCAAGGATTTTTATTACAATTTTAACCTATTTCAAAACAAAATCCAAAAGTGCATCAAGGTTGCCGTTGGGATAGCGATTAATATCAATATTATTCTTATTTATTATGCAATCTGTCAGCAAAAATACCTGCATACCTAAAGTTTCTGCAATCATATCCTCCCCGACATCATTACCTACCATTAAGCATTCCTCAGCTTTTAATCCCATTTGGCTCAAAATATCTTCATAATAGCCTATATTCGGCTTGCAATGACGGGAATTTTCGTATGTAGTATAAAGCTCAAAATCAGAGGGTTCTAAGCCTGCCCAGCGGATACGGCTTTCGGTTGCGATAGCAGGAAAAATCGGATTGGTTGCAAGCGCTACCCTATACCCGCTATCCTTTAACTTTTTTACCACCTCTGCCGATTTTTCATTAAATCCGCAGGAATCCTTAACACCTTGAAAATCACTTTTATAAAATTCTTCAAAAGCAGGCTTTCTATCAAGTATACCCTCACCTAAAATTTCAGAAAAACAATTCCAGAAAAGCTCCTCGTTAGTATGACTACCATCATTTTTAACCATAGCCTTAACCCCTATCCATACCGCTTGGATAATGCTTTGAGGCTCATAACCAAATGGGGCGATTTTCTTGACAAGTCTGCCAAAATAATCCTTAGTAAAAGTATCTTGGTCCATTGGGAGTAAAGTTCCGTCCAAATCAAACAATATCGCTTTAATATTCATTATTATCCTTTCAAAATAAAGGGGCGGATAAACCGCCCCTTTATTTGGATTTTATATAACTCTTACCTTGATAACGCCGTCAATAGCCTTAATTTCATTTGCAACTGCATCTGTATCAGCCGCGCCGATATCAAGCATTGTATAAGCGTAATCACCGCGCGATTTGTTGAGAAGATTCTCAATATTAACACCGTCATCAGCGATAATTCCTGTAATAGCAGTAAGCATATTAGGAATATTTTTATGGATAACGCAAATTCTGTGCTCACCGCTTCTGGGCATTGCAACCTCGGGAAGATTTACCGAGTTTACGATATTACCGTTCTCGATATAATCCATAAGCTCCTTAGCAGCCATAGATGCGCAGTTATCCTCAGATTCAGGAGTAGAGGCGCCGAGGTGAGGAATAGCGATAACGCCGTCAACATCAAGTACATCATCGGTCGGGAAGTCGGTTACATAAGCCGCTACCTTGCCGGATTCTAAAGCAGCCTTAAGAGCAGCATCGTTTACCAAAGCGGCGCGAGAGAAGTTAAGAATACGAACGCCGTCCTTCATCTTAGCAATAGACTCAGCGTTTACAAGATTCTTAGTGGCATCGGTAAGCGGAACATGAACAGAGATATAATCGCAGTTAGCAAAAATCTCATTGATATCATTGATATAAACTGCATTATGATTAAGGTTCCAAGCAGATTTAACCGAAAGATAGGGGTCATATCCGTAAACCGTCATACCAAGGTGGTTAGCCGCATTAGCAACCATAACACCGATAGCGCCAAGACCGATAACACCGAGCTTCTTACCCTTGATTTCAGGACCTGCAAAAGCGCCCTTGCCTTTTTCAACAAGCTTGCCTACAGCATCGCCCTCACCCTTTAAGGTTTTAGCCCATTCAATACCCGAAATAACACGGCGAGAAGAAATAAGAAGACCTGCAATAACAAGCTCTTTAACAGCATTCGCATTAGCACCGGGGGTATTGAAAACAACTATACCAGCCTCAGAGCAGCGCTCGATCGGGATATTATTAGTACCGGCACCTGCTCTGGCAATAGCCTTTAAAGACTCAGGAAACTCGGTATCATGCAAAGCAGCAGAACGAACAATCGCACCGTCAGCATTCTCTACCTCATCACCTATTGTATACTTATCATCAAAAACCTCTAAACCGCTTTTAGAAATTTTATTATAAGTTTTAATCTTAAACATTATGCATTTTCCTCCTCGAATTTCTTCATAAACTCTACGAGCTTCTCAACACCCTCGATAGGCATTGCATTGTAGATAGAAGCTCTCATTCCGCCAACTGAGCGGTGACCCTTAAGGTTAACAAAACCTGCTTTCTTAGACTCTGCAACAAATTTTGCATCAAGCTCATCATTGCCTGTTACAAAAGGAACATTCATTAAAGAACGGTCCTCGGGAACAACTGTACCCTTAAAGAGCTTAGAATTATCAAGGAAATCATAAAGAATCTTAGCCTTTTTCTCGTTAAGCTCCTTCATAGCCTCTAAGCCGCCCATCTTCTTAATCCACTTAAAGGTAAGACCTGCGATATAGATTGTATAGCAAGGAGGTGTATTAAACATAGAACCGTTTTCGCTATGAGTATCGTACTTAAGCATTGTAGGAGTGATATCCATAGCGTTGCCGATTAAATCCTTGCGGATGATAACAATAGTAACACCTGCGGGAGCAACGTTCTTCTGAGCACCTGCATAGAGCATACCAAACTTTGTAACATCGATAGGCTCAGATAAAATACAGCTTGAAATATCAGCAACAAGCGGAACATCGCCTGTATCAGGTAAAGTATTGTACTTAGTACCGTAAATAGTATTGTTCATACAGATATGAACATAGTCTGCATCCTTATCAAAATCAGCGGCGGTAGTCTTAGGAATATAAGAGAAGGTCTTATCCTTAGAAGAAGCAACCTCTCTAGCCTCACCATAGCGAGCAGCCTCTTTATAAGCCTTATTAGCCCACTGACCTGTGATAATATAGTCAGCCTTGCCATTTTTGGTCATAAGATTCATCGGAACCATTGCAAACTGAGTAGAAGCACCACCCTGTAAGAAAAGAACCTCATAATTATCAGGGATGTTCATAATCTCTCTGAGGTTAGCTTCTGCCTCATCAAAGATTGCCTGATATTCCTTTGAACGGTGGGACATTTCCATAACCGACTGTCCGCTCTCACCGTACTCCATCATCTCTGCAGCGGCGGTCTTTAATACCTCTTCAGGAAGCATAGAAGGACCTGCGCTGAAATTATATACTCTTGCCATAACATTTTCCTCCAAAAAATATGTATTCCTTTTTTGTTCGACAGCATTATTTCTTTATCGAACTAATAACATTGTATCCTATTATATGCAATAGAAACGATAATGTCAATAGGTTTGTTAAAATTATGTCAATGTTTTTTGAATTTTTTCTGATTTTTTGAAAAAGTTTGTTATTTTTTTGACAATTAAGTGTAAAAATAACATCCTACCCTCTTTTTAGATAGGATGTTATATTGTCTAAAAATCATAAAGAGTTGTAGAAAGATATTTATTTCCCGAATCAGGCAATAAAACAACAATATTTTTATCCTTGTTTTCTTCCCGTCTTCCTAGCTCTATTGCGGCATAAAGCGCTGCTCCTGCAGAGATACCAACCAAAAATCCTTCGTCCTTACCCATATATCGTGCGGTATTTATAGCATCTTCGTCAGAAACGGTTATAACTTCATCAATTATATCCCTATTCAGCACCTCGGGTACAAAACCTGCGCCTATGCCCTGAATACCGTGCTTACCGCTTTCCCCTTTTGATAAAACGGGAGAATTTTCAGGCTCTACAGCAACGATTTTAATATTCCCGTTTTTGGATTTTAAATATTCGCCAACACCGGTTATCGTACCGCCTGTACCTACACCTGCCACAAATATATCTACTTTTCCGTCTGTATCGTTATAAATTTCAGGACCGGTAGTATCAAAATGAGCTTTAGCGTTTGCAGGGTTTACAAACTGCCCCGCTATAAAGCTATTGGGTATTTCTTTTGATAACTGCTCAGCCTTTTCAATAGCACCGCTCATTCCCTTTGCACCCTCTGTCAGAACAAGTTCAGCACCGTAAGCCAGCATTAGCTTTCTGCGTTCTTCGGACATTGTTTCGGGCATAACGATAATCGTTCTATACCCTCTTACAGCCGCCACAGCCGCGATACCTATACCTGTATTGCCAGAGGTAGGCTCAATTATAACCGAACCCTCTTTTAAAATCCCTCTTTGCTCGGCATCAAGAATCATCGCAAGTCCTACCCTATCCTTAACGCTACCTGCGGGATTAAAAAACTCAAGCTTACCGAGAATATTGGCATTAACACCATATTTTTTCTCGATATTTGAAAGTCTGAGTAATGGGGTTGAACCTATGAGTTGCTCAATCGAATCATAAATTTTAGGCACTTTATCCACTCCAAAATACTATCTTTTTTGCTACTTTATATCTGTAATATGCAGTTTTACGCCCGATTTATTCAAAAGACCTGCAAGTTCTTTATAGTCAAGCGAAGCAAAATCATCGCTTATAGCCGCCGCTATACCTGCTGCCTCACCTGTCACAGCACAGGGAGGTATTACTCGGGAAATATCCCACATATCATCCGTCACAGAAATACATCTTCCGCAAGCAATAAGATTCTTTATCTTTTCGCCCCAAAGGCATCTAAAAGGTATTTCATAGACAGGCCCCGCTTTTCGCCAGTCGCAAATCATACCTATACTATCCTCAAAACGAACAAACTGCTCCTCGTCATTCATAGTATAAGCACCGTTTATTCTTCTAGTCATTCTGACTTGCGGTATGGTTGCAATACTTGCAAGCGAATGTTCGCGGTCGATACCGCCTTTATTCAAGAAATTTTCAAGCAAATTAGAATGAGAATTACATACCATTTCTGACAGTTCTTTACCGTCAAGCGCTCTGTAGCGACGAACTTTTTCGTTTTTGCTTTCCGCAGTTTTATATTTATCGGGTATATCGGAAGCCCCAACCAAATTCAGCCTATAGGTATTATTTATCATTTCATAATACCAGCTTGCGAGCAGATTGCCCTGCTTAAACTCAGTAGTTCCCTCACCTGAAAGGAAGCACAGGTCAGCATCCCCCGTAGCATCTACAAAGGATTTTGCAATATAAGCCTCTCGGCCGCCCTTATTCTCGGTTATGACAGAGGTTATTTTACTGTTTTCAACTATACAAGAGCAAAGCGAGGTTCCATAAAGTATCTCAACACCGTTTTCTTTAAGCAGTTGCTCACAAAGTATTGCAAAAACAGCCGCATTAAACTGCACCTCAAAGCGGTGTTTTTTGCGCTCTTCAACAGAAGAATCTTCCTCTAGCCAGACATATCCTCGCTTTTCGTTTTTGCAGGATACTGCAGGCTCATAGCCGTGCTTTACGGACAGTCGAAGTAATTCCTCTGCAATACCAAAGCTTACCTGTCTGCCTTTACCATCGCATAAAGGCAAATAAATGGTGACAAGTCCTGCTGTTGCAAGACCGCCGAGCATAAACATTTTTTCAAGAAGCAAAACATTTTTATTCTGCCTTGCTGCAGCAAGAGCCGCCGAAACACCTGCTATTCCTCCGCCTGCAACTATAACATCATATTCACCTTTAATAGGTATATCCTTTTGAGGTTCGGTTATATACATTCAGATCACCTAATTTTAAAAAAGGGCTGCTTCAAATGAAACAGCCCCAAAAATAAATTTTAAATTATTTTGCCATTGCAGCAACTTCAGCAGCGAAATCGTCTACACGCTTCTCAATGCCTTCGCCCTTTTCGAAACGAACATAAGAAGCAATCTTGATATCAGCGCCAAGTTCCTTAGCGGTCTTCTCAACATACTTACCAACGGTAAGGTCGCCGTCGATAACATACTGTTGCTCAACAAGGCAGTTTTCCTTATAGTACTTACCGATTTTGCCCTCAACGATTTTGCCGAGAACTGCATCAGGCTTATTAGCCATCTTAGGATCTTCCTTCATCTGAGCAACGAGAATTTCCTTCTCCTTAGCAAGAACCTCTGCGGGAACAGAAGCCTCATCAAGATAAGCAGGATTCATAGCCGCAATCTGCATTGCGATATTTTTACCCATAGCAATAAGGTCAGCATTATCGTCTGCAAGCTCGGTATCAAAGTTAACAAGAACACCGATTTTACCACCAGCGTGAACATAGGTTACAACCTTGCCTTCCATTCTAACGAAGCGGCGAACCTTAATATTCTCACGGATTGCAAGGAACAACTCCTGAACCTTAGCCTCAACGGTCATACCGTTCTTCTCGCAAGCGAGAAGAGCATCAAGGTCAGCAGGATTCTGCTCTGCAACAATCTCAGCAACCTCAGCAGCAAGAGCCTTAAAGCCGTCGCCATTAGCAACGAAGTCGGTCTCACTGTTAAGCTCAACAAGTACGCCTACGCCATTGTTTGTATAAGCGCAAACAGTACCCTCAGCAGCGATACGGGTTGATTTCTTTGCCTGAGAAGCAAGACCCTTTTCACGAAGATAATCTGCTGCTGCATCCATATCACCGTTAGTCTCGGTAAGAGCCTTTTTACAGTCCATCATACCGCAACCGGTTTTCTCTCTTAAAGCCTGTACGTCTTTAGCAGTAAAAGCCATCTTTATTTCCTCCGATTAATTAATAAATTATTCAGCTGCCTCTACAGCTTCCTCTTCCTCAGCTACTTCTTCAGCAGCTGCGGTACCCATTTCAGAGCCCTGTCTGCCTTCGATAACAGCAGCAGCGATAGTCTCTGCAATAAGCTTTACAGCGCGGATAGCGTCATCGTTACCCGGAATAACTGCATCTATTTCATCAGGATCGCAGTTGGTATCAACGATAGCGATAATCGGGATACCAAGCTTCTTAGCCTCAGCAACAGCGATTCTTTCCTTGCGGGGGTCTACAATAAACATTGCAGCAGGAATCTTCTTCATATCCTGAATACCGCCGAGGAACTTCTCGAGCTTTTCAATCTCAAGGTTAAGCTTAATAACTTCCTTCTTGGGAAGAAGCTCAAAGGTGCCGTCGTCACGCATAGCGCGAAGCTGATTAAGTCTTGAAATTCTTGTACGGATAGTGCTAAAGTTAGTAAGCATACCGCCTAGCCAACGAGCGTTTACATAAGGCATACTGCAATGCTCTGCCTCTTCCTTAACGGAATCCTGAGCCTGCTTCTTTGTACCAACGAAAAGAATATCGCCGCCCTCAGCTGCAATGTCACGAACGAACATATAAGCCTCGTTAAGCTTCTTAACGGTCTTCTGAAGGTCGATGATGTAAATTCCGTTACGCTCTGTGAAGATGTACTCTGCCATCTTGGGGTTCCAGCGTCTTGTCTGATGTCCGAAATGAACACCGGCTTCAAGAAGCTGTTTCATAGATACTACTGCCATTTTAATTTCCTCCTAGGTTTTACCTCCATCCCACCGCTCTGCGGGAATCACCCGGTAGTAATAAGTGACACCTGCCCGTTTTTAAGGCGGAATGTGTGTTATAATACGCTAATTTTCATTAGCCGAAAAATTATATCACAAAAATTTACCATTTGCAAGTATTTTTTCAATAAAATTTCAATTTATTTTAAATAGTGTGAATTCCCGTTTTTTCTGCACTTGAATATCCAAGCGGTATGTGTTATTATATGTGTATCAAATACTGTTTGGAGGTATTGATTTGCATTTACAGGAATCAGGCGAAATGTATCTTGAAACCATTTATGTTTTAAATAAAAAGACCGGTCATGTGCGCTCATTGGATGTTGCAGAATATATGGGCTTTTCAAAACCAAGCGTTTCGAGAGCTGTGGGACTGCTTAAAAACGGCGGTTATATCGAGGTTGATAAAAATGGTTGTCTTACCCTCACAGAGGCAGGTCTGGAGATTGCCGAAAATATTTTCGAGAGACATACAATCCTCACCGAATATCTTATAAAGCTCGGTGTAGACGAAGAAATTGCTTCTCAGGACGCCTGCAAAATGGAACATGTTATAAGCCAGACCACTTTTGAAGCAATCAAGCAGCACGCTAAATCAAAATAAACCAAAACGCTCAAGGCACAAGCTTTGAGCGTTTTTTTATATTATGCTTTAACTTTTCTTTCTATTTTAAGTATTCTCACGATTACAGGGCTTAAAATAATGTTCGAAGCAAGTTCAAATAAGAAATTACCGCCTGCAAGACCTAAGAACATGTAGCCTATAACATTTGTGTAGCCCTGAGCAATGCCCCATTCGGTTATAGCCTCAAGGAAGAATATAACACAACCCAGCAGGAAAACACCTGTATTCACCATCGGGCAAACTATTGCGGCTAAAATAACGCCCAAATACTTGTTATGCTTTTCAAGAGCCTTATAGACAAGACCTGCCGCTAAACCGCAAGCAGTACCCTTGACCATAACGGTAACGATAGTTCCAAAGACATCTATAGCCATAAAGGATGCCGCATCACCGCTCATAAGAACCGCCGCACCGAATACAAATCCGAGCCAGCCTCCTATTCCCACACCGCAGGTTGCCGCACCTATTACTATAGGTATAAGCACGAGCGAAATCGAAAACGGACCGAAGCGAATGAACGAGCCCATAAGCTGTAAAATAATTACAAGGGCTGTAAGCACTGCACCGAGCACTATTTTCTGGGTTTGAAATTTTCTGTTGTTTTTTGTTTCCATAATAATTACCTCCGATGCTGTTCCTCAAAGGATACAGCTCATAATAATATATATGTAATCTGACAGCCGTCAGTTATTTTTTTCGTATATAGCCCTGAGTCCCTCAAGCAAAAGATTTTCATTATAAATTATATCGTTTTTACAATGAGCAATTATTTCCTTTGAAAGTCCACCTGTAGCGACAACAGTAGGTACTTCACCGAGCTCCTCAGCTATTTTATCAAGCAGACCGTCTATCATAGCGGCTGTACCATAAACCAAACCCGACTGCATACACTCTACAGTATTAGCTCCTATAACCGATGGCGGAGCCTCTATCGGGATAGAGGTGAGCTGAGCGGTATTTTCTGCAAGCGCTTTAAGGGTAAGTCTTACCCCTGCCGCAATAACACCGCCTAAGAAAGCTCCATTCTTATCAAGCACGCTGACGGTTGAAGCAGTACCCATATCTATAACTACACATGGCATTGTATAAGCATCAAGCGCTCCAACTGCTCCTGCAACAAGATCTGCACCGAGCTGAGCGGGGTTATCAATCTTGATATTAAGACCTGTTTTAACACCGGGGCCTAGCATTAAGGGTACTATATGGCAAAGCTTAGAAACAGCCTCGCTGATACTCTTACCAACCATCGGCACAACCGAGGATATAATACAGTCCTCTATTTCAGCCGCCTCTAATTCATATAAAGAAAGCATATTTTTAATCTCTGCCGCATATTGGTCAGAAGTTTTTCTTTGTTCGGTTGCAAGGCGGGCAGTAAAGGCTAAAATATTGCCCTCATACGCACCAAGAGTTATATTGGTATTACCTATATCTATAGTAAGAAGCATTAAAACTCCCCCTCATTGCCTTTAATACATTTATATTATAGTGTATTTTTCCAAAAAATCAATAATTTTATTGACAAATAGCAAAATACTTGATATAATATCGGTTGCTAAATGGGAGATTATGTTCTCTCTTAGCTCCTTGCTCGGTCAAAAGGCTGGGCCAAAAGTCCAAAGGGAGGTGCAAAGAAAATGACCAACAAGTACGAAGCTGGCGTTATCTTTTCAGTAGCAAATGGTGAAGAAGCAACTGCTGCTCTTAAGGAGAAGATCAACGACCTTATCGCAAAGAACGGTACTATTGAGAGCGTTGATGATTGGGGCAAGCGTCGCCTTGCATACCTCATCAATGACGAGGCTGAGGGTTACTATGTTTTCTACAATTTCGAAAGCGAACCCAATTTCCCCGCTGAGCTTGAGCGTATCGTAAAGATTACCGACGGCGTTTTACGCGTTATGGTAATCAAGAAGTAATGGAGGATAAAAGATGTTTAACTTAGTAGTTTTAACAGGTCGCTTAACTGCTGACCCCGAACTCAAAACCACTGCTAACGGCTTATCTGTCACAACCTTCTCCATTGCTGTTGACCGCCGTTACCGTTCCGGAGAAGAGCGTCAGACCGATTTTATCAATATCGTTGCTTGGCGTCAGACTGCGGAATTTATCACTAAGTATTTCAAAAAAGGCAGCCTTATCGGTATTGAGGGCTCTATTCAGACCCGTAGATACCAGGATAAGAACGGTAACAACCGTACCGCTTTTGAGGTTATTGCCAACAATGTTCAGTTTGTTGAATCAAAGAGAGATTCGTCGGCACCCAGTGCAGGCGAGCCCGCCTCTTTCAGCAATGCTGATGTAAACGATTTCGCCGATTTAGGCGATGCTACGGACGACGATCTGCCGTTCTAAGCGAAATAAAATATAATTTAAGGAGGCTTTTAAAATGGAAAACGAGAGAAACGATAGACCTATGCATAAGAAGAGCCGTAAAAAGGTTTGCCATTTCTGCGTTGATCGTGTTGAAAGCATTGATTATAAGGATGTAGCCCGTCTTCGCAAGTTCATTTCTGAGCGTGCTAAGATTCTTCCCCGCCGTGCAACCGGTACCTGTGCTGCTCATCAGCGCGAGCTTACCACCGCTATCAAGCGTGCACGTCAGATGGCTTTACTTCCCTATGTAAACGACTAATTTAAGCTTTAATCGCCCTGCTATCAAGCAGGGCGATTTTTTATGTCTAAAACTGCAAAAACTTGACGCAATGCCAAAAATCAACATTGCGCCAAAAAATTTGAATTATATAATCTGCAACCTTAGACCACAGATAGCCAAATTTATTGAGCACCGTCAAAATATCCTGCACTCTGCTCATTTTCAAGTGCAGAAATTCTACGGTTCATATCTTTTATTTTTTCCTCTATAACAGGCATACGGGATGTGAAATTATTATGCGCATCCACCTTTTTTTCAAGCTGTTCTATACGGTACTGGGTAAGCTTCCCTGAAGCTATAATTCCGCCCGCAGTACCTATAAGGGTGCCTGCAAAGGAAATTGCCGCTACTATTACCGTGCTATCCATATTTTTTCTCCTGTATTTCTTCGGTAAATTCTTTTAAATTATCAAACTGCTTTTTATTAAGCTCGTTATCAGAAAAGAGCGAATTATATGAAAAAAAGACATATCCTTCCGCCAAATGACTTTCGTAGCAAAGCCTTGCCTGACGGGCTAGTATATCGGTATCCCTGTTCCATTCCTCGCTGTCCGCTTTGGTATCAGTACCTATTTTATAGCTTGCAAGCCCTATCAGCAACGAAACCTTGCTGTTTTTTCTTGCCATTTCTTCCCATACCTTAAGCAGAGCATCAAATCGGTATTCTGATAACGGATACTCAAACCCAAAATAAAGCTGAGGTATAATTGCGTCTATATATCCGCCCTCTATCCATTCTGCAACATCAGCATAGAGATTATTGAAATTATCCTCAACAGAAGCAGCAGGGCTGATAGAAAAAATTACATTTGGGTTTATATATTTTATAGCATTATAACAACCGCTTAAAAGCGAATTTACATTCGACCTCCTCCAAGAGCTCAGCTCAAGAGGATTTTCGGTACTGCTTTTATATTCATCATAGCTTTGAGCATCAAATTCTTCTTCGGTTGTCGGATAAAAATAATCATCAAAATGAATACCGTCTACACTGTATTTTTCAATAACCTCTCGGACACCGTTTATAATTAGCCTTTGCACCTCACTGCTGGCAGGATTAAGATATATACCGTTTGATATACAGACATTTTTATCATTATCACTATCCTCATCCTTTAGCCATTTATATGCAGGGCTGTTATTATCAAGCTTTTCTATATCCGAAGATGAGGTTAAAACCCTATACGGATTTATCCAGGCGTGAACCTTTATTCCCTGCTCTTTAAAAGCATTAAGCATAAATTCAAAGGCATCTCCCGAATAGTTTTCAGCCTCTTCTAAAAGAGGAAAATATTCAGACTCAAAAAGCGAATCGCAATATGACCTTATATGTATATAAACATTTTCAATTCTCAGCCTTTCGCAGTTTTCTACCGCTTTTTTCACCTCTTGCTCAAAGTTTCCTGAATTGAGCATAGAGTTAATCTCGCTAAAGGAAATCCAAACTCCCGATGAAGCTATCCCAGATTTTGAATTTTGAGTAGCTTCAGTACTGCAACCGCAAAGTAACAATATAAATGCTATTAAAATAACCGTAATTTTTTTCATAAACCGCTCCCGATTTTAAAATTTAACATTCAATATAATATATGTCGCATTCCCCTAGAGATATACTTTTTGAGGATTTGAATTCAAGCCCCAAGGTTTCAGCGCCGTACATATCTGTAATAAACCTTACCGTATTCTCATTTTCACCTGAAAGCGCGCTTTTAAGCAAAGCAAACTCTTTTTCTACGGTGTCACTTTGCAATTTTATGCTGCTATCTGCCTGAGCACTTATTTTAAAGGAAATACCCTTTATTCTTCGTTTTCTGCTCATATTACCAAAGGATATACCGGCGAATTTTATTTGAGTTTCTATGTCATAAGGAATCTCACTCATAACCCCGTTTACCTTTTTGATAATAATATCGCTATCACCTTCAGGATATGCTGTATAACAAATACCGTCAGCCTCATTAAGACAGAGAAAAAATGTCAACTCATAGTTTTTTGAGGCTCCTAAAAAGGAGATGCCCGACGGCAACTGCCACATATAAATGCCTATGTCGTTTTCATTTGCAGAAATCCCCGATTTATCAAAATCAATTATAACTGCTTTTCCGCTAAGTAACAAGAAGTAATTATTGTCTTTAGCAAATCCAAAAGCATTTTTCTTTTCTTTATAACCCAATGTTTCGATAATAGGCGAAATTTTTTCTGTTATATCATATATTTTCGTACCGCCGATTGGCATACAGTAAATATGTTTGCCGTCAAACCATACGCATCTTGAACCAACAAAAGCCACGGTATTATTATGAATATTACCGCACTGCTTTGAAATTTCACTTATCTCAAAGCTATTCGTATCATAAAAAATCTTACCGTTATCGTGAAGAATAGAGTTATCATTAATAGCTTTGCCTTTTTTAGTTTTAATGCTGTATACCGAAAGAGGCTTAAAAGCGATTAGCTTATCTTTTTCACTTGCAAGAGCAGTAACCTCAATATCGGCAGAGCCTACCGTATTATCATAAATCTGCGGAAAATAAAGCGGATTTTCATAGCTTGTATAATAAATTCTATTCTTTTTTTCGCCGCCCGCAAAATAAATATCTCCCCCCGAATATGCCATACATTTTGAGGTTGCCACCGAATAAAAATCATCATTTGTCGATGTTTGTGCCAATATTCTTATGTTATTTGCTCTGTATTGGCTCATCAAAGGCACCTCAAAATCCCCTGCCTCAACGGTGAAATAAACTATTCCCTTTTCTCGGCTCAGATTCATTGTGACCGACACCGAGCAAAAGCTCTGGGTCACCTTCGTTTTATTCGCCTCTACCCGCCATTCGGTATATTCATCTGCGGCAGTATATATTCTGCATACAACGGTACTATTCGAAATATCAGTAAAGGGCAGTTTAAAGCTTGAGGAATACCCATCCGATGAATAATAGGCATAAAACTTACCGTTTAAAATATTGAGCTTTTCAAGATTTTTCGGTGCCGCTTCATAGGCCTGTCCTGTCTGCTTTGCAAATTCATAGCGGTTTCCCTTACCATTTATATATACCGTAGGAATATAGTAGCTTGTCGCTACCATCCATTCCTCAAGCGATTCATTTATCTCATAAATAATGCTCTGTGTCTGAGCCGAATCATAAATATTATTCAATGCTACAAGCGCGAAGATTCCTGCGCCCTTTTGAGGCTTTCCCGTATAAAAAGAAATACTGCTTGGCACAAAATAAGTTGTCGCATCTGTTCTTGTAAAACCGATATCACCTAAGGTAGTTGCAAGTCCGCCGTCCCCTATTAAAAAGACTCTGCAGTATTGAGAATCCGCATCCAACTTTACATTTACATAAGCAATATTAAAAGGCACATCGTCCATATAATACACCGTATCGGTCACCACATATTCATAATCCCATGCCCCCTTTAACTCGGACATATCCAACACATTATCAACATAGCTCATAAGTCCTGCACGGGTGGTGATTCTGCCATTTTTAAGCTCTGCATTACTGCAAAGCTCTAAACAGTTCTTATTCTGACTACTTATCGTTTTGGATAGGTCCATACCGCTTTTAGGTACAGGAATATGCAAAATTCTTTGCTCATCAGCTTTTAAACTTTTGTATTTCAATGCTAATCTCCTCCGTATGAGGGTGACGGCATTACATCCTCAACCGCCGATTTATCGCAAAGCACTGCCGCTCTCTTTGAATTATAAATATCAGTATAAATCCGATTTTTCTCCATATCAGCTATACTTAATGTTAACAGCATTGCAACACCACAGCATAAAGCCTCTGCTATATCATCACTACAGTTGATTTCATCATAAATTGAAGAAATCGGTACAAGCTTTAAATCTGCTGATATCTGATTTATAAACTCCTGTGCTCTCTCAGAAACATCCTCCTGCGAAATACTTTCTGATGATAAGCCGGCTCTTAAAACTGCTTTTTTATAAATATCATATCCGTTCATCCTGCACCTCCAAAGGCTCATTTAAAAGCGACTTTATATCTGATACTGTGCCGTCGGGCAAGCGGCTGAGCAGTTGATTTCTGCCGATAATTCCCTTATCAAATAAGGTGAGCAAAATATCAACCCTTTCTCGCTCTGTATAGCCCGAAGCCGCCGCAACATCAATACCTGCGCTGATTGCTATTTCCCTGTAGCGCTCTGCATTGAACGGTATATATTTTCTGCCGCTCTTATCCTCTATTTTTATGCTTCTTTTTCCGTAATAAGTAACCCAAAACTCTGCCCAGATTCTGGCAGTATCCTCGACAAAGGTATAAAACCTGTTTTTCACTATTTCAAGCGGCATAAGCGCGGCATCACGCATCGCCGCAAGAGCACTTGCGTTTTCCGCCTTACTGTCACCCAGTGCCACCTCGTTAGCACCGCTTTGAGATAAGGTGTTTTCTATTAAAGCGTTGATACTGCTGTCAAAATTTTTTGCAAAGGACGGCGGAGTTATATACTTGACCGCTCCCTCAACATCCTCATTGCTTCCGTAAACCTTAATTATCTGACCTGGGTCATTAGTGATTTTTTCTGTAACAGTATCTCCGTTTACAAGCATAATAGGCATACCTGCCGTCATAGCAGACCATACATTAGCGGTTATCATTCGGTTAATTGCTATTTGATTCGGTATTAGATATGTTACCTCGCTTTCACCGTAAATCGAATCATTTTTGCTTTCCCAACAAAACAGCGACAACGGATACATACGAAGTCCTGTATCAAACTCTTTTCTGACTATACCCTTTTCAGTAACCTTAATACATTTAACCGTGAAGCTGCCGTCAGTATTATATGTTTTAAAAAGCTTTGTGAGCTGGGTTATTTTACCGTTGTCAGCACTTTCGCTTATAGACTGGAGAGTCGAAAGGTCAGCTCCGCTCAGTCTTGCCTCTCTCAGCACCGCCTCGCTATCTCTTTGGCTTGAAATTATGATATAAGGCTGTTTTTCTATCTGCTTTGTGTAAGGGTCGCCAAACACTATATCCTCAATATTAAGCACCTCACAGCATATATCACCCTTTATCTTAACCGTTTTCATAGCATCGGCAAAAAGTCCTGTATTGACCGTTTCATCCCAATATGTATAAAGCACAGCCGTTCCTGAAACATAGGAATTACGAAGTATACTATCGTACAAAGCTGTAAGCTTTACCCTTTCAGCGGTCACCTTATGATAATTATTAAAAGCGGTCATCATAAAGTTGATTTCTGCCTCTTCCAGCTCACCACTGCCTATATTCTTCTCATCAAATCCCCCGTCCTGCTGATTAAAAGGTATTCCGTCTGCTGTATAGATTACCTGAGGCGAGGACCCTAGTATCTGCGACATTTTATAATCGCCGATTCTTTTTATAATATTATGGCGAACAAGCGGACGGTCATTAGGGCATTTAGCTCCGTACCATTGGTCGCCTATATAAAAGCGCTCGTTAATTCGGCTTTGCTCATAAAGACCTTTAGCACCTAGTGCCAGTTTAAAATTACAGCCATTATTCCACTCGCCAAATATCTGTCCTAATAAATTCTGCATATAAAGTCTCCCTTTAAGTTTTTAAAAAAGCCCGCTCCTATAAGGAACGGGCCCATTTTAAGCCCTAAGGCTTTAAGCAACAGTCACTGTAATTACAGAACTGTCAATGCTTGCAATATTATCACCGAATACTCTTACAAAGTAGTAATACTCACCATTTTCAAGCTCCTCAGGCAAGCTATATGTACTGTTTGTAGCTCCCGCTATCTTAACAGCACCTGATTTTTCGGTGTTTTTACAGCTATACCACTGATAACTGAGGGTTGACTCTGACTCTGCACTTACAGACAATGTATCATTAACAGCGCCCTCTACCGCTTCAACATCACCGCTGATATCGGTTATCTTAATTTCAGGCGATACCCAAGCCCAAACTGCATCAAGACCGCTCTTCTTAACAAATACATCATAATAAATTCTGTAATCAAATTTATATGCATCTGCATCAATGTTCTGCTCAGGTGTGAAAATTCTCATTTTTTCGGTCTTTTTAACCAGATGAGCTCCGCTCTTAGGACAAACCAGCATATAGGTTTCAGCAGCAGTATTAAGAGGTGCAAAGCCTGAAGCACCAAACTCGTAAGCAGTTTTCATTCTTTCGGATACAACGGGTATAATCGCAACACCGTTAATACTCTTAACCTTAAGTGTTACCTCGCCCTGCTTAAAATCGCTGACAGTAATCATCTTTGCGATTTCTGAGGAATTCTGCAAAGCTGCAAACATATAGCTATCAACAAAGGCTACAAGCTCTTCGTCATAGCCAACTTGTGCCTGCACCTCATTTATAAGAGTGCAAAGAGCCTCGAAAGGCTTGTTAACATCGCCGTCAATAGTATTTGCTCTTGAAACCGCAAGTCCCGAAAGCTTAGAAAGCACATAAGCATCGCACTCGGGCACTACCTTTGTTCTCACATACTCGCCGAGAATCTTACCTGCAAGATTTGCAATTCCTGTTTCGGACATATCCTCTCGGTCTATCTGCAAGGAACGGGCACGGTCCATCGACATTGTATATGAAGTGTTGGCAACATTAATTGCCCCTCTTGAAAAGCCTGAATCACGGTCATAATCGGCAAGTCCCTGAAAATCTATATCAGGGATAATAACCGTCTTTGCTCCTACAAACTTTGTTGCAAGCGCATTATCGGCAAAAAAGCCTACTGCACTCTTTTGTTCAAACATTTTATCAAGCTCGGTTGAATATCTTGTTGCATTCTCAATGGAGTTAATTGACATTTTTCATTTTCCTTCCGTTATATAAATTTAAATCAGCGTTTCCAGATTCCTTTTAGAAATTCTGCCGCCTCAGGGTCCACAGCGCCGCTTCTGCTTTGTTGCGGACCAATACTTGAATTTACCGCATTCTTTTGCAGGCGGGCCGCCTCTTTTACCCTTTGCTGCTCTTCAAGACAAAATCTTAAATATTCATCTAATAAAAGAGTGCCCTTAAGCTCTGCGTTTTCAGTTACCCTTTGCGGTAAATCCTCAGGATTTTTAATATTAGGAAAATACTGCTGAAGCTCTGCAAATCCGCGGTCACTTTGAATTTCTTCCTTTTGTTCAAGTCTTAAGATATGCTCTGCAAGCAAAGCATCCTGACCGCATTTTTCCAAAAGCTCAAGCCTTCTTTTTTCAACGCCGGATTTTTTAATTTCCTCTAAAAATCCCGAAACTGTTTTGTTTTCTTTTTGAGCCAAACCTTTAAGGGTATCATAATTTTTAGAAACCGCCTCGTATTTAAGACCCAACTGGGCAAGGCGCGACGCCTCTTCTACAGTAAGATTTTTGGTTTCCTTATTGAACTTTATAGGTATCATCACATCGTTTTCTTTTGTATCGGGTATGGTAGCACCCTCAACTAAAGCTTCGGTTTTTTCGGTCTGCCTTGGTTCGGCATTTTTTATCTCGGTCATAAAACCTTCCTTTCAAAATTTACTGTTCACTGCCGTCATAGTTTAAAAAATTCTCAAATTCCTGTCTGAGTTTAATGATCTGGGCTTGCTGTCTTGATTTTTTGGCACTCTTAATCGGTCGGTTTTTACCGATATAAAATCCAATCAAGAAAGACACAGCCGCTAAAATCAAAATAACTATCATCAAGTATTCCACCCTCCGTTTAAATCGGCTCCTGTAATATCGCTTTGGACCGAGGTTTTTTTATCTTTTGTCTGAGGTCTAAAAAATTTAACATCCTCAAAAGCATACCTCAGCGCATCGCATAGATGGTTATCACTGTCCTTAGGCATTTTTTGTCCGCGCTCATTCCTGCGCTCATCATAAACATAGGTCGAAAGCTCTCTTATCATATTCACACAAGCCTTATCAACCCATATTCGGTATTCGCTTATTGCTGCAATACCGTTTAAAATACTGTCCCGTCCTTTAACCGAGGGTGTTATCCTACCGATGCCCAATCTTCTTAGGTCATCATTGGATTTAGGCTCTGCACAGTCAGCGCGTATTCGCTCCTTGGCATAGCCCTTTTCGGCTATTGCCTTTGCGATATCACAGTTTAGCATTCGTTTTCTGTAAAACTCATCATAAATATAAATTTCCTTGTCAATAGGGTTTGCCATAAACGCTATAAATGCAGTAGGGTCGTTGGTATACCCATAATCAAGCCCGAAAAAGCTCTTCCACTTATAAAGCTCATTTTGAGATATCTCGGGTTTTCCGATATGCCAGTTTTCAAAAACAAGACCTTCCGATATACCCCAGTTTCCAAGTCCCGAAACCTCGTATTTTCTGGGATTATTTTCTTTCATCCTTTCAAATACAAGTCGGTCAGTCTCATCCAAAAACTCATTGATAAGGTAATTGGTTGAAAACGCGGCAACATTATCGGCCTTTGTATCAAAAAAGCGTTTTTTAAGCCAATGCCCCTCACTCCAAGGATTAAATGTGATAGTAGTTTGCTTGTAAAGCGGAAAAGGCACCTTTCCTCTCGGTACAGATAGGTCTAATTTATCAAAGTCAGCCTCACTCGGTATCTCAAAGGCTTCCTCTATCCATACATAGTTAAGATACCCTTTCGAAACGGTAGTAGAAGCCAATTTCAAAACATCATCAAATCCGCGGAAAATTATCTTTTGTCCTGTCGGCTTATAAACCATCTCGAGCGGCGATACGGTATTATTCCATAACGCCGAAACACCCAACCGTTCCTGAGCCCATTTAAGCTGAGCAAAGGTGGAATCCCTGTGGGTGTTCATCACCTGCCTCACAACTAACAGATTACTATGCTTTTCTTTCATAAGCCTGAATATAAAATTCAGTGCTGTTGTAGCGGATTTTTTCGAGCCCTTTCCCCCTTTTAAAACTCGATACCGTTTTTTACAGTTCCAGAACTCATCATATCCTCCGCCAACTATCTCCGACATCTTAAGCTCGGATGTCGTCAACAATCATCACCGCCTTAGCCTGTTGCGGCTTGTCGTCATTTTTTTCGCTCACTATCGAACGCAGCTCTTTTATAGCCGAAAGCTCACCTGCAGATGCTTTCTTATAAAGTGCAATCATAACCGCAGTTTTTCTTGTGGGACTCTTAATCTCAAATCCCTCAGCCTTAAGCGACTCAACCTCTGCGTCAGAAAGCCTTTCATTAAGAAGCGTCTTCAAGGTCTTATAAAGAAGCTTATCGTTCTCTTTCATGGCTATCCCTCCCGGCGAAAAAATAATATAGCCTTTCAAAACAGCCATTCGCCGACATTTTAAAATAAGCTCCTTGTTATATTTGCAACAAAAAATCAGCATCATTATGTTTTTAGCATAATAACGCTGATATAATTAGACTATATTTTCAATTTTTTGTATAATCAACTTGGTGATACAAATGAGAAACAAGCTGATAACCGATATAAACATTGCAAATAAACTCACTTAATATTTTAGGCACTGCGTTCTATCAGGCTTTTTTAAAACATATCATAAAACAGTATTTTAATATGGTGATGATATGCTTTTTAAAAGAAAAATGTTTGTAGTTTTATCTCTGATTTTTTGCGCGGTTATTGCTCTTGTAACCGCAAACAGCAGCGCTTTATTCCCCGTTTCAGCAAAGCATTATGCAAAGCCTCAAATTATCCTCGACGCAGGCCACGCGGGGTTTAGTTAATACCAAAATTTAAAGAATATCGTCCCAAATGCAACAAGCCACAAACCGCATAAAATAGCGGTTTGTGGCTTAAATAATACTTGTATACACTTAATTTATCAACTATAAATTAAGTTGCTTTTTCTTTGTTTTTTCCATATACGGAATAAGATTTAATGTATACCTGCTGCTCTTTGAAGAATCAGATGTTTTCAAAATCAAAGTAAATT
>JAZQIP010000030.1:0-17623 GCA_045541175.1 Acutalibacteraceae bacterium
GCGGATGAATAATTCTATTTGTCATTGCGAGCCGTAGGCGCGGCAATCCGTTTTTTGACATAGCCTCTTTGATGATATCAGGCAGCATTAGTGCTGTCAATATTTAATAGAGTCGGATTGCTTCGTCATTTCATTCCTCGCAATGACAATTTAATTTATTAAATCAACTATAAAAACTTAAAAAAGCGGAAGAAGTTTTATTTTTAACTTCTTCCGCTTTTTTGTGTATCATTTTTTAGTTACTATCGCTTTTTGTGGCAATTTAGTTTTTCACAGCCCCTTATTTCATTTCGTTAAATTACATATCCACCGTTAACACCGAGAACCTGGCCTGTAATATAATCAGCTTTATCTGATGCTAAAAATTCAATAGCGGCGGCAATTTCATCTGCACTACCCATTCTTCCAAGGGGAATATCGGTTACAAAATCGCTGAGCTCTTCAATGCTCAAATTGGAGTTCATATTGGTTTCAATAAGACCGGGGGCAATTGCATTAACTGTTATACCGCTGGGAGCTAACTCTTTTGCAAGAGCCTTTGTAAGTCCGATTACACCTGCTTTTGCAGCAGAATATGCAACCTCGCAGGAAGCACCAACCTGACCCCACATAGAAGATATATTAATAATTTTACCAGTCTGACGGCTTACCATTGAGGGAATAACCGCTTTACAGCAATTAAACACACCTTTTAGGTTAACATCCATTATGCGGTCAAAATCAATTTCGTCGGTGTCTGTAAGCAATGCCTGATGGGCAATACCCGCATTATTTACGAGAATATCAAGACTGCCGAATTTATAAAGCGCTTCTTTTACCATCAATTCAACCTCAAGGCGGTTTGCAACATTTGCTTTATGAGCCATAACTGAGTATCCATTTGAGGAAAGAGATTTGCAGAGCAGGGAAGCGGACTCATAAGAATCGTTATAATTAATTACAACATTATATCCCTTTTGAGCAAAAAGAATTGCGGCAGCCGCTCCGATACCTTTTGAAGAGCCTGTGATAAGTACGGTTTTATTCATAACAACAACTCCGAGTTTTATAATTTAAGATATAGTATAACATAATTATAAAAAAATTTAAAGGGGTATTTTACAATAAATTGGGTTTTTAAGTTTTTATTATTCAAAGATATTGTGTGGTTTACATAATAGGTTAACATAATATTTAAAAGACAAAAAAAGACTGTTGACATAATCCCGAAAATGTAGTATAAATATATTGTCAACTTTTTCTATTGGGGTTTTTAAGGATTTAGCTCCCAAGTATTTTTGGGTGCTGATTTTTTTCGCCCTTATTCATTGGTTTACATAAAATTGTGATTTTCTCAATATTTTGAGTTTTGATTTTTATAAAACACAAAATATTGAAGCATTTTTAAAAATCAGTCAGGCATATCTTGTCCTTTTTTTGCATATTATTTCTGTGAGACAGGAGTGGATAATATGCGAAGGTCAAAAATTTTGGATTTTAAAAATTTTCACTGTGTTACAGAGTTTTTCATCCAAAATAAACTGCTTATAATTTTAGCTTTATTGTTAATTCTCGGAATTTTTTCAGGTGTTTTTTTGCATGGAGATTTTTCAATTGCGGACGAATTTACTAAGGCTTATTTTTCAGATTTTATAACTGGGCGGAGCAATACAGGTCTTTTAAAAGTGATTTTTGATTCTTTTTTTGAAATGATGCTCTTTGTTGCAATTGGTTTTATTTTCGGAACCTCAATGCTGGGTTCTGTTATTTTACCGATATGCCTACTTATAAAAGGATATTTTTACGGTAGCTTTTCCGCTTATCTATATTCTTTATATTCCTTAAAGGGAATTGCATTTCATACCGTTTTGGTTTTACCTATTGCAGTTGCTTTTTCGGTTTTGCTGATTTTTGTTATAAAAGCTTCAATGCGTTTTTCTCTTATGCTTACAAATTCTATTTTGAGCGGTAATAAGTCTTTTGATTTACCTTTTAAGTTCAAATGCTATTGTTTAAGCTTTTTGGGCTTTTCTATCGGAACTTTTCTTATTGCGGTTGCCGACGGTCTACTAAGCCATAATTTAATTAATATTCTTTCATTATAAATATTTTAAAGAAAGGGGTGCAGTATGAAAGATTACCTTGATATTTTTAAAACATATCTTGAAGAAGAAAAGAAGTCTTCAAAAAATACTTTTGAATCATATATCCGCGATCTTTCTCAGTTTTTGGATTATTGTTCATCTGTGAGCACTGCACCTGATAGCGCTACAACAGAGTTTTTAAATAATTATTTTGAATTTTTAACAGTAAAAGCAAAATCCGAGGCTACCAAAAGCCGAATTTTAGCATCCCTTCGTTGCTATTACCGTTTTCTTTTGAGCAAGGGAATTATATCAGCTAATCCTGTTGACGAGATTCATCTTAAGAAATCACCCAAAAAGCTACCTGATATATTAGATTCAAACGAAATTGTGCTTTTACTTTCTCAGCCATCCGGAAATGATTTCAAGAGTATTAGAGATAAAGCAATGCTTGAGCTTTTATATGCCACAGGAATCAAGGTTTCAGAGCTTATTGATTTGACAGTTAGCGATGTTAATCTTCAAATAGGAATTGTTCATTTACATAACGGCAAAAAAGAGCGTATAATTCCGATATATCCTGCGGCTGTAAAAAGTGTTGCAGATTATCTTGTGAATGTTCGCCCGGCTATCGTTTTAGAAAATAGGGAAGACAAGCTATTTACCAATATGACGGGTCAGCATATGTCCCGCCAAGGTTTTTGGAAGATTATAAAGCACTATGCCGAGACTGCAGGTATTAAAAAAGATATTACCCCTCATACTCTTCGTCATTCTTTTGCAGCGCATCTGCTTGAAAACGGAGCAAAGCTTTCAGATATAAAAGAAATGTTAGGTCATTCCGATATTTCTTCCACTCAGGTTTATGCTCAGCTTATGAAAAGTAAATATACAGCGGCTTATGCTAAATTCCATCCGCTTGCAAGATAAAACCTATCTTTTTAGCTTTAAAAAAGGCTAAATAAAGATAGGTTTTGTTATATTTCTATTGATATATTTAATAAAATATGATATTATAAAATAAAATATAATGTTTGGGAGTGTTACTCTTGGCAGATAACCGCGCTATAGGCGTTTTTGATTCGGGACTCGGAGGTCTTACTGTTGTTAAAGAACTGCAGAAAGCTCTGCCTAATGAGAATATCGTTTATTTTGGAGATACCGGTCGCGTACCTTACGGAACTCGCAGCCGCGATACAATAAAAAAATACGCCGCTGAGGATGAAGCTTTTTTGCTTTCAAAGGATGTTAAACTCATAATTGCCGCTTGCGGAACGGTTTCTTCTGTAGCGTCCGATGTTGCAAAAGATTTACCTGTGCCATATTTCGAGGTTGTGACTCATGCCGCAAAAGCCGCAAGTGAGGCCACAAAAAACGGCAAAATCGGTGTTATAGGAACTGCGGCAACGGTTAAAAGTGGAAAACACGCTGAGGTCATAAATAAATATTTACCTGAGGCTGAGGTTTTTGCTGAGTGTTGCACTTTATTTGTACCGCTTGTAGAATCAGGTTGGTACGATGAAAACGATTTGGTTGTTTTAGAAACCGCAAGCCGTTATTTGCAGCCCATTATGGAGTCAGGTGCTGATACTCTTATACTAGGCTGTACTCATTATCCTGTGCTACAAGGTGCGATTTCTAAGATTTTAGGCGATAAAGTCACCCTTATTGATGCAGGAACAGCAACTTCAGCAGCAGTTGCAGATTATTTAAAACAAAACAATATGCTTAGAGATAGCAAAACAAAGGGTGAGGCAAGCTTTTATGTAAGCGATAAGCCTGATTCATTTAGAAATATCGCATCGGTTTTACTAGGTTGTGAGCTTGATGAGAGAAAGGTGCAAAAGGTAGAGCTTAACAGTTTATGATTAAGGATGTAATTATAGAAATTCGGTCTACGCAAACTGTAGACTCAGAGACCGACAATATCGAATTTTCAACCGAAGGCAGATTCGGGCTTAAAGACGGTGAATATTATATCAGTTATCACGAAGGAAAGCTTTTTGACACTGAAGACGATGTTCATACGCATATTTATGTAAAAAGCGATGATTCGCTTATACTACAGCGAAGCGGTTCTGTCAAAAGCAGAATGCTTATAGAAAAAGGAAAAAGAAATTCCTCTATTTATTCTTTGCCATACGGACAGATGACCATTGGAGTTTTCGGTGAAAAGTTAGAATTTAATTTAAATGAAAACGGCGGCAGTATTGAGCTTTGGTATAATATTGATCAGGAGCTCAATCTCGTAAGTAAAAATACAGTAAATATAACTATCAGAGAGGTAAAATAAAATGTCAATTCTTGTATCAAAAGCTAAGGAACAGATTAAAAATATTGTAAGTGAAGCAGCGCAAAAAGCAATAGCTGAGGGTTTACTTGATAGCGCTGAGCTTTCAGATTTTAATGTAGAAGTGCCGTCTAATCGTGAACACGGTGATTATGCTGTTAATGCGGCTATGGCATGGGCGAGAGTTTTTCGCAAAGCACCTCGCCAGATTGCAGAAATACTAGTTGGTAATTTCAACTTTGAAAATTCTTATATTAGCTCTGCTGAGATTGCAGGTCCCGGATTTATCAATTTCTTCTTATCTGATAATTACTATGCTGATATTATAAATGATATAAAAGAAAAAGGCTCTGATTACGGTAAAAGCGGCTACGGCGAAGGCCAAAAAGTCTTGGTTGAGTTTGTTTCCGCTAATCCTACAGGTCCTATGCATATAGGAAATGCAAGAGGCGGAGCTTTAGGAGATTGCCTTGCGGCTGTGCTTTCTGCAGCGGGATATTATACAGAACGCGAATTTTATATCAATGATGCAGGAAACCAGATAAATAAATTCGCCTTATCTCTCGATTTAAGATATCTTCAGCTTTATAAAGAGGGTATCGAAATGCCTGAGGATTCTTATCACGGAGAGGATATTATTGCTCACGCTAAGGCTTTTGCCGAAATTAACGGCGACAGCTTTGTTGAAAAGAGCGAGCAAGAAAGAAGAAAGGCTTTAGTTGAGTTTGCACTGCCTAAAAATATTAAGGGTCTCGAAACCGACCTTGCAAAGTACCGCATCACTTATGATACCTGGTTTAAAGAAAGCACACTGCATAATAACGGCGAAACCGCACGCATTATAGAGCTTTTAAAGCAAAGCGGTTATACCTATACTCAAGAAGATGCGCTTTGGTTTAAGGCTACTGATTTTGGCTGTGACAAGGATTTTGTGCTAGTTAGAGCTAACGGTGTTCCAACCTATGTAGTACCCGATATCGCATATCATTATAATAAGCTTGTGACCAGAGGATTTGATAAAGCTATTGATATTCTTGGAGCTGACCACCACGGTTATGTTCCGAGACTAAAAGCCGCTTTGACAGCTCTCGGTGTTGATGCTGACCGCCTTGATGTTGTACTGATGCAGATGGTTCGTCTTGTACGCGACGGCGAGGTTATAAAAGCCTCAAAACGCTCGGGTAAAGCAATAACTCTAGTAACTTTGCTTGACGAGGTACCGATTGATGCGGCACGATTCTTCTTTAATTTAAGAGAGCCTAACAGCCACTTCGATTTTGACCTTGATTTGGCGGTTAATGAATCAAACAGCAACCCTGTTTACTATGTTCAGTATGCTTATGCTCGAATTTGCAGTATTATAAGAAATCTTGCAGGAGAGGGAATTGCTCTTCGTGATTGTACTGCAGAAGAGTTGACGTTGCTTAAAGCACCTGAGGAAAGAGAGCTTATTCTTCATCTTTCTGCTTTAACTGATGAAATTATTGCTTCAGCAAAAGCTTACGACCCAGCAAAAATCACCCATTATGTTCAGGAGCTTGCAACAAAATTCCATAAGTTTTATTCTGCTTGCCGAGTTAAAGGTGAGGACGAGGCTCTTATGCAGGCAAGACTAAATCTTTGCTCTGCAACAGCAGATGTTATCAAAAATGTTCTAACCCTTATGAAGATAGATGCGCCTGAAAAAATGTAAAGGAGTTTTAAAATGGAGACCAAAAAACTTAACCTTACAATGATAATGGATATGTATGAGCTTACAATGGCTAACGGTATCTGGGACAGTGATATGAAAGATACAGTAGCATATTTTGATATGTTCTTCCGCAGAGTTCCTGATAACGGCGGTTATGCTATTATGGCAGGTCTTGAACAGCTCATAGAATATATGAACAATCTCGTTTTCACAAAAGAGGATATTGCATATCTTCGCTCATTAAAGCTATTTAGAGAGGATTTTCTTGAGTATCTTGAGAATTTCAAATTCTGTTGTGATGTTTGGGCAGTTCCTGAGGGTACTGTAATTTTTCCGCAAGAGCCTATTGTTACAGTTAAAGGTCCTGTTATACAGGCCTTAATGGTTGAAACGATGTTGCTTTTAACTGTTAACCATCAGTCTCTTATTGCTACAAAGGCTAACCGTATTGTAAGAGCGGCGCAGGGGAGACCTGTTATGGAATTTGGAGCTCGCCGTGCTCACGGTTACGGTGCTGCTTATTACGGAGCCCGTGCTGCTATAATAGGCGGATGCACAGGAACTTCTTGCTTACTTACAGCCAAGGATTTTGGTGTTTCTGCATCAGGCACTATGGCGCACAGTTGGGTTCAGCTTTTCAAGGATGAATATACTGCATTTAGGACCTATGCTGAAAGATATCCCGATAGCTGTCTTTTATTGGTTGATACCTATAATGTTTTAAAATCAGGTATTCCTAATGCAATAAAAGTATTTAATGAGGTACTAAAGCCTCTTGGCAAACGCCCTGTCGGAATCCGTATCGACAGCGGTGACATTACCTATATTTCTAAAAAAGCCCGTAAAATGCTTGATGATGCAGGATATACAGATTGCAAAATCTGTGTTTCGAACTCATTGGACGAGTATCTTATAAGAGATATGATTTTCCAAGGTGCTTGTGTTGATACTTTTGGTGTAGGTGAACGTTTGATTACAGCTTCGAGCGAAGCCGTTTTCGGCGGTGTTTATAAGCTTTCTGCAGTTGAAGAAAACGGTGAAATCATACCAAAGATTAAAATTAGTGAGAATACTGCAAAAGTAACCCTGCCGGGTGTTAAAATTCCGTGGCGACTTTATGACAGAGAAAGCGGAAAAGCTATTGCAGATGTTATAACACTTGGTCACGAGAAGATTGATTCAAGCGAGCCTTATGAAATTTTCGACCCTGTTCATACCTGGAAGCGCAAGATTGTAACCGATTTTGTTGCTAAAAAGCTTCAGGTTAAGATTTTTGAAAAAGGTAAGCAGGTATATGAAAATCCGTCAGTAAAAGAAATTTCCGCTTACCGTGCAGAGCAGGTAGGTTCACTTTGGGATGAGGTTACTCGTTTTGAAAATCCGCACAGCTATTATATCGACCTTTCCGAGGACCTTTGGAATTTAAAACATTCTCTTTTAAACAAGTTAACAAGCAAGGAGTAAAAAATGAAAAGAATTGTTGCTTTGTTTTTATCAGTTCTATTTGTATTTTCTTTAACTGCCTGCGGCAAAGATACTAAGGATGATGATAAATTTACCGTCGACCTTGAATATTATGCTGCTTTAGGACAGATTCCCGAGTGTGAGTACAAGCTAGGGGACAGTCCTGATGAAATTAAAACTGCACTTGAAGCCGCAAGCAAAGAAAATGATGAAAATATTTATTATTTTGATGAGGGTGACGAAAGCAGTCTTATAGACAACGGTATTTATAATTTTTACTATAAAAACGAAAAGGCTGACAGTGGTATTTCCTATATTGTAAGCTATGATACCGCCTTTGGTTTTGATATTGGTACTGTCAGCATCGAGGTAAGCGATGCTATTAATGCCGAATATACCGAAGAGGAAATAACCGAGGATAATGCCTTTTTTGTCTGGGGACTAGAAAACGGTAAGGTTTATAAATATGAATTTGATGATATAACCGTTTTATTTGTTTTCAGTGATAATGCGCTTTGCGCTACAGCCATATATAATTCTGATTGGGAGTAATTAATTTTGTCTTTAGATACTAATACAGCATATGCTATGCCTCTTTTAGCTTTAAGAGGTATGGTGGTTTTTCCGAACAATGTCGCTACCTTTGATGTAGCAAGAAAAAAATCTATAAATGCCTTAAAGCTTGCAATGGAAACTAATCAGCTTCTTTTAGTTGTGACTCAAAAGGATTTTTATGTTGAAGAACCTGGCGAGCAGGACCTATATGAAATAGGCTGTGTAGTTAAAGTAAAGCAGGTACTTAAGATTTCTGATAATCTCGTAAAAGTTCTTGTAAAAGGACTTTACCGCGCAAAATACCGTTCTTTCAGAGACCAGAAAGAAATTTTGTTTGCCGAGGCGATTCCCTGTAATGATACTGAGGTTTCTAACCGACAGGTATATATTGAGACACTTATACGAAAGATTAGGACAAAGTTCAGGAGCTATGTTTCGGTTTTCCCGAATATTGCGCCCGATGTTGTTATAACTGCGGATAAGACGAATGATATCGGTTATCTTGCGGATTATATTGCTTTTAATATTCCTGCTCCTTTTGATGATAAGCAGTATGTTTTAGAGCAATTATCCCCGATAAACCGAGCTAAGATACTTATTGAGCTTTTAGATAAGGAACGCGAAATAGGGGAGATTGATAAAAGAATCAACGAAAAAACCCGTGCAGTAATAGATGATAATCAACGCGAATATTATCTAAGAGAGCAAATTAAGGTTATAAATTCTGAGCTTTACGGCGATGAATCGGCAGACGAAATTGAAAATTATTATGCTAAGATTGATGCTTTGGATGCCGATGAAGATGTTAAGAAAACTCTTTCATCTCATGTTGCAAAGCTTGCAAAAATGCCTAACGGCTCGCATGAGGGTACTGTCGAGCGAGGGTATCTTGATACTTGTCTTGAAATCCCTTGGCGTTCTTATACCAATGTTATAACCGACATAAAGCGCGCCGAAAAGGTACTTAACCGCGATATCTACGGTATGGAAAAGGTAAAAGAGCGAATTTTAGAGCTTTTATCTGTTTATACTTTAAATCCTGATATTAAAGGACAGATTATCTGCCTTGCAGGTCCTCCCGGAGTCGGTAAAACCTCAATAGGTAAAACAATAGCCGAATGTATGGGTAGAAATTTTGCAAGAATTTCGCTCGGCGGTATTCACGATGAAGCTGAAATCAGAGGTCATAGAAAGACTTACATCGGTTCAATGCCAGGTAAGATTATTAATGCAGTAAAGCAGGCGGGCAGTGCCAATCCGCTTATACTGCTTGATGAAATTGATAAATTGGGAAATGATTATAAAGGTGACCCTGCATCTGCTTTACTTGAGGTTTTGGACCCTGAGCAAAATAATACCTTTGTTGACCATTTTATTGAAATTCCCTTTGATTTAAGCCGTGCTGTATTTATTGCTACTGCGAATAATCTCAGTACAATTCCTGCACCTTTAAAAGATAGAATGGAAATCATAGAGCTTTCCAGCTATACAAGAGAAGAAAAGTTTAATATAGCTAAAAAACATTTAATCCAAAAGCAGATAGAGCGCCACGGTCTTTCAAAAAAGCAGATTAGAATAACTGATACTGCAATTTATAGTTTAATTGATTTCTATACAAGAGAAGCAGGTGTCAGAAAGCTTGAGCGCAGTATCGGCTCTCTTTGCAGAAAAGCCGCAAAGCTAATAGCCTCAGGTGATTCTGCAAAGGTAACTATAAAGGATACCGATGTTGAAAATATGCTTGGTAAACACCGTTATAAGCCTGAGAGAATACTAGAAAAGGACGAAATAGGTATTATCAACGGTCTTGCTTGGACTTCTGTTGGCGGTGAAATTATGCAGCTCGAAATCGCTTCAATGAGCGGTACAGGTAAAGTTGAACTTACAGGCTCTTTGGGCGATGTTATGAAGGAATCGGCTAGGGCAGCAGTCAGCTTTGTAAGAGCTAATGCAAATAAATACGGAATTGACCCTGATTTTTATAAGAACCTTGATATTCATATTCACGCTACTGAGGCGGCTGTTCCAAAGGATGGACCTTCTGCAGGTGTTACTATAACTACCGGACTTATCTCAGCGCTTACCGGAAGACCGGTGGCACGAGATATTGCTATGACAGGCGAGGTAACCATCCGAGGCAGAGTTCTTCCAATTGGCGGTTTAAAGGAAAAATCTATGGCAGCTTATACGGGCGGTGTTAAAACCGTATTTATTCCAAAGGATAATATTGCAGACCTTGAAGAGGTTGATGCAAAGGTTAAAGAAAAAATCGAGTTTGTACCGGTTTCCTTTGTTGATGAAATTATCGACCGCGCACTTTTAAATTCAGAAGAAATAAAAATCGAAGAATGGGGTGCTGTTGAACAGCAAATAATTGCTCCCGCTTCCCATAGGCCATCGGTCAGGAGATAATATGAATTATAATAATGCACAGTTCGAAAAAGCTTTCGGAGCTTTTGAACAGCTTGAAAACTCTGATTTGCCTGAGATTTGTTTCTCGGGTAGGTCAAATGTCGGAAAATCCTCGCTTATAAATAGAGTATTAGGAAGAAAATCAATAGCTAGAGTCAGTTCAAAACCCGGCAAAACCGTGACTATAAATTTTTATAGGGTCGATAATGTTCGCCTTGTTGACCTTCCGGGGTACGGTTATGCCAAGGTTGCTTTTAGTGAAAAAGAGCGTTGGGCTGAGCTTATGGAAGGCTATTTTTCAAGCGGAAGAAATATTAAAATGGTTTTTCAGCTTGTTGATATGCGTCATCCTGCGACCGATTTCGACCTTTCTATGCTTGATTTTCTATCTCAAAGCGGTATTCCTTATACAGTTATTTTAACAAAAGCCGATAAGCTTAATAAGACCGAGACCGAAAAGCGTATGAACTTAATCTTTGAGGAACTCGGCGAATTTGCTGATAACACTGAAATAATTCCTTTTTCGGCTCAAAACGGTCAAGGATGTGACCGAATCCGCGAGATTATTGATTCATTAGGTTGACTTTTAGTTTTAATAATGATATAATATTTTTTGTAATGGCTTTGACGGAGAGAAGTAATATCATTCAATGCTTATAGAGAACTGCGGACGGTGGAAGCGCGGTAGTATAGTGGTATGAATAACACTCCCGAGCTGCAATCTGAAAAGCTTGTGCTTAGTAGGGGCGCCGTAAAGAATGCGTTAAATCTTTTGAGCGACTGTATTTTCTACAGTAAATTAGGTGGCACCGCGAATGCGTCTATTCGTCCTAATATTTAGGATAATAGGCGCTTTTTTATTTGATTTTCCGAAAGGATGATTTTTATGAAACACATCGATATTATTGATATTTTTGAAAAGGAAGAGCTGTTAAATACTGAGGTTACAGTATGCGGTTGGGTAAGAACCTCGCGTGATTCAAAAAATATGGCTTTCATTGAGCTTAATGACGGTACTTCCTTAAAGCACCTGCAAATAGTTATTGATAAGGCTGTTATGACTGATATCAGCGAATTTATGAAGCTCGGTACCTCTTTAAAGGTTGTAGGCGAGGTTGTAAAATCGGCTGTTGCAGTAGATAGTGTTGAAATTAATGCAAAGGAAATTTCAGTTTTGGGCGTTTGTCCGCCTGAATATCCATTGCAGAAGAAGCGCCATACGCTTGAATTTTTGCGTACAATTCCGCATCTCAGAGTCCGCACTAATACATTCAATGCCGTTTTCAGAGTGCGTTCGGTAGTTTCTGCTGCTGTTCACGAGTATTTTCAAGCAAGACGCTATGTCTATGTTCATACACCGCTCATCACCGCTAGCGACTGCGAGGGTGCAGGCGAGATGTTTAAAGTAACCACCATCGGTTATTCAAACGATTATAAATCTGAAGAGGATTATAATGCGGATGACTTTTTTGGAAAGCGTGCCGCACTTAGTGTTTCAGGCCAGCTTGAGGGCGAGGTTGCTGCTATGGCACTTGGTAAGATTTATACCTTTGGTCCGTCTTTCCGTGCAGAAAAGAGCAATACACCTCGTCATGTTGCAGAATTTTGGCATGTAGAACCCGAGGTTGCTTTTGCAGAACTTCCTGATATCATTGAAATCGCCGAGGGACTTATTAAGCATATTATTAATGCGGTGCTTGAAAAATGTCCTGATGAGCTTAAATTCTTTGATGCGCATTTCGAAAAAGGTCTTATCAATAAGCTTACCTCTGTTGCAAACAGCGATTTTGCTGTTATGACCTATACAGAAGCTATCGAGGAGCTTAAAAAAGCTGATGCTAAGTTCCAGTACCCTGTAGAGTGGGGTTGTGACCTTATGACAGAGCATGAGCGTTATATTTCTGAGGAAATATGCAAAAAGCCTGTTTTCCTTACCGATTATCCAAAAGAAATTAAATCTTTCTATATGAAGCAAAATCCTGACGGTAAAACCGTTGCCGCTACTGACCTTTTAGTTCCCGGTGTTGGCGAAATAATCGGTTGTAGTGAGCGTGAAGCCGACCTTGATAAGCTTTTAGAGGCAATGCAGGTAAGAGGAATGTCGGTTGAGGATTATGAGCATTATATTTCTCTTCGCCGTTTTGGTTCTGTGCCTCATAGCGGTTTTGGTTTGGGACTTGAGCGTATGATTATGTATGTAACAGGTATACAGAATATCCGCGATGTTATTCTTTATCCAAGAACTGTTGGCAGCATTTATTAATTTGGAGTGAGTTTTTTGGAAAAATATGTTCCTTTGCTAAATGAGTTTGATACTCAAAATGCAATAGCACTAGTTAAAGATAAATTTGCAACCGAGCTGTGCGACAGTCTCGATTTATCCCGTGTTTCTGCACCTCTTTTTGTAAAACAGGGAAGCGGTCTTAATGATGATTTAAACGGTGTAGAACGTCCTGTTTCGTTTGATATGCTCGAAACAGGTGAAGTCGCCGAGGTTGTGCATAGCCTTGCGAAGTGGAAACGTATGGCGTTGCTAAAATATGGATTCCCTCGCCACACAGGACTTTATACCGATATGAATGCTATCCGTCGTGATGAAATCTGCGATAATATTCATTCGATTTACGTTGACCAATGGGATTGGGAGAAAATAATCGCCGCTGAGGATAGAACAGTTGATTATTTAAAAGCAACAGTTAGAAGTATTTACGGTGCTGTTTTAAGAACAGCCAAGGCTGTTAGCGAAAAGTATCCTGTAATTGAGAATTATCTTCCCGAAAAAATCCATTTTGTCTCAACCTATGAGCTCGAGGATATGTATCCTAATCTAACTCCAAAACAGCGCGAATATGAGATTACTAAGGAATATGGTGCTGTATTTTTGATGCAGATAGGCGATAGGCTCAAAAACGGCGAAAAGCATGATGGAAGAGCCCCCGATTATGATGACTGGAAATTAAACGGCGATATTTTAATTTATAACCGCGTGCTCGATATTGCCTTTGAAATCTCCTCTATGGGTATTCGTGTTGACAGAGATAGTCTTCTTCGTCAACTAAAGGCTGAAAATAAAGAAGAACGTCTTAATTTTGAGTTTCATAAGATGCTAATAAACGGTGCTTTACCGCTGACTGTCGGCGGTGGCATCGGTCAGTCAAGACTTTGTATGCTGCTTTTACATAAAGCTCATATTGGCGAGGTTCAGGTATCAATTTGGCCTGAAAAGGAAATTTCTAAGTGTAAAGCAAAAGGTATTCAGCTTCTTTAAATAAAAATATAAGGATGTTATTATGAAAAACCGTTATTTAACTTTACTGTTCTTCCTGGTATGTGACTTTTTAGCCGCTGTTGGCTCAATGGCACTTGCTATGGTAATTGTTGGGAAGCAGGTTATTCCACCGCATTTTGGAATTTTGGGTGTTTCTTATATACTTTGGCCTGCAATTTTAATTTTGGTAATGTATATACTCAAAATTTATAATATACTATGGTCACATTCAAGCTTGAATGAGCTAGTACGTATAATTGCCGGTGATATTTCTGCTTTGGTCATTTTCTTTGTGGCTCAAAGGGCTATTTTTAATAAATCATTTGAATTTCCAGTTTTTGTTATTTTATTTTTCTTAGTTTCTCTTATAATTATTCTTCAGCGTCTTAGCTTTAAAAAGCTTGCTTGCAATTTTGAAGATAATTATAAAAAATCCGATTCTGATAACAAAAACACTTCTGATATTTCGGGAAATATTATGCTCATAGGCGCAGGTAACGCTGGTGAAATGATTATCAGCGAAATGAACCGCAAAAGAGATTTTTTTGCCAGTAAAATCAGATGTGTTATCGATGATGACCCATATAAAAAAGGCCAGTATATTTCAGGTATCCGTATAATTGGCGGAAGAGAAATGATTATTGAGGCAGCAAAAAAATATGATATTTCGGTCATCATTTTTGCAATTCCCACCTGTAGCAGCGAGGATAAATCTGAAATACTTAATATCTGCCAGAAAACTAATTGCAAGTTAAAAATTGTTCCTTCAATTTGCAAAATGTATAATCTTGCGGAAATTTCTTCCTCAATTCGTAAAGTTGAAATCGAGGATTTGCTCGGCAGAGATCCAATTGATGTGAACGCAGGTTCGAATTTGGATTATATTAAAAACAAAGTTGTTATGGTCACAGGCGGCGGCGGAACAATTGGTTCGGAACTTTGCCGTCAAATTGCTTCTCACTCACCTAGACAGCTTATAATTTTTGATATTTATGAAAATAGTGCCTACGAGCTTCAGAACGAGCTTTTACATAGTTTCCCGGGTCTTAACCTTTTGACTTTAATTGGCTCTGTCAGGGACTCTAAGAGGCTGGATAATGTATTTAATAAATATAGACCTGATATTGTTTATCACGCCGCAGCCCACAAGCATGTTCCTCTAATGGAAGAAAGTCCAAACGAAACAATCAAAAATAATGTTTTCGGTACCTTCAAAACTGCTCAATGTGCTGATAAATACGGTGTAAAAAAATTCGTTTTGATTTCAACAGACAAGGCTGTCAACCCCACTAATATTATGGGTGCGAGTAAACGTATTTGCGAAATGATTGTTCAAACCTGTAATAAACATTCAAATACCGAATTTGTTGCTGTTAGATTCGGAAATGTTTTAGGCTCTAACGGAAGTGTTATTCCGCTGTTTAAAAAGCAAATTGAGCATGGCGGCCCTGTAACAGTTACTGACCCTAATATTATCCGTTATTTTATGACTATTCCTGAGGCTGTATCTCTTGTTCTTCAGGCGGGTGCTTCTGCCAAGGGCGGTGAAATTTTTGTTCTCGATATGGGAAAACCGGTTAAAATTTTAGACCTTGCCGAGAATCTCATAAAGCTTTCCGGTTTTACACCGTATAAAGATATTAAAATTGAATTTACAGGTCTTAGACCCGGAGAAAAGCTTTACGAAGAATTGCTGATGTCTGAGGAAGGCTTAACCGCTACTGATAATAATCTTATTCATATTGGAAAGCCTATTGATATTGATGAATCTGTTTTCTTTGAGACAATTGAACAAATGAAAGCGGTTATGTATGATGACAGTGCAGATGTCCGTGCTTTAGTTAAGAAATTGGTGCCAACATTCCGTCTTGAATCTAAATAAAATCTGCAAAAATCTGCAAAAAAGTATTGCATTTTATTAAAGTTTGTGATATTATATCTTTTGCGTGAGTTAATGTGCATTTTAAGTTTTGCACTAAGTGTTGGGAGGTGTCAAGATGCCGAATATTAAATCCGCTAAAAAACGTGTTTTAGTTAGCAAAGCTAATTATGAGCATAATAAAGCTTATCGTTCTGCTTTAAAGACCGCTGTTAAGAAGGCTGATGCCGCTATTGATGCTAAGTCTGAGGATATGGCAGCATCTGTTAATGCTGCTGTTAAGAAGATCGACCAGGCTGCTTCTAAGGGTATTCTTCATAAGAATAATGCTGCTAGAAAGAAGTCTGCACTTGTTACTCGTTTCAACAAGGCAAACGCATAAAATTGATTTTTTAGATTAAAAAACGCCGGATACTTTACGTATCATCGGCGTTTTAATCTTTTTATAGGTTTTTATTATTTATAAATTCTTTTGAAAACAGGGTAGAGGGCTTTATAAAAGCGATAGAAACCAAGATCGTTTGGATGACAGCCGTCAACCGTACAAGCATCCCATTCATCATCAGCAAAAATAGAAGCACCGTCAACAAAATACACATTTTTATCCCCATTCTGGATTGCTTTTATAAATGTATTCATAATGACTGTTCGACGATTATTACAATCTTCTGTATATTTATAATCGGGCTTTGATAGTATAATATATGGAAGCTCAGGATGCCTTTCACGAATTGCACTATAAAGCTTAAAATGGGTATTCTTAAGATGCTCAGCAGAGGGTGCGTTATGGTCATAATCGCAAACAAAGCAGGACATTTTAAGCTTGCTTAAATAATCAATCATTTCATCTTCAGCTTTTCCGCTACCCGAAAAGCCAAGATTAATATAATCAATATCAAATTCGCGAGATAAGAAATTCTGATAGCAATTACCAGGGCGAGAGGCACATCCGCCTTGGGTTATTGAAGAACCGTAAAAAACAGCAGGTAATTCATTTTTATAGGAATTCGGCTCTTCAAATACAGAGTTTCTGGCAACGCCAATAGCAAGCTTACTAACACCATTATATAATGGGAAGTTTAGTATGTATTCAGTTATTTCAGGCCTAGTATCGAATAAAGAATCAAATCCCTTATGAGAACTAGGGGAGGGCATAAAGGATTTTAAATAGGACTGACGTCCGTCATTTTCGACCTTAAAAAGGTCAAAACCCGACGAACCTAAAATAGGCATATGACTCATATTTGTTAAATAACCCCATTCAGTATGTATAGCAATATATGGGGAATTGGTTTTGAATCTAAGTCTTATGCCGGCAGTTTGATAATTAAGTCCATTTACACCTTCACTTACGCTTTTAGCAATATCAATAGGCATTCTGATATAAGGATTAGTACCATTAGCACCATAAACCTTTAAAGGCTCTTCGGCAGCGTCCAACCAAACAATATCATCCTTCGATATACTGGTTTCGACTTTCAAGTTTTTGTCTATGGTAGAAATATCCATAAAATTCACCTCTAAAATACTTATATCATTTAATAAGTCAATTTTAAAACATTAAAATATGTTTGTCAATAAAACCAAATGATTGTTATTTTTTTAACAAAAGATGGAAATTAAATTTAGAATAATTTTTTGTCCAAGGGTGTATAACCGCTCAATAACATATGAGTAGAATAAAAAAAGAGAGCCTAAACTACACATTTGCGCGTCGAGGCTCTCAATTTGGTGCCGGTGGCCGGACTCGAACCGGCACGGTGTCGCCACCGGTGGATTTTGAGTCCACTACGTCTGACAATTCCATCACACCGGCAAATTTAACTGACTTAGGTATTATACAATAACTGTAGCTTAAAATCAAGTCTTTTTTAAATAAATAATTTTATTTTTATAATACAAAGTATCATTTAAAAAATTTCTATCAAACGAGAACGAGAGTTAAGATTTTTTCAAAAAGAAAAAGTGATAGATGTAACACTAAAAAATCTTCTATAAC
>JAZQIP010000031.1:0-42875 GCA_045541175.1 Acutalibacteraceae bacterium
CCTTATGGCATACATACAATCTGTCCTTTCCGTGAATGCGTTTACTGAATTATAGCATTTCAATTATGAAAAATCTCGTTTTTCATCTATTCGGTTCTATTTCTTATGTAAGCGGTAATCCTGTTGATACATTGCGTTTACGACACCTGATTGTCGTAATTTACAAGGTCTGTTAACTGCTCATTTGTCGTAAATCTGTCGTAAACCACATTTTTGAGCAACATTTTAGATTAACAAAATGCCGCAAACGCTGTCAAATAAGTGTTTGCGGCTAAATTTTACTCTGAAAGTGGCTTCATTGTGGGGAATAATATTACCTCACGGATAGTATCAGAATTAGTGAGTAGCATAACTGCTCTGTCAATACCGATACCCATACCGCCTGTTGGAGGCATACCGTATTCCATAGCATTGAGGAAATCCTCGTCAAGCATCTCTGCCTCATCATCACCGCGGTCACGAAGCTCAAGTTGCTTTTCAAATCTCTGTCTCTGAACGATGGGATCATTGAGCTCAGAATAAGCATTTGCAAGCTCGCTATGGCAAATAAATAGCTCAAATCTCTCTGTAAGGCGCGGGTCCTCAGGAGAGGCCTTTGTAAGAGGAGATACCTCTACAGGATACATTGTTATAAAGGTCGGCTGAATAAGCTTCTCTTCAACTCTCTGGTCAAAGCAAGCATAAAGTGCATTACCCCAGGTTTTATCAGCAGTCTCTGCGAGCTCAACACCGATAGCCTCAGCAGCCGCAACAGCCTCAGCATCATCAGAAATTGCACCGAAATCAATGCCTGCATATTCTTTAACAGCATCAACCATAGTAAGTCTGCGCCATCCGGGAGTAAGGTCGATTTTCTCGCCCAACCACTCGACTTCATAACTGCCTAAAATTTCCTTGGCAGCACCTGAAATAATACCCTCAGCAATATCCATCATATCATGGAAATCAGCATAAGCCTGATATAATTCAACGGTTGTAAACTCAGGATTGTGTTTCGGGTCCATACCCTCATTACGGAAGATTCTGCCTATTTCATAAACTCTGTCCATACCGCCGACAATAAGTCTCTTCAAAGGAAGCTCGGTTGCGATGCGCATATACATAGGTATATTAAGGGTATTATGGTGAGTAATAAAAGGACGAGCAGCCGCACCGCCGACAATAGTATTAAGTACAGGAGTTTCAACCTCAATATAGTTCATATCGTCGAGATATTTTCTCATGAACTTAATAAACTGAGAGCGGATAATAAAATTGCGCTTTACATTATCGTTCATTATCAAATCAACATAACGCTGACGGAATCTTAAATCGTTATTAGTAAGACCGTGGAACTTTTCAGGCAACGGAATCAGCGATTTTGCAAGCAATTTGATTGAAGTCGCGTGAACTGAAATCTCGCCTGTCTGGGTTTTAAAAACAATACCCTCAACACCAACAATATCACCTATATCCCACTTTTTAAAAGCGGCATAAACATCTTCACCAACATCATCTCGGCGAACATATAGCTGAATTTTACCGCTGGTATCCTTAAGACCGACAAAGCTTGCCTTACCCATGATACGGCGAGCTAAAATTCTACCTGCAATTTTAACGGTTTTGCCCTCAAGCTCATCATAATTAGCTTTGATATTAGCTGAATCGTTATCAAAATCAAATTTGGTAATCTTAAAAGGGTCATTACCTGCTTCCTGCATAACAGCAAGCTTCTCGCGGCGGAGTCTCAAAATTTCATTAAGCTCCTGCTGTTCATTTCCGTTTTTTACATTATTTTCTGCCATTTTAAAAACTCCTCAAAGGAAAATTACTTTGAAATATCAATAATCTTAAGCTTGAATTCGCCGCCGGGTGCTTCAACAACAACCTCATCACCGATTTTTTTGCCAAGCAATGCTTTTCCAACAGGTGATTCATCTGAGATGAGTCCTGAACGGGGGTCAGCCTCTGTAGAGCCGACAACTCTGTACTCATCCTCATCACCATATTCAGCATCAAGAACTTTAACCTTAACGCCTATAACAACGGTTTTTGCTTTTCCTTTAACATCCTCAATAATCTCGACATTTTTAAGCATAGCCTCAATCTCGACAATTCTGGCCTCGATTTTTGCCTGCTCATTCTTTGCCTCATCGTACTCGCTGTTCTCAGAAAGGTCACCGTAGCCACGAGCCACTTTAATCTTTTCTGCAATATCTGCACGGCCCTGAGTCTTTAAAACCTCGAGCTCCTCCTGCAGTTTTTTGAGACCGTCTTCGGTAATTTTAATAGTTTTCGCCATGAAAATAACCTACTTTCTAATTTTATATAAGAATAATAATAGCAATTCGCATAAATTGTATTATATCTTTTTTTAATGAATATGTCAAGAACAAGAATTTTAGCAGTTTTATTTCTTGACAAACCTGTACGCAATAATATATTATATGAAATAAAGATTAATTTATTTTATCTTTTAAAAACTTGTTGAATAGAGGATGTTTTATGCAAAAAAGTAAAATTATCATTATAATCGTAGCTTCGGTTTTAGCGGCCGCACTTGTAATTGCAGGTATTATATTTGCTTTGACCAATGCCTTCACCTTTAACCCTGCTGATAACAGCAGTGAAAATTTTGTAAGCTCATCAGTTACAGGTACTAACTCAAACGAAGATACAAAGAACCCAGATGCTCAAGGTACGCAGTCAAACGGAAATAATGATTCATCTGCCCAGACAGGAAATAATTCAGGAACACAAAATAGCGGTTCTGCTTCAAGCGGACAAAATGGTACTGATGCCAATAGCTCATCAACCGTTAGTGTTATTCCGAGTGACTGTACTATATCGGCAGGCGCTGCATCAGGCTCTAAAGGCAAAACCGTAAGAGTTCCTGTTTCAATTGCGGCAAATCCCGGAATTATGGCAATGATTTTTGATATAGAATATGACAGCTCTTTACTTAAATATTCGGGCTATTCAAAGGGAAATGTTCTCAGTGATTATGAATTTTCAGAAAATAAAGGCAAATTAACCTTCCTTAATGTTGAGCAAAATAATATCACTAAAAACGGTAATCTCTTCTTCCTCGAATTTGAAATCCTTTCGGATAAGGCTCAGGATTGTGAGATTAAAATTTCTGTTAGGGATGACGGCTTCTGTAATTACGATGAACAACTAATAGGTGTTAAATCCAAAAACGGTAAAATCACAATTAAATAAATTTTAAAGCCGCACAACAAAGTGCGGCTTTAATTTTTACTCTTTAAGAGCTCTTTCGAGCCATACAAAACCAAAATCAAGAGCATCGAACATGCTGTTCTTAGTTGTTTCTTTAACAATGCGGTCCTTATCGGAAAGCTGAATATCGCTCTTTAAAAGCTGTACTTTAACTTTATTCGGAACCTCATTTTCACCTTGCTTAGTGCTTGATAAAATTTCAAGCTTTACAACAAAAGGCTCAGACATACTACCGTAATAAATCTCATTTCCGCTGCGAACAAGCGGCTTTTCCTTGTAGGTCAAAAAATTTTCTGCCATTAATATTACTCCTTGTCGGGCAAAGTGCCATATAAATTAAAACGGAAAAGCATCGTTTCATCATCCTGATTAGTACAACGAAGCGAAGCCTCGGAAACCTCGGTATTTTTAAGAATAGTAGTAATACCAATCATCTGACATAACTTTGACTTCAGATTAAGAACATCGCCGTCTGCTGTTTCAAGAAAAACATCGCCTCTGCATTCATCAATCGCTTTAATTAAAGCTTCTAAATCCACGTTGTGAAGTTGAATTACTCTATTATCCATAGAAAATACCTCCGCTAATATTTTAAATTAGTATAAACCATATAATTTAATATGTCAAGTCAATTTATTTATTGACATTTTAAAGAATTTTATGTACTATATTATTTGTAGAAATTTGGAATTTTGGAGGAAATAGTATGGAAAATTCTAAAAAAAGTATGGAAACTATAGTTAGCCTTGCAAAAGGCAGAGGCTTTGTATACCCCGGTAGTGAAATTTACGGTGGTCTTGCAAACTCTTGGGATTACGGTCCTTTGGGTGTTGAACTTAAGAATAATATTAAAAAGGCTTGGTGGAAAAAATTTGTTCAGGAATGTCCCTATAATGTAGGTCTTGACAGCGCTATTCTTATGAATCCCGAAACTTGGGTGGCATCAGGTCACCTCGGCGGCTTTTCCGACCCTCTTATGGACTGTAAAAACTGCAAAACCCGTCATAGAGCAGATAAGCTTATAGAGGATTATGTTGCAGAAAACGGTCTTTCGGATAATCCTGCTGCTATGAGCGATGAGGAAATGATGGAATACATCCGCGAAAAAGGTATTTCCTGCCCCCACTGTGATTCAAAAGATTTCACCGATATCCGTAAATTCAACCTTATGTTTAAAACATTCCAGGGTGTTACTGAAGATAGCACTTCTACCCTATATCTTCGCCCCGAAACTGCACAGGGTATTTTTGTAAACTTCAAAAACATTGCCCGTACAACCCGTAAAAAGGTACCTTTCGGCGTAGCCCAGATAGGAAAATCCTTCCGTAACGAAATTACCCCCGGAAACTTTATATTCCGTATCCGTGAGTTTGAGCAGATGGAGCTTGAGTTCTTCTGCAAGCCCGGTACTGACCTTGAGTGGTTTGATTTCTGGCGTTCATACTGCCGCGATTGGCTTCTTAATTTAGGAATTGATGAAGACAGTCTTCGTCTTCGCGACCATGACAAGGATGAGCTTTGCTTCTATTCAAAGGCTACTACTGACTTTGAGTTCCTCTTCCCGTTTGGTTGGGGCGAATTATGGGGCGTTGCTGACAGAACTGATTACGACCTCACTCAGCATAGTAACCATTCAGGCGAAGCTATGGAATACTTTGACCCAGAGACAAATGAAAAATACGTTCCTTATGTAATCGAGCCCTCTCTCGGTGCTGACCGTGTTTTACTTGCTTTCCTTTGCAACGCTTATGACGAAGAGGTTGACGAGAAGGGTGATACCCGCGTTGTAATGCACTTCCACCCTGCTTTAGCACCTTTTAAAGCTGCTGTACTTCCCCTTTCTAAAAAGCTTTCTGAAAAAGCAACCGAGGTATATACCGAGCTTTCAAAATATTTCTCTATAGACTTTGATGATGCAGGTTCTATCGGTAAACGCTATCGCAGAGAGGATGAGATTGGTACACCTATCTGTATTACTTACGATTTTGACTCCTTAGAAGATAATTGCGTAACCGTTCGCGACCGCGATACTATGGAGCAAAAGCGTATCCCGATAAGCGAGCTTAAAGAATATATTGAAAAAGCAATCGAATTTTAAAAAAACTTTATATTAAATTTATGTCAAACTAGGAGAATAGGAGAAAATGGTATGACACAGATTTTAACTATGACAGCAATGCTACTCGGCGGTCTTGCTTTCTTCCTTTACGGTATGAGTGCAATGTCGGGCGGGCTTGAAAAAATGGCTGGCGGTGGCTTGGAACGCGCTATGAACAAAGTTACCTCAAACGACTTTCTAGGTTTCTTTTTAGGTGCAGGAATAACCGTAGCCATTCAGTCATCATCTGCTTTTACAGTAATGCTTGTTGGTCTTGTAAACTCAGGCATTATGGAATTCGCCAATACCTTTGGTATGATAATGGGTTCAAATGTCGGTACAACGCTTACCGCTTGGCTTCTCAGCCTTGCAGGTATTGGAGAAGGTAATTTCTTTATTACTCTTCTTCAGCCGATGACCTTTGCACCAATTCTTGCTTTTATCGGTATAATTCTTAAGATGGTTAGTAAAACAGATAAAAAGCAAAATCTCGGTATGATATTTATCGGCTTTGCTGTTTTGATGTATGGTATGGAGCTTATGAGTGATTCAATGGCTTCTGTCCGCACATTAGACGGTTTTGATACCTTCCTTACAACCCTTAAAAGTCCGATTGCAGCTTTACTTATTTCTACCATATTTACCGGTGTAATTCAGTCCTCTGCAGCTACAATAGGTATAGTTCAAGCCTTGGCGCTTTCGGGTGGTATCACTTGGGAAATGGCAATTCCTTTGGTACTCGGTGCTAATATCGGTACCTGTGTTACAGCTCTTATATCCAGTGTTGGCACTAATACCAACGCTAAAAAAGTTGTTGTAATGCATTTTTCCGTAAATTTTTTCGGCTCCCTCGTTTGTATGGTAATTATGTACATACTAAAAATATTTGGTATCCAACTACTAGCTACCGAAATTTCTATGGTAGGCGTTGCTGTTGTGCATACTATGTTTAATGTTGTTACCACCATAATTTTACTGCCGATTAAAAAGCTTCTTATTAAATTCTGTGTGTTTGTTGTTCCCGAAAAGGAAGAAAAAACTCATGCCGTTTTCTTGGACGAGCGTATATTTAATAATACTGCTCTTGCTGTTGCAGAATGTCATAAGCTTGCTTGCGAAATGGCTGAGCACGCTAAGGAATCGTTACACAAGTCAATAGATATGCTCACCTCTTATGATGCCGAAACAGTTCAGTATATAAGGGATAAGGAAAACCTTATTGATAAATATGAGGACAAGCTCGGCACTTATCTTGTAAGACTAAGTAATAACGAGCTTAGTGAAAACACCTCTCACGGTGTTGCCCGTATGCTTCACAGTATCGGTGATTTTGAGCGTATCGGCGACCATTCTCTCGCTATTGCAAAGCTTGCAGAGGAAATGCATGTTAAAGGTATTTCATTCTCTGAAGATGCTCTTGGAGAAATTTCAGTTATAACGGGTGCAGTTATCGAGATTATAAATATGACAGTTGATTCATTTATCGCCGATAATCCCGAGCAGGCATCTCACGTAGAACCTCTTGAACAAGTTATTGATAAACTTAAAAAACAGCTTAAAGCTATGCATATTTCAAGACTGCAAAACGGCGAATGTACTATTGAGCTCGGTTTTATTTTCACAGATTTGCTTACAAATTACGAGCGTGTCTCCGACCATTGTTCAAACATTGCTGTTTATACAATGCAGTTACCTACAGATATGCTTGATGCTCATAAATACCTCAACAAAATCAAAACCGCCGCTACAGGCTCTTTTGTTGATGATTATGTTATGTATGAGAAAAAATACAGTTTGGAATAGTAATTTTTTTCAAGGACCGATAAGCGGTCCTTGATTTTTTTACAAATATTTCTAGTATATTCATAATTTATAAACAATTTTCTGTTAAAATAATTTTATAAAGTAATGAAAGGATATGAAGCTTTAAATATGCTAAAGCTCAAAAGCATCAAAAAAGATTACCAGACCGGAGATACCGTTGTCGAAGCGTTAAAAGGTATTGACCTCGAATTCAGAACAAACGAATTTGTATCAATTCTCGGCCAGTCAGGTTGCGGAAAGACTACCTTGTTAAATATTATAGGTGGACTCGACCAATATACAAGCGGAGACCTTATTATCAACGGTAAATCTACAAAGGATTTTAAAGACAGAGATTGGGATACCTACCGCAATCATTCTATCGGATTTGTTTTTCAGAGTTATAATCTTATTCCTCATCAATCTGTACTACAGAATGTTGAGCTGGCACTTAGTCTTTCGGGCGTTTCAAAAACAGAGCGAAAGAAACGAGCTAAAGAAGCGCTCGAAAAGGTAGGGCTCGGCGACCAACTAAAGAAAAAACCAAGCGAAATGTCGGGCGGTCAGATGCAAAGGGTTGCAATTGCCCGCGCTATTGTTAATAACCCTGATATTATCTTAGCCGACGAGCCGACCGGTGCGCTTGATACCGAAACCAGTGTTCAGGTTATGGATATTCTTAAAGAAATTTCAAAGGACCGCCTGGTTATAATGGTAACGCACAACCCCGAGCTTGCCGAAAAGTATTCAACAAGAATCATCCGCATGCTTGACGGTATTGTAACAGGAGACTCTTCTCCCCTGCGCGATGATGAAAAAGCAGTCGAAGAAGCACCTGTTAGCAAAAAGGATAAAAAATCCGCTAGAAAAGAAAAAAAGCCTTCGATGTCTTTTGCGACCTCGTTTGCGCTTTCGCTTAAAAATCTTGTTAGCAAGAAAGGCAGAACAATTCTTACCTCTTTTGCGGGTAGCATCGGTATTATCGGTATAGCCTTGATTTTCGCGGTTTCTCAAGGTATGACAACCTATATTGATATGGTTCAGGAAGAAACCCTTTCTTCCTATCCTCTGACACTTGAAGCTACTCATATTGATGTCAGCACATTGCTACAGACCTTTATGGGAACTGCAACCTCCGAGAGCGACCATGAAAACGATGCTGTTTATCAAAAAGCTATGTTTTACGATATGATAAACTCTCTTAATTCCGCAGAAACCAATGAAAACGACCTTGAAACCTTTAAAAAGTATATAGAAGATGAGCTTAAAAAGGAAGATTCAAGGCTTGCAAATGCAATCAGCGGTGTGCAGTATACCTATGATATGGATATGCTTGTTTTCACCAAAAATGTTGACGGAGATATAATTCACTCAGATACTCAGGCTCTTATGCAAGAATTGCTTATTGAGTATTTTGGTATGGACCTTTCTTCAATGATGAATATGAGCGAGAGCTACGGTATGGGTAGTATGATGAGCACTGGGGCTACTCTTTGGCAGGAAATGCTGAAAGGTAAAGACGGACGCCTTATTAACGATATGCTTGATAAGCAATACGATATCATTTACGGAAGCTGGCCTACTGAATATAATGAAGTTGTTATCGTGGTAGACGAAAACAATGAAATTGATGATATGACCCTTTATGCCCTGGGACTCCGCTCAAAAGAAGAGATAGACGCCCTTGCAGATGCGGCTATTAATCAAAGTAATATCGAGCCCGAGGAACACCGATGGACCTATGAAGAAATCTGCGATATGGATTTTAGAGTGATTTTTGCGTCCGACTGCTACACCTATGATGAGGCAAGCAATACCTATACTGACCTTAGAGAAACTAAAGCAGGACTTAAATATCTTTATGACAACGGTACTAACCTAAAAGTTACGGGAATCATCCGTCCAAAAGAGGATGCTGTAGCCGCAATGCTTACAGGCTCTATTGCTTATACAAGCGAGCTTACAGAGTATGTTATAGAAAAATCCAAGGACTCGCCCGCTGTTAAGGCTCAGCTTAAAACACCCGAAAAGGATATTTTCACAGGTCTCCCCTTTAAAGAGAATACCGGAAATATGACCGATAAGGAAAAAACAAAGGAATTTAATAAATATATCAATGGACTTGATACCGCAGGAAAAGCCGAAACCTATGTGAAAATTATGAGTATTCCTGAAAAGGATTATCTTGATACCACCGTAAAGCAGGCTATGGATTCATTAGACCGAGAGGCTATGAATGAAAAAATGACGCTTGCTTTATCAGAACAAATGGGTATGTCCTCGGCAGAGATTGAGGATTATATCGGCTCTATGTCCGACGAGGATATAACCGAAATGTTCGAGCAGATGATAACCGAACAAATTAAAGCGCAATATGCCGAGAGTGTAAAACAGCAATTAAGCGCTATGACCGAGGCTCAGCTCTCAGCCGCCTTTGATATGGCTTCAAAGGGCTATACCGATAAGCAAAAGGTTATTTATCACGATGAGGTTCTCGAATTTTCCGAATCGACTTATGACGATAATCTCCTGACTTTAGGATATGTTAACCTTGAATCCCCTTCAACCGTAAACCTCTTTGCATCGAGCTTCGAAAATAAAGATGTAATAGAAGAGGTAATTGCTGATTATAATGAGGGCAAAGATGACCTTGAAAAAATCACCTATACCGACTATATTGGCCTTATGATGTCATCAATTACTACAATTATTAATGCAATTACCTATGTTCTTATAGCGTTTGTTGCGATCTCGCTCGTAGTATCCTCTATTATGATTGGTGTCATAACCTTGATTTCAGTTCAGGAAAGAACAAAGGAAATTGGTATTTTAAGGGCAATTGGTGCTTCAAAGAAAAATGTTTCAAGTATGTTCAATGCAGAAACTGTGATTATAGGTTTTACCTCAGGCCTTTTAGGTGTTGTTATAACCTATCTGCTTTGTATTCCAATTAATTTGATTTTGCATGAGTTGACAGGTATTGGAAATCTTAACGCAATACTTCCCTTGCCAGTAGCAATTGTACTTGTAATCATAAGCGTTGTACTCACTTTATTTGCAGGAATCATTCCATCCCGTAGTGCCGCAAAGAAAGACCCTGTTGTAGCCCTCAGAACTGAATAAGAAATATAAAAAGAGCTGACATTCAGTCAGCTCTTAATTTTTGTTTATTTCAAAAATTTTGTATATCCCTTGCCGTATTGAACACATCGGGATACACGACTCAAGGTTGCAGAAGAGATATCGCACTTTTCGGTAACCTGCTGATAAGTATTACCCTCTAATAATAATTTAGCCGCTTTAATTCGCTGAGCCATCTGCTCAATTTCTTTAAAGGTGCAAAGGTCGCCAAACAAATCTTTGCAATCTTCAGCGGTTTTAAGAGAGGCAATCAGCTCAAACAGGTCTGATAGCATTTTATTATCAGCTTTATTACTACTTTTAATATCAGCCATTTGTTTCTATATCCTTATTAAGAAAGCTCTTGGTTTTTTGCGATTTTGGATTTAAAAATACCTCTTCGGGTGTGCCGTACTCTTCTATAACACCGTCTGCCATAAATATAACCTTATCCGATACATTGCGGGCAAATTCCATTTCATGGGTAACAACAATCATTGTACTGTCCCCGCTTTTAAGGTCCTTTATTACCCTTAAAACCTCGCCGGTAAGCTCGGGGTCAAGCGCTGAGGTCGGCTCGTCAAAGCAAAGAATATCAGGCTTTAAAGCAAGCGCTCTTGCAATAGCAACACGCTGCTGCTGACCGCCCGAAAGCTCGCAAGGATAGTTATTGATTTTATCCAAAAGTCCTACCCTTTCAATAAGCGCTATAGCCTCTTTTTCAATTTCCTCTTCAGTACCTCTTTTTAAAAGAGTTGGTGCTAGAGTGATATTCTTAAGCACATTATACTGCGGAAAAAGATTAAAAGACTGGAAAACAAGACCGAAATGAAGTCTGTTCTCCCTAATTTGAGCATCAGAAAGCTTATCGTGGTTATCAGCGTCAAAGATAGTTTTTCCGTTTACCGAAATAGTACCCTCATCAGCAAATTCCAAGAAATTAAGGCATCTTAGCAAGGTGGTTTTTCCGCTACCGGAAGAACCGATTATTGATAAAACCTCACCTTTTTCAAGGGAAAAGTCAAGTCCTTTTAAAACCTCGGTTTTGCCAAAGCTTTTCTTTATTCCGTTTACCTTTAAAACAGACATAACCCTTCCCCTTTCTAATTAAAGTAATTCAGCTTCTTTTCAAGCTTGCCTAAAACGATTGTCAAAAAGCCTACAAATAAAAGATAGAATACACCGGTATAGAATAAGGGCCAAATCATAGCTTTGGTAGCCGCCAATTCTTTTGCCTGCTTTATTATCTCGCATACAACGATGCAGTTTGCAAGCGCAGTATCCTTAATAAGAGTTATAATCTCGTTGGACATAGGCGGAACTATTCTTTTAATAACCTGTTTAAGTACAATTTTTCTGAAAACCTGAGATTTAGTAAGTCCTAAAACATATCCCGCTTCATATTGACCTCTTGAAATGCTTTCAATACCGCCACGGTAGATTTCGGAAAAATAGCAAGCATAATTTAATATAAAAGCAATTAAAACAGCGGTTATTCTACCCGCATCAGAAATACCGTGATTTATATAAAAATATCGGTCTACCTGACTAAACATAGGATAATCGAATAAAAGACCCGGTACATAATAAATTATAAAAATCTGTAGCATAAGAGGAATACCTCTTACAACCCAGACAACCATCTTTGAAACAGCTTTTAAAGGCTTTAAACGGCTCATTGAACAAAAGGCTATAGGTAAACCAAGCGGTGCGCCGCAAAGCAGCGTCACCGCAAAGATAAGCAAAGATATTTTGAAGCCGTCAAACAAAAAAGCAGTGACTTCTAAAAATGTCATAAAAATACTCCGAATTAATTATTTCTTCTGGTCAGAAAAATCTTTGATAGCTGTGTTGGAAACACCGTACTTTTCAGCCAAGGTAGCAATAGTACCGTCAGCACCGAGCTTTTCAAGCTGCTCGTTAACCTTAGCGGTAAGCTCGCTGCCCTTCTTGAAGCCGATACCGTAGTACTCAACCTCACTTGATAGACCGTCAACAATCTTAAGGTCAGCATAGTCACCTTTACCGCAGTAGCTCTTAGCGAGCTGAGCGTCAACAACAGCGAAGTCTGCAGTTCCAGCCTTTACCTCAGTAAGGCACTCTGTCTGCTTAACAAAGCCCTTGAAGGATGTACCCTCAAAAGATTTTGCATAGGTTTCGCCTGCAGAACCGCTTTCAGCAACGCCGAACTTACCTTTGAGGTCTTCAGCTTTAGCAACTGTAGAATCATTCTTTACAACAATAACCTGACGGTTTTCCATATAGTTGTATGAGAAGTCAACTTTTTGAGAACGCAAAACGCCGTCATCATCAGCAGTATTGCAAGTAAAGCCGTTCCAGATACAATCAATAGCGCCTGAATTCAGCTCAGAATACTTGCTTTCCCAAACAATTTCCTGGAAGATTACTTCATAGCCAAGATTTGAAAAAACTGCTTTTGCAAGGTCGGTATCATAGCCGATAAGCTCGCCGTCCTTATCAAGATAGTTCATAGGATCGTAAATGGTATATCCTACAACAATGGTCTCAGCCTTAGGTGCATCATTTGCAGCATCATTATCGCTGGAAACATTTGCATTACCACAAGCGGCAAAGCAGAACACCATAGCTAAAGTAAGAACAAGTGCTAATAATTTTTTCATAAGTAAATACCCCTTTTAAAAAGATTATGCTGCTATTATACTTTATTAAGATAAAGTTGTAAAGTGTTTTTTTAATATTTTTTAAATTTTTTGTTAGAAATTGACTTTCTTTTGATTTCGCATTGACTTTTTTGGAAATTAGGACTAAACTAAAGTAAAATAAACCGAAAAGAGGTTTTAGTATGCAGAAAAAAATCAGTTTTTCTTCAGGCTCCGCTCAGATAAGATACGGAATTAAACCAACTTTAAAGCTCGCAAAGGACGCAGGATTTGACGGTGTTGACTTTTGTCTTGATAGCTTCAGACATAATTCTCTACCCGATATCGTTGCAATGCCGCACGAAGAATTTGTAGAATATTTCACAGATATAAAAAATTATGCTGATGAAATAGGTCTTGAAATTCCGACAATTCACAGTCTTATGTATTCATACGGTCCCGACGAAGCAGTTAACGAGGAGCGACGCATAAAAACAATTAGAGACATTGAAGCCGCCTCTATTATCGGTGCAAAATACTGCGTTATTCACTCGGTAGGAACTCCTACCTGGGGCTATAGAGCAACCCCCGAGTTAATGCACGAGGTTAATCAAAAAATGTATAACGATTTCAAAGAAACCGCCGAGAAATTCGGTGTTTATCTCACATTCGAGAGCTTTGGAAATGTGACGGTTGACGGTGTTCCCGGATTTGATTATTTCTCGCACCATAAAATTATGCGCGATGAATATGATTCTTTTGATACCGAATATAAGGCATTTTGTCTTGACAGTGGTCATACAAACTGCGCAGTTAAAGGCGGTTGTCTGCCTGTAGAGGATTTCATCAGATACTTTGGTGACAGAATTAAAATGCTCCATCTCCATGATAATAACGGTTTTTCTGACCAACACCTCATTCCTGGACAAGGCTCAATTAAATGGCGTGCAGTTTTTGAGGCATTGGAAGAAATTGGTTATGACGGATACTATAACTTCGAAATTGCCTTAAGATTCGGTAGCAGTCTTGATGAGTCGATAAAATTCTTAGGAAAATATTTACGAAACTTTGTGGATAAACGCGGTTGGCCGTGATTTCATAACAAAAAGCTCCGTATCAGCGATACGGAGCTTTTGCTATTTGGTGTCTTTAGACGTGGAAATAAACCCCTGGTTCTACCGAGGGATAATAAAAAGGGCAAAGCTGCAATAGAAATGGCGAGCTAGAAGCAAGCCCGAAAAGACTAAGATAAAAGAAGAACCTCTTGTATTGAACCGGTGGTTTTGATTCGATTTATCTGTTAACTCCAAGAATCTTTCAAGAGCCATTTACGAATATAAGCCAAATCAATAATAGCAAGCCTGCCATCAGAATCTATATCTGCAGTTATAGATTCCTCATCACCGTTAGCTATTGACTTTTTAACTTTAACAAGGTCTCGTACATCTACAGAACCGTCCATATTAGCATCACCCTTATCATAAGCTTCGTGAGTAAAGAATTCCACTCTATTGCCAAAGGAGATACTTTGACCTGCCTCAAAGGTATTGGTTATATACATTTTTATAAACAAAGTACTTTCGGTTGCGGTATTAAATTTTCTGTTAAAATAGCTGCTGTTGGCAAAATCAGAACGCTTTAATCTAATTTCTTGCCAATCGTCAGATGCAGTACAATTAATAGTTGAGGTGATTTCACCACCGTTTGGATTAGGTAAATATAAACCTATCTTAAAGGTAACATCCTTATCGGTCTTTACCCAAAAACGCATTTCTGCAGAAGTATTGTAAATAGCCCATTCTTTAAATACGTCAGTTGCTACTGCCGAAGCTTTAATAAAACCATTTTGTTTACCGGCTACTGCAGAAACATCAAAATTATCTGCATTTGCAGTAAAGGTTAATGTCTTATTAAAGAAAGGTAATTCTGAGCCTGTAGTTGTTTTTGTTTTGGTAATGTAAGCTTTATTAGTTGAAGTGTCATACTCTTCCTTCGCAGTAACAACCTGTTCATAATATTCAAAATCCGTTGTTATTTCTTCAATAATATTGCGGTTAAACACTTCCAATGACGAAACATAAAGTGCATCGCCGCTATTTGCTAAGAATGCATCGGGATCGGGATTAATGCTCATTCCCAAATAAGAACCTGTTGTTTCGCCCTTTATAAATCTTTCCAGATTTTCATCACTTATATTTAACTCCTCTGCCGCTACGCGGATTTCAACCCAACCGCTACTTGCAGGAATGGTTATATATTCATTTGAAACAGCCTCGTTGCATACTACAGAATTGCCATTATATGTTATTTCACCATACAGGCCTAATTTAAAGCTCACTTCATAATCAGCAGTATTTTTCACAAATACGCGAAGTTCTGCGCCTGGGGTAGTAAGGAAGGTATAAAGCTGATTAAAGGTCTGGTTATCCGCAGTAGAGAGAGCGGTACTGTAAGGTATAATATAAGTATCTTCGGTGAAGGCAGCTTCGGTGGAATTTCTTTCTATCTTACGGGCACTACGAATAAATTTATTATCGGTTACATATGTATCTGAAACGGTAATACCCGTTATACTACCCTGTTTTTCACCGTCAACCTTATAGTAAGCGACTGCATCTATTTCGTTATATTCCTCAGCAACATAGAACATAGCGTTTGGAATAAATTCTTCTGTCAGGAAGTTGTAGCCCTTAAGAAGTGTATAATCTGTATAATGTTCAATTATATATCCCTCAAATGCAGGATGTCCCTTCGTGTTAGATGGGGTTTGTATGGCAGTATGTTTAGTACCGACATATATATTTTTATCCGAACGGAAAGGCGTATGCATATGACCGCTTATATGAATAATGGGATACTTATCAAGTATTTCATATAGCTTAGCCGAAGATTCTGCATAATTTATATAATTACCCAAATTATCTACCGTAGCACCGCCTAAACCATTTTCAAGGGTTGCATAGTGGAAAATAAAGTAGGTTTGACCTGTCTTCTTTTCAACATTATAGTAATTATCAAGTACCTTTTCAAGCCATGCCAATTGCTTTTCACTCAAAGAAACATCGTTATCGCAATGTGCACCATTATTGGTTAAATCGCCGGCACTCATAAAGACATACATATCTTCCCCATAAGACATTGTGTAGTCCATCTGGAGTATATATTCATCAGTTTCGATTTCATTGATTGTGAGGTCGGCGTTTCTTGAATAGTCAACAGTGTGAACATCCTCTTCGGATTCATCAGGAACAGTTACTATATATTCCTCACCCAAGGTGTGGTCTGGATTTGCAAAGCCTTCCATATATTTCTTTGCATATGAAAGCTTTTGTTGAGCCGTAAGACCAACAGAACTGGTTATTGTAATTATATCGTGGTTACCAAGTGTTGCCCAGAAGGTAATATCAGAAAATTCAGCAGTATGTGTATTTGCATAGTCTATATACTGTCCTTCATTACCGTCATTAGTAATATCACCGCCGTTGGTAATGAACACACCGCCCATTTCTTTCATTTTTTCAAACACCTTTGTTAAGGCATCTTTTGAACGGGAATAACCTAAATGAGTGTCCGAAACATGAGCCGTGATATAATCAGGTTCAACATTTTCCAGCGAGCGCCATTCAGGAACATCAAATTCAGTTACAATATTATTATCCACTGCAAGATAAAGCTTAGTTGCAGTTTCGGGTATAAGCGTATTCATTATAGTATTATAAACTAAAACACCTGATTCCTCGTCTGTAACAGTAAAATCCTCAAGGGTTGCAATAGCATCATAACCTGCCAACTTGCCGTTATCATCGCCCCAATAAAGACGGTAGTTTTTACCCAAATAATCAGCATCGGTAATTGTCACAGTACCGTCTGCTCTGCCTTTGAATTCAGTTGAAAATCCATACTCAAATTCAGGTATTGGACTAATCGAAAGAGTTATGGAACGGGTTGCCGCACCAACCGTAAAGGTAAGTTCAATGTTACCTTCGGTGCTGTTAATAGCATTTGTTAAAACAAACTCGGAAATTGCAAAACCATGACTACCTTTTTCAAGACAATTTTCTGCAATAGCGATAATATCTGCTTCGGTAATATAATTAGTGAGAACAGAAGCACGAATAGCATCTTCAACTGCATTTGCGGCTTCCTCTTCGGTCTGAGTAGAAACTGCAGGAACAGCAAATACATTAAGATAAGGTATTAAATCCGTCGCGTTATCAGTCCAAGCGTCTGCAGGTAATAATCCCGCCATAGCGCCGCTCAGCATTTCATATTTAGAAACCAAGGTGTATTCATCATCATGGGAGTGAAACGCCTTCATATTTGCAGTTGCATAGTAATCAATTTTGGCATTCGAATAACAGTTTTCCGGAACAGACAAAAGCTCTAAACCATAATAATGAGAAACTATTGCGCCTACATAACCGGGGTATTTGGCATTAATCTCACCTATACTGATGCAGTTTGCAACATTGCTTGCTTTTTCTAAGCTTCCAACAATGCCTGCAGTTCCCAGACTTCCGCCTGAAATTGCCGAGGAATAACCTGCGGTGATATTAACATCTGCAAAGCAGTTATCAATTTTACAAAAACCTGTATTTACACCAATAATACCACCTACCTTGGTATTTTTAGAGATAATATCAATTATATCACCCTGAATATGACAACTTAAAATATTACTGCCTACCTTAACCGTGCCTGCAATACCGCCAAGATATGAATTTCCACCCGAAGCATAGGTATTAAAATACAAATCAGTAAGTTTTAAATTTCGAACCGTACCGGAAAGAGTTGAGAAAAAACCAAATGAAGCTGTTGTACGGGCAGTAGCCCCTGCTTTACCTATAGAAATGCCCGAAATCGTATATCCATTACCTTCAAAAAGACCTGAAAAGGTAGTATCTGCGCCTATAGGCATCCACTCTGATGCTGAAGCGTCGATATTATTGGCAAGCTTATAATATCCGCTTAGCGGATAGGCATCATCATTACCTATAAGCGCCAATTCATCAACCGTTTCAATTAGGGTATAATTAACCTGTGTAACTTCTTCTGCATAATCTACAAAAGTTGCGAGCATAGGATAATAGCCATCAACAGCAGTCCAAACAGCATTATTTTCCGAATCGGTAACCGAAGTAAGCCCTTCGTAAGAAGAAGGCTTGTGTGCATCAACTGCATAAACAACATTAGTGGTTTCAGCATCCTTAACAAGCTGGTCACAGTTAATATTATTTGAGTTGTTGAATACAAGTCTGTTATCTATTGCCCAGTTGTTTATTGGAGTAACCGCCGTTGTTACATTATTTGCTTTCACACCCGTACGACCTATAATATTACTGCCACAATTAAGGTATGTATAATTACTGGTAACATGGGTTGATACTGAAATAGTACCCTTGTTAAAGCAGTTTTCTACAATATTATAAGAAGAATCCTTCGCATCGCTTGACCAAACAGCAAGTATACCTGCCGCCACTACAAAGGAAGAATATCTTGAGTAAGAACCAGATTTGGCAGTAATATTAGCATTATTATAACAATTTTTAATTCTATTACCTGTTGTGCCTGATACCGAATCAAAGCCCGTTGCAATACCGCCAACCCATAGCTTGTGACGGAAGTTTAAAGCGATAATTTCGCCTGAAAGCACAGCAACATTTTCGATAGTAACCTTGCTTCCGCCACGGCCGATATATCCTACAACTGTACCTATAAAATTATCTGTGTTCTTTGTAGTATAGCCAAGATTAAAATATACATCTTTAAAAGCAAGATTTTTTACCACTGCATTAGAAGAAGCGCAGGCAATAAAACCCCACTCATTTATAAGCATATCCCGAAAAACAGGGGCTTTCGGATTAGAACGGTCCTCACTCCACATATTAGAAATAATATGACCCTGACCGTCAAATGTGCCAGTAAAATATGAAACTGTAGTACTTTCCCAAGTGGCGATGCCTATTGGCAACCACTCTTCATCAGCCAGATCAATATCCGCCGTTAAAACATAATTGGAACTAAGCGGATATGCATCATCCCTGCCAATAAGTCGTAACTCATCAGCAGTATCAATTTCAATAACCGTTGCAGCTGAAACAGTTATTGTAGCGGCACAAACGGAAAAAAGCGTAAAAACAATGCAAACCGTTAATACCAAAGATAAAGACTTCAATAATGTTTTCATAATTACCCTCCATTTTGATTATTGGCTGATTGTAATATTACACAAAATAATCCGTATTTACTATAAAGAATTGGTTACTTTTTTTTTTTTTTGGCTATGTAGATATCAAAAATACTAGGGGCTGTAAAAAAACAGTCTAAAAAATCCGAGGTTCACGTTAATCAGTGAATCTCGGATAATTGGTGTCTTTAGACGTGGAAATAAACCCCCGGTTCTACCGGGGGGATAATAAAAGGGCGAACTAGAAGCAAGCCCGAAAAAGTAATGCGTTGCTAAACATCAGAGGCCCCTTTTTAGGGGCTTCGCCAGTAATCACCCCTTCTAGAGGTGGAGAAAACCACTAGTCGAACTAGTGGTTTTTATTAATAAACCTTATTAATACATACCACCCTGAGCGGCAGCTGCAGCGGCTGCTGCGGCATTTGCGGCGGCAGCATCTTCCTTCTTATCTGCAACGAGGCTTTCGGTTGTGAGCACCATTGCGGCAACAGAAGCGGCATTTTCAAGAGCTGAGCGGGTAACCTTTGTCGGGTCAACAATACCTGCTTCGAGCATATCGGTATAGGTTTCGTTATAAGCATCAAAGCCATAGTTTACCTTACCGCTTGAAATAATCTTATCAATTATAACAGAGCCTTCAAGACCAGAGTTTAAAGCAATCTGCTTAATAGGAGCCTCTAAGGATTTAAGAACGATATTAACACCTGTCTTTTCATCGCCCTCGGTAGAGTCTAAGAGAGCCTTAACAGCAGGGATTGCATTAATAAGAGCAACACCGCCGCCTGCAACTATACCCTCTTCAACAGCGGCTTTTGTAGCAGAAAGAGCGTCCTCGATACGAAGCTTTTTATCCTTCATCTCGATCTCGGTAGCAGCGCCAACCTTAATTACAGCAACACCGCCCGCAAGCTTAGCAAGTCTCTCCTGAAGCTTTTCTTTGTCAAAATCAGATGTAGTAGTTGAAATCTCGTTTCTTATCTGACCAACTCTTGCTTTTATCATATCGCCATCTCCGGCACCATCAACAATGATAGTGTTTTCCTTAGAAACCTTAACCTGACGTGCTCGACCAAGCTGAGCGATATTAGTTTCCTTAAGGTCAAGACCGAGTTCCTCGGAAATAACCTCGCCGCCTGTAAGAATAGCAATATCTTTAAGCATTTCTTTACGTCTGTCACCAAAGCCGGGAGCCTTAACAGCAATACAGGTAAATGTTCCTCTAAGCTTATTTACAATCAGGGTTGAAAGAGCCTCACCCTCAATATCTTCGGCTATAATAAGGAGCTTTTTGCCTGCCTGAACAATCTGCTCGAGCAACGGTAAAATTTCCTGAATTACAGAAATCTTTTTATCGGTAATAAGAATGTAAGCATCGTCAATAACTGCTTCCATCTTGTCAGTATCAGTAACCATATAAGGAGTAATATAACCGCGATCAAACTGCATACCCTCAACAACCTCTGAATAGGTCTCAGCGGTCTTGGATTCCTCAACAGTTATAACACCGTCGGCAGAAACCTTAGCCATAGCCTCTGAAATAAGATTACCAATAACCTCATCGCCCGAAGAAACGGTTGCAACACGGGCAATATCCTCAGTACCGCTAACCTTTTTAGAATTAGAAATAACCGCATTAATAGCAGCATCTACAGCGTTTTTGATACCCTTTTTAACAACCATCGGGTTAGCACCTGCGGCTACATTCTTCATACCCTCATTTATAAGAGCTTGAGCTAAAACTGTAGCAGTAGTAGTACCGTCACCTGCGGCATCATTAGTCTTAACAGATACTTCTTTTACAAGCTGAGCGCCCATATTTTCAAATGGATCCTCAAGCTCAATTTCCTTCGCAATGGTAACACCGTCATTAGTAATAAGCGGTGAACCGTATTTCTTTTCTAAAACAACATTTCTTCCCTTAGGACCCAATGTCACCTTAACTGCGTTTGCTAGCTTATCGACGCCTGTCTGCAAAGACTTGCGTGCTTCCTCACCAAAAATAATATTTTTTGCCATTTCAATCACCTAATCCTTATTCAACAATAGCCAAAATATCAGACTGACGGAGAATTGTATATTCTTCACCGTCGAGTTTGATTTCTGTACCGGCATATTTAGCAGCGATTACTTTATCGCCAACCTTAACAGTCATTTTAACTTCCTTGCCGTCAACAAGGCCGCCCTCGCCCACTGCAACAACCTCAGCAATCTGGGGCTTTTCCTTAGCGGCCGAAGCAAGAACAATACCGCTTTTTGTAGTTTCCTCTGCTTCGGTTGCCTTGATAACAACATTATCAGCCAAAGGTTTAATGTTCATTTTCATATCCTCCAATTATAAAAACATATCGGTTTTAATTACCGATTATTTACTGTAGTGAATATATTAAACTAAAAGTCAGGAAAAGTCAATACCATAATCAAAGATTTAAAATTTTATTAATAATTAAGCTTCTTTATCGCATTAATAAAAGATTTTGCAAGTATTTCGCCCTTACTTGTAGCTACAAGTCTGTTTCCATTATATTCGGCAAACCCTCGGTCTATTAACTGCAATTTCACACTTTCCTCAAAATATAGTATAAGCTCAGGAAAGTCGCATAAAGCAACAAGCATCAAAGCCGCATCCGCAGAAATGAGACTTCTTTTTGCAAGAGGCAAAAGACAGTATTTAATTTCGGGGATAATCTTATTAAACTCTTCGATTATTTTGTAAGCATTTCCCATTTTTATCACCAAAATTATTTTAAACCAAATTTTTAAAAAAGCAAGTATATTTATCAAAATAAACAAAAAATTTTATCACATATAGTTAAATATGAATTATATACATAAATTGCTAAAATTTAAAATTGTTCCGTTGACAAAATATCAGGTGTATGATAATATATACACATACAACATATTGTTCTTTGCAACTGACGGATAAGTGGAATTGACCACATGAAACAAAGAACTTTTATCACCAGCACAAATGTCTATTGCCGACCGTCTGGGCACACTTATTCCGTATTATACGAAATGAGTGCGCCCTTTTTGTTTAAGGAGGAAGTTATGAAAAAAATCGGAATCATCATGGGAAGCGACAGTGATCTACCTGTTGTTTCAAAAGCGGTTGATACTTTAAAAAGCTTCGGTGTACCTTATGAGGTGCATGTCTTTTCAGCGCACCGTACTCCTGTCGAGGCTCGCGAGTTCAGTATAAATGCCCGCAAAAACGGATTCGGTGCAATTATTGCCGCCGCAGGAATGGCAGCCCATCTTGCAGGCGCTATTGCTGCTAACACAACTATACCCGTTATCGGTATCCCTATTAACTGCGGAAAATTAGACGGTATTGATGCCCTTCTTTCAACTGTTCAGATGCCCTCAGGTATCCCTGTAGCTACAGTTGCTATTGACGGCGCTGTCAATGCCGCTTTGTTATGTATACAAATACTTTCAGTTGAAGATGCTGACCTTGCCGCAAAGCTTGATGCAAAGCGCAAAGCTGATGCCGAAACAGTTCTTGCCAAAGATAAGGCAATTATAGAAAAGCTTTAATATTAAGTTTATATAAAGGAGAAATTAAAAATGGAAAAGAAACTAGTGTACACAGGAAAAACTAAGGACGTTTTCGCTCTTAATAACGGAAACTATCTCTTAAAGTTCAAGGATGACTGCACAGGTAAAGACGGTGTTTTTGATCCAGGTGAAAATCAGGTTGGTATAACTATCGACGGTGTAGGTGATGTTAACCTTCGTATGTCTATATATTTCTTTGAAAAAATCAATGCCGCAGGTATTAAAACCCATTATGTAAGTGCTAACCTCGATGATACAACAATGGAGGTTCTTCCTGCAAAAGTATTTGGTAAAGGCCTTGAGGTTATCTGCCGTTATAAGGCTGTTGGTAGCTTCTATCGTCGCTATAGCGATTACATTGAAGAGGGAGCTGACCTTCCCGCTTATGTTGAGATGACCTTCAAGAATGACGAAAAAGGCGACCCACTCGTAACTAAGGATGGACTTGTTGACCTTGGCGTTATGACTGAAAAGCAGTATGACGATATGAAGAAAATGACTCAGGATATTACTAAAATCGTTGCTGACGACCTTAAAGAAAAAGGGCTTGATATGTATGATATTAAGTTTGAGTTCGGATATGATGCAAACGGCGAGGTTATGCTCATAGACGAAATAGCTTCGGGTAATATGCGTGTTTATAAGAATGGCGAATATATTGACCCGATGACCCTTTCAAAGCTTTTCTTCGCTTAATATTCAGATTATATAATTTCCAAAGGAGATAATAATGGGCGGATTTTTTGGCGCTGTCAGTAAAAACGATGCCATTTCAGATGTGTTTTTCGGTACTGACTATCATTCTCATTTGGGTACTCGCCGCGGTGGTGTTGCGGCTTTTGACCCTAAAATCGGTCTGCAAAGAGAAATTCATAATATAGAGAATTCCCCTTTCAGAACAAAATTTGATGATATTTTCGACGAAATGAAAGGCTTTGCGGCAATCGGTTGTATAAGCGATTATGACCCTCAGCCGCTCCTTATAAAAGCCGATATCGGCACCTATTCAATTTGCGTTATAGGTCTTATAAATAATGCCGATGCACTTATAAAAAATTATCTTTCTACTAGTCGCGGTCATTTTGGCGCTATGACAGGTGGTAAGGTTAATTCTACCGAACTTGTAGCAGCGCTTATCAATCAAAAATCGAATTTTGCAGAGGGCATAAAGTTTGCTCAAAATGCTATTGATGGCACAGCTTCAATACTTATACTAAAAGAAGGCGGAAATCTAATAGCCGCAAGAGACCGTCTTGGCAGAATACCTGTGCTTATAGGCAAGAATGACGACGGATACTGTGTTTCTTTCGAGTCCTTTGCATATTTAAAACTTGGCTATGAAGATGCAAAAGAGCTTGGTCCGGGCGAGATAGTAGAGCTCAGTGCTACCGAGATGAAGGTCCTAGCTCCCGCAGGCAAGGAAATGAAAATTTGCTCATTTCTATGGAGTTATTACGGATATCCCACTTCTTGCTATGAAGGTATTAATGTTGAGATTATGCGCTACCGTAACGGTCAGATAATGGCTGACCACGATAAAAAAAGTGGCATCGCCGATGATATTGACTATGTCGGCGGTGTTCCCGATTCAGGCACACCCCACGCTATCGGTTATTCAAACCAAAGCGGTAAGCATTTTGCCCGTGCATTTATTAAGTATACCCCCACTTGGGCTAGAAGCTTTACTCCATCTAAGCAAAAAGAACGCAGTAAAATTGCTAAAATGAAACAAATTCCGATCCACGATCTCATAACAGATAAAAACCTGCTATTTGTTGACGATTCGATTGTTCGAGGTACTCAGCTTAAAGAAACGGTAGACTTTCTCTATACAAACGGTGCAAAATCCGTGCATATGCGTTCTGCGTGTCCACCGATTATGTATGGCTGTAAATACCTGAATTTCTCCCGTGCCACTGATGATATGGAGCTTATTTCACGCCGCGTTATTATGGAGCTTGAGGGTGAAGATGGTTTTAACTATATTGATGAATACACTGATTCCTCAACCGAGCGCGGAAAAAATCTTAGAAAAACGATTTGCGATAAGCTAGGCTTCGCATCTCTTGAATTCCAATCCCTTGAAGGAATTATCGAAGCAATAGGGCTCCCTGCCGACAAGCTTTGCACCTACTGTTGGAACGGTAAAGAATAAATAGAAAAGGAATATTAAAATGAATAATTCTCAATCTAAATCCTACGCTGATGCCGGTGTTGATATTACTGCCGGATATAAAGCAGTTGAACTTATGAAACAGCATATTGCAAGAACCAGAAACGACGGCTGTCTTGATGATGTCGGCGGCTTTGGCGGTTGCTTCGGTCTTCCTGTTGCAGGAATGGAAGAGCCTGTTTTAGTTTCAGGTACTGACGGTTGCGGCACAAAGGTTAAAATTGCAATTCTTATGGACAAGCACGATACAATAGGTATAGATGCTGTTGCAATGTGTGTTAACGATATTATTTGTGTTGGCGCAAAACCGCTTTTCTTCCTGGATTATATTGCTTGCGGTAAAAATATTCCCGAAAAGATTGCTGAAATCGTTAAGGGTGTTGCAGAGGGGTGTGTTCAGTCGGACGCTGCTCTTATCGGCGGCGAAACTGCTGAGCACCCGGGAATGATGCCAATTGACGACTATGACCTTGCCGGCTTTGCAGTTGGTATAGTTGATAAGAAAAAAATCCTTGATAATAAGACCATGCAAGAGGGAGATATTGTCATTGCTCTTCCCTCTTCAGGTGTTCATTCAAACGGTTTTTCTCTTGTTCGCAAGGTTTTTGATGTTGAAAACTGCGACCTTAATAAAACCTATGCCGAGCTTGGCGGTAAATCTATAGGCGAAACCCTTTTAACCCCCACAAGAATTTATGTAAAACCTATTTTAGCTCTTCTTGAAGAGGTTAAGGTTCGCGCTATTTCTCATATCACAGGCGGCGGCTTCTACGAGAATATTCCGAGAAGTATCCCCGATGGCTTTGGTGCAGAAATTGTCAAAGACAGTATTAAAGTTCTCCCTATCTTCGACCTCTTGCAGAAGACAGGCAATATCCCAGAAAGAGATATGTATAATACATATAATATGGGTGTTGGTATGAGCGTTGTTGTTGCAAAAGAGGATGCTGATAAAGCTCTTGAAGTTTTAAAGGCTAACGGCGAGGACGCTTATGTTATAGGTAAAATAGTTAAGTCTGATAATAAGATTACCATTATTTAAGGTGATGCTATGAAAAACATTGCAGTTTTAGTATCAGGCGGCGGCACAAATCTGCAAGCGCTGATAGACGCTGAGAAAAGCGGCATTATTAAATCGGGTAAAATAGGGCTTGTTATTTCAAATAATCCTGAGGCTTACGCTTTAGAGCGAGCGAAAAATGCAGGAATTAAAACTGCTGTTTGCAATAAAAAGGATTTTGAAAATGCAACTTTATTTGAGGATAAGCTTATTAATATTCTTGAAGAAAACAATACCGATTTTATTGTTCTTGCAGGGTTTATGTGCATTTTAAGTGAAAAATTCACCTCTCATTTTGAGAGAAAAATCATAAATGTTCACCCCTCTTTAATCCCCTCTTTTTGCGGCAAAGGCTTTTATGGTCTTCATGTTCACGAGGCAGCTTTGGAATACGGTGTCAAGGTGACAGGTGCTACTGTTCACTTTGTAAACGAAATTCCCGATGGCGGCGAGATTATAATGCAAAAAGCGGTTGAGATAAAAGACGGCGACACCCCCGAAATCTTGCAAAAACGAGTTATGGAAGAGGCTGAATGGAAAATTCTCCCCTTATCTCTTGAAAAGGTTTGCTCTGAATTAAACTAGTTGAGGTGCTTAAAATGGCTTTATATGATTTAAAAACATTACTTTCTGAAAATTCATACCCAGGCAGAGGTATCGTTATAGGAAAATCTGCTGACGGTAAAAACGCTATGATTGCTTACTTTATTATGGGCAGAAGTGAAAACAGCCGTAACCGCGTGTTTGAGGCCTTTGAGGGTGGAATGAGAACAAAGGCTTTTGATGAAAGCAAACTTTCTGACCCCTCTCTCATTATCTATAACCCCTATTTAAAACTCGGCGACACCGATATTATTACAAACGGTGACCAGACAAATACAATTTACGATTTTCTTAAAGAGGGCGCAACCTTTGAGGAGGCTCTTTATACCCGTGAATTTGAGCCTGATGCACCAAACTTTACTCCCCGTATTTCAGGTGCACTTTATTACGGCTTTGCAAAGCAAATGTTTACTTATAAGCTCTCAATTTTAAAGAGTTCTAACGGCAGACCTGAGGCTTGCAACCGCTATTTCTATAATTATGTTCCTGAAAATGGAATAGGTCATTTTATCCATACCTACAAGTGCGACGGAAACCCCATCCCGTCTTTCTACGGTGAACCTGAGGAGGTTGCTCTTCCTAACACCGCTGAGGAGCTTGCAGATATAGTTTGGAATAATCTGAATGTTGACAATAAGGTATCTCTTTTTGTTCGCTCAGTACCGCTTGACGGTAGCGAACCGACTGATATCATAATCAATAAGAATAAATAAGGAGCAGTAAAATGAAAGACTTTGAACTCAAATATGGCTGTAACCCAAACCAAAAGCCCGCCAAAATCTTTATGGCAGACGGTAGCGAGTTGCCGATAAAGATTCTCTGCGGCAGACCCGGTTATATCAATTTCCTTGATGCTTTTAACTCTTGGCAGTTAGTAAAAGAATTAAAAGAGGCTTTGGGTCTTCCTGCTGTTACATCTTTTAAGCATGTTAGCCCTACTAGTGCTGCTGTTGGTACAATTCTTCCCGAAAAACTTAAAAAGGCTTGCTTTGTTGATGATATTGAGGGTCTTGATGAGTCACCACTTGCCTGTGCTTATGCCAGAGCAAGAGGTACTGACCGTATGTGCTCCTTCGGGGACTGGGTTGCTTTATCGGATGTTTGCGATGTTACAACCGCATTACTTATCAAACGCGAGGTTTCTGACGGTATTATTGCTCCCGGTTATGAACCCGAGGCACTTGAGATATTAAAATCCAAGAGAAATGGTAATTATAATATAGTAGAGATTGACCCCAATTATGTACCCGCCGCTATTGAACATAAGCAAGTATACGGCATTACTTTTGAGCAAGGCAGAAATAACTTTGAAATCAATGAAGAATTACTTTCCAACCTTGTAACAGAAAATAAAACATTGCCCGACAGTGCAAAACGCGACTTGATTATTTCTCTTATTACTTTAAAGTATACTCAGTCAAACTCGGTTTGCTTTGCAGTAGACGGTCAGGCAATCGGCGTAGGTGCAGGTCAGCAGTCAAGAATACACTGTACCCGTCTTGCGGGCTCTAAAGCAGATACTTGGTTCTTGCGTCAGCACGATAAGGTACTTAATCTTCCTTTCCTTGACGAAATCGGCAGACCTACAAGAGACAATGTTATTGACGGTTATATAAACAGAAACGAAGAGGATGTTTGCGCTGACGGTAACTGGCAGAAATACTTTAAAACTCAGCCCTCTCCCCTTACCGATGATGAGATTAAAGAATATCTTTCTACCATCAAAGGCGTAGCTTTAGGCTCGGACGCTTTCTTCCCCTTTGACGATAATATCGAAAGAGCTTATAGAAGCGGCGTTTCCTATATCGCTGAACCCGGTGGCTCTATAAGAGACGATGCAGTAATTGATTGCTGTAATAAATACGGTATTGCAATGGCATTTACAGGAATGAGACTTTTCCACCATTAATCTATAAGGAGAATTAATGATGAACTTTTTTGACGAACTTAAAAATTATGACTTAGAGGTTGCTAATGCCTGCAATCTCGAGCTCGAAAGACAGCAGCATAATATTGAGCTTATCGCATCAGAAAATATTGTTTCAAAGGCTGTTTTACTTGCAGCCGGCGGTGTTCTTACCAACAAATATGCTGAGGGCTATCCATCTAAGCGTTACTATGGCGGTTGCCAGTGCGTTGACATTGTTGAAGAAATCGCTCGTGAGCGTGCTAAAAAGCTGTTTGGATGCAATTTTGCTAATGTTCAGCCTCATAGCGGCGCTAATGCAAACCTTGCCGCTTTCTTTGCTCTTATTCAGCCCGGCGATACTGTTATGGGTATGAATCTACAGCAGGGCGGACATTTATCGCACGGCTCACCCGTTAATATTTCAGGTAAATATTTTAATATCGTGCCTTACGGTGTTAATGACGAAACCGAAACTATTGATTACGATGAGATGAGAAGAATTGCGCTTGAATGTAAGCCTAAGCTTATCGTAGTTGGCGCTTCTGCTTATTCAAGAATTATAGATTTCCCCCGTTGCCGCGAAATCGCTGACGAAGTCGGAGCATATTTAATGGTTGATATGGCTCATATCGCAGGACTTATTGCCGCAGGAGTTCATCCTTCGCCCATTCCTTATGCTCATGTCGTTACTACCACTACTCACAAAACATTAAGAGGTCCTCGTGGCGGTATGATTCTTTGCAATGATGAAGAAATCGCAACTAAAATTAATAAGGCTGTATTCCCCGGAACTCAGGGCGGTCCTTTAATGCATATTATAGCCGCAAAGGCTGTTGCATTAGGAGAGGCTTTGACTGACGACTTTAAGGCTTACCAGACTCAGGTTGTTAAAAATGCCGCTGCTCTTTGCGATGGTCTTAAAAACGAGGGACTTGAAATCGTTTCAGGCGGTACTGATAACCACCTTATGCTCTTAAAGCTTGTAAATAAAGGTATTACCGGTAAAGAACTTGAGCATCGTCTTGATGAAGTTCATATTACTGCTAACAAGAATACTATCCCTAACGACCCTCAAAGTCCGTTTGTTACAAGTGGTGTACGTCTTGGCTCGCCTGCTGTTACAACACGTGGATTCAAAGAGGCAGAAATGGCAAAGGTTGCTAAGTGGATAAATCTTGCTATCAATGATTTTGATGCGCAGAAAGATATAATTTCTGAAGAGGTTCAGGCTCTTTGCGCTCAGTTCCCAATCTATTAAAAAATAGCCTCCCTTTTTAGGGAGGCATTCGGTGTATATAAGCAAACACGAATAATTCGAACCTGCCTAAAACGGCATAATTTCGGCGCTTTTCGGTTTGTCATCCTTCGTAGGCGTTAGCCTTACGAACTCTTTCGCACCAAAAATCTCACAAAATTCCACTCGTTTTAGGTCGAAGAATTTTAAAGTGAATGATTTTTGGCTGTGCGAGGCACAAAACACAGTTAATCCTGACGGATTAACGAGTATTTTAACAAAGCAAAGGCGAAAACCATACCTTTAAAATCAGGTTCGGATTATTCGTGTTTGCTTAAGGAGATATAAAATGAAAGTAATGGTTGTCGGCGGCGGCGGACGCGAGCACGCCATAATTAAAAAACTTAAAGAAAATAAAGAAATCGAAAAGATATATGCTCTGCCGGGTAACGGCGGTATGGCAAATGATGCAGAGTGTGTAAATATCGGTGCTAAGGATATTGAAGCTCAGGTTGATTTTGCAGTCAAAAACGGTATTGATTACGCTGTTGTAGCGCCTGATGACCCGTTGGTGCTTGGTGCAGTTGACGCTTTGACCGCTGCTGGTATCCCCTGCTTTGGTCCAAACAAAAATGCCGCAATAATTGAAGGCAGTAAGGTTTTTTCTAAAAATCTTATGAAAAAATATAATATTCCTACCGCTCAGTATGAGGTATTTAATAATGCTGAAGATGCTATAAAGTATCTCGAAACCGCACCTATTCCAACCGTCATTAAAGCTGACGGCTTGGCACTCGGCAAGGGTGTTATAATTGCCGAAACAAGAGAAGATGCAGTTGATGCTGTAAAATCAATGATGGAAGATAAGATTTTCGGCGAGAGCGGAAATAATATCGTAATCGAGGAATTTTTAACCGGTCCCGAGGTTTCTGTTCTTTCTTTTACTGACGGTAAAACGATTGTCCCGATGGTTTCCTCTATGGACCATAAACGTGCTTTGGACGGCGATAAAGGTCTAAATACAGGCGGTATGGGAACTGTTGCTCCAAATCCTTATTATACTGATGATATTGCAAAAGTTTGTATGGAAACAATTTTCCGCCCGACAGTTGATGCTATGAACGCAGAGGGCAGAACCTTTAAAGGATGCCTCTATTTTGGTCTTATGCTAACAGACAAAGGTCCTAAGGTAATCGAATACAACTGTCGTTTCGGCGACCCTGAAACTCAGGTCGTTTTACCTCTCTTAGAAAGCGATTTATTAACCGTTATGCAGGCTACAACAAATGGCACTTTGGCTGATACTGAGGTTAAATTCAGTAATGGAGCGGCTGCCTGTGTTGTTATGGCATCAAGCGGTTATCCGCAAAAATATGAGAGCGGATTTGAGCTAAAAATAGATAATAGTGTTGCAGATAAGGTTTATGTTGCAGGAGCAAAAATTGACAGTGGTGTTTTAAAAACCGCAGGCGGCAGAGTTTTAGGGGTTACAGATACTGCAGCCGACCTTAAAACAGCGCTTAAAAAGGCTTATGAAAATGTAAATTATGTTAATTTTGATAATGCTTTTTATAGAAACGATATCGGCGCTAAAGCCCTTAAAGCATTGGAGGAATAATAATGGTTTATAGAATTTATGTTGAAAAGAAAAAGGAATTAGCTCACGAGGCAAATGGTCTGCTAAAAGACATTAAAGGTCTTTTGCAGATTAAATCACTTGAAAGTGTTAGAATTTTAAATCGCTATGATGTTGATAATATCGAAAAGGAGCTTTTTGATTACGCTGTTGGCACTGTTTTTTCCGAACCTCAGCTTGACATTGTAAGCGAAGAATTAAACTGTGATAATGCTACTGTTTTTGCAGTTGAATATCTCCCGGGACAGTTTGACCAGAGAGCTGACTCTGCAGCGCAGTGTATCCAGATTATATCTCAGGGTGAGCGCCCGAGAGTCAGAACCGCTAAAGTTTATGTTTTAGAGGGTGACCTGACTGACAATGAGCTTGCTGAGATTAAAAAATATGTTGTAAACCCCGTTGAGGCTCGAATTGCTACCCTCGAAAAACCCGAAACTCTTGAAACAAAATACGATATTCCCACCTCTGTTGCTACTCTTGACGGCTTTATAAAGCTCGACAGAAAAGGTCTTGAAGATTTTGTAAAGCAGTATGGTCTTGCGATGGATATTGACGATATCGCTTTCTGTCAGAACTATTTTAAATCCGAGGACCGCGATCCTACTATCACCGAAATTCGTATGATAGATACATATTGGTCCGACCACTGTCGTCATACCACATTCCTTACAAATATTGATAACTGTATTTTCGAGGATGAGCTTTTACAGGAGGCTTATGACGATTATATTGCAACCCGCAAGGAGCTTGGCAGAACAAAGCCTGTTTGCCTTATGGATATAGCAACCTTAGCTGTAAGGTATCTTAAAAAAGAAGGCAAATTACCAAGACTTGATGAATCCGAAGAGATTAATGCGTGTACTGTTAAAATTGATGTTGAGGTTGACGGTGTAACTGAGCCTTGGCTCCTACTCTTTAAGAACGAGACACACAATCACCCCACAGAGATTGAGCCTTTCGGCGGTGCGGCTACCTGTATCGGTGGTGCTATCCGTGACCCGCTATCAGGCCGTTCTTATGTTTACGGCGCTATGCGTGTTACAGGTGCGGCTAATCCCTTAAAGAGTGTTAGCGAAACTATGGAAGGCAAGCTTCCTCAAAGAAAGATTGTTACAACCGCAGCTGACGGTTATTCTTCCTACGGCAACCAGATAGGTCTTGCAACCGGTATTGTTGACGAGATTTACCACGATGGCTATGCCGCAAAGCGTATGGAAATCGGTGCTGTTATTGCGGCGGCTCCCGAGTGTAATGTTCGCCGCGAGGTTCCTGCTCCTGGAGATGTGGTTATTCTGCTTGGCGGCAGTACAGGTCGCGACGGTTGCGGCGGTGCTACAGGCTCTTCTAAATCTCATACAGTTGAGTCGCTTGAGTCCTGCGGCGCGGAGGTTCAAAAAGGTAACGCACCTGAGGAAAGAAAGCTTCAAAGACTTTTCAGAAATTACGAGGCTTGCCGTATGATTAAGCGCTGTAACGACTTTGGTGCAGGCGGTGTATCGGTTGCTATAGGCGAGCTCGCTGATGGTCTAGAAATAGACCTTAACGCTGTTCCCAAGAAATACGACGGTCTTGACGGTACCGAGCTTGCAATAAGCGAATCTCAGGAGAGAATGGCTGTTGTTATTGAAAAGGAAAATATCGAACGCTTTATGGAACTTGCAAAGCAAGAAAATCTGCAGGCTGTTAAGGTTGCTGATATTAAGGCAGAGCCTAGACTTGTGATGCACTGGAATGGTAAAACAATAGTTGATATCAGCCGTGAATTCTTAAATTCAAACGGCGCTGAAAAGCATATCACTATTACCCCCGAAAAGAGTCAGGAATATAATATCCCCGTAAGCGGCGGATTTGCCGAAAACTTAACTGCATTGGCAGATGACCTTAATATCTGTTCAAAGCGCGGTCTTTCAGAGCAGTTTGACTCGACTATCGGAGCTGGTACAGTTCTTATGCCGTTTGGCGGTAAAAATCAGCTCACACCTATTCAAGCTATGGTACAGAAGATTTCTGTCGAGAAAAAGCATACTGACGATTGCTCACTTATGGCTTGGGGTTATAACCCATTCATTACCGAAAAAAGTCCATACCACGGCGCATATTTGGCTGTTGTTGAATCGGTTTCAAAGCTTATTGCAACAGGTGCTGAATTTAAGGATGTTTACCTTACATTCCAAGAGTATTTTGAGCGTCCCGGTAAGGACGGCAAGCGTTGGGGCAAGCCATTAGCCGCTTTGCTCGGTGCATTCAAGGCTCAAAAAGAGCTTGGCATTGGTGCTATCGGCGGTAAAGACTCTATGAGCGGCTCTTTTGAGGATTTAGACGTTCCCCCCACCCTTGTTTCCTTTGCTGTTACAACCGATAAAACCAAAAATATTGTTTCCCCTGAATTTAAGAAGGCAGGCAATAAGGTTATTATCGTTAGTCCTATTTATGATGAGGCAACCAATCTTCCTAATACCGATTCTTTAATGAGAGTTTATGCTACTGTTACTAAGCTTATGCGCGAGGGCAAGGTTGTTTCCGCTTATACTCCTACTATGGGCGGTATTGCAGAGGCTGTAATGAAAATGTGCTTCGGAAACTCACTTGGCTTTAAGTTCGACGGTAATATGTCTACCTCTGCTATATTTGGCTATTGCTACGGCAGTTTCTTACTTGAAGTAAATGAGGATGTTGATGACGGTATTTTAGTAGGTACTGTTACCGACGATAATAAGATTTCTTTCGGCAATGAAGAAGTTGCACTCGATAAGCTTCTCGGCATTTACGAAAACAAGCTTGAAAGCGTATTCAAGTGCAATATTCCTGACAGCAAATCACCTATGGAAAACTTCTCTTATAAAGCAGAAAACCGTGTTGCTCCTGCTATTAAGGTTGCAAAACCCAAGGTGCTCATCCCTGTATTCCCCGGTACTAACTGCGAGTTTGACAGCGCAAAGGTTATGGCAGATGCAGGTGCTGAGCCTGAGATATTCGTTATCAACAACCTTTCTGCCGAGGGTATCAGCCGTAGTGTTGAAAGCTTTGCAGATAAGGTTAAGAATGCTCAGATGATATTTGTTCCCGGCGGTTTCTCAGGCGGTGACGAGCCTGACGGTAGCGGTAAGTTTATAACTGCATTCTTCCGCAACGGTGCTATTAAGGAACAGGTTACCGATTTACTTGATAACAGAGACGGACTTATGTGCGGTATCTGCAACGGTTTCCAGGCTCTTATAAAGCTCGGTCTTGTTCCATACGGCAAGATAATTGATACTGATGAAACCTGCCCAACTCTTACTTTTAACACTATTGGCAGACACCAATCAAGAATTGTAAGAACAAGAATTGCTTCTAATAAATCTCCTTGGCTTGCTGAGACCAATGTCGGCGACATTTATAATGTTCCGATTTCTCACGGTGAGGGCAGATTCTTAGCAGATGAAGCGCTTATTAAAAAGCTTGCTGAAAACGGACAGATTGCTACTCAATATGTTGACCTTGATGGCAATGCTACCAGCGATGTGCACTTCAATCCTAACGATTCTATGTATGCCATCGAAGGAATTACCTCTCCCGACGGCAGAGTATTCGGTAAAATGGGTCATAGCGAACGTTGGGGCTCAGGTCTTTATAAGAATGTTGCAGGCGATTATGACATTAAAATGTTCAAATCCGCAGTAAAATATTTTAAGTAAGGTGAAATAATATGGCATATTTAAGTGATATTGAAATAGCTCAACAGGCTAAAATGCAACCTATAACCGAGATTGCCGAGTTTGCAGGTATTGATAAAAAATACCTCGAACAATACGGTAACTACAAGGCAAAAATCGATCTTTCTCTTTTAAAGGACAGTACCCGCGAAAACGGAAAGCTTATCCTTGTAACCGCTATTACCCCCACCCCTGCGGGTGAGGGTAAGACCACTACTACTATCGGTCTTGCAGACGGTATGCATAAAATTGGCAAGAATGTTTGCGTTGCTCTAAGAGAACCATCTTTAGGACCTGTTTTCGGTATTAAGGGCGGTGCCGCAGGCGGCGGATATGCTCAGGTTGTTCCTATGGAAGATATAAATCTTCATTTTACAGGTGATTTCCACGCTATTGGCGCCGCAAATAACCTGCTTGCCGCTATGCTCGATAACCATATTCATCAGGGCAATGCTCTCGGTATTGATGTTCGCAGAATTACTTGGAAACGCTGTGTAGATATGAACGACAGACAGCTTCGTTTTGTAACCGACGGTCTTGGCGGTAAGGTTAACGGCGTTCCGCGTGAGGACGGATTTGATATTACCGTTGCTAGTGAGATTATGGCTGTTCTTTGTCTTGCTTCTTCTATTACTGACCTCAAAGAACGTTTATCCCGCATCATTGTAGGATATACATTCAATGACGAGCCTGTAACTGCAGGTCAGTTAAATGCCGCAGGCGCTATGGCAGCCCTTTTAAAGGATGCTTTAAAGCCTAATTTGGTGCAGACTCTTGAAGGCACTCCCGCTCTTGTTCACGGCGGACCTTTCGCTAATATTGCTCACGGATGTAACTCTGTTACCGCTACAAAGATGGCAATGAAGCTCGGCGATTATGCTATTACAGAGGCAGGCTTTGGCGCTGACCTCGGTGCTGAAAAGTTCCTTGATATCAAGTGCCGTATGGCAGGTCTTACCCCATCTGCTGTTGTTATGGTTGCAACTGTTCGTGCTCTTAAGATGCACGGTGGTCTTGATAAAAAGGCTCTTGGTGAGGAAAACCTCGAGGCTCTCGAAAAGGGTATCCCCAATCTTCTTCGTCACGTTTCTAATATTAAAACCGTTTATAAGCTTCCTTGCGTTGTTGCAGTTAACCGCTTCCCAACCGATACCGATAACGAAATCAATTTCATTATCGAGAAGTGCAAGGAGCTTGGTGTTAATGTTGTACTTTCAAATGTTTGGGCTGAAGGCGGCAACGGCGGTATAGAATTAGCAAAAGAGGTTGTTCGTCTTTGTGAAGAAGAAAAGGGTGATTTCACCTTCTCTTATGAGCTTGACGGTACTATTGAGGAAAAGATTGAGGCTGTTGTTAAAAAGATTTACGGTGGTGACGGTGTTGTTCTTACACCTAATGCTAAGAAACAGGCTCAAAAGCTTGCAGAAATGGGCTTTGAAAACTGTCCTATCTGCGTTGCAAAAACTCAGTACAGCTTCTCCGACGACCCGACTAAGCTTGGCGCTCCCGAAGGATTTACCGTTACTGTTCGTAATGTTAAAATCTCAGCAGGTGCAGGCTTTATCGTTGTTTTAACAGGCGATATTATGACTATGCCCGGTCTTCCAAAAGCTCCTGCGGCAGAGCGCATTGATATCGATGAAAACGGCAAAATTACAGGACTTTTCTAATATATAATTTTTCAAAAAAGAACGGCTTTAAATTATTAAAGCCGTTCTTTTTTTATTCTAATATTAAATCAAGTTGTCTTTTAAGCTCTGCAACAGGTAGTCCTACAACATTATTATAGTCTCCATTTATTCCTTTGACAAAGAATACGCCGCCTGTCTGAATGCCGTAGCCTCCTGCTTTATCCAAACAATCTTTGGTCGCAATATAGTCTAAAATTTGCTTATCACTAAGTTCATAAAATTCAACCTCAGTAGTAACAGAAAAGCTATAAACAATACATTCCTTTACTATCGCGCACCCTGTTATAACAAGATGTTTTTCGCCCGAAAGCGCGGATAGCATTTTAAAGGCATCCTCTTCATTTTTAGGCTTTCCTAAAACCATGCTATCAGCAAATACCGAAGTATCCGCACCAATAACTATACTTTGAGGATATTTTTTAGCAACCTCTAAAGCTTTCAGCCTTGCTAAATATTCGGGCTGACCGTAGAGCTCAATCCCTTCAGGAACGCTTTCATCAACATCAGAAACACAAACAGCAAAATCCTCGCAAATCAAACCAAGCAATTCCTGACGTCTGGGTGAAGCTGAGGCTAAAACAATGTTTTCATATTTCATAACTGCCCCACACTAAATGACGGAAATTCATTCTTCATATTCTGTTCTATATGCTTATTATATTCAGCAACCGAAAATCTTGAATGAACAAGATACGAGGTTATAATATACGGCAGAATAAAAATCGTCGGTATATAAAGAAAAGTAAGCAAAATCCAACCGATAAAGCTAAAGCCCAGAAAAATAAAATCAAGAGCGGTTTTTTTCGATATAGTTTTAGACATATGCACCGCTTCTGCAACATCAATATCATCATCAGCAACAAAAAGCATCGGGCTGAGATAAAATTTCACCATAATAAAAAATAGTATAGCCGTTGCCGTCGTTGTCAAAAGAGATAATACATAATTCAGGTTTGCAGACCACATCGGTATCGGCAGACCTAACAAATCATATATAAAGTTATTCGAAATAACCCAAACCGCTATTGCAGGAAGATATAAAACAATTCCGAAACCAAAAGCGCGGAGTAAAATCATAAATTCAAGCTTTAAAGCTTTTAAATAAAGCGCTTTTTCAGAGAAGTAATAAAAAAGGCTTAGAGGATTATCTCGAACTGAAAAAAGCAGACGCCAGAAATATCTTAAAAGACCAAAGCCAATCGGTAAAAAACCGAAAAATAGCATTGCATAAAATATAATATTAGCCGCAATATTTCCTATAGCCAGGCTAAGAATTGATGCCGATAAACTGCATATAAAATAAGCTAAAACCGCAACCGCACTCGTAATCACAGCACCAACCCAATTATTTTTCAGGGCGGTTTTTGCGGTTAACTTTATAACGCGACTAGATGCACTCATTAAATTCACTCCAAACTGTTAATTAAATTGTATCACACAAATTAAAAAAGAAAATTTCTAAACTGTTAATTTTGCGTAATTTGCCATAATTTTCTTAGTTCCAACCTTGTCAAAAGCGATTTCAAGCATAGTATCTCCGCCAACGGGTGTTACAGAAATTATAACACCGCTGCCAAAGGTTTTATGACCTACCTGCTGACCGACAGAATACTGACAAGGAGCAGTGCTCTGAGCTTTTGGCTGAGCTGTATAAGAATTGGTAAAGAACGAGGTATTTGAAGCTGTCTTCTGACCGATAGAAAAAGAATTGGAAAAACCGGAGGTTGTATCCTTTTTCGCTGTGTAAACCGGATAGATTTGTGAAGAATAAGAAGAAAAGCTACCCTCGCACTCGCACAGACTGCTGTCAATTTCCTTAAGAAATCTTGAAGGCAGATTTCTGTTTGTAGATCCAAACATCATTCGCATAGATGTATTTGAAATTATAAGTTTCTTTTTAGCTCTTGTTATAGCAACATAAGCAAGTCTGCGCTCTTCTTCAATTTCTGCAGGGCCGCCGTAGATAGATTGGTTTCCGGGGAAAATCCCCTCTTCCATACCTACCAGGAAAACATTTTTAAATTCAAGTCCTTTTGCGGAATGAACGGTCATTAAAACTACCTTATCGTTATTTTCATCAAGCGAATCTATATCGCTCACCAATGCTATCTGCTCTAAAAAGTCAGAAAGTGAAGGCTCATCGTTTTCCAGCTCATACTGAGCAATAGTGGATGCAAATTCCTTAACATTATCAAGTCTATCCGCCGCTTCTTCGCCCTCTGCAACCAAAGCATCTGTATAGCCTGTCTTAATAAGCATTTCTTCAAAAAGGTCGCCGAGCGCCATTTGAGAGGCTTTTTCGGTAAGGTCATCTATAATATCACAAAACTGCTTGATTCTACCTGCCGAACGCGAAAGTGCGGCATATTCATCAGCATGCTTCATAACCTCAAAAAGCGAAATTCCAAGTCCTGCGGCAATTTCTGCGGCGTGACCTACAGTAGTATCACCTATTCCGCGTTTTGGCTCATTTATGATTCTTCTAAGTCGCAAATCATCATTATTATTGTTTATAAGCTGTAGATAAGCTAAAACATCCTTAATTTCCTTTCGGTCATAAAACCTCAAGCCGCCGATAATTTTATAGGATATACCGCTTCTTGCAAAAACACTTTCCATTGCGTTAGACTGAGCATTCATCCTATAGAGCACAGCGTGGTCAGAGAAATTTGCACCGTTGCGAACATTTTCGAGTATTATATCGGCAACATATCTCGCCTCTTCTCGCTCATCGGGTGCAGTATAAACAGTAATCTTTTCACCGTCACCGTTATCGGTCCAGAGAGTTTTTCCTTTTCTCCCCTTATTATTTGCTATAACCGAGTTTGCGGCATTGAGAATATTAGATGTTGAACGGTAATTTTGCTCAAGCCTTATAGTTTTTGCATTTCTATACTCATCCTCAAAATTGAGAATGTTTTCAATAGTAGCCCCTCTGAAACGATATATACTCTGGTCATCATCACCAACAACGCAAATGTTATTATTTGCAGATGCCAAAAGACTAACCAGAACATACTGCGCATGGTTAGTATCCTGATACTCATCAACTAAACAATATCGGAATTTATTTGTATAATACTCAAGAACATCGGGGTTTTCATCAAGCAGCTTTACTGTATTTACAATCATATCGTCAAAATCCATCGCATCTGCACTTTTAAGCTTCTTCTGATAAAGTAAGTACAGCTCTGCAATAATTTTTTGACGATGGTCTATACCTACGGATGCGGCAAATTCCTGTGGAGAAATCAACTTGTCCTTAGCAGAGGAAATAGCAGAAAGAACACTCTTATGCGGTACAAACTTATCGTCAATATTATGCTGCTTCATAAGCTCTTTCATAACCCGACGCTGATCGTCAGTATCATAAATAGTAAAATGCGAGGAATAACCGATTCTGTCGGCATTTCGCCTTAATATTTTTCCGCAGACTGAATGAAAGGTTCCTGCCCATATATCGTCCGCTCTTTCCCCTAACTTTGCGGCAATTCTTTCCTTTAATTCTCCTGCGGCTTTATTTGTAAAGGTAATAGCAAGGATGTTCCAAGGCTTAACAGGATCCACAGAAAAAATCCCGTCAGGAATATCATCCTCGAGACCGTTTATGTAATCCTCACCAAGCTTTACTGCACCATCCGTATAATCAGGGATATAATTGCTGTTAAACCCATCCCCGAATTTAACGAGGTTGAGAATTCTATTAACCAGAACTGTCGTCTTGCCGCTTCCTGCACCTGCAAGTACTAAAAGCGGACCGTTCACGCTTGTTACAGCCTCAAACTGACGGTCATTCATATTACCAAAGTATTTTTTTATAACTGCGCGTCTAAGCGATAAAAAATCCATAGTTTACCCTCTATATAATATAATACTAAATAATAATACTATTAAAATACCTAAAAGTCAAACCGTAATTTCGACTATTTTCATAAAGTTGCAAAAGCTCGAAAATTATACTTGAAATTATAGGTTTATAGTATTAAAATACTGCTTAATAACATAAAAGGATTTAAAATATGAAAAATAATTTTGCAACATTAAAGCTCGCTTGCTATACAACAAATATTTCTATGTCGGTTATAGCAAGTCTTTCACCACTACTTTTTTTAACCTTCCGTTCGCTTTACGGAATATCCTATTCGCTATTAGGTCTTTTGGTTTTGATAAATTTCCTTACTCAGCTGACTATCGACCTGATTTTTTCATTTTTCTCTCATAAATTCAATATTGGGCTGACAGTAAAGCTAACCCCAGTTTTAACATTTATCGGACTTTTTACTTATGCTCTATCACCTGTCATTTTCCAAAATAATGTATATTTAGGCTTGGTTATAAGCACTATTATTTTCTCAGCCTCCGGCGGTCTTGCCGAGGTGCTGATTTCCCCCACTATTGCAGCTATTCCATCAAAAAATCCTGACCATGAAATGAGCAAGCTCCATTCAATTTATGCTTGGGGTGTGGTTTTTGTCGTTATTTTCAGCACAATATTTTTGCTTATTTTCGGTCAGAAAAACTGGCAATTGCTTGCCCTTTTATTTATGATAATTCCGCTGATTGCCGCTATTCTTTTCGCATATTCCAAAATGCCCGAAATGTCTACTCCTGAAAAGGCTTCGGGTGCGGCTCAAATGCTTAAAAACAAAGGAATTTGGTTATGCGTTCTTTGTATCTTCTTGGGCGGAGCTAGTGAATGCATAATGGGACAGTGGAGCTCTAGCTATCTCGAGCAGGCTCTTGGCATACCAAAGGTTTGGGGAGATGTTTTCGGAGTTGCTCTGTTTGGTGCCACCTTAGGACTAGGCAGAAGTCTTTATGCAAAAATCGGCAAAAATATCGAAAAGGTATTGTTACTCGGTGCAATAGGCGCATCTGCCTGCTATTTTATAGCCGCAGTTTCGCCCTTTGCTATAATCGGACTTTTGGCTTGCGCTTTCACAGGCTTTTGCGTTTCTATGCTTTGGCCCGGAAGTCTTATCGTAGCTTCTGACCGCTATCCTGCAGGCGGTGTGTTTATTTTCGCTCTTATGGCGGCAGGCGGAGACTCAGGTGCCGCTGTGGGACCTCAGCTTGTAGGAATTATCACAGACAGTGTCATAGATAATCCTATCCTTTCAAATTTTGCTCAGATATTAAATATTGTTCCCGAACAGTTAGGTATGAAAATTGGTATGCTTGTAGGTATGCTGTTCCCTGTTTTTGCTATAGTAGTATACCGTAAAATTTTAAAAACCAAGCCAAAAAATAATTAACCTTGATATATTGGCTTATTTCTGTTATAATATTTTAACTAATAAAATAAAGGAAGATAAAAAAATGTCAGTTGGTTTTAGAAAAAGTCTTTTTGGCTTTAATTGTGACGATGTTATTGAATACATAAACAAAACCCATAAAACCTTTGTTGATAGAGAAAAGAATTTGAATTCAAAAGTCGATGGACTAATAAGCGAGCTTAAGCTTTCAAAAGAAGAGGCTTCAAAATTAGAAGCCGAAAAGCAGCAACTTGATGCAAAGCTTAATGAGTTCACCGAGAAATACGAGGAAATCGAGCGCCTTTCCGAAAATATCGGCAAGCTTTATTTGGTTGCTCAGGCAAACGCTCAGGCAATTATGGAAAGCAGTGCAAACAGTGCAAAAATCACCGCCGAAGAGGTTGACCGCAATCTCTGTTCCATAAACGAGGCACACGATTCTCTCAAAGAGTTAAGACAGAATATCACCAAAACCTCGGACGATTTCGTTGCTGAGGTTGACCGTCTTATATCTTCTCTCAACAATACTCGCGAGCAATTAGCCGCTAATACCGAGACCGAAGAAAAAGCTAAGGATACCTTTGACGAAGTTTATAAGAGCATTGTAGGATGAGAGAATACCATTTAAATACCGCCGAGCTTAAAAATTATTGCGACGAGCTTTCTGTCGGAGATAAAGTGCTGTTATCTGGTACTGTTTATACCTCGCGCGATGCGGCTCACAAGCGCATTTTTGAGATTTTAAAAAACGGCGAGAAATTACCCTTTGAAATAGAAAACTCTGTAATATATTATGCTGGCCCTACCCCTACACCGGAAAACCTTCCTATCGGCAGTTGCGGACCTACGACCTCTTGCCGAATGGATAGCTACGCTCCAACCCTCTATGATATGGGTATGACCGCTACTATCGGCAAAGGTGAGCGCTCTGACGATGTATGCGAAGCGATAAAACGCAATAATGCAGTTTATCTTTGCGCTATAGGCGGTGCCGGTGCTTTGGCGGCACT
>JAZQIP010000032.1:0-32004 GCA_045541175.1 Acutalibacteraceae bacterium
GCAACAAAAAGTCGGTTTTATAGAACAAAAATCATACCGCATAATAAGGCGAATAGTGTATAATATAACCGTAAAATTGTAAGAGTGGGGAGATGGGCTTATGTTCAGCTTTGAAACTATTGAAAAACATCCTAATCCGCAGTGTTACCGTAAGGATTTTATCTGCCTTGACGGTGAGTGGGAGTTTGCTTTTGATAAGGAAAATATCGGTTTGCGCGAATGCTGGCAAGATGCCTTTAAGCTCCCGTTAAAGATAAAGGTTCCTTTTGTTTATCAGTCAAAGCTCAGCGGTATAAATTCGGCAGAGCTATGCGAGATTGTTTGGTATAAGAGAAGCTTTGCTGTTTCAGATGAGTTTAAGGGAAAAAGATGCATCCTTAATTTCGCTGCAGTTGATTATGAGTGCGATGTATGGATAAACTCAAAGCACGCCGCAAACCATATCGGCGGGTATTCTTCCTTTAAGGTTGATATTACTGAGCTTTTATGTGATGGTGAAAACGATATTACTCTTCGTGTGTTCGACAGGGATTTTGCAAAAGAATCCATAAGAGGTAAACAGCTTTGGGGCGAGGGAGAATTTGGTTGCTGGTACAAGCGTTATACAGGAATCTGGCAGAGCGTTTGGCTGGAGGCTGTAAGCGAAGTGCATATTGACAAGTTTGTTATTAACGGAGATGTTGATACAAACTCGGTAAGTTTAAAGGCTGAGCTTAAAGGTTTTAAACGCGAAGACGAGATAACCGCTGATGTCGAAATCGAAATAAACGGTACAAAGGTGGCGCACGCTGTATTTGATGTTTATGAGGGCTACATAAATGAGCAAATAAGCATTGATTATCTCAAATCGCCTTTCAGAGGCAGTGAATGGTGGTCTCCTGAACACCCGAATCTCTATCAGACCTATATCACCTTAAAAAAATCAGATGAGACGGTCGATGAGGTGCAGACCTATTTCGGTGTTCGCAAATTAGAGGCTGAGTATGGCAGAGTTTTGCTCAATAATTTTCCGTTCTACCATCGCAGTATTTTAAATCAGGGCTATTATCCAGAAGGTTATATAACACCTGAAAATGACGAAAGAATAATTTCTGATATAAAGCTTATAAAGTCTATGGGCTATAATGCGATGCGAATACATCAGAAGATCGAAAGCCCGAAATTCCTTTATTGGTGCGATAGGGTTGGAATTGCGGTTTGGGAAGAAATTCCGTCTATGTATGAGTATCGAGAGCTTCAGGCTCACAGAATTATGAGCGAAATTACATCGATAGTTGAGCGTGATATGAGCCACCCTTCGATTTTTGCATGGGTGTTGTTCAATGAATCATGGGGTGTTCAGCAGATTAGATTTGATAAGCGCCAGCAAGAACTTACCAAGGGTGCTTACTTTACGGTTAAATCTATGGACCAAACCAGATTTGTTATTAGTAATGACGGTTGGCAGCAAACCGAGACCGACCTTGTTACTATTCACGATTATTCGGCATACGGCGATGAGATTGCTGAGCGCTATGGTAAAGCCCCTTATGAAATAGGTGAGAACCCTGTTGCAGGTCAGCGCAGATTTGCTTTCGCTCAGGGGTACGGATATAAGGGTCAGCCTGTAATGCTTACCGAATACGGCGGTATTTCTTATGCTACCGACGGCGGTTGGGGCTATAACGAAAAGGTTAAGACTGAGGAAGAGTTCTTAAACCGTTTCAAGAGTCTTACCCATGCTATTAGAAAAGTTCCATATATGACAGGTTTTTGCTTTACTCAGTTTACTGATGTTGAAAACGAGCAAAACGGTCTTGTGACTATAAACCGAGAGCCTAAGGCTGATATTGAAAAGATAAGGAAGATAAATCTTGGCGCATTGTAAATATTACAAGGAGGCAAATTCTTTGAATATTTTAAAAATAAAGAAATCGGCAAAAGGAATACTCTGTTCGGTACTGTCGGCCGCCTTGTTTGTAGGTTGTATTGTAATGCCGCAGGCGGCAGAACCTAAAACCGTATCTGCGAAGGAAACTACGGAACAGCAGGAATCTGAGATATATTACCGTCAGGTAGAAAGCGGATATAAGTTTTCTCCGTATACCGGTAAAGATATAAGCTTTAATGCCGCCGATATAGTGGGCGAGGGAGCGGTAATCGTGAGCGATACCTTTGAAAACGAGGGTGTAGCGGTTAAGATAGCGCAAGGAGGCAAAGCGACCTTTAAATTCAATGTGCCGACAGAGGCTAAATATAAAATCGCGGTTCGCTACTTTGATGCTTCTACCAGCACTTTGCCTGTGAATTGTGCCGTTGCTATTGATGGAGCTTATACCTGCTACGAAATGCGAAATCAGCAGTTTGAGAGCGAATGGAAATATGAAACAGAGGAATTTGAGGTTGACCGTTACGGTAATGAGATTGTTCCCCAGTCGGTTCGAATTCCTACTTGGAGAGAAAAGTATTTATCCGACGCTTCTGCTATTACAATAGAGCCTTTTTGGTTTGAGCTGAGCGAAGGAGAGCACACAGTTGAGTTCAACTGCTCGCAGGGAAATATTATAATCAGCAAAATTTTGCTAACTGCAGAGCCTAAGAATAATTACAGTAAAACAGGAACACCTGAGGGTGAAGAATGTTATGTTTTAGAGGCTGAAAGGTTTGCATCTAAAAACAACGCTTCTGTAAGACCTACCGGTGAATACGATGCATCTATTGAGCCTTATGACTATTCAAAGTTAAAGCTTAATATGCTTTCGGGTGCGTCTTATTCGGACGGCGGTCAGAGTGTTACATATAGCTTTAATGTTGATAAGAGCGGATATTACTATCTCGGCTTTAAATATCGTCAAAATTCAAAGAATGATTTCCCCGTTTTCAGATATCTTTATCTTGACGGCGAGCTTTATACCGACGATTTTAAGAATATTGCTTTTGATTATTCAAGAAACTTTACAAACATGACGGTCCAAGATAAAGCGGGTAATCCGATAGGAGTTTATCTCGAAAAGGATGTTGCTCATACCTTGACTTTGACCGTTTCGCTTGAGAATATGGCAGATATTATTGATGATGTTAATGTTCTCATTGATGAGATAAACGATATGTCTCTTCAGATAATGAAGGTTACAGGCAACAATACCTCTCAATACCGAGATTTTGATGTGCTTGCATTTTTGCCTACTATTCAGGACGATCTTTTAAACTGGGCAGACAGAATTGAGGAAATTTATAAAAGACTTGCAGGCTTTGTTCCCGATGTGAAAACCGTCGGTGAATATTCAACCTTGCAGATATGCGTTAAGCAATTAAGGTCATTAGCAGAGGATATAAACGACCTGCCAACCCGTATTGATGAGCTTTACCAAGGGGATAGCTCGGTAGGTCAGTATCTTGCAAATTCGCTTGAAAGTCTATATTCCTCTCCACTTACTATCGACCAGATATATATTTATCAGGACGAGGAAAAGCTTCCAAAACAAAAAGGCTTTTTCTATAAGGCTGCAATGTCAGTTTGCAGATTTTTAAGTTCTTTTACTTCGGATTATTATTCCGCATCAGAGGAAGGCAATTCCGATAATCTGCAGATTTGGGTAAACCGCTCAAGACTTTATATCGAGCTAATGCAGAAAATGGCTGATGGCGGTTTTTATGAGAAATATGGTGTTTCGGCAGACCTTTCAATAATGCCGAACGAAGAAAAGCTTGTGCTGGCGTCTGCTTCGGGGAATGCACCCGATATAGCACTCGGTGTTACATATACGATTCCTTTTGAGCTTTCTATAAGAGGAGCTATAAAAGAACTCAGCGCTTATCCTGATTGGCAGGATATAGCTAGCCGTTTCGGTAAAGGAATAATTAATATAGGTGCAGTTGATGGCGGATATTATCTCTTACCCGAAACCTCAGATTTCCTTGTTCTTTTCTATAGAAAAGATATTTTGGATGAATTAGGACTTACAGTTCCTGATACTATGGCTGAGGTTAAGGAAATGCTTCCTGTGCTCAAGCGCTTCGGTATGGATTTCTATTCGCATATTGCAGGCCATCCCGGAACTAAGACCTTATCGGTATTGGTACCGTTTATTTATCAGAAAAACGGCAGGGTTTACGGCGATACCGCAACAGATTTGCTTATAACCTCTGAAAATACGGTTAATGCATTCAAAGAAATGTCCGATTTATTTACAATTTACGATATACCTTATGAAGTAAGTAATTTCTATCAGCATTTTCGCAGCGGTTCCATTCCGCTTGGTATTTCCGGATTTAATACCTATATGACCTTGCTAAACTCTGCGCCCGAAATTGCAAACTCTTGGGGAGTAGCACCTTATCCGGGTTATTTAGATGAAGCCGGCAATGTGCTTCGTTATATAAGCGGTGCTCAGTCGACAGCTGTTATTTTCGAGAGTACCGATTACCCGGAGCAGTCTTGGGATTTCCTTAAGTGGTGGACTAGTACAGAGGTTCAGTCTGAGTTTGCAGAAACTCTCAGACTTACTTATGGTAACGAATATATGTGGAACACTGCAAACCTTGAAGCGTTTGCTCAGCTTCCTTGGAACGAGGAGCATAAGTCGGTAATACTCGAAATGCTCGATTGGATTGTTGAGGTACCGCGCGTTCCCGGAAATTATATGACCCAGCGCTCTCTTTCAAATGCGCTTAATAATATTATTCTCACTAATGCCAATGTCCGTCAGGAATTGGCTGAGGCTGAAAAGGATGTCCGCGCTGAGGTTAATTCAAAACTTGAAGAATTCGGATATATGAGCGGAGAAGAAAAGATTAAAGATTTTGTAGTAGTAAAACAGGAGGGGTATTATGAGAAGCGATAGATTCAAACGTAAGGTAACTCCTTATCTGTTTGTATTACCTTATTTTTCTCTTTTCATCCTTTTTGTTGCAATTCCGGTTGTGATTGCTATAATCCTTTCTTTTACAAACTTTAATGCTATTCAGTTTCCGTCCTTTGTAGGAATTAAGAACTATATAGATTTGTTTTTGCAGGATGAAATTTTTATCCGATATGTAATCCCGAATACAATAGTTTTTGCGGTTATAGTAGGTCCCGGGGGATATGTATTATCCTTCCTGCTTGCCTGGGCATTATCCCAGATAACAAGACTGCCAAGAACAATTTTAGCACTTATAATTTATTCTCCCTCAATGACCGCAGGTACAACAATGGCGGTTATCTGGAAGGTGCTTTTCAGCGGTGACCAGCTTGGCTATATAAATAACCTGCTTATGCAGGCAGGTATTATAACCGAGCCTATTATATTCTTGCAGTCTTCGACCTGGTTGCTTCCTGTTATGATAATTGTTGCGCTTTGGTCGAGTATGGGTGTTGGCTTCCTTTCAATGCTTGCAGGTCTGCTTAATATTGACCCAAGCCTTTACGAGGCGGCGCATATCGACGGTATTCGCAACCGAGTTCAGGAAATGTTTTATATAACTATTCCGTCTATTAAACCGCAGATGCTTTTCGGTGCTATTATGGCAATAGTTAATGCATTTAAGCAGAGTGCTATCGGTGTTCAGCTTTCGGGCTCTAACCCAACACCTAACTATGCAGGTCAGCTTATGGTTAACCATATTTCTGACTATGGTTTCACACGATATGAAATGGGTTATGCCTGTGCGGTTTCGGTAGTGTTACTGGTTATTATATGGGTATTCTCTAAAGGTGCTCGTACATTATTTAAGGAGGATTAAGAATGGCTATAAAGGGAAATCTCGCCAATCCGCGAAAATTTCAAAAAGACCAATTGAAAATTTATGCCGTGCTTCTTCCTATGACCTTAATAATGGTTTTGCCTATAGTTTACATTGTGAACCATGCTTTTAAGCCTTTAGAAGAATTGTTCGCATATCCGCCCAAGTTTTTCGTAACAAACCCGTCTTTTACAAACTTTTTTAAATTGGTAAGTGCGACCGCATCTTCTACAGTTCCTTTTTCAAGGTATTTGTTTAACAGTATTTTTGTAACAGTTTGCGTTTTGGCGTTTACCCTGTTTTTTACAACTATGGCATCCTTTGCGCTTTCTAAAATGCAGTTTAAGGGCAAGAAGTTCTTGCTTGCTATGAACGATGTCGGTCTTATGTTTGTGGGATTAGCTCTCCAGATACCGAGATACTTAATAGTTGATAAGCTTGGAATGCACGATACATATTTAGCGCATATTCTACCTATAGTTGTTTTGCCGGTAGGACTTTTGCTGTTAAAGCAGTTTGTTGACGGTGTCCCCTCGGCACTTATTGAAGCGGCCCATATCGACGGTGCAGGCGAGCTTACGGTTTATTTTAAAATAATTTTACCGCTTGTTAAACCTGCTATGGCAACGGTATCAATACTTATGTTTCAAGAGGTATGGAACAATGTTGAAACCTCTTCGATGTATATTGATGCGGAAGTTTTTAAAACCTTTGCGTTTTATATGCAAACCCTTTCTTCTAATACCAACAGCGTTGCAGGGCAGGGACTTGCTGCTGCGGCAACACTTATAATGTTCATTCCGAATGTGGTGCTCTTTGTTATTATGCAGAGCAAGGTTATGAGTACGATGGCAACATCGGGTATTAAGTAGTGTGAGGAAAAAGATGAAAGTTAGTAAATTACTTAAAACGGTGTCGGTGAGCTTAGCGCTTATGCTGATAATTTCGGTTACAGCCTTTGCCGATACTGCTTACAAGACCATCACCGTCGATAAAAACGGTGATTATATCGAAACTCAGAATGCTTATAATCCGGTAATGACTATCGAAAAGATAGATGATGAAATACTAAGTAAGCCGTCTGACCTTGCTATCAGCGGTGATAAGATGTATATCGCGGATACGGGCAATAAGCGGATAATAGTTTCAAATCTTGAAGGTGAGCTTATCAGCATAATCGGTGCGGATGTGCTTGAGTCTCCAAGCGGTTTGTTCGTTACTGCTTCGGGTGATATTCTAGTTGCGGATAATTCGTCAAATACCGTATTTGCTTTTTCAGCAGACGGAAAGCTTTTAAAGAAATACAAAAAGCCTGATTCCATTCTTTACGGTGCGGACCAGCCGTTTGTACCTTTAAAGGTTGCGGCTGATACGAACGATAACCTTTATATTTCCTGTAAGGGTAACTCAAACGGTATTGTTCAGCTTTCTCGCAGTACAGGTGAGTTTCTTGGATATTTCGGTGCGAATGAGGTATCTATAACCCTTTGGGATAAATTTATGGATGCTATATTTACCGAGGAGCAGAAAAGTCAGCTTCAGCAGACTATTCCCGCATCGATAAGCAATCTGACTGTCGATAGCCGAGGGGTTGTTTATACAATGACCGACATTGAGACTGAGCAGGTTATACGAAAGCTTAATATGTCGGCAAACGATATGTTAAATACGAATATTTCTTTCCCAAACCCGAGCGATGTGACGATAGGTAATATAGGCAATATCTATGCTACCACAAGCAACGGATATATCCTCGAATTTAACAGTGAGGGCGATTTGCTCTTTGTATTCGGCGGCTTTGATGACGGTAGTCAGCGAATAGGTCTTTTTGGTTCTATTTCGGCAATTGCAGTAAGTAAGAGCGGAAGGCTCTATGTTTTAGATGATACCTCGGGACAGATTCAGACCTTTGAGCCCACTGAGTTTACACAGAATGTTCATATTGCATTGGAGCTTTATCAAGACGGTAAGTATATCGAGAGTAAAGAGCCTTGGGAAAAGGTGCTCCTTATGAATAACCTTTTTGATTATGCTCATAAGGGTATAGCAGAATCTTATTATATGGAAGAGGATTATGCCGCCGCAATGGAGCATTTTGAGCTCTCGAATGATAAAGAGGGTGTTTCAAAGGCATTTACCGAGCTTCGCAATGCGGTAATCAGAAAGCATATTTTCCTGATACTCGGTATTGCGGTTGTACTCTTAGGCTCAGCTTATGTACTTTTAATGCTTAATAAAAAGACAACGGTTTTAGCTCCTGTTGGAGCAAAAATCAAAAGGGTGACAGATGTCCCAACCATAAAAAAGCTTTTATTCCTTTTTGAAATCCCTAAGAATCCTATGGATGCATATTACGGAATAAAGCGTGAAAAAAAGGTTTCGGTACTGTCCTCGACCATTCTTTATGTGATATTCGTAATTATTTATCTTGCTGATAAGTATTTACGCGGATATATATTCTCTACTGTTACCATCGGTCAGTATTCGGTATTTAAGGATGCAATTATTATAATAGGAATTTTGGTACTGCTTATTTTGTGCCATTATCTTATATGCTCTATTACCGAAGGTGAGGCGAGTCTTAAAAATGTATATTGCGGTATTATTTATTCATTGATGCCTTATATACTTCTAAGGCCTGTTATTATAATTCTCACCCATATCCTTACCGACAGCGAGGTATTTATAATCAATTTCCTCAATGTTGCTATCTATGCCTGCAGTATAGCGCTTTTGATAGTTATGGTTAATGAGCTGAATAATTACAAGGCAAAAGAAACTGCTAAATGTATATTCTGGACATTGTTTGCATTCTTTGTGGAAATAGTTGTTCTGTTTATACTTTATGTTATGACCAAGCAAACTGCAGAGTTTGTTTCGCAGATTTGGAGTGAGGTGATATATCGTGCGCAGAGTTAAGATAATAGCTTTGATACTATCATTATTATTGCTCACTTCATGCTCAGCAAATGCTACAGGTGCAAAAATCCCACTTGACGGCAGTCTTTCTGCTGATATTAAAGCTGTTGGCAGTGCTATAGAGGAAACGACTGAGGACGGATATATCCTTGCTGCTAAAACCGATAAGTTATCGCTTTACTATGAGCCTCGGGGTCTGACGGTAAGAATAGTAAACAATATTACAGGTGCGGTTTGCGATAGCGCTGCAACCCCCGATGAGGAATCAAGTGACGCTTGGAAAAACTTTGTTAATTCAGGTGTTGTACTCGAGTATTTTAGGGGCGAAGCGGTTAATATCAATAGAACAAATATGTATTCGGGAAAGCCCGATACAAAAATTTCTCATATAGAAAACGGCTTTGCGGCAGAGCTTTCCTTTAAGGCTATAGGTATCTCGCTCAAGGTTTTTGTAACTCTTAGCGAAGAGGGACTGCGAGTTCAGGTGCCCTACAGTTCAATTAAGGAAACAAATGAAAAGATTCGCTTGGCGGCGATATATGTTTTGCCATTTTTAGGCTATACAAAGCTCGGCGAGGTTGACGGATATATGCTTATTCCCGACGGTTGCGGAGCAATTATAGAGCTTGACGATAATAACGAGAAATTTTCTCAGCCCTATAGATCTAAAATATATGGCGGAAATTATAGCGTAGAAGCCAATACTTATGCGGTACAGGAATACGATGAGTCAATTGCTACTACTGCCGATACGGCGGGGATTTTCGCTCCCGTGTTCGGTATGGTTCATACCTCGGCCCCAAATGCTTATCTTGGGATTATCGAAAGCGGAAAATATAATGCCGAGATTTATGCTTATCCGAACGGTGTTATAACCGATTATAACTGGATAACTGCAAGATATGTTTACCGAGAGGTTTATCAGTATCTCACTGGTCAGACCGGCAGTATCAGTAGTTCTCAGGAAAAACCTGAAACCTTTGATATAAGTGTACTTTACCGCTTTGAGAGCGGAAAAGAGGCTGACTATGTAGGTCTGGCAAAATCCTATAGAGAGTACCTTTTAAGCAATAAGCTTATAAATGATGTTGATGTTTCTTACAGCACCCGTTTGGATTTTTTTGCAGGAGATCAGGAAAAGGCGCTTATCGGCAAAAGCTTTGTTCCTATGACTACTGTTGAGCAGTTGGATGAAATTTTGGCTGAGCTTATAGGTAAGGGTCTTAAAAATATATCAGTTTCGCTCAAAGGCTGGCAAAAAAACGGCATTTACGGTAATATTTCGGGTAAAGCCAAACTTGAAAGCAAGGTAGGAAAGCTTAATGATTATATTAAGCTTGCTGAAAAGTATTCCGAAACAGCAGATTTTATGCTTTATGCGGACTTTCTTAATACCTATGCAAATTCAGGCTCTAAGGAATATATTTATCAGTATAACGGTAGGGCTTTCTCCGAAGAAACTCATTTAGAGCTCCACGAGACCAAATATCGTTATACAGCCCCGAGTGCTGCAAAGAGAATTGAAAAGCTTTTAAGAGAGCTTGAGGGGAAAAATATAGGAATTTCTTTTGACGGGGTTACATCCGAGGTTTATTCCTATGAATCGGGAACAAAGATGAATATGTTCTCCCGTCAATATGCGGCAGGGCTTCATGCCAAGGCGCTGAGTAATGCTTCTGCAAAGGTTTTAACCGCATATACATCACCAAATGATTATACTTGGAGCGATATGCAAAAATTCTATGATTTTAGAATTTACGGCTCTGATTATAAGTTTGCAACAGGTGAGGTTCCTTTCTTTGCAATTGCTTTGCAGGGATGTGTTCCGCTTTATGGCGAGTATGTAAACTTTAAGGCAGATACTACTGAATATAAGCTAAAGCTTATTGAGAGCGGCGTGTATCCTTCGTTCTTGTTAACATACGAATCACCGTCAGAACTTATTTATACCGATTCGGCATCGCTTTTCTCTTGTGAATACAGCGAATACAGCGAAATGATAACCGAATATGATAAAATTTTCACCGAGCTTTATACTGCTACAAAAGGCACAACCATTAAAGACCATTCTTCAAAGAAAGGTTTAAGCGTTACTGTCTATGAAAACGGAACTCAGGTGATTGTGAATTATAATAAGAAAGCTATGGATTATAGCGGCCAGACAGTTGCGGCACAGTCCTACTTGATACTTGGCGGAAAGGCGGTGCAGTAATGGCAGAAAATAAATCTTTGCGAAAACGCAAAACCCTTAAAGCCCGTATTTTCGGCAGAGAGGCAAATTGGTATGCATATCTGTTTTTATTGCCTTGGATAGTGGGTATAGCACTTCTTGTTATCCGTCCGTTGTTTTTGGCAATTTATTATTCATTCTGCGAGGTTAATATCACAGCCCACGGTATAGTTTGTCAGTGGATAGGTTGGGATAATTTCCAGGAAATATGGATTAAGGATATTAACTTTGTTGAGAGAGAACTGAGATTTTTAATTCAGGTTATTTTACAGGTGCCGATAATTGTTATATTTGCGCTGTTAGCGGCACTTATGCTTAACACTAATTTAAAGGGCAAGGGAATATTCAGAACGATTTTCTTCCTGCCGGTAATTGTAGTTAGCGGCCCGATAATCAATGAACTGCAAGGGCAGGGCGCTACTACTGTTTCTACCGCCGATCAGCAAATAGTGGTAAATGCTATTTCTTCTTTTCTACCCGAATGGCTGGTAGAACCTATTTCAGGACTTTTTGCTCAATTAATACTTATTCTTTGGTACTCGGGTATCCAGATTATAATGTTCCTTGCTATACTTCAAAAAATAGACCTTAATATGATAGAGGCCGCCAAAATAGACGGTGCAACAGGTTGGGAAATTTTCTGGAAAATAACCCTGCCTGCAATAAGGTCGATTATTCTGCTGAATGCGGTTTATACATTGGTTTATCTCGCAAATGCAAGCAATAATGGTGTTATAAACCTGATTTCTTCTGCGATGCTCAAAGCAACCCGAGGCTACGGCTATGCTTCTTCAATGGCCTGGATGCATACGCTTATCGTGCTCTTGCTTTTAGGACTTGTATTTATGCTGCTTAAAGGCAAGCCTGATGAGTTCTTAAAAAAGCAAAAACGTAAGGAAAAAGAGGCTAAACGCAGAGCAAGACAAAAGAGGAGGTGGGAGGCAGATGCAAAAAAGCTCGCTGATGCAAAACAATAAAGCCTTTAAAAGCGGATTTAAACGCTTTATGTTCGGCTCGTATGAAAAAAGCGGATTTTTAGTGAAATTTGCCCTTTACCTCGTACTTATAGTTATAAGTTATGTTTACCTTTATCCGTTGCTTTATATGTTGGTTACAAGCTTTATGTCTGTAGATGACCTTGTAAACGATTCTGTGCATTGGATACCTACTTCAATCGATTTTGATAACTTTAGTCAAGCCTTTGAGGTTATGGATTTTGGTAATACGATAGTTGATACCTTGGAGCTATCGGTAATACCGGCTCTTTGTCAGGTGGTCATATCCTGCCTTACGGGCTATGCTTTTTCAAGGTATCGCTTTAAGGGTAAAGCGATTTGCTGGGGACTTCTGATACTCACCTTTGTGCTTCCGTCTCAGGCAACAATGGTACCTACATATCTTATATTTAAGGATCTTGATATTATAGGAACCGTCTGGGCGTTCGTACTGCCTGCTGTTTTAGGTCAGGGCTTTAAGAGTACAATTATCACATTGGTGTTTTATCTCTTCTTCAGCCAGATATCTACCTCTCAGATAGAAGCCGCTTCGCTTGACGGCTGCGGCCATTTTAAGGTCTTTGTTTATATTGCGCTTCCCTGCGTGGGAGCGGCGTTTATCATCGGATTTTTGTTTTCACTTGTGTGGTATTGGAATGAAACCTATCTTACAAGTATGTATATTTCAAACTCGAGCATAGGTAATACAAATTCTATGACTACCTTGCTTGTAAAACTGACGCAGTTTGAAGCAAGCTATAAAATGCTCAATGAGGGCAACGGTGATAATACCTTGAATGAAGCAATCCGAATGGCAGGTACAGTGATTTGTATCACCCCGTTGGTTACCGTATACTTTGTTTTGCAGAAATATTTTGTGCAAAGTGTGGATATGGTAGGCCTTAAGGATTAGTTTATTAAATTACGGCACAGCCGTTTAAATAATAGGAGGAAAAAATTATGAAAGCTTTGAAAAAAATACTTTGCCTCGTTATGGCTGCTTTGATGCTTTTTGTTGCTGTCGGCTGCGGCGGCTCCAAGGGAGACGAAGGAGCAAACAAAATTTCCAAAGAGGGAAGAGACAAAACTCTTCGCTTTGCAGCTTGGTTTGACCGTGATTTACAGCAGCATCTCGCAAACGATTTCATGGAAGCTCACCCTGATATTTATGTTGAACTTGTAGAAATCGACCAAAACTCTTGGAGCACAGGTTTGCAGAATCTTGCAACTACGGGCGACCTTCCTGATGCTTTTTGTACATTCGACCTTGCTACTGCTACGGCAAACGGCTGGACCGCTGATATAACTCAGTATTACGATGCGGACCCTACAACCGCTAAGATTTCAGAAGGTCTTAAGGTTGCAGGCGTTTATAACGGCAAGCGTTACGGTCTTGTAACAGAGCAGTATCCTTGTTTGGTGCTTATCAATAAAACCTTGTTTGAGGAAAACAACGTAGCACTTCCCGATTATGACTGGACTATAGATGAAATGTATGCTCTTGCTACTAAGCTTACAAAGGCTAATGAGCATCAATTCGGTCTCGGTGACAATGTTCTTTCGTATCTGCGTGACGTTTATAATGCAGCGTATACTACTGACACTTGGCAGTATGGTTATAATCCTCAATCAGGTACATTTGATACCGAGTATTTGGCTCAGGGTTATGCAAAAGGTCTAGAACTACTTAATAATCAGATTGCTTGTGACCCTACCGCTGAGCAGCTCGAGGAATGGTTTGGCGATTCTGAAATCTGGCTTGCAAAAACCGGTAAACAGGCAATGCAACTTGACTGGTATTGGACTATTCAGACAGTTAAGGCTGACGAGTATGTGAACCTTGGTCAGGAATGGCTTGCATATCCTTTCCCTGTAGGTTCTTCGGGTAGAGTTCAGACTATTGTTAATGTAGGTTGTGTTGCAGAAACCAGTGCTTATCCTGCTGAGGCTTATGAGCTCCTTAAGTTTATGACCTTTGGTGAGGAAGGCTGGAAATCTCGTTATAATTGGTATAAAGAAAACACTTTGCCTGCATCTGTTCCGATTGTTGACGATGAAGAGATTCTTGGTCTGCTTAAGGAACTTACCCCTGGAGAGGATTATGCAGCTGTTTATGATTCAATTTCCCGCAGTGTTGCAGACATAAAGAAGTGGGTTCCCGGTCTTACAGAGTATAACTCCTGGATGGATTCCCAGAAGCTTTGGTCTCAGCTTCGCAATGCTTCTCTTAAGGTTGAGGACGTTTCCGGTCAAATGGAGCAAAAGCTTAATTACTATTATACCGAGTGTATGAATAAGATTAAGGCACGCGGATAATTTAGTCCTAAAGGAAAAAATAATATGAAAAATATAATTAGAATTATTTCTGTTTTGCTGTGCTTAGTGCTTACAGGTGTGTTATTTACAGGCTGTGGCGAAGAAAAGCACAAGAAAATAGACGGACTTTTAGAGGATTACGATTACTATATAATTCGTAATAAGGCAAGCGGGCTTGTACTTTCTGCCGATGATTACGGTATGATGGAAAGCGCTAAGGTTAAAATGCGCGAATGGGATGAAAAAGAGCAGGATATGAGTATGGTTTGGCGTGTGGTTGCTGTTGATTCTTCATCCTACAGACTGCAAAATATGGCTACTGAGGACAGATATATGTCTGTCAAACGAGATGCCAATATAAACGGAACGCTTATGTGTCTTGAACCGCTTAAAGAGAGCGACGGTCAGATATTTGAGCTTGAGGCCGATGAGGCATCGAATGACGGTATCAGCTATCGTGTTTTCTCCCGTCTTACCGATTTCTGCGTAGAGCCGCAGGACGGTCATTCCGAGGTGGAGACCGATGTTATTCAAAACTACCTGCCTTATGGCAAGGATGTTGATTATCAGGTTTGGGAATTTGAGCGTCTTGGAGACGGTGATATCAAGGTCCCGCAGATGCTTGCTTTAAAAGGCGATATACAGCATTGGTCCTGCCCTGAAATTTATAACTATGAGGGTACATATTACGGATTTATTATGTCGGGCGGTATTGCTATAAAGACCTCACCAGACCTTCGTACTTGGAAAAAGTCGGGTTCTGTATTCCCGTCAGCTCAGCCTTATGATTGGATGAAGGATGAGACAACAGGTGTTCCAGGAGGAACGATATGGGCACCCGGTATTTATAAAATAGGAGATACCTACTGTGTATACTACTGTCAGTCAACTTCAGGCAGTCAGCACTCGTTTATAGGTCTTGCTACTAACACCACCCTCAATCCCGAGGATAAGGATTATAAATGGGTTGATAAGGGAAGTGTAATCCACTCTTATAAGGGCGAGGATTATAATGCTATAGACCCGAATGTTATCATTGATGACGATGGTCAGCCCTGGCTTGTTTACGGCTCTTATTGGAGCGGCATTAAGATGCGCAAAATTGACCCCAAAACCCTTATGCTTGATGAGAATGATACTACAAGATACGACCTTGCTGCTGCTCAGACCAGAAACGGTCCTGAGGCAGGATATATGATTAAACACGGCGATTATTACTATCTGTTTGTTGCTTGCGGTTCTTTCTCAACAGGCTATTGGAACGGCGTTGGTCGCAGCAAGAGTGTTACAGGGCCTTTCCTTGATGCAGACGGAAATGATATGATGCTTCAGGGTGCTACTGCGGTTAATGCTTACCGCGATGGCTTTACAAAGATAGGTCATAGCTCAATTATGACCGATACAGATGGTTCTCAGTACCATGTAACCGAATATTTCAAGACCTTTGATGACGGTAGTTCTTCTTCAAGTATGCTTGGTATAAGTCAGCTTTCCTGGACTAAGGACGGTTGGCCTGTGACTACAACAACCCCCGCTCTTCTTGATAAGCTTGGTGTTACAGCTGAGTAATACTTTTAACACAAAATGCCTGCCCAAAGCTTGAGGGTTTTGGGTAAGGCGGTTAAATAAGTAGGTGAATTTATGAAAAAATTAACAGCCATTATAACTGCGATATTACTAATTTGTGCAGTTATAGTTCCTGTGATGATATCTGCAAGTGCCGAAAGCACGCCGCTTACCGGTCTTTATGATGAGAATAACTATACATCTCATTGTAAGACGTCGGGTAAGGAGGTTATATTTGATGCAGATAATAAAAAAATTACTATGAACGGCGGTCAGTCCAAGACTTTAGTTAATTATTCCGATGATATGACTGCATTTGATGCTTCGGTAGTGGTTCAGGGTAATACCGTTGAAACCTCTTCAAGCTCTAACTATGGGCTTATCTACGGCGGTATGATTTTCCATGTCAAAGAGACTGATTTTAACAGCAGTTCTTTTTCCTTTAATACAACAGGCTATGCTGTAATTCTTAAAAGAGCTAAAAATGCTAATAATGTAACTGTTATAATACGATATATAACAGGAAATGTTTTGAAAAAGGAGCTTTCTTTTACTACAAGCAATGTTCCTTTTGTATATGATGCTAAGTTTAAGCTTAATCTTAGTGTAACAGACGAAAAGTTTATAATTAATGTTACAAATGAGGCGGGTAGCACCTCTTATGGTACAGCTGAATATCCGCTTGATAATACAGCGCAGTATAGCGCCACCTCATACTATCCTTCTGGCAACATAGGTCTTGTTTCAAACGGTTATCACGAATATTATAATTTCGAAGTAACCTCTAATGCGCCGATGGCTAATATCCCTGAGGATAATAATAGTTCTAGCTCGGATACAAGCTCGGACTCGTCAGACAGCTCGGATACAAGCTCGGGGGCGGGTAGTGATTCAAGCAGCACTATTAATCCTTTGGAAGAAAGATATGACCTTTTTGGCAATTTCCAGACCGATGCCAATAATTTCACAACCTCTACATCTACCTCGCGCGGCACCTTGAAAAGTGGCTCAGCGGACGATTTCAGCACAGATATTACAGTAAAACTTAATGATAGTGCTGAGACTAAGACTGGTATTATTTTCAGGGCTGGTAACCTAGGTGTTGGCAATGATAATATGCAGGGCTATGCGCTTATTCTTGATACAACTAAGGATGAATTTATTCGCTTATATCTTTATAAGTACGGCAAGCCGTCAGGCTCTGATACAAATGCATATCTTGGAAGAATAGGCAATTATATTGCCGAAAAGAATATGGTACTTTCCGCAGGTAAGGAAATAGGCTTGCATCTTAATGTTTCGGACAGTATGGTTGAGGCTTATATCTATGATAAAGCGGATTCTTCGGTTAAGAGTAATGTTTTATCAGCAGACCTTAAGAGCGCTACAGACAGCATAAAGGATAACGGAGAATACTATTCTACCGGAAAGATCGGCTTCTTTGTAGCAAACGGATATTATATCAATGCTATAGACGGTCTCGTTATCAAGGCTGCCGAGGAAATCGGCGGACCCGAGCTAGAAGAGGATCCGCTCAAGGATAAATATAATCTTTACGGTAGCTTTACAACCGATGAGAATGGTTATACAACCGCAACCTCTACCTCAAGGGGTACATTAAAGAGCGGTTCTAAGGATAATTTCAGTACCGATGTCACAGTAAAGCTCAATGAAAATGCTGAGACAAAGACAGGGATTATCTTCAGGGTTAGCAACCTCGGTACAGGTAATGATAATATGCAGGGATATGCTCTTATCCTTGACACCACTAAGGATGACAGTATTCGTATTTTCCTCTATAAATACGGTCCTTTAAAAGGTGAAAAAGTAAATACATACCTTGGAAGAATAGGCTCATTTATTACGGCTGATAATATGGTACTTTCTGCAGGCAAGGAAATAGGACTTCATCTTAATGTTTCAGACGATAAGGTTCAGGCTTATATATATGATAAGAAAGATCCTGAGATTAAGAGCGAAACCCTTTCGGTATCACTTAAGAATGCTACAGACAGCACAAAGGATAATGGAGAGTACTATTCTACCGGAGAGATAGGATTTTATGTAGCAGACGGATATTATATCAATGCTATAGACGGTCTTAAGATTAAAAATGCCGAAAAAATAAAGGATGAAAATTCAAATCTCAGCGGCGGTATCCCTGCAGTTGATAATTCCAAGGGCTCTGCTACGTCAGGTGAATATTCTTCAATAAAGAATGTCACTGCAAGTAATGCAAATATTGTCACAGCGGACGATTTGGATGCATATTCTGCTGATTGGGATAACTACACCTTCTATTCTTCTTCGACAGCTAATAGATTCACAGTTGACAAAAAATGCTTGATTTCTTCGACTGCGGGTACAAAGCGTGCTATACTCGACGGTGTTACGGTTAAGGGCTTCCACGCTGCTGTTACTATGAAGGTTACAGAAGAGGGAACCTTGCGTTCAGGTATTGTATTCAGAGTTAATAATATTGATAAGTCTCTTGATAAAAACGGTGTTTTAGGAGCTAATAATATCGAAGGCTATTCCGCAATTCTTTATAAAACTCCAGGCACTACCGATAGCTACGCCAGAGTGGTTATGTGTATTTATAAATACGGTATTGTTGACGGAAAGTATATGTATCTTGGCACAGTTGCTTCAAAAGCAAGTGAAATTCCGCTTACAGGCTTTGAAAAAACTCAAAAGGCTGCCGCCGGTCAAGAGCTTACAATGGATGTAAATGTTATAGACGATCAGGTGACAGTTTATTTCTTCAACAAGGATAAACCTGAGCTTAAGAGCGAATCGCTGATAGCAGACCTTAATAATGAAACCGATATTGAGGCTAATACTCCCTCATTAAAGGGCGTGCATTATAAGAGCGGTGCAATTGGTCTTACGGCTACAAATCAGGCAATATTTACCGATGTGAGCATCGGTGAGCCAAATTATCCTTCTACCGATGTAGGAAATCTGTCTGATATAAATAGCTATACTGTATACGGAAGCGGTGCTATGCAGGAGGGCGAGTATTTAACCTCTAATTCCTCAGGCACAAAGAAGCTTATAGTCAATAATCTTACCGTAACTGATTTCAAGGCTTCTATGGATATGAAAATAGACCCCAACGGAAATTTGAAGACCGGTCTTTTCTTCCGTGTTAACGAGGTTGGAAACGGTGCAGATGCTCAGACAGGCTGGGCAATAGTTGTTACCAGAAACTTCGCGACCAACGGCGAAACCAACCCCAACCGTATAGATATAGTTCTCTTTAAGTGGGGATATAATAACGGCAAGCTTTCGTACCTTGGCGAGGTATCCCGTGAGGTTTACAAGAGCGGTGCTTCCTTTATGGACGGCAAGATGGCAGGCGAAGAGCTGACCTTTGTTGTATCAGTATTGGGTGCAGGTATAGATGCAACCCTTTATAAAAAATCCGATCCTAGTAATAAACCTGTAACCTTCTCTAGCAATCTTAAGTTTGCAGGCAGTAAGGAAAAGGGCGATGTTGCATATTTTGAATCAGGCAGTATCGGTCTTTACCTTGGAAACTCTGTAAGTGATCCTGTAAACTATAATATGGTTCGAAATTTCCATATTGATGACGGTTCAGGCGTTGCAGTTAAGGGAACTACCATTGCAAGAAAGGTTAATACTATTTTAGGTATACCTGTTACAGGTGAAAATGTTCTTGTCATGATAATTGCGGCGGTATTTATCATCTCTGCGGGTGTTATGTTCGGTGCATACACCTATAATAAAAAGGGTAAGCATGTTATAGGAGAAATTGTAGAATGAAAAAGGCAGTATTAAGGACAGATAAATATTTTCAGATTGATAAGGTTGATGAGCGTATTTACGGCTCGTTTTTAGAGCATATGGGCCGTGCGGTTTACGAGGGTATATATCAACCTGAATGTAAATTTGCCGATGAGGACGGTATTCGTACTGACTCTACCGAGCTTGTAAAGGAAATGGGTGTTACAGCCGTTCGCTATCCGGGGGGCAACATCGTCTCGGCTTATGACTGGGAGGACGGTGTAGGTCCTAAGGAACTGCGCCCTGTACGCCTTGAGGCTGCTTGGCAGAATCTTGAGGACAACAGCTTCGGTACAAACGAATTTATGGATTGGACCAAGAAGTCTAATACAATACCTATGATGGCAGTTAACCTCGGAACAAGAGGTGTTTCCGATGCGATGCATCTGCTTGAATACTGCAATTTCCCTTCGGGCACATATTATTCCGATATGCGTATCAAGCACGGCTATAAAAAGCCTCATGATGTAAAGCTGTGGTGTCTTGGAAATGAGATGGACGGTCCTTGGCAGATAGGCCACAGAAATGCTCATGAGTACGGCACAATCGCCGCTCAGACCGCAAAGGTTATGAAGGATATAGATCCCTCTATCGAGCTTGCGGCTTGCGGTAGCGCAGGGCTTGTTCTTCCTACCTTTGGTTCGTGGGATGCTACAGTAGCTGACCATTGCTACAGATATATAGATTATCTTTCAATGCATACCTATTATAATAATAGGAATGTAACTCTTGATGACACCCGCGATTTCTTGGCTCATCCACTTACCTTTGATGACCAGATTCATTCTGTTATCGCGGCTTGTGATTATGCAAGAGCTATAAACAAGTCTAAGAAAAAGCTCAATCTTTCTATTGATGAATGGAATGTTGTTTACCGTCCTCATGGTAAAGTTCCTGCTGATGCTCGCTGGACTAAGGCACCCCACCAGATTGAGGATGTATATAATCTTGAGGATGCTTTGTTGGTTGGTATGATGTTTATGACAATGCTCAACCGTTGCGACAGAGTAAAGATTGCTTGTCAGGCTCAGTTAGTTAATGTTATCGCTCCGATTATGACATCTGATAATGCGGCTTGGAAACAAACTATCTTCTATCCCTTTAAGCATTGCAGTAAGTATGGCCGCGGTGTAACACTCAGAAGCATTGTTGAGTGCGACAAGTATGATTCAAAGCACCATACCGATATACCCTATATTGCAAGCAGTGTTGTTTACAATGAGGAAGAGGACAGGGTTGCAATCTTTGCGGTTAACCGCGACCTTGATGAGGATTGCTCATTGGAATGCGACCTTCGTCAGTTTGCTGATTACTGTCTTGATAAACATATAATCGTTAACCACGAGGATATCAAGGCCGTTAACACAGAAGAAAATCCCAATAATGTTACAGAAGCAGTAAAGAACGAAAATTCAAAGTTTGAAGACGGTCGCCTTACCTCAGTGCTTGAAAAGCATTCATGGAATGTAATCGTTCTAAAAAAACAGTGATTATCCGAAAGGAATGTCCACAATGATGAAAAAAATATTAAGTTTGCTGCTTGCCGGTATAATGCTTTTTAGCTTTGCGGCCTGTAAGAAGGATAAAACTTCATCTGAAAGTGAGCGCAAAAGGGCTGAGGCAGGTCAGGATACTACCACCTTGAACACTCAAAGCTCAAATGATGTTGTGCTCGATACAGGTATGCTTTCTGCACTTGATAAAACCTATGCTAAGAGCAATAAAGCCGGTATAGTATATGATCCTAATGTGTTTTTAAAGCTAAGCCAAAAGGCTTCGGGTAAGGTTAAGGTTGCTTGTCTTGGAGACGAAATAACCTTTGGCTCGGATTCTTCGGATGCGGATACAAAATCATATCCGGCTCAGCTTCAGAAAGCACTCAATGAGCGTTATGGCAAGAATAAGTTTGAGGTTACCAAATATGCGACTGAGGGTGAGTCCTTTGTGGCAGATTTTGAGCGTACCAATGCAGGCTCAATGCGTTATTGCAACACAGATGAGTACAGAAAGATGCGCAAGGATAAGCCCGATATAGTTATTCTTATGCTCGGTACAAATGATATCGCATATCTTACCGACGGTGAGTCCTGCGAAGAATATAAGGATGCCTATGTTGACCTTATAAACGGTATCAAGAAACTGAAATCCAAGCCACTTGTGTTTGTTTGTACTCCAATAGCAAGGTATACTAATTACGGCACAAGTATTGCGATGAATGTTTTAAGAAATGCTACTGTTGAGGCGGCTAATGAGGCAAAGGCTTATGTTATTGATACATACAGCATCACCGAGGAGTATTTTTCGAGCGCTCTTTATGAAACAGACGGTAAGCACCCCAACGATGCAGGCTATAAATATCTTGCAAAGGTTATAATGGGAGGTATTGCTGACGGTCTGGTAGAGTATAAAGAAAATAATCTTAAGGATACCTCGGATTATGTTGTATATGTAAGCTCGGCAGGAAGCTATGACAGTGTAGGAGCTTCTGCTGAGAGTCCTACATCAAGCTTTGCCCGTGCGGTGGAGCTTTGTCAGGGCGGAGGTACAATAGTTGTCTGCGGTCAGGTTACTCCTACCGAAGGCGCCGAGGGTGTAACCCTTCCGGCTGTTCTGCCTGAAAACTATAATAAAATTACCGTAACCAGCGTATGGAACGGTGTTGACTACCGTCAGGACCCCAAGGTTAATGCAAGGATTTATCTCAGCGGTTCAATCTATTTTAATGGTGATTTTGAGTTTACTAATGTCACTTTTGATACAGTGGCTGCTGCTACAAAGGTCGTTTGCAACTATAACGATGTAACCTTCGGCGAAGGCTTCTCAACTGTCAATACAATTGGCGGTTTCTCGGTGCTTATAGTTGGTAACGATGTAGTTTCTAAATGGCAGACCGAGGAAATCCTTAGCTGTACAGAGGATTGCACCATTAATGCAAATAGCGGTACCTTTACATATCTGCGCGGCGGTAACTACCGTGCTTATGCAACAGGTGAGTCAAGATATGCTTACGGTACAGTTAAAAAGGGTGTTACGATTAATATTAATGTAAACGGCGCAACCTTTAACAGGGGAGATAGTGCAGGCAACCTCAACGGTGCAGGAAGTACACTTACCTCTGCTATAGGTCAGAATGGTCTTGAAAAGGGTGCTACTGTTAACCTTAATGTTAAGAGCGGAAGTATAGTGGGTTCTATATTTGCAGTTCCGAGAATGAATCCCTATCCTGCATCAGGTGTACCCTCGGTTGACGGTACTATCAATATAAACCTGAATGGCGGCAGATTCGGCGGTCAGACAGTTGCATTTATGCAGACTTTCGAGAGCACTGATGAGGTTAAATTTAAAAAGCCCGAGGTTTCGGCTAAGTTTAATCTTAATATTAAGGCTAATACTTTCACAAGCTCTGCTAATAAGTCTCTTATTGCAACAGGCTGTTCCTCTGCAAAGCTGACCATGGGTGATTCATTCCCAGAAAGCCTGTTTAAAATTAAAGGATTTAAAAAATAGTGATTAAAAATCGTTCCTCATCTCGGTGAGGGACGGTTTTTTATGCTAAAAAACGCTCTTATGAGCTAAAAATTTCTAAAAAATAAAAATATTGTTAAAATTTTTTCAAAATGATTGCTTTTTATAATTTGTTAGGATATAATATATAAGGAAAAAATTTGATTAAGGAGATTTGAAAATGACTTCCAAGACTTCCAATGTGACCATTAATAAATGGCTTGAAGAAATGAAAGAACTCCTCACTCCGGATAATGTTGTATGGATTGACGGCAGTGATGAGCAGCGCGAGACTTTGCGTGAAGAGGCTGTTAAGCTCGGCGAGCTTACTAAGCTCAATCAGGATGTTTTGCCCGGTTGCTATCTGCACCGTACAAACCCGAATGACGTTGCCCGTGTTGAGGACAGAACCTTTATCTGTTCCAAGACTAAGGAGAATGCAGGTCCTACCAATAACTGGTGCGATCCTGATGAAATGTATGAAAAGCTTTACAAAATAGCTAAGGGCAGCTATAAGGGCCGTACAATGTATGTTATCCCTTATTCTATGGGCCCTATCGGTTCTCCTCTTGCTAAAGCAGGTATTGAGATTACCGATTCTGTATATGTTGTACTCAATATGCTTATTATGACCAGAGTAAGCCTTAAGGTTCTTGAGGTCCTCGGCGACAGCAATGACTGGGTACGCGGATTGCACTCACGTTGCGATATCGACCCTGAAAACCGTTATATCTGCCATTTCCCCGAGGATAATACTATTATTTCTGTTAACTCGGGCTACGGCGGTAACGTTCTTCTCGGTAAAAAGTGCTTTGCGCTTCGTATAGCTTCTTATCAGGGCTGGAAAGAAGGCTGGATGGCTGAGCATATGCTTATTCTCGGACTTGAGAATCCTCAGGGCGAGGTTAAGTATGTTGCAGCTGCATTCCCGTCTGCTTGCGGTAAGACCAACCTTGCAATGCTTATTCCTCCCGAGTATCTTCGCAAGAAGGGTTATAAGATCTGGACTGTAGGCGACGATATTTCTTGGATGAAGATAGGTCCTGACGGCAGACTTTATGCTATCAACCCTGAGAATGGTTTCTTCGGTGTTGCTCCCGGAACTAACGAGCATTCTAACTTTAATGCTCTCGAGAGCACCAAGAAGGACACCATCTTCACAAACGTTGCTCTTGACCTTAATGATAATACCGTTTGGTGGGAAGGCCTTAATAAGAATCTTCCTGAGAACGCTCTTGATTGGAAGGGTAATCCTTGGGATCCTGCTAAGTTCAACAAGGCTGATAAGTCTACCTGTGCAGCTCACCCCAACTCTCGTTTCACCGCTCCCGCTGCAAACTGCCCCTGCATTTCAGAGGAGTTTGATAAGGGTGCAGGCGTTCCGATTTCTGCTATTATCTTTGGCGGCCGTCGTGCTAAGTGCGCTCCGCTCGTATATCAATCAAAGGATTGGGTTAACGGTGTATTCGTAGGTTCTGCTATGGCTTCTGAGACTACTGCAGCAGCTGCCGGTGCAGTTGGTGTTGTTCGTCGCGATCCTATGGCTATGCTTCCTTTCTGCGGTTACCATATGGGCGACTATTTCAAGCACTGGCTTGAGATGGGCGAAAGACTTGGCGATAAGGCTCCTAAGATTTTCAATGTTAACTGGTTCCGTACTGATGACGAGGGTAACTTCGTATGGCCCGGATTCGGCGATAATATGCGTGTTCTCAACTGGATTATCGACCGTTGCGAAGGCAAGGCTGATGCTACCGAGACCGCTATCGGTTATGTTCCGAAGCCTGAGGATATCGACCTTACCGACCTTGATATGGATATTGAGGTTCTTAAGTCTATCCTTGCTGTTGATAAGGATATCTGGACCAAGGAAGCTGAGGAAATCGAAGAGCATTACAAGAAGTTCGGCGACAGACTCCCCGAGGAGCTCCGTCAGCAGCTTGCTAACCTCAAAGCAAACCTCGCTAAGATGTAATTTTTTATCATAGCCTCTTTGATGATGGTAGACAGCTTAGGTGCTGCCAATATGATATAGGATTGGATAATAAAAGGGCAGGTTATCCTGCCCTTTCGTTTTAAAATATAAGGAGAATGAGAAATGTCTTGTTATCAGTTAAATGCTCCCGTATCAGGTGATACAGTTGCAGTTATGAAAACAAATATGGGTGAAATTAAAATCAAGCTTTTCCCTGATAAAGCTCCTAAAACGGTTGAAAATTTTACTACCCATGCTAAAAATGGCTATTATAACGGCCTTATTTTCCATAGAGTTATCAAGGACTTTATGATTCAGGGCGGTGACCCTGAGGGAACAGGTAGAGGCGGCGAGTCTATCTGGGGCAGAAGCTTTGCAGATGAGTTTGATGTTGAGCTTCATAACTTAAGAGGCGCTCTTTCAATGGCTAATGCAGGCCCTAATACTAACGGCAGTCAGTTCTTTATAGTTCAGGCATCTTCTGTTCCTGAAAATATGATTGACCAGATGAAGGATATGGCAAATGCTTTCCCAGAGAGCATTATTGAGGCTTATTCGAAAATGGGCGGCACTCCTTGGCTTGATTTCCGTCACAGCGTTTTTGGTCAGGTTTACGAGGGTATGGATGTTGTTGATGCAATAGCTAACGTTAAGACCGCTGCGGCTGATAAGCCTGCCGAGGATGTTATAATCGAAAGCTTAGAGATTATTACTCTTTAATTTCATTATCCCGCTGTAAATCTTATGTGTTTAATTGTCGGGGTAATAAATTGGAAAGATTAAAATTAGCAGCGTATAAAAAGCTCCTTTTGGATTAAAACTAATCCCAAAGGAGTGTTTTTTATGCAAATGAGTAATAAGGAATACGATAGGTTAATAAAAAAGCTTTCACCCCCATCGCCTAAAATCAAGGATTTTATATGGGCTTATTGTGTAGGTGGACTTATTTGTGTGATAGGTCAGCTTTTTATAGAGCTCTATACAGCTTTGGGGCTTGAACAAAAGGTAGTAAAAATGGTAGTACCGGTAACTTTAATTTTTATTGCGGCTTTACTTACGGGACTCAGACTTTTTGATAAAATCGCAAAGCACGCAGGTGCTGGCACTTTGGTTCCTATTACGGGTTTTGCAAACGCGGTTGTATCTCCTGCAATCGAGTTTAAGCGAGAGGGTTTTGTCTTAGGTGTTGGCGCTAATATGTTCAAAATTGCAGGCCCTGTTATTGTATACGGTACAATTGCAAGTGTGATTTATGGGGTAATCTATTGGATAACGACATTATTTTAACAAACAAGGCTTGGCCAATTAGGTCAAGCCTTGTTCCAATTTTATAAACCTTTGTTTTTAAGAACGCTTACTAAATTCACATAAAATTCTCTTACATCAAAACCTTTGAAATTTTGTCTATTAAGGTCGATCATATCACCGTGAGATATACCTCGTTTTTCAGAAGTTCTTAAGAGAGTATAATTTTCTCCCCATTTGAACGATTCTTCGCTAACAAGTCCGTCATTTTCGCCGCTGAAAAATTTCACTAGATTATATGAAAGATTTAATGGGAATTTGCCACTTGTCGCTTTGGTTAATACCGAGCCGACACTTTGACAGTAAATCCCTTGTGGAGTGGGCATTTCGGTGTTTAGCTGTTTGCAAGCTGAATCGGTCAAATCATTAACTGCGGCGAGAAAATCGGGATTTGGTTCACCGAATTTTTTGAGTGTCAAATTATAGGCGTTTGCCACTTTATTTTTAGTGTTGGACGGTATTTTGCTGAGCAGATAATCAGCAAACAAGCAACCCTTGTGCGGGGTGTTTATGGTTGTGAGAGATGCAACCTTATCGCTGATACCAAGCTTTGAAATTGCATAACGGCAGTCAAGTCCGCCCTTGGAATGAGCGATAATATTGACCTTTTCCGCTCCGGTTTCAGAAAGTATTTCTATAATGCGCGATTTTAATTCGGCGGCACTGTCGGCAATAGATGAAGCGGAATGGTGATTACCGTAAAATATTGTTGCACCGTTTGTTTCTAATTCTTTTGGGATTCTTCCCCAGTAGTTGAAATATTTTGTGTCTCTAAAAAAGACGCCATGCACCAGAAGAATAGGATATTTTGTTGAGCAAATTTTTTGGTTAGACCTTTGTCTGTTGATTTGTTCTTTTTTTATTTCAAATAGACATTCTGTAGCGGTGGTTTTTATTATAAAAAACAAAGCAATTAAATTTGCTATTGGTATCATACCGCAAATGATTCCAATAACCCTTATTTTAATGCCTAATTGTGTTGATGTCAGATATACACATATTATTCCGTTCCAAAAGATAACGAAATTAACACAAACACAGAATACCAGACTCCAAACAAATAACATATAATTGTTAGGAATGGTCTTTATTGCTATAACAATTTGACAAATAGCAGATACAATTATAGATATGTAAAATGAAACTAACAGTACTGTACCGTGACAGCAAATTTTAAGAGACTTTCTCTTTGTTTTTAATATTAAACAACCTGCAAAAACATTTACAAAAAGAAAAACAGGTATCAAAATAAACAAGCTTTGCGGTTCCTGCTGAACGAAAGCATAGCTGTTTGCAATAAAGCTAATTGCAATTGAATACAAAACAAGGGCAAAGATAAGCATTGTTTATAAGCACCTCACTTTATTTTATTATACCACACCGATGAATTTGTGTAAATATTTTTGCTAATTTATGGGTTCTAAGTTGACACAAGCGAGAGGGGTGTATTAGGCATTGGTGCCAATATGTTCAAAATCGCAGGACCTATAATCGTTTATGGCACAATTGCAAGTGTATATTATTTAGAGTTACTACTTTCAAAATAAAAATCCATCACAAATCAAAATAAAAATCCACCACAAAATGGTGGATTTTTTTCTTTATATATGTTATACTAAATTGATTAATTATATTGTTTTTAAAATAGGCGGTGAAAAGGTGCGGATTTTGGGTATTGACCCCGGATATGCTATTGTCGGCTGGGGGATTGTAGATTTTCACGGCGGAAGATTTACTACTGTTGCCTACGGTGCGGTTACAACCCCTGCAGGTCAGGAATTTCCTAAAAGACTTGAGACAATTTATAGTGATTTGAATCAGCTTATTGATAAATATAAACCTGATTGTCTTGCTATTGAGCGGCTCTATTTTAATACAAATACCACCACCGCTATTGATGTTGCTCAGGCAAGAGGAGTAATAGTTCTGGCGGCAGAAAAAAAGGGACTCAGCATTAATGAGTATACCCCCTTGCAGGTAAAACAGTCGGTAACAGGCTACGGCAGGGCAGAAAAGCGGCAGGTTATGGAAATGGTAAAAAGCCTTTTGGGGTTAAGCGCTGTTCCTAAGCCTGACGATACTGCTGATGCTTTAGCGCTTGCCGTTTGTCACGGGCATTACTCTGCATCTTCATTTTCAAGAATTTATATGGAGGCTAAAAAATGATTGCTTCTTTAAGAGGAAAACTTATCTTTTCGGATACATCGTCTGTTGTACTTGAGTGCGGTGGAGTAGGCTTCAGGTGCGTTGTCACAAGAACTACGCTAAACCGTCTGCCGAGAATAGGCGAGGAGCTGTTTTTATATACCCACTTTGCCGTTCGTGAGGATTCAATGGACTTATACGGCTTTTCCGAGCTAGAGGAATTGCAGGCATTTAAGCTGATAACCTCTGTAAACGGTGTCGGACCCAAGATAGGAATTGCTATTCTTTCTGAGTTTTCAGCCGACAGGCTTACTCTTTATATCGCATCGGGCGATGCTAAGGCGCTGACCTCGGCATCAGGTGTTGGAATAAAGTTAGCGCAGAGAATAGTGCTTGAACTTAAAGACAAAATGGGCGACCTTGGTGTTGCGGCATCGGCTGATGTTGCTGCAGTAGGAAACGCTGTCGCTAGCTCTTCCTCGGCTGAGGCGGTAGAGGCGCTTGTTTCTCTTGGATACTCTAAGAGCGAGGCTTCTTTGGCGGTAGGCAAACTTGACAGTACTCTGCCCGCAGATGAACTTATAAAACAAGCATTGAAAAGTCTTGCGCGTAGATAAGGGTTGCATTCTTAAATATGGTAAGGATTGATTAAAAGTATGATAGAACAGGAAATGGATTTTGAAAACAGAATAGTATCTCCTGATTATAGCTTTTCTCAGGATGATGTCGAGCTGTCGCTAAGACCTAAAACGCTTGATGAATATATCGGTCAGGATAAGGTTAAGGAAAATCTCAAAATATATATAACCGCTGCCCGTCAGCGAAAGGAATCTTTAGACCATGTTTTGCTTTATGGTCCTCCCGGACTTGGTAAAACCACCCTTGCGGGAATAATAGCAAAGGAAATGGGAGTTAATTTAAGGGTAACATCCGGCCCTGCTATCGAAAAGCAGGGTGACCTTGTAGCAATACTCACCTCGCTCGAAGAGGGTGATGTGCTCTTTATTGACGAGATTCATAGGCTTTCCCGTAATGTTGAGGAAATTTTATACCCCGCTATGGAAGATTTTTCGCTCGATATTATAATCGGTAAAGGCCCGTCTGCAAGGTCTATAAGACTCGATGTTCCGCATTTTACCCTTGTTGGAGCTACTACCCGTTCGGGTCAGTTGACAGCACCTTTGCGCGACCGATTCGGCGTTCTTTTAAGACTTGATTTATATTCCCCTGAGCAGCTTGCGGAGATTATTATGCGCTCGGCTGGAATTTTAGGTATAGGCATAGACCGAGACGGCGCTTTGGAAATCGCTTCGCGCTCTCGCGGTACACCTAGAATTGCGAACAGGCTTTTAAAGAGAGTACGCGATATAGCGCAGGTTGAGTATGACGGTATGATTGACGAAACAACCGCTTCTGCCGCTCTTAAAAGATTTGAGATAGACGAGCTTGGTCTTGATGAGTTTGACAGACGAATGCTTACCGCTATAATTTCAAATTATGGCGGCGGTCCTGTAGGACTTGATACCTTAGCGGCAGCTATAGGCGAAGAGGCGGTAACTATCGAGGATGTTTATGAGCCGTATCTTATGCAGATAGGATTTTTAACCAGAACTGCAAGAGGCAGATGCGTAACAGCACTTGCGTATGAGCATTTAGGAATAACTCCTAACTCAAAACAGCAAAGTATTTTTTAGTGGAGCAAATGATGAGAACTGTTGAAGGTTTTAATGATTACGAACTTATAGATGCCGATTCGGGAGAGCGGCTTGAGCGCTGGGGCGATGTTATACTTATCCGCCCCGACCCGCAGGTAATATGGCAAGGTCAGAGAAAGGACAAGCGTTGGAGAGATGCCAATGCTATATACCATCGCTCGAATTCGGGTGGCGGATATTGGGAAAAGCTTAAAAATGTACCCGATGTATGGAGTATTAATTATGGTGACCTTACTTTCAGATTAAAGCCGATGGGCTTTAAGCATACAGGTCTTTTCCCTGAACAAGCGGTTAACTGGACCTTGGCTCAAGAGCTGATAAAAAAAGCGAACCGTCCGGTCTCTGTGCTTAATCTCTTTGCTTATACAGGCGGTGCTACGGTTGCCTGCCTTAAGGCGGGGGCGGCTGTCACCCATGTTGATGCCTCAAAGGGGATGGTGCAGTGGGCAAAGGAAAATGCTGTAGCCTCAGGGGTAGCAGATGGTAATGTCCGCTGGCTGGTAGACGATTGCCTTAAGTTTGTTAAAAGAGAAATTCGCAGAGGAAGGAAATACGATGCTATTATAATGGACCCCCCGTCCTACGGCAGAGGACCGACAGGCGAGGTATGGAAATTAGAGCAGCAACTCGGAGAGCTTCTTTCCGAGAGCGGAAAGCTACTTAGCGACGATGCGATTTTCTTCTTTCTCAATTCTTATACAGGCGGCCTTTCTCCTACAATACTTAATTATATGGTGAGAAAGTATGCAGTAGGGGATAAAGGCGAGGTTATAACCGACGAAATTGGACTTAGAATAACCGATAAGGGTATTTCAATGCCCTGCGGTAATACAACAATCTGGAAAAGATGATAATGGATAATATAATTGAAATCAAAAATCTTGTGTATGAATATACCGAGGAAAACGAAACCTTTGTTGCAGTAAATAATGTAAGCCTTGATATTAAGAGGGGCAGCTTTACTGTAATTTTAGGGCATAACGGCTCGGGAAAATCCACCCTTGCCAAGCTTATGAACGGTCTTAATAAACCGACATACGGCGAGGTTTTGGTTAACGGTATTAATACTAAAGACGAGGAAAAAGAGCTTGAAATTAAGCGACTGGTTGGAATGGTGTTTCAGAACCCTGACAATCAGCTTGTTGCCTCGGTTGTTGAAGAAGATGTTGCTTTTGGACCCGAAAATCTGGGGCTTAGTCCTGAAACTATAAGACATAGGGTTGACGATGCGCTTAAAAGTGTCGGAATGTATGATTTTAGAAAATCTACACCTCACAGACTCTCAGGCGGTCAAAAGCAGAGGATTGCCATTGCTGGTATAATCGCAATGGAGCCTGAGTGTTTAGTGTTGGACGAGCCTACTGCAATGCTTGACCCTAAAGGCAGGGAAGAGGTTATTTCAGCAGTAAAAAAGCTAAACCGCGAGCAGGGCATTACCGTAGTGCTTATTACCCACAATATGGACGAAACAGTTGACTGTGACCGCGTTGTGGTTATGGACAGCGGAAAAATCCTCAGACAGGGTACTCCCAGAGAGGTTTTCTCTCAGGTGGATTTTATCAGGCGTCACCGACTTGATGTCCCTCAGGCAACAGAGCTTTGCTCAAAGCTTAAGTCAAGCGGCCTTAACCTTAAGGAGCTTCCTCTTGATACCGATGAATGTATAGAAATGCTTTCGGAGGTGTTGTTATGAGTTCTCTACTTCGTTGCGAAAACTTATGCTTTACCTATGGAGCAGGCACCCCCTTTGAAAAGCATGCGGTTAAGAATGTAAACCTTGATATAAAAAGGGGAGAGGTTATTGGTGTTATCGGACATACA
>JAZQIP010000033.1:0-15956 GCA_045541175.1 Acutalibacteraceae bacterium
CTTTGGTATTACCGCTCCTTACTTTTTTTAACAGCTCCTCTTTTTCCTTTTCCTTTAATACGGGCAGTTTAGATGTATCTACCCCGCAAATAATAACCTTATTGTTATACATATCGGCACCTCTGCGTTTTTATCTTCTCAAAAATTAGGATTACCGTATATGTGTGTCAATAAACCTTAAAAATATTTTTTATGTCGACAAAATTCACTTGTATTTTCATTTTGGTTATGCTAATTCATTTTCAATTAAAAGCAAGCGGTTGTATTTTGCCACACGGTCGGTACGGCAGGGTGCTCCTGTTTTTATCTGTCCAGCGTTTACCGCAACTGCAAGGTCGGCAATAGTTGCATCCTCGGTCTCGCCCGAGCGGTGAGAAATTACTGCACTGTAACCGTTTTGTCTTGCAAGCTCGATGACATCTAGCGTTTCAGTTAGTGTGCCGATTTGATTAGGTTTTATAAGAATTGCATTCGCTGCTTTTTCGGCTATTCCCTTATTAAGTCTTGCTGTATTTGTAACAAATAGGTCATCACCTACAAGCTGGAGCTTACAGCCAAGCTTTTCGGTAAGCAATTTCCAACCGTTCCAATCCTCTTCTGCAACGCCGTCCTCAATGGAAATTACAGGATATTTTTCAATTAAGGTTTCATAATAAGCTATAAGCTGCTCGGCAGTCATCTTTTTATTTCTTTTTGGTAGAATATACTCGCCGTTATTATACCATTCGCTGGAGGCTACATCCAGCGCTATTTTTATATCCTGCTCGCTGTAGCCTGCTTTTTCGACCGCCTGCATAATAAGCTCTATCGCTTGTTCATCCGATTCAAGATTAGGTGCAAATCCACCCTCGTCTCCTACACCGCAGCTTTCTCCGTTTGATTTTAAAATGCCGCCAAGGGTATGATAAATTTCACTGCAAATTCTAAGCCCCTCTACAAAGCTTGCGGCTTTAACGGGAATTATCATAAATTCCTGAATATCAATATTATTTGATGCATGGGCGCCGCCATTTAAAATATTCATCATAGGTCTTGGCAAAACCGCACCGTTTATTCCGCCAAGATACCTGTAAAGCGGTATTCTAAGTCCGTTTGCCGCCGCTTTTGCAACAGCGAGTGATACCGCCAAAATTGCATTAGCACCAAGTCTTGATTTATTCTCTGTACCATCAAGCTTTATCATAGCGGTATCTATCTTTCTCTGACAGCAAGGGTCAAAACCTAAAAGAGCGCTTTTGATTTCGGTATTAATAGCCTCAACCGCTTGCTTTACACCCTTTCCCAGATATCGGCTTTTATCACCGTCTCGCTTTTCATGAGCCTCAAATTCGCCTGTCGAAGCACCTGAAGGCGCTAAAGCAAATCCGCAGCTGCCGTCACTTAAAGTGACTCTTGCACCTACTGTTGGATTAGAGCGAGAATCCATCAGCTCAAAGCCTTCAATATTAACAATTTTCAAATTACACATTTTACCAACTCCTTTATATTCATTCTCCCCCAAAAAATTTCCATTATTATAAAATTTACTATTTCTTTTTTTAAATGATTGTGATATAATTTATTATGTATATTTATGCTTAGAGGTTTAATTTAATGGAAGATAAAATTAAAGAACAGCAGACAAATGTTATTTGCGGAAGAAACCCTGTTTTAGAGGCAATCCGCTCCGGTAGAGAGATAGACCGTCTTTTAGTTGCCCATGGGGTAAGCGGCGGCTCTATTACAGAAATTATTGCAAAATGTAAATCAAAGGGAATCCTAATAAAAGAAATTAGTCCCCAAAAGCTTGATTACTATTGCTCGGGTGCCAATCATCAGGGTGTTGCGGTTATGATAGCCGCTCAGGAATACTCTACCCCCGAGGAAATACTTGATTTTGCAAACAGCCGAGGCGAAAAGCCATTTATAATAGTATGCGACGAAATTGAGGACCCTCATAATCTCGGCGCTATTATCAGAACTGCTGAGGCTTGCGGTGTTCACGGTATAATTATTCCCAAACGCAGAAGTGCATCGCTTAATGCTACTGTTGCTAAATCTGCAAGCGGAGCGCTAGAATATATGAAGGTTGCGCGCGTCACTAATATCTCTAATACTATCGATTTTCTTAAAAATCAGGGTGTTTGGGTATTTGGTGCTGATATGGATGGAGACGATTATGTTGATGTTGACCTGAATTGCCCCTGCGCTCTTGTTATAGGAAACGAGGGCAAAGGAATAGGTACTCTAACCGCTAAAAAATGTGACCAGATTATAAGTTTGCCGATGTGCGGAAAAATAAACTCGCTCAATGCATCTGTTGCGGCGGGCGTGCTGATGTATGAAGTTGTACGCAAAAGGAGAATTAAATGAAATTCTTTTCAAAAAAAGAGGATGATTTGTTTTTCCTCGTAGAGGATGAGCATACCAATACTCCTGAGAATGAAAAAAAAGAAGAAAATAAAATAAAAGCGCCCCATGTCCTAACCCCCGAGGAAGTACTCGGCACAGAGCAAAAAACAGCCGAGCGCTACGATGGAACAAATGCGCTTGAGCATCTTAAAAAGAGGCTGTCTGAGACGGTTTCGGGCGAAGAGTCCAACTCCTCTAAGCCAGAGCCGGAAAAGCCTGCTATCACAACAGAGCCTCTACAAAAACCAAAAGAGCCTGTTACTGAAAAGAAAACAAAAAAAGCCTCGCTTTTGGATAATTGTATGCCTTATATTCTTGATGAAAACGGCAAAGAGGCTGTCGATTCAGAGCCTCTTTATAAATTGCAAAGTGTTGCTGATATTTTAAAGTCAGATAGCGAAAAAATGCTCGAAAGTCTATCTGAAAAATATGATATATCTTTCGACGATTTAGGGCATAATATGTATCTCTCTCCCGAAATCGCAGAAGAAAACGAACCTGTAAAAGAGGAAAAAACCGAAGAAAAAGAGCCTGTTATTAAGGAAGTTAAAAATCTTCAGTCGAATATTCCCTTTGTCATATCAGATATTGATGCTTCGCAACCCAGTATAGAAGAAAAAAGCGAAGAAAAGGATATTAGCCAAACTGCTACAGTCACCTTTACCCCCATTTCTTCTACATCTAAATCGGGCTCACGGATTACTATTTCAACCAAAACTCAGCCTATAGACCTTACGGGTGAAATTGTTCAGTTGCCTGAGGCTAAGAATCAAACCGCAGAGGAAGAACTGAGACTTGAAAAGGATGCTTTTGACGAGTATATTCCAAATGAAGAATATACCGATGAAAAAAGCGCCACCAAGCTTTTAAGACGCTTTTCAATATCAAAGCGCAATAGCTTTGTTACGGCTGTTTTATCTGTATTCTTAACCCTCATTCTCAGCTTTGCAAGGCTTCCCTTTATGACAGGAATCCTGCTCGGTTACACAACTGTGAGCATGATAATATGCAGTTCTATTGTCGGGATTATAATTTTGCTGAATCTTAAAATGTTTGCGGCTTTACCACACGCTTTCAGTAAGAAATCTCACCCCGATACTGCTTCTGCTTTAGCTTCATTACTGACGATTCCGTTTGCCGTATTTTCGATAATCAGCAATGAAATTTTCATTGATATGCTGATATTTTTATCGGTTATACTCTCTGTAAGAGCGCTTTCAAGCTTTTGGAAAAGCTCCTATATGCTCTCAAATCTTAAAAATATAATATCCCAAAATCCAAAAAACGCACTGAAGCTTATCAGTGACCCCTCCCTCACCTTTACGATGGCAAAAAACGCTATAGAGGGTGATGTGCTGATTGCGGCAAATCAAAAAACTACCCAAATTGGTGCCTTTATGAAATATTCTACCTTTGGCGAGTTTTTAGGCGGAAGATTTTATCTTATAACCATCTTTTCGCTAATTTTATCGGCGATAACGGGTATCGGCTCCAGCATATATTTCGGAGATATTGCACAAGGCTTTTATGCCGCCGCCGCAGTGCAGTGCTTTACCGCTCTTCCGGGTGCATTTCTCATTGATGTTTTACCGCTTTATTCTGCTTCTAAAAAGCTTTCAAAGGTTGGAGCTATGATGGCAGGAAAAACAGCCGCCGAGCATATTGAAATGGCAAATGCCGTTGTTCTAAGCTCGGAGCAGTTATTCCCATCAGGAACAGTAACTCTCCACCAAATGAAAATACTTTCAGAAAACAATCTCGAGGATACTATAGTCAGAGCCGCCTCTTTGACCGAGACTATGAACAGTCCTCTAGCCCCCATATTCAAAAGAATTGCGGGTACAGGAAATATCACCTCTCTGCCTGATTCTGATACCGTCAAATACGAAGACCGTATGGGTATATCGGGTTGGGTTGATAACCGACTTTTGTTTATCGGTAACCGTACCTTAATGGAGGCTCACGGTATTGATGTGCCAAGTATTGAGGTGGATAGAAAAATTCTCCGTCAAGGCTTTTTCCCTGTTTATGTTGCAACTAAGGACAAAGCTTGTGCTCTGCTGATAATTCAGTACAGCGTCGAACCTAAAATATCCCGTGAATTAAGACGGCTGACAGGCTCGGGTGTCACCCTGCTTATAAACAGCTCCGACCCCAACCTTACCGATGAAATGATTTGCGATTATTTAGGTCTTTACGAGGATTCTGTCAAGGTTATGTCTGCGGCGGGATGCCATGTTTATAAAAATACTGTAGCACCTGTTAAATCAGTTGATGCTCCCGCGGCTTACAAAAGCAATCCCTTGGCTCTGCCGAGTATTCTTAATTGTGCCGCAAGATTTAAAAAATCAAATATTATGCTTATTGCGGCATACATTATCTGTACTGTATTAGCGGCGGTTATATTTGTTTACTCTTCTTTCGGCGGCTCAGGCTCGCCCATAAGCGATACTAGTCTTCTGCTATACTGCCTCGTATCGACAGTTATAACATATCTGATTTATTTAACACAAAAACCTTAGGAGGAATATATATGTCAGACAAAAAGAAATTTTATATCACTACGGCAATTGCCTATACTTCCCGCAAGCCTCATATCGGAAATGCTTACGATATAGTGCTTGCAGATATGATAGCTCGCTACAAAAAACAAATGGGCTTTGATGTATTTCTTATGACAGGCTCTGACGAGCACGGACAAAAAATTGAGGAATATGCAAATGCGGCAGGTATTTCTCCAAAGGAATATGTTGATAATATTTCAGGTGAAATCAAGGCGGTTTGGGACAGCCTTAATACAAGCTATGATAAATTCATCCGTACCACTGACGATTATCACGAGGCCGCTGTTTCTAAAATATTCAAAAAGCTTTACGACCAAGGCGATATTTACAAGAGTGAATACGAGGGTAAATACTGCGTTCCCTGCGAATCTTTCTTTACAGCATCCCAGCTCGTAGACGGCAAATGTCCCGACTGTGGCAGAGAAGTTATTGATTCCAAGGAAGAGGCTTATTTCTTAAAGCTCAGCAAATATCAGGATAAATTGCTTGAATATTATGAGCAAAACCCTGATTTCATCAAGCCTGAATCCCGAAAAAATGAAATGATAAATAACTTCTTAAAGCCCGGTCTTTCTGACCTTTGCGTTTCCCGAACCTCTTTTAAATGGGGTATTCCTGTAAGCTTTGACGATAAGCACGTTATTTACGTTTGGATTGATGCACTTTCCAACTATATTACCGGTGTTGGCTATGACCCCGACGGTTCAAGCGAGCAATTTGATAAGCTATGGCCTGCAGATTTGCATGTTATAGGCAAAGATATCGTTCGCTTCCATACTATTTATTGGCCTATAATCCTTATGGCTCTCGGTCTTCCTTTACCTAAGCAGGTACTCGGTCATCCTTGGGTACTTGTAGGTGAGGATAAGATGTCAAAATCAAAGGGTAATGTAATTTATGCCGACGAGCTTGCAAAACGCTTTGGTATCGATGCTGTCCGTTATTATCTGCTTTCTGAGATTCCCTTTACTCAGGACGGTACTATTACCTATGAAAGTTTTATTGCAAAATATAATGCCGACCTTGCTAATACCCTCGGCAACCTTGTTAACCGCTCTATTGCTATGACAAATAAGTATTTTGGCGGCAAGGTATCTAAAGGCGAAATCACAGAGGAATGCGATAATGAATTACTCACCGCCGCAGACGAGGCTATAAAAGCTTATTATAAAAATATGGATATTTACCATAATGCCGATGCTTGCGATGCTATAATGACATTAGCTAAGCGTTGCAACAAGTACATTGATGAAACAACCCCTTGGGCTCTTGCTAAGGATGAGGCGAATAGCGAAAGACTTTCTGCTGTACTTTATAATCTGCTTGAATGTATCCGTCTTTTAGGCATCATGCTAAGTCCTATTATTCCGCAGAGCGCTGATAGCATAAAAGCTCAGCTTTGCAACAATAATGATACCCTTGCTTTCGGCGAGGTTAATGAATACTCTGTCGGCGAGGCAACTCCCCTCTTTGCTCGCCTTGATGCCGCAAAAGTATTAGAAGAAATTGCCGCTGAGCAAGAGGCTACTAAAAAGGCAGCCGAAGCTGCAAATGAAGCAAATGTTGCAACCTTAGCTCAAATTGGTATAGAGGACTTTGCAAAGGTCGAGCTAAAGGCGGCAAAAATTGTTGCCTGCGAGCCTGTACCAAAAGCTAAAAAGCTCTTAAAGCTTACTCTTAATGACGGTAGCGGTAAAGAAAGAATCGTCGCCTCAGGCATTGCAAAATGGTATAAGCCCGAAGACCTTATAGGTCACACTGTAATAGTAGTTGCAAACTTAAAGCCGGCTGTACTTTGCGGAGTTGAATCTAATGGTATGATTTTAGCCGCTGATTGCGCTGAGGACGATGTTAAGGTGCTGTTTATTGACGGTGTTCCCGAGGGCAGTAAAATAAGATGATAGATTTTTTAAAAGAATCTCCCCTTAAAAATCCCCTTATTTTCGATACTCACGCTCACTATGACGATTCAAGATTTGAAGAGTATCTTGACGAGCTTTTAACCTCAATGCAAATCCACGGTGTCGGAAAAATCATAACTTGCGGTTGTGACAGCGAGTCATCAAAAAACGCGCTCTTGATCGCAGAAAAATACGATTATGTATATGCCGCAGTCGGAATACATCCAGGCAATATTGACAGCGGTACTACAATAGAGGAAATAGAGGAACTTTCAAAGCATAATAAATGCGTTGCTATCGGTGAAATCGGTCTTGATTATTACTGGACTCAGGATAATAAGCCTGAGCAGGCAAAAATTTTTGAAAAACAGCTTATCTTAGCAAATAAGCTCGGTCTGCCGGTAATAATTCACGACCGTGATGCCCACGCTGATACACTTGAAATTTTAAAAAAGCATAAGCCAAAAGGCGTTGTGCATAGCTTTTCGGGAAGCGTTGAAATGGCTAAGGAGTTGCTCGATTTAGGACTTTATATAGGTGTTGGTGGAGTTATAACCTTTAAAAATGCAAAAACACTTCCCGATGTTGTTAAAATGCTCCCTGCCGACCGCATTTTACTCGAAACCGATGCGCCTTATCTTTCTCCTGTACCCTATCGCGGCAAGACAAACCATTCGGCAATGATTTATCTTACAGCAGAAAAAATCGCCGAACTTCGAGATACCGATACTCAAAGCATACTAAAAACCACATTTGAGAATGCTTGCAGTCTTTTTAAAATTAAATAATTAAAGAATAAATCACCCCGAATTGCAGATAATAATTGCGAAAGAGGGGTGATTTTTAATGGAAAACAATAAAAATCAGAACAACCAGAACAACAACCAGAACAAGAACGATCAAAACAGAAATGATCAGAACAAGAGAAACGATCAAAACAAAAGAAATGATCAGAACAGAAAAGACAGATAAAATCAAAGCATAAAAATCCCTGCACCGTTTAAAACAGTGCAGGGATTTATCTTTAAAAACTTAAATCGCTAAAGAATCAAATTTAATATCCGACCTTATAATATTAAAACCAAAGGTTGAATTTTCGTTTTTCACAAAAAGCGTTGTACACTCTGATACTTTGATCTCGTCATCGTGAGCATCGATATAAACCTTGGTTTTAACAGTAAAGCTACCATCTTCATTTTCGGATACAGAAATCATTTCATGGCTGTAAACTGAAAAACCTCTGGGTATAATGTAAACATAACCCTGTTTTTGCGGAAATTCAGAATTGATTGCAGAATAATCAACAACAACCGCGCCATACATATCATAAATATAAGCCGAAACTATATTTTCTAAAATAAAAGAATCATCTTCATTTTCCCTCATATCAAGAAGAGCGGGCATAGAGCAAATTACAACCGATTCAATATCCTCAATATCTTCATTATAAACAAAATTGTGGTTAAGTATATTAAGGAATCTTGACTTTAAAACCTGCGTTTCATCAAAAGAATCAGAGTTATTTTCAACGCTGTCGACATCAGCGGCAGAAAGCGAAAATGCTGAGAAAGAAAGTATTAAAATAATTAATGATAAAGCAACGGTTATATACTTTTTCATCGCTCTCGCCTCCCTAATGATCTACAACGATAATATTATATACTTTATAGCTTGAAAATACCAAAAACAATTCAGTTACAATTGGTATCAATTTTGTCACAGTTTGGAAGAAAAAATTGCTTATACATTACAATTTGTAATATTTTTTGAAAAAATTGTAAAATTGTTCATTAGATTTTTTTGCACTTTTCGACTTTAAAGCACATTTTATGACAATTCAATAAAATTATTTTAAACATTTGAAAAAAATTGGTTGTATTCGCTAATGGATTGTGATATAATGTTTTCAATGATATTTAATCCCAAAGGAGATGCATCACATTGAAACAGTACACTGAAAACTCTATCCGCAATATTGCGCTATTAGGACACGGCGGTTCGGGTAAAACTACCCTCGCCGATGCCTTGCTATATTATGCAGGAGCCACCGACCGCATAGGTAAAACCGGTGATAGTACGACAGTTATGGACTTTGACGCTGAGGAAAAAAAGCGCAAGGTTTCAGTATCAACCTCTGTTTATGCACTTGAATTAGGTGACGGAAAACTAAATCTTATCGACGCTCCGGGACTTTTTGACTTTGCAGGCGGTGTATATGAAGCTCTCGCTGCCGCTGATAGCGCTCTTATAGTAATATCAGGTAAGTCCGGTCTCACAGTTGGCGCAAAGCAGGCTTATGAAAAGGCTAAAAAGCTTGGAAAAAGCGTTGGCTTCTTTATCGGAAAACTAGACTCTACACATGCTCATTTCTACAGAGTTCTTTCAGCTCTTGCAGGAAGCTACGGTGCGGTTGTTTGCCCGATAGTTGTTCCCTATATTGAAAACGATGCTGTAAGCTGCTACATAAATCTTATTGAAAACAAGGCTTATACCTTTGACGGTATTACCAAAAAGGAACACAGAATGCCTGTAAGCACCGAGGTTGACGATATGCGCAGTATGCTCCTTGAGGCTATTGCTACTACAGACGAGAACCTTATGGAAAAATATTTTGCAGGCGAAGAGTTTACTGAAGAAGAAATGCTTCAGGGGCTTGCCGCAGGAGTTAAGAGCGGAGATATTTGCCCTGTTTACTGTGGTATTCAGCAAACAGGCGATGCGGTTGGTATGATGGCAGATAATCTTGTGAAAATTATGCCAAGTGCCGCTGATGCTAAATACCTCACCGCAGAAGGCGAGGAAAAAGCATATTCTTCTGACGGTGATACAGCACTTACCATTTTTAAAACAATCGCTGATCCATTTGTTGGAAAGCTTTCTTATTTCAAGGTTCTTTCGGGTAAAATAAAGAATGATACTAGACTTATCAATAGCCGCACAGGTAATGAAGAACGCCTATCTAAGATTATGTGGCTCAAAGGCGGAAAACAGGAAGATGCCGACTATATCCCCGCAGGCGATATCGGTGCAGTAGCGAAGCTTGCAGGCACTCTTACTGGAGATACACTCTCAGTTAAGGGAGATATCAAAGCTGCTGATATTGAATTCCCGGCACCCTCACTCTCGGTTGCTGTTTACCCCAAGGCTAAGGGCGACGAAGAAAAGATAACTGCCGCATTCAACCGCATGATGGAAGAGGATAGAACAATCTCTGTTTATACCAATAATGAAACCAAGGAGCAGATTTTAGAGGCTCTCGGTGAACAGCATATTGATGTTATCGTTTCAAGACTGAAATCCAAGTTCGGTGCTGATGTCGAACTCAAAAAACCGAAAATTGCCTACAGAGAGACTATCCGCAAATCGGTCAAGGTACAGGGCAGACATAAAAAGCAATCAGGCGGTCACGGTCAGTTTGGTGATGTTTGGATTAGATTCGAGCCTTGCGACAGCGATGAATTAGTATTTGCAGACGAGGTATTCGGCGGAGCAGTTCCTAAGAACTTCTTCCCTGCAGTTGAAAAGGGTCTTCGCGAATGTACCGCAAAGGGTGTTCTTGCAGGATATCCGACAGTCGGAGTTAAAGCTACCTTGGTTGATGGTTCTTATCACCCTGTAGACTCCTCAGAAATGTCTTTCAAGATGGCTGCGGCTATCGCCTATAAGGATGGTATTCCTCAGGCAGGACCCGTTCTATTAGAGCCTATTGCAACCCTTAACGTTATCGTTCCCGATGAAATGCTCGGCGATGTTATTGGTGATATCAATAAGCGTCGCGGCAGAATTATCGGTATGAATCCTCAGGAAAACAAAATGCAGGAAATCGTCGGTGAAGTGCCTATGGCAGAAATGTCCGATTTCTCAACTGCTATGCGTTCTATCACTCAGGGAACTGCTACATTCACACTTGAGCTTGCAAGATATGAAGAAGTTCCTCAGATGATAGCTCAGAAAATTATAGACGAAGCTAACAAATAATATTTTATGCGGGCAGGTTAAATACCTGCTCGCATATTTTTGTTTGCTTAAGTTTATTGACAGTGTATAATAAAAATGGTATATTTATAATAGCGATATTATAAAAAGGAGAAAATCTATGCTTAAAAGGCTGTTTTCGTTTTTACTTTGTGTTTGTTTAATAGCTTGCATCTGCCTACCGACTGCAACTATCTCAGCAGCGCAAGTCCATAAGGGTGTTATTACAATTGAGTCAGTATCAGGATTACCCGGTGATATTGTTATAGTACCGATTAATATAGAGCAAAATCCCGGAATAATGGCTATGACCATATCGATTACATATAATGCGGAAGCTCTGCAATATCAAAGATATTATTTCGGCGATGTTATTGACGACTATTATATGGTAGACCACCCGCAAAAAAATCTTATGCGTTTTGTAAACTGTCAGCGTGAAGATACGCATATTAACGGAACTATTCTTAAAATTAAATTTAAAATAAAAGACACAGCAGAAGCCGATTTTCATAAAATAAATATTGAATATTCGGCAGGCGACTTTTGTAACTGGAACCTTGATAAAATAATGCCTGAGATAGTATCGGGCGGAGTCGAAGTTGCTTATAACGGTAGCAACTGCAAGCATAAAAAATACGGCGAATGGAAAGAAATTGTTGGCGCAGGCTGTGAAGAGAACGGTGTTGAACAAAGAGTTTGCAAAACCTGCGAGCACGTAGAAAGCAGAGACCTTTCCCCTATTGGTCACGAATACCCTGATTTTTGGACTGTTGACGAGGTTGCAACCCCCGAAAAGGACGGTCTGATGTCTCGTCATTGCATCAGATGCGATGACCGTGTAGATATTATGTCCTTTACCTATGACCATACTACTGAAGATGATACCATTAAAAATGAAGCAAATGCCGAAGTACCGAAGAATGACTATACTGAGGATATGTTTTACGAGCAGTACCCAGGACAGCAATTGACTCCGAATAAGCCTCAATCAGGTACTTCATCAACTCCCGAAGACAATTCATCCTCATCTTCCCGAAATGAATCCGCAACCGCATCTGACCTTGTTTCCTCTGCTATAACCTCAAAACCTTCAGATACATCATCTACCAATTCTGAAAATAGCAGCTCGGATGATACAAAAACTGAAAATACAACTACCTCAGAGGATAATTCGAGCTCCGATAAATCTTCCCCTGATGAAAATGAAGATTCTTCGGCCGACACTACGATTCCAACTATAACAGATACTATAACAGCACTTGATAAGCTCCAAGAGGCATTCCCTGAGTTTGAAAATATCTTAGATTATTTTAAAACAGCAGTTGTAGTATTGATAATTTTAATTTTCATATAGTAAATAAATCTAAAACAGCATAGCTACTATGCTGTTTTTTAATTTATTTATATCAAATTTTTGCTTTTTAAAATAAATAGGCTTTTTCTTTATTACAATTTATGGTATATTATATTTATAAAAGAAAACACACAGCGGAGGAATTTAAATAATGAACATTGCAGTTGCTCAATCAGGCGGTCCTACATGCGCTATAAACGCATCTCTTTTGGGCGTTTTCAGACACGCGGTAAAATTTGATGAAATAAAGACGGTTTACGGCTCGGTTAACGGTATTGAGGGCCTTATATACGATAACCTTATAAACTTGAACGACCTTGTTACAAGCGATGAGGATGTCGAGCTTATCCGCCAGACTCCATCTACCGTCCTTGGTTCCTGCAGATATAAATTGCCTGCTTTTTCCGATAACTCTGAGGTATATCAAACAATACTTGAAACCTTAAAAAAATATGATATAACTGCCTTTTTCTATATTGGCGGTAACGATTCTATGGATACAGTCCTAAAGCTTGACCGCTATTTTAAAGAAATCGGTGAGGATATTAAGGTTATAGGAATTCCTAAAACAATTGATAACGATCTTCCCTGTACCGACCATACACCAGGCTTTGGCTCTGCAGCAAAATATGTAGCAACAACAATGCAGGAAATCACACGGGACTGCAGCGTTTATTCTATTGCTTCTGTAACGATTGTTGAAATTATGGGCAGAGATACAGGCTGGCTTACCGCTGCTTCTGCAACCCTTCGTGCTAACGGAGAGGTTGCTCCCCACCTTATATACCTTCCTGAAAAACCGTTTTCAATAAAACAGTTTTTAGCGGATGTCAGAAAAGCCATGGAAAAGTATTATGCGGTTGTTGTAGCAGTTTCTGAGGGAATTTCGCTCGACCCCAATGAAATTGGTGAAGAATTCCAGTCAGGCGCTACCGATAATTTTGGTCATAAATATTTATCCGGTGTTGCAAAAGCACTTGAAAAGGTAGTAGCAAGAGAGATAGACTGTAAAGTAAGGTCAATTGAACTCAATGTTATGCAGCGTTGCTCTTCGCATATAAGCTCAAAGAGAGATATAACCGAAGCTGAGCGCATAGGCGGTGCCGCTGTAAAGCTTGCTATTGACGGTATTTCGGGAGTTATGATGACCTTCTACCGCGTTGCAAATCAGCCATATAATATAAGAGTGGATTATGTCGATGTTGAAAACGTTGCAAACAGGGTTAAATATTTCCCAATAGAGTGGATTGCTGAAAATGGACACGATGTTACACAAGAAGCAATAGACTACTGTCTGCCGCTGATTCAAGGTGAGCAAAACTTCCATATGAAGAACGGTATTCCTCAGCACTATATACTTCGCTCTGCTCTCCCTCGAGAAACAGTAAAGAAAAAACAATAATTTACCGCAAAAAACTCTTGCAAAATTTCTTAAAATATGGTATCATACCTAGGATAAATGCGATGATAAAGGAAAGTAAGTAAATAACGGCTTTAAGAGAATATCTGCCTTGGCTGTAAGCAGATTAAGCGATGTGTTTTCCGAAGTTCCCTTTTGAGCAGCAGTGCTGAACTTATAGTAGGTGCTGACGGATGGCTCCGTTACAGGTCAAATGAGTGTTTGCTCTAAGAGTAAAAAAACGGGTGGTACCGCGGAGATTTTTTATAGCTTCGTCCTGTTATAATGCAGCCGCATTATAAGGATGAGGCTTTATTTTTTGGAGGATTAAAAATGAAAGAACAGCTTAAAAACATTAGTCTCGCCGCTAAAGAAGCTGTAGCGGCAGCTGAAAACGAAGCTCAGATTGAGGCTTTAAGGGTTCAGTATCTTGGCAAAAAAGGTGAGCTTACCGTTATTTTAAAGCAGATGGGCGGATTATCGCCCGAGGAAAGACCGATTATGGGTCAGCTTGTAAATCAGGCTAAGCAGGAATTGGAAGAGCAGATTTCAGAAAAAAAATCCGTTCTCGCAGCTAAAGCTCAGGAAGAGCAGTTAAAAGCCGAAACTATTGATATTACTATGCCTGCAAGGGAAATTAAGCCCGGCAAGCTTCATCCGCTTAATACCGTGCTTGATGATATGATCAATATTTTCCAATCTATGGGATTTGATGTTGTTGACGGTCCCGAGGTTGAAACCGATCATTATAATTTTGAGTGTCTTAATGTTCCTGCTGACCATCCGGCACGCGATATGCAGGACACCTTCTATCTTGCAGAAAATCTGCTCCTCAGAACTCAGACCTCTGCGGCGCAGATAAGAACTATGGAAACCAGAAAGCCACCTATCCGCGTTATCTGCCCTGGAAGAGTTTTCCGCGCTGACGAGGTTGATGCTACTCACTCCCCTGTTTTCCATCAGATTGAGGGACTTGTTGTTGATAAGGGTATTACAATGTGTGACTTAAAGGGTGTTCTTGAAGAGTTTGCTCACGAGATTTACGGCAGTGATACCAAGGTTAAATTCCGTCCATCCTTCTTCCCCTTTACAGAGCCGTCTGTTGAGGTTGATGTTACCTGTTCGGAATGCGGCGGTAAGGGTTGCCGAGTTTGTAAAGGCAGCGGTTGGATTGAAATTTTAGGTGCCGGTATGGTTCATCCGAATGTGCTCAGAAGCTGCGGTATTGACCCTGAGGAATATTCAGGATTTGCTTTCGGTATCGGCCTTGACCGTCTTACTACTACCCGCTATAAGATAAGCGATATCCGTCTTTTATTCGAGAACGATAAGCGCTTCCTTGACCAGTTTTAAAGGAGGTTTTTAAAAATGAAGATTTCACTTAATCAGTTAAAAAGTTATGTTGAGATAAATGTTCCTGTTGAAGAGCTTTGCGACCGTATGGTTATGGCAGGCTTTGAGGTTGAAAGCATCGAAAAGCAGGGCGATAACCTTGTGAATGTTGTTGCTGCTCGTATTGTCGAGCTTGCTCCTCATGAAAACAGCGACCATCTGCAAATTTGCCAGATGGATATCGGCAAAAATGAGCTTGTACAGATTGTAACAGGAGCGCAGAATATTAAAGTGGGGGACCTTGTGCCTGCCGCTCTTAATGACAGCTATCTTCCCTGCGGCGCTCATATTATGAGCGGAAAGCTCAGAGGTGTTGAGTCAAACGGTATGCTCTGCTCAGGTGAAGAGTTATGCCTTACAGAAGCTGAATACGAGGGCGCCTCGGTTCACGGAATACTTATTCTTAAAGAAACCCACCCTGTAGGAACAGATATGCGCGAGGTTTTAGGTCTAGATGATTATATTATCGACTTTAAGATTACCGCTAACCGCCCTGACTGCAACTGCTTCTTAGGCGTTGCAAAGGAAATCGGTGTTGTTTTAGGTACCGAGTTTAAAGCTCCTGTTCCTGAATATAAAACAAGCGGTGGCGATATTAACGATTTTATCAGCGTCGAGGTTAAAAACTATGACCTTTGCCCCCGCTATATAGGCAGAGTTGTAAAGAATTTAAGAATAAAAGAATCCCCGGTTTGGATGCAAAAAGCAATTTTAGCATCAGGTATGAGACCGATTAACAATATCGTTGATATTACAAACTTTGTAATGCTCGAAACCGGTCAGCCGATGCACGCTTTTAACTACAATGATTTAGCTGATAAAAAAATTATCGTCAGAAATGCCAGAGAGGGTGAAAGCATTACTACTCTTGACGGCAAGGATTATAATCTTACAACCGATATGCTGGTTATCGCTGACGGTGAAAAGCCTTCCTGCCTTGCAGGTATTATGGGCGGCAGAGAAAGTGAAATTGAAAA
>JAZQIP010000034.1:0-17570 GCA_045541175.1 Acutalibacteraceae bacterium
GCTATGTTCTGAAAAGTTATCTTTATTACTTATTCAGGGTGCGTAGAGATGATGGGTCTTATCGGTGCAGGTAACAACCCCATGGTTGGTATGACTGTTGCTTGCGCAGTTGCAGTTAACGAAGCACTTAATAAATAAGGATTTATGCGGGTTTTCATAACCTCATAAATTAACCCATTCGAAAAAATCGAACAAATAACAGTTGGACACATCATTTTAGGGTTTTACCCTATGATGTGTCCAATTTTTTATAGCTGTTTTTTGAAAAAATAAAACTGCCCAGCCTCCTTATGAGAAGCTGGGCTAAAAATACATTTTTATCCTGAATAAATTATTCTAAAATATAAACTTCCATATTGCGTACTCCAAAAGATTTACAAGCGCTTTCGGAGGACATAAACAGGTCAATTCCTGTAGGATGTCTTTTTACAAATCCGCCTGTATCAGCCGCAACAGCATAGCCGTAAATAATACTGCCGTTGGGAGATTTGATATAAAGCTTTGTTCCGTAAGGAATAACCTTGGGGTTAACAGCAATATATCCCGGTTTTGGAGCAACACCTGTAGCACAGTTATTACCTGTATAGGTATAAGCTGTTGCACGAACGGTCATTTTAGACTTGTAGTTTACGGGGTTACCGTTCTTATCAAGCTCTATTGTCTTTGACGGTGAAAGCACAGAAATAGATTTAACATCCGCACTTGTTTTAACAGTCTTAACGGTTTCCTTTGTTCCTACTACCTTTTTTGCGTTTACAGCAGCAGTAACAACCTTTGAGCCTGTAACAGTTTTGCCCTCGGAAACACCGTTGACTATTTTTTCGCTATAGCTTACTTCCTTTACACCCTCACTGCCCTTTTGGACGAGAGTTGTAACACCCTTTGCCTGTTTATCAGAATAAACGGTTTCGGTCTTAAAAGGAATAGCCTCTTTATAGCTACCGTTTACATAGTCTATATCAATATAATCAATATAAACCGTTTCTGTAATAACGGTATCAGCGGCGGGCTCGATAAAATCGAACTCGTCAGGGGTGTAGCCTGCAGCAGAGAGAGCGTCCAGAACGGTACCCTCGGTAAATTCAAGCTCAACTGTTTTCTGATCGCAGGTTATATACACCGGATAGGTATAAGCAATTTTTAGTGATGTAGTTCTTCCAATTACTTCGGTTTCGGTTACATCATAATTGTGTGATCTTAGACTCAGATTAGAAAGCACTGACAAGGCGTTTGCGCTGAGAGTGCGTACAGTATAGGATTTTTCACCGTCAAATACATTTACGGTGTAAACCGAATTTCCAAGTAAAGTAACTACCGCAATTGTTATGGAGGTTAAAACCGCCAAACAAGCAATGCGTATCTTCTTACAGGAAACAATTCCTGAAAGACGGTACTTTATTTTTTCTAACATCAAACGTCTCCTTTGATCTATGTGATTTTCAGGACTTGGCTATTATATATAAAAACCGCAATTGTGTCAAGGCGATTTCGGGGTATGATTTTGTGCATTTTGCTCATAATTTTTTTAAAAAATCAAAAAGTTACAGGTTTGTAACCTTTTAAAACAAGGTTTTTTTGACATTTTTTCCCACTGGACTTGTGCACTCCTACAAAAAAGCAGTCGCAAAATGCGAAAAATGGCTTAAATATGCGGTTTTTACACTAAAAGTGGTAGATTTTACATATAATTTTAATATCCCACCACTAAATAAAGTGTACCAAAAAAATCGAAATTTCTTTACAAAAAGCCTGTACTATGATATATTAAATAAAGTGTGCAAGTCCTTTTATATTATATGTGTGCCTTATTTTTTTATGACACATATATATTATGCACATTAAAAGAAGCTCTTAAACTAAAAGCAGTTTAAGGGGAAAATGGAGGAAGAAAAAATGAAAATGATCTACAATGTAGAAGACAAGCCGAAATTCGGTCAGGTAATTGTCTTCGCCGTCCAGCAGTTGCTTGCTATCATGGCTGCAACCTTGGTTGTTCCCGTAATTATCGGAAACGGTATGAGCCCTGCCGCAGCTCTTTTCGGCGCAGGTGTCGGCACTCTTGTTTATGTTCTCTTCACAAAAGCTAAGAGCCCTGTTTTCTTAGGCTCGTCTTTCGCTTTCTTAGGCTCAATGGCTGCAGCCTTTGCAGGCGGCGTTTCAATGCAGCTCGGTTATATGGGTCTTATATTAGGTGCTGTATTCGCAGGTCTTGTTTATGTAATCATAGCATTAATCGTTAAGTTTGCAGGTGTTGAGTGGATAAACAGACTTATGCCACCTGTTGTTATTGGTCCGACAGTTGCTATAATCGGTCTTTCCCTCGCAGGAAATGCTGTAGGCGACCTTCAAAAGGGCGGTGTTTCTAATGCGGACGGCGCTTCGGTTGCAAACCCATTAATCTGCGTTTTAGTTGGTGTTATAACACTTATTGTTACTATGCTTTGTTCTACATACGGCAAAAAGATGGCAAAGCTCATCCCCTTTATTATAGGAATACTCGCAGGCTATGCAGTTGCCGCTATTTTTACAGTTATCGGTAATGCTACCAATAACCCTGCTCTCCAGATTATCAATTTTGCTCATTTCTCGAATCTAGTAGCTGACGGAGTTACCTTAAAGACATTTGTAGCTCTCCCCGATTTCACATTCCTTACCGCATTTAAAGGTATCGGCGAAATCAACGGTGCTTATATAGGTACAATCGCTATGGCTTATACTCCGGTTGCTTTCGTTGTATTTGCAGAGCATATCGCCGACCATAAGAACATTTCTTCCATAATTGGAAATGACCTTCTTGAGAAGCCTGGTCTTCACAGAACTCTTCTCGGTGACGGTGTTGGCTCTATGGTTGGTGCTTTCTTTGGCGGTTGCCCCAACACTACCTACGGCGAATCAGTTGCCTGCGTTGCTATTACAAGAAATGCATCTGTTGTAACAATTATTACAGCCGCTATCGGCGCAATCTTAGTTTCCTGCATTAACCCCTTTGTTGCCTTTGTTAATTCAATTCCTGCTTGTGTAATGGGCGGTGTTTGTATGGCACTATATGGCTTTATTGCAGTAAGCGGTCTTAAGATGGTACAGGTAGTTGACCTCAACCGCAATAGAAACCTCTTCGTTGCATCTGCAATCCTTATTGCAGGTATCGGCGGTCTTTCCCTCTCATTTGGTAAAATAACAATTACCTCTATCGCTACTGCTCTTATCCTTGGAATTATAGTAAATCTTATTCTTTCAAAGGAAAAAGCTGAGGACGCTGAATAATAATATATAATGTTTAATCCCCCGTTGGTCTGTACCAACGGGGGATTTTGTTATATATATATATCTATTTATTTGCTTTTGCACAGCTTTGTTAACAGTTTAAAAATCACGGTTAAAACAAGGCCAACCACTATTGCCACTACAAGGTCGAAAACAACAGTAAATATGAAAGTTACACAGAGTACGATTATATCTGTCACAACCTTAGTTTTAGTAATACCTATAAACTTTCGCCATTCGCTCATATTATAGGCTACCATAAACAGTATTGCCGCTATAGTAGGCATTGGGATAAGCGCCGCTAAAGGCATAAGCAAGAGTAAAACCAATAGTAAAACAACCGAATGAACCATTGCCGCAACGGGTGTTCTACCGCCGTTTTTAATATTTGCAGCAGTTCTCGCAATAGCACCCGTAGCAGGGATACCGCCAAATAAAACCGATGCTATATTTGCAAAGCCCTGACCTACAAGCTCGGCATTTGAATTATGCTTTGAATTTATCATTGAATCCGCAACAACGCAGGAAAGCAAAGATTCAACCGCCGCTAAAACCGCTATTGTTACCGCATCGGGGATTACCGAAACGATTTTTTGAGTGCTTATATCAAATCCACTGAAATCAACCTTTGGAAGGCCTGTGGGAATAGTATAAAGCTCGCCGATAGTATAAACACCGTCGGATAAAAACGGAATAAACTTTACAAGTAAAGCTCCTACAATTACTGCTATTAAAGAGGGCGGTATTTTCTTTTCGAATTTGGGATAAATTATAAGAATTGCAAGAGATACTGCTCCAACTATAATTGCAGGCAGACTTGCCGTTGCGATAGCCTCAATATTAGCCTCTATTTTTTCGATTGTCTCGATAGGCTTTATACCGCTCTCATAAGTAATTCCCAAAAAATCTTTAATTTGACCTATAAAAATAGTGACAGCAATACCTGCCGTAAAACCGACAGTAATGGTATGAGGTATAAACTTAATAAGGTTTCCTAGCTTTAAAACACCCATAAGAATAAGTATTATACCTGCAATAACGGTAGCAAAGAAAAGGCCGTCCATACCTTTAGTTGCGACAATAGATGCAACTATTGTTGCAAAAGCGGCGGTAGGTCCTGCAATCTGGACGCGGCTGCCGCCAAGCAAAGCTACAACAAATCCCGCCGCAATTGCAGTATAAACACCGCAAGCAGGCTCAACACCCGATGCCAGAGCTAAAGCAATTGACAGCGGCAAAGCAATTATCGCAACAATTATACCTGCGATAATATCATTTATAAACTGGGTTTTATTATAACCCTTGATTACCGAAAAGAATTTCGGCTTTAGATAAAACTCTTTCAAAATAAGGACCTCTGTTATTTAAAGAAATTATAAATACCTGTAATAAAGAGTGCCAATACGATAATCGGCAAGACAAAGGTTACATAGCCGCGCATCCAATTTGCAACTTTAAGACCTTTTCCCGTATTCGCCTCTTCAGTAAACTTTTTCCAACCCCAACCATATCTCGAGGTACAGAATAGTACGAATATAAGCGAGCCGATAGGAAGCAGTATATTGCTTACAATAAAGTCTTCCAAATCCATAATATTTGTACCCTCACCGAAAGGTGTAAAGCCTGAAAGCAGATTAAATCCGAGAACACAAGGTAAGGAAAGAATAAACAATGCAATACCGTTTATAAGGCTAGCTTTCTTTCTGCCCCAACCGAACAAATCCATTGTGCAAGCAAGGATATTTTCAAATACCGCAAAAACGGTGGACAATGCAGCAAAGCTTAAAAATACAAAGAACAATGCACCCCAAAGTCTACCGAGGGGCAAATTATTGAATATATTAGGCAAGGTTATAAATATAAGCTTAGGTCCTGAGCCTGCCTCAACGCCAAATGCCGAGCAAGCGGGGAAAATTATAAGACCAGAGGTGAAAGCAACAAAGGTATCAAGTGCAGCAATATTAACCGACTCGCCCATAAGCGCTCTATCTTTTTTAAGATAACTGCCGAATATTGCCATTGAGCCTATACCGAGGCTTAGAGTAAAGAAAGCCTGTGTCATAGCTCCTACTATAACATTCATAATCCCCGCCTCTTTCATACGATTAAGGTCAGGTATAAGATAGAACTTGAGTCCCTCGGCGCCGCCTTTCATAAACATACTGTTTACAGCGAGAATAACCATTATAGCAAGAAGAGCTAGCATCATATACTTAGTAACCCTTTCTAGACCCTTTTGAAGACTGAAAGAGCACACAACTGTTCCCATAAGTACAATTATACCCATATAAATCGTAAGACTTATAGGATCAGATAGCATATCCCCGAACTTAGCCTCGACACCTTTAGTATCAAGACCCGCAAAGCTTCCCGATGCTATATCGACAAAATATTTCAGCATCCAGCCTGCAACGGTAGTATAAAACATCATAAGCAGATAATTACCTATAACCGAAGCATATCCATGCCAATGCCATTTTGAGCCTTTTGGCTCTAATACATTATAATATTTTGCAGGACTTGCCTGTCCCGCTCTGCCGACAGCAAATTCCATAGTCATAACAGGAACACCCATAATAACAAGGAATATAAGATAAATAAGTACAAATATACCGCCGCCGTACTGACCTACCATATAAGGAAATTTCCACACATTTCCTATACCTATAGCACAGCCGGCGCTAAGAAGAATAAAGCCTAAACGGCTTCCTAATTTTTCTCTCTCCATAAGTTACCTCCAAAAAAATAATTCTTCTTTATAATACATTATTTTCCTATATATTGCAAGAAAAAACATTCGGCTTTTACACCGAATGTTTTTTAAATCTTATTCGTTATTTATAAGCTTCTTTCTTAGGCTTGTAAGGTCAAGTGTGTCAACAACATCATCTATATTGCAGTCAGAGGTGCGCTTATTATATTTTACATCCTCTTTCGCCACAACCTTTTTAAGTCTTACCATATCGAGCACATTAATTTCGGCATCATCATTAACATCGCCATAGCGGTATTCTACAGTATCAAGAGTCATAGCAAACTGGGCATCAGAATTATAATATTTATCCTGTATAGGCGAATAGAATCTCACCTGAATATCCTTGCCGTCCTCAGAGAAATAGAACATAGCAATCATACCCGTAGCACCAACCTCACCTATCGAATCAAGCCCCTGAGGGTCGATAAGCATCTGGGTAACTGTATTTCCGTTTATACCCGTGCTTTCTTTCACAAGAATTCCAGGATAAGAATGATGTCCTGATAATACCATTACAACATTTTCGTGCTTCAATGCCAACTGCTCACATGAGCTGTAGTCTACAGCAAGATTAGGATTTAGGTATCTATGAGTTGTTATAATAACATTATGGTTAGGATGACTTGCTATCAATTCATCTGCCCAAGCAACCTCAGCACTAGTAGGTGCATAATCAAGGGTTACTATCATATAGTCCACCTTGCCTACAGTAAATATCTTATAGGTGTTTTCCAGACTGCTACCGTAATACCCATCCAGCTGAGAAGCAAAGCAAGAAGAGAGGCCAAAATTGTTATTAAAACTATAATCGTGATTTCCGCGAATAATCGAATAAGGAATTATATCATTAAGTCTCGAAATATTATCTTTAGCTCGTTTATACTCATTATAAGTATCAGAATTGGTTATATCTCCAAGTCCTATCATAAACTGAATATTATGAGCATCTTTATTCTCAAGTATCCAATCATAAATTAATGGGAACTTATCAGGGAAGCCCTCATTGACTATCTGGGTATCGCCGATTACCGCAAAGGAATATGCGTAATCATCAAGAGGCTCTGCAGAGCTTATCCAACCAAGATTTTTTAAAGCGTATCCATTAGGACTGTTATCCTCGATATTTTTATCATAACCATCAGCAAAGCTATAATCTGCAACAAGAGCATCATTTTCAGGTAATACACCCTCTATATCAGCAATTATTTCCTCTGAAGTTCTGATATCCGAATAAAGGGTTAAGCTACGAATATGTCCTTTAAAGAATGAAGCTGATGTAGCAATATTATTGTTACCTACGCAAAACGCCGCGCAAGGGTTAATAAGCGCAAGGTCTGAAATAGCAGTACTCTCGAAAAGAGCACCATTGATATAAAGACTTGCCGTATCGTTTTCCTCATCTAAAACGAATGCTAAGTGCGCCCAATCACCCGTTCTGATATCAGTATTGAAAATATAGTTTACAACCGCTCCCGACTCACCAACATAATATACAGCAGGTCTTCCGCCTGTTGTAATATATAAACGGAATGCACCCGGTACAGCCGAGCTGTAATTACTAAATAAAGTACCGCCTGCGCCCGATTCCTCATTCGAAAGATAAACCGAAGCCTCTATCGTTGCAGGAATTTTTTCAAGCACAGCATCCATTCTGTAATGATTAGCATCATCAAAATCAACACTCGCACCAGCATCCCCAAGTGCCGCTTCAACAAATTTAGCACTTACAGTAACATCTGCACCTGCGGGCATTGTAAACTGATATATTTCCTGATTACTTGATGGAATAAAGCTATATATTTTTCCTGTATACTCTACATCAGAATAACCTTTTGCAGTATTTTCTACATAAGTAGCTTCCATTTTTTCGGTTATATCTACAGAAACAGTATTAGAACTCGCATCTGTATAGGTATATACAAGACCGCCCTCTGCTATAACCTTATCAAAATCAGAGTCTGCTGTTACAGTAACAACATCTCCTGCCGCCGCATTGGTGCGGTTGACACTGATACTGCCGCCTGTATAAAGCGAGAATGAAACATCATCGACATATACAAGGCCACGCATCTGATTAGCATTAATTTGAAGACTCAAAGCGGTAGTATAATCGGGTATTTCATCTCCCTTTATAACCATAGAAATCTTCATCCAATCAGTAACATAGTCAATACGGTCGGATGAAATTGTTTTCATTGTTAAAATCTTATAAGCTGTAGTAATAGAAATATCTACGCTTCCCCAAGAAGGACAGCGCCAAGCAGTATCCTTATAAGGTGCGGTTTTTATATATGCAGTAAAGATATAGTCCTTTGTGGGATCAATATTAATTTTGCTATGAATATTGCTATTTCGGGTATCATCACCGCTTACTAAACAAGCCGCATTATTACCGAAATAGCCGTCAGCTCTTTCAAGATAATGAATCTCACTTGCAGTATTACCTGTGCAGTAATAGGTCCAATTTGAAAAAGAACCGCTTTCTTCATTATAGGTTTCAAAATCTCCGTTTGCTAAGAGCTCTTCCTTTTTCTCGCAGTAAACCTCGCCGACAAATTCCTCAAGTTTTACATTTGCAATATAAACATTACACTGCATATACTGAATTTCAATACCTGCTCGAGGTTTTTGCCAAACACTACTAACACCTGAATAAAGCGAACTGTCAAGCGTCATTTCAACATACTGCCAATCGCATTTACCGGTAGCCACTGTAACAGATTTTTTCTTAGCATCGTTGTTAATATCAAATCTTATATTTAGCTTACTTCTTGATTCATTTGTAAAATTACCATCATCATTCTCAGTAACCTTTATCCACATACTAAGCTTATAGGATTTATCCTTGCTAAAGCCTGCTATATCTCTGAAATGCGCCTTTGAAAGCTCAGAACTTTTATAGCTTATCTTAGCGGCATAGGTTGCATTTTCTGCATCCAATCCGGGTATTATCTCTTCTACCCTTTCATGGGATAAAGCCTTCGTTCCCTTTGATTCAAGGTGAAAGCCTGTAAAAAGATTGGTAGTTGTAGAATCGCCATCGGCATTATAGGCCGAAAAATCACCGTTTGTTATAAGGTTTTTATTTTCTATTCTGGCAATATTCTTAATTTCATTAGTTTCATATACTGTAACACTAGGCTTGCGGATAGATATCTTTGCTCTGACCCCTTGCGATTTTATCGCAAACTGACGGCTATCTGCCCAAGCCTTTTGAGCCAAGTCCTCATCACCGCCATACATTATAAAGCTTAACTCTTTCCAACCGTCGGTTTTAGCGGTAATCTTTTCGGATAGATAAACCTCTGCCTGATTATACTGGTAAACAAGGCGGATATTACCCCAAGAAAGACATTCAAAATCAGTTGAGCCGTCGTCCTTAGTACGGGCTTCAACCTTTACCTGAACACTGAATTTATAGAATTTATCGGTATCAAGAGTCACTGTATCCTGAGTTCCAAAATGAGTATAGGTGTCCGTATTGGTAACAGTTATAACTGCGGTATTAAAACCATCTTCACCATCTTCATAGGTGATACCGTCTATTTTACTCCAACCCAAAGCACTATATACACCGTCATCCGAAACGGTATACTCAAGCTCAGGATTCTTAAGTAAATTACTCGGCTCGGCGGCAATTACAGGCACCACCGCAAAAAGCGAAATAACAAACGCTATACAAAGGATAATGCTAACTGACTTTTTCATAAGTTACACTCCTTAACTTTTATTATCTTAATTCTAACACTAAAATACACATTAATCAATCGCAAATTCTTTCGTAATTATGCGACATATTTTACTTTTAAAATAGTAATTTTTTGACAAATGACAGTACAATTTTGCTATTTCCCAAATAATAATAGTATTATTTTTACTTTTATAAAAAAAGATATTGTATTTTTTATTAATGATTTTAAGAAAGAATATAGCACATTTTTTACATTTTAAATAAAAATTACCCGATGCATATTAAAAATACACATCGGGTGTTGATTTATTTCTTAATTTGTTCGATATCATAAGGAGTTGTCTGATAAACAAAATAGTTAAGCCAGTTTGAATAAAGCAGATTTGCATGCGAACGCCAGGTTATAACAGGTGTTTTCTTAGGATTATCGTCAGGGAAATAATTTTTCGGAATATCTATAGGCTTTCCTGCCGCCAAGTCCCTAAAATACTCATTAGCAAGGGTATCGCGGTCATACTCAGAATGACCTGTTATAAATATCTGCTTGCCTTTCTTAGTCGAAACAGCATAAACCCCTGCTTCCTTAGAGGTTGATAAAATTTTTAGCTCTTTTACGGCCTTTATGTCCTCAGCTTTAACGGTTGTATGCCTCGATTGAGGAACAGAAAACACATCATCAAAGCCTCTGAAAAGAATCGACTTTTTATAATCAACCTTATGCGGGAATACACCGAACAGCTTTTTATCGAGCGGATATTTTTTTATACCGTAATGATAATAAAGACCCGCCTGAGCGCCCCAGCAGATATGGAAAGTACTGTGAACATGAGTTTTGGTCCACTCCATAATCTCGCAAAGCTCTTCCCAATACTCAACCTCTTCAAACTCCATATTTTCAACAGGTGCACCTGTTATAATCATACCGTCAAAGGTTCTGTCTTTTACATCCTCAAAGGTTTTATAGAATGTAAAAAGATGCTCAGCAGAAGTGTTTTTCGAGATATGGCTTTTAGTATGAATAAGCTCTAAATCCACCTGCAAGGGCGAGTTACCGAGAAGACGGGAAAGCTGAGTTTCGGTCTCTATTTTCTTAGGCATTAAATTAAGCAGTAAAATTTTCAAAGGACGTATATCCTGAGTTATAGCTCTGGTTTCGGTCATAACAAAGATATTTTCGTCATTAAGCGTTTTTACTGCGGGTAAATCGTTTGGTATTTTAATAGGCATATATTCTACCCCAAGTTCAAGATTTTCTTAAGCAGAGGAGGATTATCTGAACCCGATTTTTACGGGACGATTTTCACCTCTGCTGTGTTAAAATACTCGCAAATCCGTCAGGATTTGCTGCGTTTTGTGCCGTGCCGATGCAAAAATCGGCACCGTAAAAATTCTGCGACCTAAAACGCGCAGAATTTTGTGTGATTTTTGGTGCAGTGAAGGTGGCAAGGCTGACGCCTGCCGCCGCCAATAATCCAAAAAGCGCCTAAATACTGCCGTTTTAGGCGAGTTCGGATGCTCCTCCTCTGCTTAATAATAACATAAAACCCCCCTTTATGCAAGAGAGGTTTTATAAATGCTCTAAATATTATCAAGTGCCTGCTTGATATCCGCAATAAGGTCCTCGGCATTTTCAATACCGCAGGAAAAACGAACAAGGTCGGGTGAAATACCAGCCGCTGCAAGCTCATCGTCATTCATCTGACGGTGGGTTGCATTAGCAGGATGCAAGCAACAGGTTCTTGCATCAGCAACATGGGTTTCAATAGCCGCAAGCTTTAAATTCTTCATAAAGCTTTCAGCCGCTTTCCTTCCGCCCTTAACACCGAAGCTAACGACACCGCAGCTACCGTTTGGCAGATATTTCTGAGCCAGCTCATAGCACTTGTCGCCTTCAAGCGACGGATAAGTAACCCAAGCTATTCTATCATCATTTTTAAGATACTTTGCTACTGCAAGACCGTTTTCACAATGTCTCTTCATTCTTACATGAAGGCTTTCAAGACCTAAATTAAGGAGAAATGCATTCTGCGGTGCCTGAATAGAACCGAAATCGCGCATAAGCTGAGCGGTAGCCTTGGTAATATAAGCACCTGCCAGACCGAAACGCTCGGTATAGGTAACACCGTGATAGCTATCGTCAGGGGTGCAAAGACCAGGGAATTTATCCGGATATTTAGTCCAATCGAACTTACCCGAATCTACTATACAGCCGCCAACAGCCGCACCGTGACCGTCCATATATTTTGTAGTAGAATGAACAACTATATCAGCGCCCCATTCAAAAGGACGGCAATTAACCGGTGTTGCAAAGGTATTATCAATAATAAGCGGAACACCATGACTGTGAGCCGCATTTGCAAATCTTTCAATATCAAGCACAACAAGTGCGGGATTTGCAATAGTCTCGCCGAAAACAGCCTTTGTATTATCCCTAAAAGCCGCCTCCAACTCTTCATCAGAGCAATCCGGCTTTACAAAGGTAAACTCAATTCCCATTCGCTTCATCGTAACCGCAAAAAGATTATAGGTTCCGCCGTATATAGCAGAAGAACAAACTATATGGTCACCGCAGGAAGCAATATTAAATATTGAATAGAAGGAAGCCGCCTGACCGGATGAGGTAAGCATTGCAGCGGTACCGCCCTCCATATCGCAGATTTTAGCTGCAACACAGTCGTTAGTAGGATTCTGAAGACGGGTATAAAAATATCCGCTGGCTTCAAGGTCAAAAAGTTTTCCCATATCCTCGCTTGTTGCATATTTAAATGTTGTACTCTGATAAATGGGTATCTCTCGCGGCTCGCCGTTACCGGGGGTATAACCGCTTTGAACACATTTAGTTTCTATCTTATAATCGCTCACTTATATCACTCCAAATTAAAAAGTTTTTTAGCATTTATATTAAGTATACTACTTATTTCGTTTTCGTCAAGACCGAGACTCAAAAAATATTTAAGTTCACGCTCAGGAGACCACATTGGATAATCGGTTCCAAAAAGCACCTTATCCGCCCCATAGGTACGAATAATACGCTTTGCATCCTGTTTTTCAAGATAATTGAAGCTTGAAGAACAGTCGACATAGAAATTTTCGAAATCCTTATAAGCCTTGCAAGCCTCATTCCATATAGACCAACCGCCTAAATGCGCACCTATAAACTTAAGATTTTCATAGGTTTCAAGGACAGGTATCAGTCGGTTCGGATTAGAATAATCATATCGATTATCCCCTGTATGCATCAAAACTATAAGTCCTTTTTCCTCGCAAAGCTCATAAATTTTAAGGCACCTATAATCATCAATTTTAAAAGCCTGTATATCAGGGTGAAGCTTAACGCCTTTAAGCCCCAAGGAAATAAGATGCTCTATATCGCTCTTTATATCCTCACTTTCGGGATGCAGGGTTCCAAGTCCTGTAAGTTTTTCAGGGTTGTTTTTAACCTCAGCCGCAATAAAATCATTTATACTTGCTACCTGTCGAGGCGTCGTCGCTACGGACTGAACTATAAAATGGTCAACACCCGCTTTGGTCCCCCTCTCGATAAGGTCGCTTACCGTACCCTCACCTACCGAGTGCTCACCATAAAAATTATCAGTACCTGCAACCGCTCTCGAAGCAATTTTTTCAGGGTAAATATGGCAATGAGCGTCTATTGTATAAATTCCGTTTACCATTTACTTTTTCAGTCCTAACTTTTCAGCCGCCGCTTCACGCATTTTATATTTAAGAATCTTTCCTGCCGCATTCATCGGAAACTCGTTTACGAAATCAATATATCTCGGCACCTTATGACGGGCCATATGGTCCGCAATATACTTCTTCATTTCGTCTGCAGTCATTTCCTCGCCCTTTTTGAGGATAATACAAGCCATTATCTCCTCACCGTACTGCTCATCAGGAACACCTATAACCTGAACATCACGCACCTTCGGGCAAGTATAGATGAATTCTTCTATCTCCTTGGGGTAAATGTTTTCACCGCCACGGATAATCATATCCTTAAGTCTGCCTGTAATACGATAGTTACCATCTGCATCTCTGCAAGCAAGGTCGCCTGTATGAAGCCAGCCGTTTTCGTCGATAGCCTCAGCAGTTGCCTTAGGCATTTTATAATAACCCTTCATTATATTATAACCTCGGGCAACAAACTCGCCGTTGACGCCGTCGGGACAATCAAGACCTGTTTCAGGGTCAACTATCTTACATTCAACATTTGCAAACGCACTACCTACCGTTTCGGTACGGACTTCTAAAGAATCGTAGTAGCTACTCATAGTACATCCGGGGCTTGCCTCGGTCTGTCCGTAAACAGAAACGATTTCGGTCATATTCATAACCTCGGTTGCCTTTTTCATAAGATCTGCAGGACAGTTTGCACCTGCCATAATACCAACCCTCATATATGAGAAATCGGTTTTCTCAAAATCAGCGTGCTGCATCATAGCAATAAACATAGTAGGTACACCGTTAAAGGCGGTAATATGCTCGTTATGGACGCAAGCAAGCGAGGACTTTGGTGAGAAATAAGGCATAGGATACATTGTCGCACCATGGGTCATAGATGATGTCATCGAAAGCACCATTCCAAAGCAATGGAACATCGGCACCTGAATCATCATTCTATCTGCTGTAGAAAGCTCCATATGGTCGCCGATATATTTACCGTTATTAACGACATTATAGTGTGTCAGCATAACACCCTTTGGAAAGCCTGTTGTACCCGATGTATACTGCATATTACATACATCGTCCTTATCAACCATAGCCGCCATACGGTATACCTCGCTTACAGGCACCTGTGTCGCGCGGTCGATAGCCTCATCCCAGGTAAGACAGCCCTTCTGCTTAAAGCCTACGGTAATGCAGTTTCTAAGGAATGGCAGGCGCTTAGCGTGCAAAGGCTTTCCTGCCTTTAAGGTTTCAAGCTCAGGGCAAAGCTCTGCAACTATTTCTCCATAGTTTATATCCTTTGCACCCTCGGTCATAATGAGTGTATGAGTATCAGACTGCCTGAGCAGATATTCAATTTCGTGAATCTTATAAGCGGTATTAACCGTAACCAAAACTGCACCGATTTTAACCGTTGCCCAGAACGCAATATACCACTGCGGCACATTAGAAGCCCAAACAGCCACATGTGTACCTGCTTTTACACCCAAAGCAATCAAAGAGCGCGCAAAGGTATCAACATCATCGCGAAACTCCGAATAAGTCCTTGTATAATCAAGGGTTGTATACTTAAAAGCATACTGGTCGGGGAATTCTTCAACCATACGGTCGAGCACCTGAGAAAAGGTTTCCTCAATAAGACGATCCTTTTCCCATACATATTTACCTGTATGAGCACGGTTATAATAAAGTGCCGATTCCTTTTTGGAAACATCGCCGTACTGTCTCATAAAATTGACAAACTGGGAAAAAATAATCTCCATATCGTCAAGCTCTTCACACCAGGAAGGATCCCATTCAAGCGATACAAAGCCGTCATAATTAACACTTCTTAAAGCCGCCATCATTTCACCGATCGGCATTTCACCCTCACCCATAAGGCAGAATTCAGTACCGTCCTCGGTGCGTTGTGCATCCTTGATATGAACGTGCTTTACATAGTTTCCAAGGTTTTTAATTGTTGTATCAGGATCCTCATTACCTTCAAAATAAGTCGCATACATATCCCAAAGAGAGGCAAGATTATCGCAGGCAAAACGCTCTAAAAGGTCACGCAAAGCGGCAGTATCGGAATATACACCGCAGGTTTCAATAAGCAAAACAATATTTTTTTCTTCGGCTAAAGGCAATACCTTTTCTATAACCTCTGCCATAGTATTGCTGATTTCCTTAACTTCACCCTTGCCAACAGCACGTATTCTTACGTTAGGTATACGAAGATTAGCCGCAATATTTATGCAGGCGGTAATTTCCTCTAAAGCCTCTGCTTCCTTTTCCTTATCTGCAGGATTACAGATAGTATCAATACAAGGAAGGCTTAACTTCCTTTCATACAGCTTTCTTACCGTTGCACCGGCTGTATGGTCGTGAAATGCACCGTCCTTATCGGTAAAAAGGCGGTTATGGATATTATGAAGCTCAATTCCCTTAAACTTCAAATCCTTTGCTATATCGCAAAATTCATCAAATGTATTATTATGCCAACCCTTGGTTGAAAATGAGAGTTTCATATCAGTTTGCCTCCTCGTAGACAATCTTGTTTACTGCACCTAAATATGCACGTATTGCCGCACCGATAATATCGGTAGAAATTCCGTTGCCCGAATAAAGCTTACCGTCAAAACGCAGCTTTACTACGGCAGAGCCCATTGCTTCCTTACCCTCTGTCACGGACTGAATCTGGAAATCGTCAAGCTCGTAATGGAAGCCGATAATCTGCTCAATACTCTTGAAAGCGGCATCAACAGGACCGTCACCAATGCATACACCCTGCACATTATTACCGTCTTTTTCCAGTGTAATCTGGGCAGAAGCGGAAATAATATTACCGTTATTTATAACATAGCTTACAAGCTTATAGGTAGGCGGAACCTGCAAAGCAACCGATGCAACAATAGCATCCAGTTCTTTAGAACCAACATTTTTCTTGCTGGCAACACGCAAAAATTCCTCGTAAACCTTAAGGCAATCCTCTTCTGTGAGGTCATAGCCCAGCTTCATTACTGCAGAAATTACCGTCTCTTTATCATCATCCGCATTAAGGGTGATTTCACCCTCGTTACCCATTGCTACCGATACTGCATTTCTTTCATTCTTTGCATTACCGATAATTCTTTCAATTTGATTTATTATTCTTACGGTTTCTGTGTAGTTTATATCCGACTGAAAATCATTTTTTCCGCCGCAATTCTTAAGAATGGAAGCCATAGTAGAAAGCGGAATTCCGCCGCCTGAAACATCGGTTTTTACGGTGGTTACACCCTGCTTTACAGCCATTACCGCATTTGCCGCAGAAAGACCGTTTCTGTCCACTCCCATTACTCCTACCGATACATTTTCTGTATCAATAGCATCTACTATTTCCTTGACAAATTCACCGAAAGCATCTGGCATCATTTCAGCAGAGGAATCACAAACAGTCACGGTATTAGCGCCTGCTTTTATTGCAGTATCTATCATTTCGCGCAAAACATCGCTTTCAGCCCTTGCAGCATCCAAAGCACAGAATTCAACATCGTCAGTCTTGGTCTTTGCAAGGGAAACAAGCTCACCTATAAGAACAATCATTTTATCTGCCTTTTTATGGCAGGTATACTCCATTCCAACTGTCGAAACGGGCAGTTCAATACGAAGTCTCGGTTTCTTTGTGCCCGAAAGTGCTGTCGCCGCATTTTCTACACCCTCTTTAGTCATTCCGACCGCTACTGATACACAGCTTTCCTTTACAAATGAAGAAAGGGTTCTTATAAGCAGAGTATCTGCCTTAACGTTTTCTATTGCAGGAAGCTCAATGGCATCCACATTAAGTCTTTGAAGCTGACGTGCAATTTCAATCTTCTCTTTAAAGGTAAAGGTGTTTTCTTCTCTGCACAAGGTTCTGTCTGCAATTCTGATTTTCATTTCATTCATCTCTTTCTCAATATTTGTCCCGAGCAATAAAAAATCCCCGAGACTGCAAAATAGCAATCTCAGGGACGAAAAATCTATCCGTGGTACCACCCTGATTACCGAAAAACGGTCACTCTGTAAAGCTCTAACAAGCCTTTAGCCATGATAACGGGGCTTTGCCGTAGCCGCTTACTTAAGGTTCAGCCGCTCTGCTCCGGAATGAGACTTAAATTTATACCGCCCGATCGGCTTGCACCATACGCCGACTCTCTAAACGCGACGAATATAAAAAATAATTCCATC
>JAZQIP010000035.1:0-1955 GCA_045541175.1 Acutalibacteraceae bacterium
AATAAGTGGCGGCTTTAAAATTACATATTATTTTGATACAAAACAAATTTCTGTGCCTGTTGAGTATAAGCTACAGGAAAACGGTATAAATGTTTCGGTTGATCCAACAAAAATTACCGAGGGTGAATTTAAGGTTTATAGCATATCTTTATCACCGTTCTTTTGCTCGGTTTCGGGTAACACTAAAGACGGATATTTGTTAGTACCCTCAGGCAGTGGTGCCCTTATTAATCCTGCAGAGTGGTCGGCAGATGTTAGCTACACCTGCTCATACCATGTGTACGGTATGGAAGCACAGCTTTATAACAGCGACAAAAGCGGTATTACAAATTCACAGTCAGTAAAGCTACCTGTTTTCGGCGCAAAGGACGGTGACAGAGCTGTAGTGGCCATTATAGAGGAGGGCGCCGAGTCTGCTTCTATAGACTGTAATGTAGGCAACAAGAAATACAATTATTCCTCAGTTTACGCAAGCTTTGAGGTGCGTGGTGTTGCTGATAACGGTTCCTATTCTGAAAATACAGTTACTGCTCCGCTTTCGGTAAGCTTTTATCCAATAACAGGCGAAAAAGCCAATTATATTGGTATGGCAGAGTTTTACCGCAATTATCTTATAAGCAAAGCTCAGCTCAAGAAAGTATCAGAAGAAGTGGCTTCAAGTCTTAAGCTTTTGGGCGCTACTTATGTTGATGCGCAATTCTTGGGGATACCATATAAATCTCTTTTTGCTACTACCACGTTTAAGGATACATTAAACATATTAAAAGAGTTTACAGAAGAAACCAAAACCACACCGGTAGTAAATCTTGTGGGATTTGGTACTTCGGGCGTTGATGTAGGCAAAGCGGCAGGGGATTTGAAAATAGCCGATAAATTAGGCGGCAAAAAGGATGTAAAAGCCTTGGTAACCTTTTGCGATAGTGAGAAAATAGACTTATATATGGATTATGAAATAATGCTCTTTTCAAAATCGGGCGCGGATATAAATAAAACCTTTGATTATGCCCGTAATACCGTAGGTCAGAAAGCAATGCGTTATAAGCGTGATTTGGGTACCGATAAGGAAGAAAAGGTTTCCGAGTATTTTGTGGCAAGAGAAAAGCTAGCTTCATTGGGCAAAAGTGCGGCTGATACTGTAAAGGAAAACGGTATAAACGGTTTGTCGCTTAGCAGTGTGGCATCAGGTATTTATTCCGATTACACAAATCAGAAATATTATGTGCGTAGTAGTTTTGACGATGATTACAGCGAAATTGCGGCTTATAGCAAAAAAGCAGGTAACCGTATGCTAGCTGACAGTGCAAATTTTTATGCTGCCCTGAGTGCTGATATTATAACCGATGCACCGACTAATTCTGATAAAAATGACTTATTTTATGCTGATATTCCTTTTTATCAGATAGTGTTCAAGGGTTATATCCCTATGACCTGTAGCTCTGTTAACCTTGCTATTAATTCCCGTAAACAGGTGCTTTTAGCAGCAGAGTCGGGTTGCGGTCTTGGATTTACAGTTACAGCTAATTATGATAACAGCCTGTTTACATCCGAACATAAGATTTATCATTCTACGCTTTACAGCTCTATTAAAGAGGATATAAATAAAACCGCTCTTGAGTATGCAAGCTATTTTGAAAAGATTGAGGGCGCTGTAATAACAAATCACAGCATAATAAATGAGAATGTTAGAAAGACGATTTTTGATAACGGTGTCAGTGTTTATGTTAATTACAGTGATACGCCTGAAGAGACTGAGATTGGTACAATAGAGCCTTGCTCATATATTTATACGGAGGAAAAGTGATGAAACGCAATAAAAATCGTGGAATAGAAGCTTTAAAGTCACGCTATGGCTGGATTTGTATTTCTCCGTGGATTGTAGGTCTTGTACTGTTTTTCGGTTTGCCTATAATACAGTCTGTTATATATACCTTTTCGGATGTTAAGTTGGCTACAGG
>JAZQIP010000036.1:0-35601 GCA_045541175.1 Acutalibacteraceae bacterium
TATGTGTGCGGTTTGTTTTATAAGGTTTAGGCGCGAGGCATAAAATTATAAAAAAGAAGAGCCTCAATTACGCATTTGCGTGTCGAGGCTCTCGACTGGGGTGGAAGATGGGACTCGAACCCACGGTCTCCAGTGCCACAAACTGGCGCTTTAACCAACTAAGCTACATCCACCATAGCGCAAAATCCATTATACCACAAAACTTGATTTTGTCAACAAAAAAATTGCTATTAAAGCAAAAAATCTTCGGATTTATAATTATCTGCTACTTTTGCTCTTGTGGGCTCGCGTTTTAGGGGGTCGTACTTATAATGACGGCAATAATCCTGAGCGGTGGTTATGCCTTTTTTCTTGCAAAGTACTTCATTTGAAAACTCCGAAAGATTACCGTGAACACAATATTCACAGCGGCGTGGTAATTTTTTATTAAAAGCTTTTTCAGCCATATTATCGACTCTTTTCCTCATTTTTTTACATTATACTATATCTTCGAGAAATTTACAATTATATTTTGTTGTGATACTGACAGCGAAGACTATACCTAAAATCAGCATTGATATCGCAAGGGCGGGGGAATCATATAATATTTTCGGTGTGGTAACAGTACCGTTCGAAAGGGTGGGTACAGAGATTTTAAAAAGCTTTACCATAATCAGGGTGAATACCGAACTTAGTATACCGTGCAAAAAGCGAGATACGGCGAAAAGCATAATATTAATTTTAATTCTTTTGCTTATCGAAAATATTTGAAACCAGACGCAAATTCCGCCAAAGCCGAGAGAAAATGAAATTAAGTATATATTTCTTGTGATGGTTATAGAATTTGTGACTTCTAGAAATCCGCAAATGATTTTGATTGCAGGAAACTTTGATGCCAGACTTAAAAGATAAGAATCAATACAGGAAAACAAAATCACAAAGCTGCAAATACTAATCATAGAGGAGGAGGCAGCTGAAACCGACAGCACAAAATTATCGGCGGGATTTATATGTTCCGTTTTTTTATCGGGGATTTGGGTTTGGTTATTGTAAAAAAACTTTGATAAAAAGCATAGGCAGAGTGCTGAGAAAAAATGCGCTGTAAACATAACTGTACCAAGAGATTTTGAGGAAAACACACCGTTTCCTACCGCCGAGATAATAAATGCGGGTCCTGCATTAACGCAAAAGCTTAGCATAATTCCTGCGTTTTTAGCGGAAATTTTTTTCATTTCAACAGCTTCATTCAAAAGCTTGGCACCGATAGGATATCCGCCGATAAATGATAATAGAGCTATAGTAAAAAGCTCACCGTTTAGCCAGAAAAGTTTTTTGGTTATGGGACTTAGTTTTTTAAGAACGTCTAGAAAATTGCTTTTAATAAGAAAAAGCACACATACCATAAAAGGAAAAAGCGACGGAATAATCACTCTGCCGCAAAGTAAAATGCCATTAATAGCCCCTGTTTTACATAAAGAGGGCTCTGAAATTATAAGAAGCATAAAAGCTGTTATTAAAATTGGTAATAAGAAATAAATGATTTTTTTCATCAAAACACCTTATAAATTAATGTTTACCAACGCTAAACATTAATTTATATGATTTTAGAATTATTATGATGATAGTTTCATAAAATTTAAAGTGAATTATTAATGAATCGGGGTTGCATTCGGGTGGCAAAAAAGTATAAAACCGAGCAAAAGAAAAAACAGGAAAAATGGCATATCATAAAAGGTCTTGACGATTTTCCTCAGGGTGATATGATAAGCGGAGCGCATACAGAAATTTTCGGTAATTCAAGAATCAATATAGATGGATGTCTCGGGGTTACTGAATATAAGGATACATATTTAAAACTAAGGTTGCAAAAGGGAGTTTTGATTCTTTGCGGAAGTGGTTTTGATATATGCTTTTATGAGGAAAAGCGGATAAGCATTAAAGGGAAGATAGAATCTGTTGAATTTTGTGTTTAGAGTGGTTGTATGTTATGGTTATATAGATATTTGAGAGGATATATCACAATACTGCTTTGCGGAGATTACGCTGAAAAGGTACTTAATTTATGCGTGAGTCATAGGATTTCTATTTGGGATTCGAGACTTTGCAAAGAGGGAATAAAAACGAATATTTATGTGAGCGATATAAAAAGGCTCAGAAAAACGGTCAGAAAAAGCGGAGTAAAGGTTAAGATAATCAAAAAAGCAGGGCTTCCATTTAAGCTTGAAAAGAACAAAAAAAGATGCGGTTTTTTTATAGGACTTATAATTATGCTGGTATTTTTAAATATAATGTCAGGCTTTATATGGCAGATAGATATTGTAGGTAATAGCAAGGTTAAAACCGCAGAAATACTTGCTGACTGTAAAAAAATCGGTATTTATGAGGGAATAAGGGCGGGCAGTATAAATTCAAAAGCACTTAGAGAAAAATTGCTGTTAAGCTCGGATAAGCTGGCGTGGGCATCGCTTAATATTGAGGGCTCTAGGCTTACGGTTAATGTTACAGAAATAGATGACTCAAAGAAAAGCCCAGAGCCTTGCAATTTAGTGGCTTCAGCAGACGGAATCATCAAAAAAATTGATATTACGGTGGGCAATTGCCTTGTAAAGGTGGGGGATACGGTAAAGCAAGGGGATGTGCTGGTATCGGGCATATCCGAAAGGGCAGATTCGACCTATTTTGTTCATTCTCAAGGCACGGTAATAGCTGAGACAACACGGGTATTTTCGAGTGAGGGCGAATATCAAAAAAGAATAAAAGAGCCTACAGGCGAGGTTAAAACCAAATATGCAGTTGAGTTTTTCACAATAAAGCTACCGTTATTTTTAGGGAGCGAAATAAAAGAATACGAAAGCGAATTTCAAATTAAAGAGGCAAGTCTTTGGGGTAAGAGTCTGCCTTTAAGACTTTATCAAAAAGATTTTATATTTTATAATAATAAGACAGTAACCGTATCTGACCAAAATTTAGAAAGTGAGCTTAAAGAGGATATAATAAAAAGGATTGAAAATGAGAGCTTTGAAAATTATAAAATATCGGATTTTAGTATAGAAAAAAGTGATGAAGGGATGACTGTTAAAACTCTGGTTACTGCAACTGAAAATATTGCAGTAAAAGAAAGCTTAATTATAAATGAAAACGGCTGACATATTGTCAGCCGTTTAGTATAATAATTATTTTAAAGGAAGGCAACATTCTATAAGCTCAAGGTCATTGCCCTCGGCAAAAAGAGTGCCATTTATAATGTGGGGGGCAAAGAAATAGTCGCCCTTTTTGATATTGCGCTCAAAACCGTCGCAGTATACCTTACCAGTTCCTTTTGCCGCAACATAAATAGCAGGGCAAGGCAGAGCGGTTTTCTCGCTTATAAAATAACGGTTAACTGCAAAGCAAGGGGTTTGCTCATAGGTTATAAGCTTTTCGATATTACCTGTTCGCTCAGGGTTTGAACGCAGGTTGCGTTTTTCAATAGCCTCCAAGCCTATAAAGTCCATATCAAAGCATTCAAATGCCTCTTCAGGGGTAAGTCCTAAGTACTTTTCGTTCTCGCTGAGCACATACTCTCCGCAACGCTTTTCAGGCTGAATAGTAAAATCGGTTGGCTCCTGTACCTCGATAAGCAGACAGCCTTTGCCTATCGCATGGATAGCCTTGCCCGGGATTAAGAAAACATCGCCTGCCTTTACGGGAATACGGTTCATCATAGAAAGCAGATGAGTGTCGTCATCCTCTTCGAAAGCGGCACGCAGCTCCGCGGTGGTATATTTACCGTTAAAACCGAAATAGATGCAAGCATCGGGCTCGGTGCCGATAATTATCCAGGATTCAGTTTTGCCAAATTCACTGTTAAAATATTTGCGGGAGAAAGCCTTGTCAGGATGCACCTGCAAAGGGAGTCTTATCGAACTGTCAAGGAATTTTACGAGTACTCCAAGCTCGGTTCTGTCATCTCCTAATAACTCTTTTGTATACTGAGCGAGTATATCGTGAAAATATTCTCCGCTTTCGAGCTGAGAGATACCCTCATTATATACCGTACTACCCTCATTCAGCGCCTTAACGCAGGAGCATACCCATTCTTCGGGGTAGTAGCCCTCAGTAGAATCATCCCCGAAAAATTTAGCGAACTGCTTGCCGCCTGTATAAATTCGTCTTACTCTGTTTTTATTGAAAAACAGGGGTCTTTTTATATCTGCCATAATTATTCACCTATATAATGCACTAATTTTTCCTGAGCTTTTGCAAGATTTTCATATTTGCCGCAGGCAACCGCCGCAAATAAAGCCGCGCCGAATGCCGCTTCTTCCCTGTGAGCAGGAATGTTGAGGCTAAGCCCGAACTTTTCTTCAAGATAAGCCTTTAAAACAGGGCTTTTTCTGATAGCATTGCCTGAGCCTGCGATACTTGTCACAGGGGTATCTGTCAAAGAAAGCATTCCTGAATAGAGGTTATACAGTTCTTCTGCCATACCCCATAAAAATCCTCGGGTAAGCTCGGCAGGAGTAAAGTTTGTATCAGTGATACCGCTTATAGAGCCTTTGAGGTTGGGCTGACGCCTTGTGCCGCAAAAACGGGTATCAATATTAAGAGAATGAGCATCGGGGTTTTGGGCGGCAATAGTATCCATAACAGAATAAATTTTTGAGGTGTCACCGCCAAAAAGAGCGGCACATTCTTTAAAAAAGCTATGAAGCAGAGCAAATGAACGGCCGCCGCAAAGGGGAGCTCCTACCAACATATAGCTGTCCTTGTAAAGAGGACGGATTTCACCCTCGGTAAAGTCGGCAGGAGTATGAGTAAGGACAGATACCTGACTGCCTGTGCCGATATTGATAAGTGCGCATCCATCGCCTTTTATAGAGCCTATAACACTCGCCTGATTATCTCCTATAGCTACAGTCACAGGAATGCCGTCTTCGGTTTTTCCCGCGATAGCAAGCTCAGAGGTAACCTCAGGTAAAAAGCTATAGTCTAGACCTAAGAGGTCGGTAGCCTTTTGGTCAAAGCTTGAGTTTTTAATTGAAAAACAACCGAGACTTGCGGCATCGCTTGAATGAACGAGCGGTGTTTTTCTGTTTGCCAGCACCATTACGGCATAATCGTGAACAGTGCAAAGTGTTACAGCGTTTTCAGGTCGCATACCAATATCTCGGTTTACATAATCCGTAACCAGACCGTATCCCGATGCCAGATTATATCCCGTTTTTTGAGACAAATATTCGGCATAAGTAATGCCTTTATAAGGCTTACTGCCTGCGGCATCCTGCCAGGTATAAAGCGGACTCACAGGATTTCCATCCTTGTCGAGGTAAAGAATACCGTGCATCTGTCCGGTAACACCAATAGCATCAATAGGGGCAAATTCTTCAGCCAAGGTGTTTTTAAGATCTAATAGCTTGTTTACAATTTTCACAGGGTCCTGCATTCTGCGGTCAAGGTCATCTGATTTAATAGCGGTATCATTATCGGCGGTTATAGCTTTAAGTATCTTTCCGTTTTCGCCGTCTATAGCTACAGCACTCAGCGAGGTTGTACCAATGTCTAGTCCAATAAATCTTAGCATCCTATTCCCCCTGTAGACTGAAGGTCGAGTCTTGCGATAATATCCTGCTGAATAGCGGGTGAAAGGTCGAGGAAATTAACGAATGTACCGTGAATACGCATAATATAAACACCGCTTGGAGCATATTTCTTCGGGTTGGCAAGAACCTTGCGAAGTGTCTCGGGGGTGGTTACATTAACATAGAGATAGAACGGGCTTTCCTCGCCTGCTAAAGGATTGAAGAACAAGGGAGCTATTACCTTTGTTTTAAACTCTAGTCCTTTTGTTTCATAGGTGTCTGTAGTGAAATACTTGGGGTCAATACCGAAATGAGAAGCACAGCCGCCTGTCATCTTCTTATATGGTAGTTTCATCATAGAAAGTGTACGGAAGCCAAGACCGTTTGAAGCATCACCGTAAAGCGGATCGATACCGTAGTTCATCATATCGCGTGCTTTTCTGCCGTCGGGCAGAGCGCCTACCTGATAACCATAGGTGAGGTGGGTAGAGGGAGAACTGAAATCTGCCCGGAAGGGATTGCCAAGATAATTTTTACTGTTGTTTATCATATCTGCAACCTTACTGCAAACCTCTGCACATTCCTTATCTGCAACAGGGTCATTATTGCCGAACTTGGGGCAGGAAAGGAGATACTTATGAAGCTCTTCATAACCCTCGAAATTATTTCTGAGAGCATCTAAAAGGTTTTCGGCATCCTCGGGGCGGTCCTTTAACAGACAGTCAACCGCAATAAGTGAATCTGCGATAACAGAGCTTCCGTGAATAAGACAGCCGCTACCGTTATACTTTGTGCCCTGATTATTAATATCTCTCATATCATAGCCTGTTTCCAAACAGCCCATTGAAGCGCTGAGGAAAGGAACAGGAAGCAGAGAAATCGCACGGGATGCACCGTTTGCAGAGGCAACCATTTTTCCTATAACATTCTTTAGGTTTTCATAGAAACGCTCTCTAAGGTTAGAAAGAAGTTCTTTAGCGCTTTCTTTTTTAACATCAATGGTTTTAAGTCCCGAAATAGTTGAAACACCGTCATTAAGAGTAAGCTCAAGCACCTTTGCCATATTGAGCCAGCTATTAGTGGTATTAGCATTGTCCTTACCCATAATCAGCGGCTCCTGACAGCCTGCTATTGAATAATCGGGAATTTCGTTCATATTAACTCCCGTAGATGAAAGGATTTCAAACATCATATCATCGTTGAAAAGAGAGGGGGTAAGGGCGCCGGGGGTGAAGAAGAATTTGCCCATTTCCTCATAAACCTTATCGGGGGTGTTTTTATGAAGCTTAACAGAAAGAATAGGCTGAGGGAAGTTCATCTCATAATAAGCATCCATAATAGCATAGGACATAGTATTTGTAAGGTCGTTTCCGTTTTCGTCTCTACCGCTTATAATGAGATTCTGAGAAATTGCCCAGCTACGGTCTGCCACATTATAAAATGCAAGCAGATGACCAAAAAGTGCGGCGGCGGTTTCGCGGTCGATACCTTCTTTTGCACGGTATGGCTCAAAAATACGGTCGGCGTTACCTACTGAAAAAGCAAACGGGTTAGGCGCCTGCTCTATGCACATTACTTGCCACATCAAAATATAACTCTGAATAGCTTCACTTAGGGTTTCTGCACCGTTATTAGGTACTTTTTTAAGCATTTCTGAAAGAGCTGTCATACGCTCTCTAACGTCACTGTCAGTAGCGTTTGCTGCCTTTTGAGCGGCTAACTCACTGTAGCGATTTGCCAATATAAGCACAGCATCAAGAGCCCGACGCATACTTTTAAGACCTGATAATTGCTCGGTAGTTGCATTGGCAATTTTTTCGTCAGCATATTTTATAAGAGCCAGAACACCGTCCTTTAAAACAGGGCGGAAATCGGGAATGACATGGCCTGTAACCTGCTCGATAAAGTAGGTCGCCTCATCGGTATAGGGATGAGCCGCAGAATATACTTCATTCAGCGCTTTTATATAATCGCTCTTGCGGTCAACCTCGCGCATAGCGTTTATACGCTCTGCAGGAATTTCATCATTAGGCTCGATATCATCGTAAACAGCGGTGGGGTCGCAGTAGCCCGAAAAGCTCTCAACCCTGAAAGCAGGGTTTATAAGCGCATAGCTGCGGGCGAATGCATCGTTTTGAGTTCCTGCAAAAATTGCATTGTCGCTGATAGATATCGGCAATTCCTCTGCAACTCGGCATAAAAGCTCTGCCTTGCGCTCGACAGCGGGCAGGTCCTTTACTGAATCAGCATATTTATGCTCTATTTCCTTGATAAAAAGCCAACCGTCAAGACGGAAGGTGTTTTTTTGCTCGGCAAATAATGCCTTTGCAAGGTCGGTGATGTGTTGATTAGTAAGGCTCATAAAAAAATCTCCTTATGTATTTATTACGGTAAAACCGTTTTCTTTAAAAGTAGTTTTGAATTTTTGCAAGGTCTCCTTTGAAACAAATGCATCCTTTACGGTATATGCCTTTTTGCATTTATCCCATTTTTCCTTGCCGTATTCGTGGTAAGCTAAAAGCTCGATATCAAACTTTTTATCTGAAATTTTAAGCTCTGCAAAAAAATCAGCAAACTGCTTTAGGGCAGTATCGTCATCATTAAAGCCGTGAATCAGAGGAATTCTTATATGAATATGATTTTCTTTAGAAATAGTTTTGATATTTTCTTTAATTATATCAAGCTTTCCGCCTGTTATTTCAAACAGCTTTTTGGCATTGGGATGCTTAAAATCAATCATAAAACAGTCGCAAACCCCGCAAAGCTTTGGAAGATAAGGATTTGTAGCATTGGTTTCTATTGCGGTAGAAATACCGCTTTCCTTAAGTATTTTCATAATTGCAAAAACCGCTTCTAGTTGCATCGAGGCTTCGCCTCCCGTAAAGGTGACACCGCCCCCATCAAAAAACATTGGCTTGCATGATATGATTTCAGCTATTATTTCATCTATGCTTTTTTCGGTGCATATATCATCTATATTCATACCTTCGGGATTAGAGCACCACGGACAATGCATATTGCATCCTTGCAGGTGATAAACCAAGCGGTTTCCGGGACCGTCCTGAGAATAGTTAAAGCCTTTTTGAAAATATCGTAACAGCATATTTTACTCCTTGGATTTGACTTTAGTACAATTGTTATGTATAATCAAAAATAATAATGGGATAGGTTAGGCGAAACATTTTTGTTTCGCCACAAAATCTTTGATTTTGCGACAAATTTCCAGTAAAAATTTGTCCTTTCCCATTGAAATGAATGTAGTGCAAAATTAAATATTAAAATTTAATTTTGCTAAAGCCACTTATAAAGTGGCTTATCGAAACGCTTTTTGAGCGTTTCGACTAACTACAATCATAATAAAGTAGGTGAAATTTCAGGTGAAAAAAGGTTCAAACACAAACACGATAAAGGCTCAGAATTATAGCCTTATATTAAATTGTATCCGAAAAAGCCCAATGTCGAGAGCGCAGATTTCAAAGCTGACTGCTCTTTCAAAATCTGCTGTAACTATGCTCACAAAACAGCTTATTGATGAGGGACAGATAAAGGAAATCGGTACAGAAAGCATTGATTTCGGCAGGCATCCGATTTTGCTCGATATAGTAAAAGAGCATAAATTTGCTATAGGCATTTTGCTTACAAGAAGCGAGGCGACAGTCTGTATAGTCAATTTAAAGCTTGAAGCAATAGACTGCTCTGTTTTACCGATAGACCGCTTTGAGACAGCAGACCTTATAATAGAGTGGTGCTACAATGAGGGCATAAGATTGCTTGATAAAAATGGTATAGAAGAATCGGACTGTATAGGTATTGGCATTGGCGCGCCAGGTCCCCTCGATTACAAAAAAGGGACAATATTCACTCCACCGAATTTTCTTTTGTTTCATAATGTTAATGTAATAGAAAAGCTGAAAAAATTTACTGATTTGCCGATATTTCTTAATAACAGCCCTGTGCTTATGGCAATGTATGAGCATATAAAAAGGGAAGAGAAGCTAGAAAACTATTTATTCATAACCGTCGATAACGGCGTTGGTTCAGCTATAATCCAAAAGGGGAAGATTTATAGAGGCAGTGCCGGGTTTTCAGGGGAAATCGGTCATACAACGATTGATATAAACGGTCCTGCCTGTTCTTGCGGAAACAGAGGCTGTCTTGAAAGCTATATCACCAAAAAGGCTATCGAAAAAACCTTTTCAAAAAGCCTAGAGCAGATAACCGACTTGGCTTATAACAAAGACGAGCAAGCTATCGCTCAGCTTGAAAGAATAGCCGCAATTTTCTCTGCAGGAATTATAAATGCGGTTAATATTCTTGATATTGATGCGGTTATAGTTTTCGGCGAGCTGAATTACAGACCAGAGTTTTTATTTTCAATCATTCAGCAAAATATTGATAAAAGCTCGATTATAACCAGAGCTCACTCGGTTAAGCTTTTACCGTCAATTATAGCCTCAAAAGAGGATGCCGCATTCTCTGCCGCAACGGTAATAGAAAAATATTTTAATCAGGAATTATAACCTGAATTCAGACTTAGTTCAAGACATAAACTAAGTCTATAAATAATTATACATCAAAACGATTTTAAATTCAAGTATTTTGAGCAAAAAAACAGCCGTATCTTCAATAGATACGGCTGTAAATTTTTAATTTTGAGAATACATTTTATAAAGCTCGCTGTAAATACCGCCCTTGTTTAAAAGCTCTGTATGAGTTCCACTTTCTTCAATTCCGTTTTCTGTAAGAACAAGAATGCGGTCAGCGTTTTTAATAGTGGTAAGGCGATGGGCGATAGTAAAGGTGGTTCTGCCCTTTGCAAGGCGCTCAAGAGATTTCTGAACAAGGCGTTCGCTTTCGTTATCAAGCGCACTTGTAGCCTCATCAAGGATAAGTATCGGGGGATTTTTGAGGAATACCCTGGCTATTGAAATCCTTTGCTTTTGACCGCCCGAAAGCTTAATTCCTCGCTCGCCTACATAGGAATCGTAGCCGTCGGGCAGTTCTTTAATAAACTCATCTGCACCTGCAAGGCGGGCGGCTGCGGAGATTTCCTCGTCGGTTGCATCGGCTTTGCCGTAGGCTATATTTTCTCTTATACTTCCGGAGAACAGATAAACATCCTGTGCTACTGTACCGATATTTTCTCTGAGTGACTGCAGAGTAACGGTTTTGATATCGGTGCCGTCTATAAGAATTTCACCGCTTGTTGCATCATAAAAACGGGGGATAAGGGAGCAAAGGGTGGTTTTACCTCCTCCCGACGGACCTACAAGTGCAATGCTTTCGCCCTGCTTTACTTTAAGGTCAAGATGGGATATAACATCTCGGTTACCCTCGCTGTATCTAAAGGAAACATTTTTAAATTCGATCTCTCCTTGAACACCTTTCAGCTCAGAGGCACCTTTTTTATCGGTTATATCGGGTTTAATATCCATTATCTCGCAAAAACGCTCGATACCTGTCATTCCGCGGTTGAATTGTTCTGTAAACTCAACAAGTCTTCTGACCGATGCCATTAGAGTTGAAACAAACATAAGATAGGCAACATAGTCTCCTGCTTTAATACCGCCTGATTTGAGGAAGAATGCACCTGCCGCTACAACAATTATATACATAAGACCGTCGAAGAATCTTGTGCAGGACTGAAAACCGCCCATTATATGGTAGACCTTTGATTTAACCTTTAAAAACAGCTTGTTACCACCGTCGAATTTTTCCTGTTCATAGTCCTCTTTTGCAAAGGATTTAACAACTCTTATTCCAAGCAGGCTGTCCTCAACCTGAGAGTTTAGTTCGCCTATTTGTTTGCGGGATTCTCTGAATCCGTCCTTCATTTTTTTGCGAAAAAATGCCAGAACTATAACCATAGGTGGTATCGAGGCAAAAACAATAACGGTAAGAGGTACATTAATTGTGCAAAGTATTATAAAAGAGCATATAATTTTTATTCCTGCAATAAATAATTCCTCAGGACCGTGGTGAGCAAATTCGGTTATATCGAAAAGGTCGTTTGTTATTCTTGACATCAAGGTGCCAACCTTTGCGTTATCATAATAAGCAAAGGAAAGCTTTTGCAGATGAGCAAAAAAATCGTGCCGCATATCGGTTTCAATTTTACTGCCCATAATATGGCCTATAGATGCCATATAGTAATTAGCGGCAGTATCTATAATTCTAAGTACTATGTAAAGCAGGGTGCTGCGAAGTATTATGCCGGTAGTAAGAAGAGCCAAATCCTTTGTAGCAAGGTCGGTTATCTGACGCACAAGCATAGGTAACACCAGCTCGCAAACGGTTGTCAGCGCCGCACAAAAAAGGTCAAGAAAAAGAGTGGATTTATACCTTTTAAAATAAGGCAAAAATGTTTTTAAAAGTTTATTATTTTGATGCTGTTTTGTTTTCATTAAAAATTCACTTCTGTTTTTAAAATTTCTAAGCTATATTTTAGTACATAAAAACTTTACTGTCAATAAGTTTAAAAGCAAAAAAGCCTGCTGATGCAGGCTTTTTGTTGCGTTATTATTTTTGCTTTTTGCTTTTATTTGTAATTTTCTTGCTTTTTTCTTTTGTAAAGCCTTCGGTACTTTCCTTGATAAACATAATTTTAATAGTCATCAAAATAAGCTTTATATCAAGGAAGAAGGAATAATTTTGTATATACATAAGGTCAAGCTGAAGCTTATCGTAGGGGGTGGTATTATACTTGCCGTATAGCTGAGCATATCCCGTAAGTCCGCCTCTGACCTTGAGTCTGAACTGAAATTCGGGAATTTCTTCGGTATACTGCTGTATATGCTCGATTCGCTCAGGTCTTGGACCTACTATGCTCATATTACCTACCAAGATATCAATAAACTGAGGTAGTTCATCAAGTCTTGAGGCTCTGAGGAATTTGCCTATCGGGGTGATTCTTGGATCTGCCTCCTCAGCAGGGTGGGGTGCGCCGTCCTTTTCAGCATCAACTATCATACTGCGGAATTTGTGAATATAGAAAATCTTGCCGCCTAAGGTACCTCTTGCCTGACGGAAGAAAACGGGACCGCCGTCATAAAGCTTGATAGCGATTGCGCTTGCAAGCAATAAAGGTGAGGTTATAATTAGCATAATAACTGAAACTACTATATCCAAAGCCCGCTTTAAAAAGCGCTGTTCAATAGTAAGTCCGATATTGCGGTATAAGAGCAGGGGAGTATCGAACAAATGAACACATTCAGCCCCACGGGTGAGTATATCCGAAATCTTCGAGGTTGCATAGGCTCTTACATCGTTTTCAAAGCATATTTTTATTACCTTGTTTCGCATTTCAGAATGAACATCGTATATAATTACACTTTCTGAATTTTTTATAAGCTTTTCTAATTCTTCAAGTCCTATTGAAACATTGACAATCTCGCTTACAACAAACTTGTCCCGTCTGGTGGAAATTTTATCAAGAAAAGCATCGGGTGAATAAATGTCCCATACAATGAGCTGCTTTCTCGGGGGGAAAAGCTTTCGCATAATGCCTTCACCCAAAGTGGAAAGCATTACTATAACGACGATATCTGCCAAAACCATCAGCAACAGCGGCACAACCGTTAAGAATCTTGCCGCCATAAGAACGATTTGCAGATAAATAATAAATGCGGTGGCGAGCGCTGCCAAAGACTGAGCAATAATTATATTTGTTTTGCGGTAAACACCGTATTTAAGCCCGTCAAAGGTGTTGAGAAAAATAGTGAAAAACAGAATATATACGGCATAGAAAAACCAGTGACCTCTCTGGACAAAGGGAAGTACAACATCTTTATTATACTCTGTAAGCCAGACATAGGCGAATATACCTGTTTCGCATAGAATCAGCGCTATAGTTATGATAGAGCGCACCATTTTTTTGAACTGTTCATTTCGGTTCTTCAAATAATCACATCCTTATCTTTACTTTATGCCTTTTTGAATTTTGCGATTATTGCATCAACAATGCGCTCGCTGGCGTGACCGTCGCCGTAGGGATTTGAAGCTTTGCTCATACGGTCGTATTCGTTTTTATCGGTTAGTAGGCGGACGGTTTCTTTAAAAATAGTTTCCGAATCTGTGCCTACAAGCTTAAGCGTTCCCGCTTCTATACCTTCGGGGCGCTCGGTGGTGTCTCTCATAACAAGAACGGGCTTTCCAAGAGAGGGTGCCTCTTCCTGAATACCGCCGCTGTCGGTTAAAATAATATGGGATAAATTCTGGAAATTATGGAAATCAAAAACCTCTAAAGGTTCAATAAGCTTTACGCGGTCGCAATCTGAAAAAATTTCATTTGCGGCGGCTCGAACCTGCGGGTTTTTATGAACTGGATAAATTACTTTGACATCGGGTATTTCATCAAGCACCTTTTTAATTCCCTTGAATATATTTCTCATCGGCTCGCCGAGATTTTCGCGGCGGTGGGCGGTAAGAAGTATCATTCTATCATCGCCCAACCAATCAAGCTCAGGGTGGCGGTAGTTTTCATCGACTGTGGTGCTCATTGCATCAATAGCAGTGTTGCCGGTAATATAAATCTTATCCGGATCAATACCCTCTTTAAGCAGATTATCACGGCTGAGGCTGGTAGGAGCAAAGAACATATCGGTCATACAGTCAACCATTTTACGGTTCATTTCCTCGGGGTAGGGGGAATACTTATTATAAGTGCGAAGTCCTGCCTCAACATGTCCGATAGCAACCTGATTATAAAATGCCGACAGAGCACCTGCAAAGGTGGTGGTGGTATCACCGTGTACCAAGACAATATCGGGCTTTGATTCCTTAATTGCAGCATCGACACCTGAAAGCGCGCCTGTAGTGATATCGATCAGGGTTTGCTGCTGACGCATTATATTAAGGTCAAAATCAGGTTTGATTTTAAAGGTCTCAAGTACCTGGTCGAGCATTTCGCGGTGCTGAGCTGTAACGCAAACAATACTTTCTATTTCCTCGCGTCTTTCCAGCTCTTTAACCAAGGGCGCCATTTTTATAGCCTCGGGTCTGGTACCGAAAATACTCATCACTTTTATTTTTTGCATTTTCTCACCTTAAGAGTTTTTTAATTTTCTTATTTTAAATATAAACTTTATGTTGCTGTTATAAAATCTTTTCAGTCGGCTGGGTTCCTTTGCAATTCGGTAAAGCCATTCGATATTATGTTTGATAAAGAACTGCGGTGCACGCTCTTTCATACCGCTTATAACATCAAAGCTTCCTCCAACGCCTACAAAAATACCCTTTTGGAATCGGTTTATATGCTTGTAAATCAGCTTTTCCTGATAGGGAATACCAAGGGCTACAAGACAAACATCAGGTTTTGCCTCAGCAATTTTATCAAAAACGCAATCACGGTCGGCAACATACCCATCCGAATAGCCTGCCAACTTTATATCGGGATAATTTTTGCTAACCTTTTTAACCAAAGCCTCAATAACCTCGGGCTTTGCACCGAAAAAGAAAACGGATTTTTTCTGGCGGTTTAGCTCGGTTAAAAGATACTCAGCGATTTCAACCCCTGTTATGCGCTCGGTGACATTTATTCCTAAGGTTTTGCAGGCTTTTAAAACTGCAATACCATCCGGTACAAGGCTGATGTTTTCATCAGCGAGCAGTTGCCTTAAAGACTCGTCATTTTCGGCTAGCATAAGGCTTTCGGGGTTAACTGTCACAACAAAGCGTTTGTTTTCATTTGCTAGGTCGCTTTTTAGCAGTTCATAATATTCTTTTTGACTTTTGCTATATATTCTTTTGAGATACTGCTTCACTTTTTCTCTCCTGCAATAATGAATTTTCTTTGTTTATATATGCTATTATCAGGTAAAGCACAAAACAAATTGATTGGAATTCGAAAATGTTATAAAACATTCCTATGAACAAGAATGATAAGAAGGCTACAACCTTATATTTGCTGTCTGAGCAATGCTTTAGCAGGCTTAAGACAAACAGAATATAAACTATAGTACCGATAAGACCGGTTTCAACAAATACTTTTATATATTCGTTATCTGAGTAGAATTTTTTATAAAGGTCATATTCTTTATAAAGCTCGGGGGTGACCATTCTGGCACCTGCACTGCCATAGGTTCCAAATCCTGTGCCCAAAATCGGGTGGTCGGCAAAAATTTCAAGTCCCTGTTTAATAATAAATATTCGTCCGTTTTCAGAGCTGTTTTCTACCGTTGTACCCGATACAATCTCTTCAAAGCGGTCAAGCATTGCGATATTTTTTAATGACTCACCGCTGCCAATATTTTCGGTCACAGATGTTTTGACCAAATCGAGCGGAACCAGTAAAACTGCTGCGGCAACAACAAGTGCCGCTAATCGACCAAACATTTTAAAGCTTTTAGCTTTTATACCATCGTATATTATAAATGCAAAGAATAATACCAAAACTATAAGAGTGCTTCTGGAGGCTGAAACGAGAATTGCCAAAAAGGTAAGTCCGTAAAAAATATAGTGTATAAGCTTTTGATTATTGCGGTTGATGAAATAAACCAAAAGCATTACCATATAGCAAAAGAATGCAAAGGTATTTGGATTGTTCATAAGGCTGTAGGTCCTGGCAAAATTGGATGCATAGATAATACTATCTTTCCAAACAGCGGGGAACAGCCATAGCTTACTGCTTATATGTTCTATCAAGGCAAAAGAGGTAAGGGTAAGAGATACTCCCATCAAAGCATTACCTGTTTTGCGAAAGGCTTCTATATCAAGAGAACTGTTTCTGAGAATATAGAACATAACATACATTGTCGAAATGCTTCTTACTTGAAGAGCATAAGCCAAAAGCGATGTGCCGTTTATAAGCGAGGAAATAAGACCTATTATAATAAAAGTAGCAAAAAGCAGGTCATAGGATTTTACATTGAGCTTAAGCTTGTTTTTTATGATTATAAATCCTGCGTATGACCAGATAAGAAGGTCCGGCAAGAATTTTATAAAACTGCTTGTATAAAGTGCAATCAGTTCTCTGAAAGGTACAAAGATACTTAAGAAAACCATTAAAAACAGCGGCATCTTGCTTGTTTTATTCATTTTCATTCTCCTTTGAAATTGATGAGATTTTTCAGCGAATTAATAATACTGTTATTATAATCAGCAAGGTCATCCTCGGTTTTTTCGCATTTTTTAGCATTAATCAGCGCATCTACCACATTATCAGTGCCCTCAAGGTCGGGATTATATTTTTCGAGATGCTTCGGAAAAATAAGGCTAAGTCCTAAAGCTTTTGCCTCCCAAAGCACCATACCCTGACCCTCATATCTTGATTCAAGGCAGAAAACATCCGCCTGCTTTACCAGCGGGAATGGGTTAGAAAGATTGCCTGTAAAGCATACTATATCCTTAATACCGAGTTCTTCCGCCTGCTTTATAAGAGCTTCTTTGTCAGGACCGTCACCAATGATATAACAGTAAATATCCTTACGGTTTTTATATACCTCGCTTAAATCTCTGAGTAGTATATCATATCCCTTTTGATGGCAGAGTCTTCCAACAGATACGATATTAAGCTTAGACTTATCAGCAGTAAAACTGCATTTTTCAAGACTTTTTGACTGTATCTCTTTAGCATTTATGAGATTTGGAATAATATGAATAGGGCAGTCAAACCGCTTTGAGGCTTTTCTGAAAGGCTCGGCAATTCCTTTTGAAACCGCCGCAAATTCATCGAAATATTTATATTTACCCTGCATTATAGTCCAAAGCATATTATACTTAGCTTCCTCGCGGCGCTTAATCTGAACATCGTTATGAATCCAAAGCACGCGTTTTTTGGCCTTAGCTTTCAAAGCACCTAGTGCGGTTGCATTCTGATAACTATCGAAATCAATGGCAAGCTCATACTCATATTTTGTTACAATCGGCTCGGGGTTGCAAAGCTTGTATATAATATCAAACGGTATCAGTTTAAAGAAATAAGGCATGGGCTTTAAATAGTGTATATGGATATTATCGCTTATATCGGAAATATCAAAAAAGGTTTCCTCATTAAAAAGAAAAACATCTACTTCATATTCTGAAAAGGCATTGCTCAGAAGTATATTCGCAAGCGACTTTTGAATACCGCCTACTTTTAAATTGTCAGAAAAAATCGCAATGCGTTTAACACTCATTTAAAACTGACCTTTCATATAAACATACTATTTTTATTATATCCTATTCTGCTATAGAAATCAACAACTAAAAAAGGTCGGAAACTGTAAAAAAACAAGGAAACAGCACGATGCCGTTCCCTTGTTTGGTTTATTTAAAATATACTGTATTTTACAACGAGTGCTGCGAAAACGATCGAAACCATTGAAAGCAGTTTGATAAGAATGTTTATTGCGGGGCCCGATGTATCCTTGAATGGGTCACCTACAGTATCTCCGACAACGGCTGCCTTGTGCTGAGAGCTACCTTTACCGCCGTGAACACCGCTTTCGATATATTTCTTAGCATTATCCCAAGCACCGCCTGAGTTGGACATAAATATTGCAAGCAGGAATCCGCTGGCAGTAGCACCTGCAAGCATACCTACAACACCGTGGTATCCGAGAACCATTCCTGTAGCAACAGGAGCAACTATAGCTACTATAGTCGGAAGAATCATTTCTTTAAGGCTTGCCCTTGTGCAAAGGTCTACACAGGAAGCATAGTCAGCCTCAGCCTTGCCTTCCATAAGACCTGTAATCTCTTTAAACTGACGACGAACTTCGATAACAACCGACTGAGCCGCTTTGCCTACAGATTCCATTGTGAGCGCTGCAAACACAAAGGGCAAGCAAGCGCCTATAAAGAGACCTACAAGAACGGTGGGGTTGGTGAGGTTGAAGTTAATATCAATCTCAATACCGTTAGCACCTGCAACCTCGCTTACCTTATTTATATACGAAGCCATAAGTGCGAGAGCGGTGAGAGCGGCAGAGCCGATAGCAAAGCCTTTGCCTGTAGCGGCAGTAGTATTACCGAGTGAATCAAGAGCGTCTGTGCGCTGTCTAACCTCAGGCTCAAGACCTGCCATTTCTGCAATACCTCCTGCATTATCAGCAACAGGACCGTAAGCATCGGTAGCAAGGGTGATTCCTAAGGTCGAAAGCATTCCGACAGCTGAAAGAGCTATACCGTAAAGACCGAGGTTTGCATCATTTGCACCGCCTGAAGCAAAGTAAGCAACAAGAATACAAATAGCAACTATGATAATCGGCAAAACGGTTGAAAGCATTCCGAGACCTAAGCCTCCGATGATGATTGTAGCAGAACCGGTTTCTGATTTTGAAGCCAAATGCTTTGTAGGTTTATAGGTGTCAGAGGTGAAATACTCGGTAGACTGACCTATAAGCACACCTGAAAGCAGACCTGCGATGATTGAGAAATAAATACCGATTGAATTTTTACCGTCGAGACAGAACCAAACTATCGGGAAAGCAATAACAGCAATTACTATTGCACTAAAGTTTGTACCGCGGCTGAGAGAGCGAAGAAGGTTTTTCTGGCTTGCGTTTTCCTTTGTTCTTACAAGAAATGTACCTACTATAGAACAGATAATACCAAGTGCTGCAATAAGCATAGGAACAGCCATTGCATTAAGACCGCCTACTCTATCGTTAGAAGTGAAAGCGGCAACACCAAGGGCAGAAGCTGAGATAATAGAGCCAACATAGGACTCATAAAGGTCAGCACCCATACCTGCAACATCACCTACATTATCACCTACGTTGTCAGCAATAACTGCAGGGTTACGCGGGTCGTCCTCAGGAATACCTGCTTCAACTTTACCCACAAGGTCAGCACCCACATCGGCGGCCTTTGTGAATATACCTCCACCGACTCTTGCGAAGAGTGCCATAGAAGAAGCACCCATTCCAAAGGTGAGCATAGAGCTTGTGATATCAGCAGGGGATAGCTTGAATACATTATTAAGTAAGAAGAACCAGATTGAAATATCAAGAAGTCCTAAACCTACAACTGTAAAGCCCATTACCGAGCCTGCTGAGAATGCGACACGCAGACCGCGGTTTAATCCTTCGCGGCAAGCGTTAGCAGTGCGGGCATTTGAGGCGGTTGCTATCTTCATTCCGATAAAGCCCGAAAGAGCAGAGAAGAAGCCGCCTGTTATAAATGCAAATGGCACAAAATAGGTCAACAGATTAAAAAGCGCCATAACAAGCAGAATAGCAAACATTGCAACAAAGAATACTGAAACAACTATATACTGCCTTTTGAGATAAGCGTTTGCGCCTTGGCGGACAGCCAAAGATATTTTTTTCATTGCGTCAGTTCCCTCAGGAAATTTGAGCACCTTTTTTGCTGTTAAAACAGCGAAAATTAAAGCTGCTAAAGCTCCGAGGAAGGTTAGTAAAACCAAATACTTTTCCATTAGAACAATGCTCCTTTAAAAATTGGTATATTATACCTTTATATGGTTGTCAGTCAATAATATCATATTTTACATAAAAATTCAACAAAATACAGAAAAAAATCTGTTTTGTATATTTTTTGGAACCAAAAGTAGATAAATTTTCAGCAAAATGATACATAAATCACAGGGCTTAGGCTTTTAATTGAAATATTATTTATTTTTTCTTAACAAATACCTAGCAAAAAAAGGTTATAATCGTATCAGAAAAAGAAAAGGAAAGACTTTTATGAATTTCAGATATAGATTAATGCAATTTATGAGCGGAAGGTATGGCTCTGATAATTTGTTTTATGCTTTGATGGTAGTTGCGGTGGCACTAGCATTTATAAATTTATTTATAAGGTTATATATCATACAATTATTGGTATATGCCATTATAGTCTATGCCGTTTTCAGATTTTTATCACGGAATACCGAAGCCCGCAGACGGGAAAACTATTGGTTTAATGATAAAATGGCATTTGTAAAGCGTAAAAAAGAATTTTATGAGCAATGCAAGGCCGATAAATGCCATGTTTATAAAAAATGTCCGTCCTGCAAGGCAATACTTCGCTTGCCGCACAGAATTGGCACTCATAAAACTGTTTGTCCAAGATGTAATAAAGAGTTTACAGTAAAAGTGAAAAAATAATTTTTTTGAAGAAATTTAAAATTATTGTTGACAAATCGCGGTGACTTGGATATAATATACGAGTCGCCTAAATAAGGCTGTATAGCTCAGTTGGCTAGAGCATGCGGTTCATACCCGCAGTGTCATTGGTTCGAATCCAATTACAGCCACCAGACGGCCCGGTGGTCAAGAGGCCTAAGACACCGCCCTTTCACGGCGGTAACACGGGTTCGAATCCCGTCCGGGTCACCAAAGAGTTCATCAAATAGATGGACTCTTTATTTTTTATCAAACTTTAATATAAAATGTAAACAGGGATGAGAACCCGTAGGGTCGTCGAAGCAGCCGCAAAGGCGCGGTAGCCTTTGCGGACTGTGGAGTCTCGAGCAGCGAACATCCGCCGCAACCGCTCGCAACGGTCGGGGGATGGAGAGGCGCAGAGTACCCCGTCCGGGTCACCAAAACGAAAATCCTGTCGATTATTGTCGGCAGGATTTTCTGTTTTGCATCATTCATTTTTCATTATTCAATATTCATCATTCATTCGACGGGATTTCTAGTGAGTAATAAATGATAAAAACGTTTCGCTGATGTATAATATAATGTATATATTTTAAAAAATAAAAATTTTCCTTTACTTTTTGAAAGGTATGTGTTAAAATACCAAAGGTTAATATGCCGTAATGTGCGTGTTGACCTATTACCGTCTACTATGCTTTAGGTGTCTGCCCTTTGGGAGTACCTATGACCTAAGGCTTGGTTTGCGGATAAAATTCAAAAGAGGTGAAAGAATAATGACTAAAGAGACAAAGCAGCAGATTATGGCTGAGTACGCTACTCACGAGGGTGATACAGGTTCACCTGAGGTACAGATAGCTGTTCTCACTACCAGAATCAACGAGCTCAATGCTCACCTTAAAGATCATCCGAAGGATAAGCATTCTTATCGCGGTCTTCTTAAGATGGTAGGTCACAGAAGAAATCTTCTTGCTTACCTTCAGAAGGTTGACATTGAAAGATACCGTTCACTCATTAAGAGACTTGGTATCCGTAAGTAATTGTGCAAAAAGGCAGGTCGAATTATTTCGGTCTGCCTTGTTGTCAGTTTTAGGCTCTCGTCAGCCTAATGAGTTTTTAAAAGAGATTTTTGCGGTTAGCGATAAGTCGAGTATTTTATTTAAGAAGCCTTACTGATTTTAAATGGCAGCACTTATGTAAATTGGTGTGTACAGAGAGGCTATGATAAAAAACTATGATAAAATATTGGATTTATTGCTAACAAAAATCTCTTAATAAATATAAAGGAGATTTAAAAATGTTCGAAAATTACAAGGTTTATGAAACCGAACTTGCAGGCAGACCTTTAAGAATTGAAACAGGTATGATGGCTGGTCTTGCAAACGCTGCTGTTATGGCAGGCTATGGTGATACAAGAGTTCTTTGTACCGTAACCGCATCGGCAAAGCCCCGTGAGGGCGTTGATTTCTTCCCTCTTTCTGTTGATTATGAGGAGAAGATGTATTCTGTAGGCAGACTTCCCGGTTCTTTCACAAGAAGAGAGGGTAAGGCAAGCGATAAGGCAATTTTGGCATCTCGCTGTATTGATCGTCCTATTCGCCCCTTGTTCCCAAAGGATATGAGAAATGACTGCTCGGTTGTTGCAACTGTTATGTCGGTTGATCCTGATTGCTCACCTGAGGTTGCTGCTGCTATCGGTGTATCCTGTGCTATTGCTATTTCGGATATTCCGTGGGCAGGTCCGATTTCTAGTGTTAATGTAGGTCTTGTTGACGGCGAGATTATCATTAACCCAAATCTTGAGCAGAGAGAAAAGACTGAGCTTAATCTTACCGTTTCTTCTACTGAAGATTTGGTTGCTATGATTGAGGCAGGAGCAAATGAAATTGATGATGACCTTATGTTTGACTGCATTATGGCAGGTCACGAGGTAAACAAAGAGGTTGTTAAGTTCATAAACGGTATTGTTGCTGAGATAGGCAAGCCAAAGTTTGAGTTTGAGTCTAATGATCCTGATCCCGTTATCTTCGAGGAGATGGAAAACTTCTGCATTGAGGATGTTAAAAAAGCTCTTGATACAGACGATAAGCTCGTTCGCGATGCAGCTTTACTTCCTATCAGCAATGCTTTGCACGAGAAGTATGATGCTCAGTTTGAGGGTAACGAAGCTAAGATTGATGAGATTTTTTACCTTATCCAGAAGCATGTTGTAAGAAGCTGGCTTAAGGATGAGAAAAAGCGTGTTGACGGAAGAGGTATCGACGAAATCCGTCCTCTTGATGCTAAGGTTGACCTTTTGCCGAGAGTTCACGGTTCCGGTATGTTTACCCGCGGCCAGACTCAGGTTATGTCTATTGCTACTCTCGCTCCTGTAAGCGATGCTCAGAAGCTTGACGGTCTTGATGAAGAGACATCTAAGAGATATATCCATCATTATAATTTCCCCTCATATTCAGTTGGTGAAACAAAGCCTTCAAGAGGTCCCGGCAGAAGAGAGATAGGTCACGGTGCATTGGCTGAAAAGGCTCTTGTTCCTGTAATTCCGAGCGTTGAAGATTTCCCCTATGCAATTCGTGTTGTATCTGAGGTGCTTTCTTCTAACGGTTCCACCTCTCAGGGCTCTATCTGCGGTTCGACCCTTGCTCTTATGGCAGCAGGTGTTCCGATTAAGGCTCCCGTTGCAGGTATTTCCTGCGGTCTTATCACAGGTGATGAGGGAGTTTACGGCGACTTTATGACTATGGTTGACATTCAGGGTCTTGAAGATTTCTACGGCGATATGGACTTTAAGGTAGCAGGTACTCATAAGGGTATTACCGCTATCCAGATGGACTTAAAGGTTCACGGTCTTACTCCCGCTATCATTAAAGAGGCTTTTGCCAAGACTCATAAGGCAAGACTTCATATTCTTGATGAGGTTATGCTCAAGTGTATTCCTGAACCCAGAACTGAGCTTTCTCAGTATGCTCCAAAGATGCTTTCGACCGTTATCAGCCCTGATAAAATCGGCGATGTTATCGGTAAGCAGGGTAAGGTTATCCAGTCTATTCAGGAGCAGTGCGAATGTACTATCAATATCGAGGAGGACGGACATGTTTATGTTGCAGGTCTTGATATTGAAAAGGCTAAGCAGGCTATCTCTATTGTTGAGCTTATCGCAAACGATCCCGAAATCGGTGCTATCTACAGCGGTAAGGTAACAAGACTTATGACCTTCGGCGCATTTGTTGAAATCGCTCCCGGTAAAGAGGGACTTGTTCATATTTCAAAGCTTGATGTTAAGCGTGTAGAAAAAGTTGAGGATGTTGTAACAGTTGGCGATCAGGTACTTGTTAAGGTTACCGAGATTGACGATCAGGGCAGAATCAACCTTTCTCGCAGAGATGCGCTTGTAGAGGTTAACGGTGCTGTTATTGAGGATGGCGCTGACGACGAGCAGAAGCCTGCTCGCAAAGGCGGAAAAGACCGCCGCGGCTTTAAAAAGCACGACTAATATTTAAATTTTAAAAGACTGCTCTTTAGGGGTTTTATCCGCAAGGACACAACCCCAGTTTTATTCGCCTTGCGGCGAGTTCTATTGCTTCGCAGTGATATTTGGGCATTGCCCAAGTGATATTCGCTTCGCGGGTTTTAGAGGCGAATAAAATATCACTGTGAGACCAGTCTCACAATATTACTATATACAATATTTTTTGAGATAGTAAAACGGATGTGCAGAAATTCTACACATCCGTTTAATATTTGTCTTATAACGTAACAAGCAGGGAAAATGTAGGGCGCATTTTCCACTTGTTAGGAGAACTTAAAACCCTCTGTATATAACTTTATCTATTTAATAAACCTGAATTTATAGATTTTTTAGTTCATTTATAAATTTAGGGAAAACTGTTTGGTCTGTTATAAATTCAAATTTTAAAACATGACTGCCTGCATCTCCCTGTATTTCGCCAGACACTTCGATATGTCCGGTTCTGTCACACTTGAATTGGATTGTGTTTCCATAACCAATCTCACAAAAAGTCACATTTCTTCTCTTGAATGATATTAAATCTTGCAGTGCTACAATGAATTTCTGTAATTCCTTATAATCGCATTCACAACCGTCTGCAATACCAGCAAATACACCTGATTTGACTATGATATCAAATGAACAGTTATACGGATTCCTGTTTTTCTCGTAATCAATATAATGCTGAAAATCTCTAATCACAATATAATTACCGAGATATTCAAGTTTCGGTTCCATTACTAAATCACCCCGCAAATTATGATTTATTCAACAATATTATAGCATTTTTAATCTAACAATTCAATAGATATCAAAAATCCACCCAAGTTTCCTTGAGTGGATAAATTTTGGTTTACTACTGCCCTTTAGAGTACGACTCATAAGGGCAGTCTTTTTTATCATAGCCTCTCTGTACATATGAGTATTCTTTAGTGATGCCAACATCAAGAAATTTCATCCATATTGGCAGCACGTAGGTTAAATGGTATGCATTGTGAGGCTATGTTAAAAAAACTTGACTAAACCACAAAATATAGTGTATAATAATACGAATAAATATTTTGAGGAGTTTGCGAATATGGCAAAGGCTAAGGTCGAATACGGCAATGAAAGTATAAGCCAGTTAAAAGGCGCCGATAGAGTCAGAAAACGCCCCGGTGTTATTTTCGGTTCGGACGGGCTGGACGGCTGTGAACATTCTGTATTTGAAATTATTTCCAATTCTATCGACGAGGCAAGAGAGGGCTACGGACAAAAAATAGTTGTTACAAAGTATACTGACGGTTCTATTGAGGTGCAGGACTTTGGACGAGGAGCCCCTGTTGATTTTAATAATAAGGAACAGCGTTTCAACTGGGAGCTTTTATACTGCGAGCTTTATGCGGGCGGTAAATATAATACCAATGACGGCGCAAACTATGAATATTCTGTAGGTCTTAACGGTTTGGGTCTTTGTTCAACGCAGTATTCTTCCGAGTATATGGATGTTGAGATAAAGAGAGACGGTTTTAAGTATAACCTGCATTTCGAAAAAGGCTATAATGTCGGAGGTCTTAAAAAAGAGCCTTATTCGGGCAGAGATACAGGAACTAAAACCCGTTGGAAGCCTGACCTTGATGTTTTTACCGATATTGATATTCCGTCTGAATATTTTATTGATACCCTTAAAAGACAGGCTATTGTAAACGACGGCTTGCTGTTTGTTTTCAGAGAACAGCAGGGCAATAAATTTATTCAGCAGGAAATTGTTTATAAAGACGGTATAAGGGACTATGTGAACGAGATTGTCGGAGAAGAAAAGCTGACCGGTGTTCAGTTCTGGCAGACCGAGAGAAAGGGTAGAGACCGAGAGGATAAGCCTGAGTATAAGGTTAAAATTAATGCGGCAGTTTCTTTCAGCAACCGTCATATTTTAAAGGAATATTACCACAATTCAAGCTGGCTTGAGCACGGCGGTGTTCCTGAAAAGGCAGCGAGAAATGCTTTTGTTTCGCAGATAGATGCTTATATCAAGCAGACTAACAAATATAAGAGTAATGAAAGCAAAATAACCTTTTCGGATGTAGAGGAATGTCTGGTGCTGGTTATTTCTTCGTTCTCAACAATGACCTCTTATGAAAACCAGACCAAAAAAGCTATTACAAATAAGTTTATATATGAAGCAATGGTCGATTTTCTCAGGCATCAGCTAGAGGTTTACTTTATAGAAAACAAGGCTGAGGCCGATAAAATTGCCGATCAGGTGCTTGTTAACAAGAGAAGCCGAGAGCGCAGTGAAAGAGAGCGAATCAATCTCAAAAAGACCTTGCAAAGCTCTAATTCAATGCTTGATAGGGTTGACAAGTTCGTTGACTGCCGTTCTAAGGATGTCAATGAAAGAGAAGTATTTATAGTTGAGGGTGATTCGGCTTTAGGTTCTTGTAAGCTTGCAAGAAACGCTGAGTTTCAGGCTATAATTCCTGTAAGAGGAAAGATACTTAACTGCCTTAAGGCTGATTATGAAAAGGTATTCAAGAGCGAGATTATTACTAACCTGATAAAAGTACTTGGTTGCGGTGTTGAGGTAAAATCCAAGGCTAATAAGGGCCTCGCAACCTTTAATCTCGATGATTTGAGATGGAATAAGGTTATAATCTGTACCGATGCCGATGTTGACGGTTTCCAGATAAGAACCCTTATTTTAACTATGATTTATCGTCTTATGCCAACCCTTATAAATGTTGGAAAGGTTTATATTGCGGAAACCCCTCTTTATGAGATTGCTACAAAGGATATGACCTATTTTGCTTATGATGAAAAGGAAAAGGCTGAAATCCTCGAGAAAATAGGGGATAAGAAATATAATATTCAGCGTTCAAAGGGACTTGGTGAAAACCAACCCGATATGATGAACCTTACAACTATGAATCCCGAAACCCGCCGCCTTATTAAGGTTATGCCTCAGGATGCAGAGCGGACAAGCAGAATGTTTGACCTGCTTCTTGGAGATGATTTGCAGGGAAGAAAAGATTTTATAGCAGAAAACGGTTATATGTATCTTGATGATGCGGATATTAGTTAATGCTTGCGCATTAACAGTGAATAATGAAAAGTGAATATTTAATGTGTCGGCAAAGCCGACAGTATATAACTGTTATGTAAAGCAGAACACAATAATTATTCATCATTCATTTTTGATTATTATATTAAGGAGAGAAATATGGCTCCGAGAAAGAAAAAAGAAACAAAACAAAGCTATAAGCCTGATATAAATGCTTATATTGCAGGTGCAGGATTGACGGTTGAACAGCCGATAACCGAAACATTAGAAACAAACTATATGCCTTATGCAATGAGCGTTATAGTATCGCGTGCTATTCCTGAGATTGACGGTTTCAAGCCGTCTCACAGAAAACTTCTTTATACAATGTATAATATGGGACTGCTTAACGGCAATACCATAAAGTCAGCTAATATCGTTGGTAGAACTATGCAATTAAACCCTCACGGTGATGCCGCTATTTATGAAACAATGGTGCGCTTATCCGAGGGCTATCAGGCGCTTTTGCATCCTTATGTTGCATCAAAGGGCTCGTTCGGTAAAGCATATTCGAGAGATATGGCTTATGCCGCATCCCGTTATACAGAGGCAAAGCTTGCTCCGATTGCATCGGAGCTTTTCACCGATATTGATAAGGATACGGTTGATTTTGTAGATAACTATGATGCTACAATGAAAGAACCTACCTTATTCCCCGTAACCTTTCCGTCGGTTTTAGTTAATGCCAATACAGGTATTGCGGTAGGTATGGCAAGCTCGATTTGTCCATTTAACCTTAAAGAAGTTTGCGAAACTACTATTGCGTATATAAGGGATAACGATATAAATGTTGCGGATACCCTTTTAGCCCCTGATTTCCCTATAGGCGGTCAATTACTTTATAATCGTGCCGATATTGAAAAGATTTATGAAACGGGCAGAGGCAGTTTTAAAGTAAGAGGTGTCTGGAATTACGACAAGTCTCAAAACTGCATTGATATTACCGAAATTCCGCCTACTACTACAAGTGAAGCCATAATCGAAAAGGTTATAGAGCTTGTTCGTCTTAAAAAGATAACAGAAATCAACGATATTCGTGATGAAACCGATCTTGGCGGTTTGAAAATCACTATTGACCTCAAAAGAGGTGCCGACCCTGAAAAGCTGATGAAAAAGGTAGTTAAGATGACTCCTTTAGAGGATAGTTTTTCCTGCAATTTTAATATTTTGATAGCAGGCTCTCCGCAGGTTTTAGGTGTTAAGGATATTATATCTGAGTGGGTAGCTTTCAGAGAGGAATGTGTTCGCAGAAGGGTTTACTTCAAGCTTTCTAAGGCAAAGGATAAATTGCACTTATTAAAGGGTCTTGAAAAAATTCTTCTCGATATTGATAAGGCTATAAAAATTGTCCGTGAGACCGATGAGGAATCGCAGGTAGTGCCAAACCTTATGATTGGCTTCGGTATTGACGAGATTCAGGCTGAATATGTAGCTGAAATAAAGCTTCGCCACTTGAACCGCGAGTATATTTTAAAGCGTACTGCTGACATTGAAAATCTTATTGCTGAGATTGAGGAGATGGAAAGCGTTTTAAAATCGAGAACAAAGCTTTTGAAGATTATTATCAAAGAGCTTGAAAAGGTTGCTGAGAAATACGGTAAAGAGCGCCGTACTCAGATTATAAGTGCATCATCCGAAGAGGATATTGCGGACGAGGTTGAGGTTGACGATTCGCCTGTTACTCTGTTCTTTACAAAGGACGGATATTTCAAGAAGATAACCCCTCAATCACTTAGAATGAGCGGAGAGCAAAAGCTCAAAGAGGGCGATGAGATAACCCAGACTATTGAATCTACCAATGCGGTTGATTTGCTGTTTTTCTCAAATAAATGTCAGGTTTATAAATCAAAAACTGCAGAATTCTCCGATTCAAAGGCTAGTATTTTGGGTGATTATATTCCGTCCAAGCTCGAATTTGAAGAGGCTGAAAATGCGGTATATATGGTTGAAACCAAGGACTACAGCGGTTATATGATATTTATTTTTGATAACGGTAGAATTGCAAAGGTTCCGCTTAATTCCTATATGACTAAGACTAACCGCAAAAAGCTTATCAAGGCTTATTGCGAAAAGTTTACCCTGCATACGGTTATGCACATAAAGGAAGAAACTGAGCTCTTGCTTAAATCTACAAACGGCAGAATTCTTATTCTCAATACTGCTCAAATTCCCGCAAAGGCATCTAAGGATAACGGCGGTATCGCGGTTATGACCCAGAAAAAGGGTCAGCGGTTACTTAGTGCTGAAATCTATGTAAAAGGCACTATGGATTCTGACCACCGCTATAGAACAAGAAATCTTCCGGCTGCCGGTAGCAAGCTGCCGACAGGCACAGCAGAACAGGCAAAGCTTGATATATAATTTTCTTTTACTTGACTTTGCTTTCACCTTATATATAATATATATGATATATAAGAAAGACTGTCCTTAAAGAGTAAATGGGCATTACCGTGTATTTTATACACTATCTTACGCCTTATTTACTTGCTTTAAAGACAGTCCCTGTCGGTTTCAAAAATGCAAACGCTTTTTTACATCGGATTTTATCCGTCTCATACCGACAATTATATATTATGTAGTTTAATCATTAATATTATAAGAATATTTTTCCAAACGGAGTGAAAAAAATGGCAAAAGAATTAGCCAAGCAGTATGATCCGAAAGATGTTGAGGACCGAATTTATAAAAGCTGGTTGGATGGAAAATATTTCCATGCAAAATGCGAAAAGGATAAGGATACTTATACTATAGTTATCCCTCCTCCAAACATTACAGGTCAGCTTCATATGGGACATGCCCTTGATAATACATTACAGGATATTCTTATCCGCTTTAAGCGTATGCAGGGCTTTGATACCCTTTGGGTGCCCGGTACTGACCATGCTTCTATTGCAACAGAGGCAAAAATTGTTGAAAAAATGAAATCAGAGGGTGTTACCAAAGCTGATATCGGAAGAGAGGGCTTTTTGGAGCGCGCTTGGGATTGGAAAAAACAATACGGCGGCAGAATTATTGAACAGCTGAAAAAATTAGGATCTTCCTGCGATTGGGACAGAGAAAGATTTACTCTCGACGAGGGCTGCAGTGACGCGGTTAAAGAGGTATTCGTAAGACTTTATGAAAAGGGTCTTATTTACCGCGGCGAAAGAATGATTAACTGGTGTCCCCATTGTAAGACCTCTATTTCTGATGCGGAGGTTGAATATGAGGAGCAGGCAGGTCATTTCTGGCATCTAAGATATCCTTTCAAGGATGGTAGCGGTTATTTAGAGCTTGCAACAACCAGACCTGAAACTTTGCTCGGAGATACTGCGGTTGCAGTTAACCCCAATGATGAACGCTATAAGGATATGATAGGAAAGACTCTTATTCTGCCTTTAGTTCATCGCGAAATCCCCGTTGTTGCAGACGATTATGTTGAAATGGATTTTGGAACAGGTGTTGTTAAAATCACCCCTGCTCATGACCCTAATGACTTTGAAGTGGGTCTAAGGCATAACCTTGAAGTTATAAATGTTATGACCGACGATGCAAAAATCGTTGAGGATTACCCAAAATATGCAGGTATGGACCGATATGAGGCAAGAAAGGCTATTGTTACCGATCTAGAGGCAGAGGGTGCACTTGTTCGAATAGAAGATTATACTCATAATGTCGGAACTTGCTATCGCTGTGCTTCTACGGTTGAACCAAGAGTTTCTAAGCAATGGTTTGTTAAGATGAAGCCGCTTGCAGGTCCTGCTATTGATGCAGTTAAGAACGGCGAAACAAAATTTGTACCGCAGAGATTTGAAAAGGTTTATTTTCATTGGCTTGAAAACATCAAGGATTGGTGTATTTCCCGTCAGCTTTGGTGGGGTCATAGAATTCCTGCTTGGTATTGTGCTGACTGCGGCGAGATAACCGTTTCTAAGACTGATGTTCATGCTTGTGCTCATTGCGGCAGTAAAAATATTGAGCAAGACCCTGATACTCTTGATACTTGGTTTTCTTCTGCACTCTGGCCTTTCTCGACTTTGGGTTGGCCGGAAGAGACAGAGGACTTAAAGCACTATTATCCTACAAATACTTTGGTTACTGGCTACGATATAATTCCGTTCTGGGTTATGAGAATGATGTTCTCGGGTATAGAGCATACCGGCGAGGTTCCGTTTGATACAGTTTTGATTCACGGACTTGTTCGTGATTCTCAGGGCAGAAAGATGTCGAAATCCCTTGGTAACGGCGTCGACCCGCTTGAGGTTATCGCTGAATACGGTGCGGATGCGTTGAGATTCTCGCTTGCTACCGGCAACAGCCCCGGAAATGATATGCGTTATATTCCTGAGAGGGTAGAGGCAAGCCGAAACTTTGCTAATAAGATTTGGAATGCCGCAAGATTTATTTTGATGAATCTTGAAAATGATGAAATAATTCCGCTAGATACCTCTGCTTTAGCGCTCGAGGATAAGTGGATTCTTTCAAAATATAATACTTTAGTTTCAGAGGTTACAGACAATCTCGATAAATACGAGCTTGGACTTGCTGTTCAAAAGCTTTATGACTTTATCTGGGATGTTTTCTGCGACTGGTATATTGAAATCTGTAAATCCCGTCTTAACGGTGAGGATAAGGCTGCGGCTGATACCGCAAGAAGTGTTCTTGTATATGTATTTACTAATACTTTGGCTCTGCTTCATCCTTTTATGCCGTTTATAACCGAGGAAATTTGGCAGTCTATGCCTCATATCGGCGATGCTTTGATGGTAACAGATTGGCCAAAGTTCAGAAAAGACCTTGAATTTGTAAATGAAGAGGCTGATTTTGAAAAGGTTATGACAGTTATCAAGGCTATCCGTAATCGCAGAGCCGAGATGAATGTTCCGCCGTCCAGAAAGGCTAAGGTTTGCATTGTATCAGGCGATAATGAAATGTTCCTTAATTGTTCTGCTTATATCTGCCGATTGGCTTATGCTTCTGAGGTAGAGGCAGGGGAGAACTTTGAGAGCGAGGGAGCAGTTCGTGTTATCACCGATGCTGCTACTGTTTATATGCCTATGAAGGAGCTTGTAGATTTCTCGGCTGAGCTTGAGCGCCTTAATAAGGAACTTAAAAAGGCAAATGAGGATAAGGATTTCTTTGAAAAGAAGCTTAATAATCCTAAGTTTGTTGAGAAAGCTCCTGCGGCACTTGTAGAGCAGCAAAGAGCAAGTCTTGCAAAGGTTCTTGAAAAAATCAAAATGATCGAAGACAGCATTGCTGAAATCGGTAATATGTAAAAATCAAAGGCTGTCCCGAAAGGTACAGCCTTTTGCATTATTTTGGAGATAAAATGAATTATAATGATACATTAAAATACATTCATTCCCTTGGCAATTTTTCTTTGCCCTCGGGACTTGATAGAATAAAATCCGCTTTAGATAAGCTTTCAAATCCGCAAAAGCAATTCAGGGCAGTCCATATTGCGGGTACAAACGGTAAAGGCTCTGTATCAGCAATGCTTAGCTCTGTTTATAGGAATGTCGGCTATAAGACAGGCTTGTTTATTTCACCTTTTATTATAAATTTCAGGGAAAGAATTCAGATAAACGGCGAGTATATTTCTGAAAGTGATTTGATAAGATTTGCTGAAAAGGTTATTGAAACTGGAGTGAAGCTTACTGAGTTTGAATTTATAACAGCAATAGCTTTTCTCTATTTTGCGGAGCAAAAATGCGATATAGTTATATGCGAAACAGGACTTGGCGGAAGACTTGATGCTACTAATACCATTGAAAATAAGCTTGCCGCAGTAATAACCAAAATCGGTCTTGACCATACTGCAATACTTGGGGATACGATAGAAAAAATAGCGGCTGAAAAGTGCGGAATTATAAAAAAATGCCCTGTCATAACATCGCCGTATCAGGATGAAGCGGCTTTCAATATAATAAAGTCATATAGTAGTGATACCGTTATTCCTGATACTAATAATCTTGAAATTTTAAAATCTGATTTTGGCAACACTTTTATATATAAGGGCAAAAAATATGATTTATCCCTTTGTGGTGATTATCAGGTGGAAAATGCTGTTGTTGCTATTGAGACTGTACAAAAAATCGGACTTGCTGTTTCGTATAATAATATATATGAGGGCTTAAAGAATGCAACCATTCCTGCAAGAATGGAAATCATATCCCGAAATCCTCTTGTTATATTGGACGGTGCTCATAATCCTGACGGTGCTTTAGTGCTTGCTCAGGAACTAAAAAAATATAACGGCAGGGTTACTGCTATAATAGGTATGATGAAGGATAAAGATTTTGAGGAATTTTTAAAATCCACCTTGTGTTATTGTAAAAGTGCAATTGCGGTTGAGGTCAAAGGTATGCCAAGATCTCTTAGCTCGCAGGAGCTATGCAGCGTTTCGAACAAATACTGCAATTGTGTTCAAGCGAAAGATTATATAGATGCTATTAAAACCGCCGAAAGAACTGCCGATGGAGAGCCTGTTTTTATTTTTGGCTCTTTGTATCTTGCCTCAGCACTGAGAGCAAAGCTTAAAGAATATTTCAAATAATTTTTTATTGCCTTCCTTTTGCGACAAACTTTTTAAGGACAAGCATTTATTATATGTAATAAGGCTTGTTTTTATTCACGCTAAGGGAGGCAATATTTTATGTCAGTAAAAATCAATGTCACAGGTGAGGTAGTCACAGCTTTGCTCGGCGGCGAGCTTGATCATCACACCGCAGGTGAAATGCGCAGAGAAATCGACTCTGCTGTAGAGCTTAATATGCCGACACTGCTTATTCTCGATTTTAAGGATATAACCTTTATGGACAGTTCGGGAATAGGTCTTGTTATGGGCAGATACAGAAATCTTTTAAAAACCGGCGCGGAGCTTCATATTACAGGTACATCACCTCAAATTTATAAAATGATGAAGCTTGCAGGTATAGAAAAATTAGCAAAACTTGAAGGAAGGTAAAATTTATGCAGGTAAATAATAAATTCACTATGAATGTTTTAGCTCGCTCGTCAAACGAAAGCTTTGCCCGTTCTTGTATTGCGGCATTTGCTTCTCAGCTTGACCCGACTCTTGATGAGATAAACGATATTAAGACCGCTGTTTCCGAGGCGGTGACAAACTGTATCGTTCACGCTTATAAGGAACAGATAGGCAATATTTACATAACCGCTGAGCTGCTTGATGATAACAGCATAAAAATCAAAATAAGAGATAAAGGCTGTGGAATAGAGAATATTGAAAAAGCAATGGAACCGCTTTATACTTCTCTCGGTGGCGAGCGTGCAGGTCTTGGATTTGCAGTTATGCAGAGCTTTATGGATAATATAAGAGTTTCTTCTAAGGTTGGGAAAGGAACCTGTATCACTATGCAAAAGAAAATAAGCCGCCGTTTCGGGTTTAATGGTTAAAGATAAGGCCCGGCGTGATATTTTTATAGAAAACAATTTAGGCCTTGTTCATTCTATATGTAAACGCTTTTGCGGCAGAGGTATAGAATATGAGGACCTCTACCAAGCGGGGTGTATAGGTCTTATAAAAGCAGTAGACGCTTTTGATGAGAGCAGAGGACTATGCTTTTCGACCTATGCAGTGCCCGTAATTATGGGAGAGGTCAGGAGAATGTTCCGTGATGGTGGTGCAGTTAAGGTTTCCCGATCTGTAAAGGAACTCTCAATGAAAGTAAATCGCCAAAAGCAAATATTAGAGCAAGTACTCTGCCGAGAGCCGACTATAAGCGAAATAGCTGAGAAACTTGGGGTCAGTTGCGAGGAGGTGAGCGAAGCGGTATGCGCAGCTCAGCCTACTGTTTCGCTTACGTATAATGGTGAGGACGGTTTAAAGGAAACTGAACTGCCGACAGTTAGTACAGAGGATGAGATTTCTAATAGACTTTTACTTGATGAGGCTTTCAAAAGTCTCACTGATGAAGAAAAGAAAATTATGAATTGCAGATATTATAGGTATATGACTCAAAGCAAAACTGCGAAACTTTTAAATATGTCTCAGGTTCAGGTTTCGCGCGCAGAAAAGAAAATACTTGCAAAACTTAGAGGTATTTTAAAAGAATAAAGATTTATATTGCCGAAAATGACATAAAAATACAACATATTGTGATAATTTTTAGAAGAAAAAACGATTAAAAAAAACTTTTAAAATTTTTGAAAAAAAGTGTTGACAAAAAGGTTGTGTTGTGGTAATATAATCGAGCGCCCTGAAAAAGGGAGCGCAAAACGGACCTTGAAAATTAAACAACGAAGAAATAAGGACCCGACGATTCTTAAGAGAAATCTTATAAATCAAGGACAATTATTAATGCGTCAGCATTAAGTAAATGAGCTAACAGCTTATCTAAAGGTTTTAACACTTTAGGGTGTTGAGATATAAATATTTAGAGAGTTTGATCCTGGCTCAGGACGAACGCTGGCGGCGTGCCTAACACATGCAAGTCGAACGGA
>JAZQIP010000037.1:0-11106 GCA_045541175.1 Acutalibacteraceae bacterium
AAAGCTCAAGGCTAACCGTTTGCCCCTGCAGGCGGGCGTATATATTATGAAAGACTCTAAGGGAGAAATTATATATATCGGCAAGGCTAAAGCGCTTAAAAACCGTGTTACGCAATATTTCGGTTCAGGAAATCAGCATACCGAAAAGGTTCGCCGAATGGTGTCCAATGTGAATGATTTTGAGTATATCGTTTGCGACAGCGAATTTGAGGCACTGATTCTTGAAAACTCGCTTATAAAGCAAAATCAGCCGAAATACAATATCCTATTAAAGGATGATAAGGGTTATTCATATATCAAAATTACCGATGCAAAGTGGCCTAGAATCGAAAGCGCAAAAATGCTTGATAATAAGGGCGAGTTCATCGGACCTTATAATTCGGGATATGTTGTAAAAGAGACGGTCGATGAGGTCAGAAAGATTTTTAAACTGCCTGATTGCAATCGGGATTTTGATAAGCCGAGCCGTCCGTGTCTTAATTTTCATATAGGTCTTTGTGATGCCCCCTGCAAGGGAAAAATTTCTTACAATGAATACCTTGAGAATATAGAGTCTGCTAAAGAATTTATTAAACACGGAGATACCGGAGAAGGTTCAATAGAAAGTCTTGAGGAAAAAATGCTTGAAGCGGCAGAAAATCTGCAGTTTGAAACCGCTGCAAGGCTCAGGGACAGAATAAATGCAATCAAAAAAATTCGTGAAAAGCAAAAGGTTGTGCGGATTTCTTATAAATCGCAGGATGTTATATCTACAGCACTTATAGGCGAGACCGCTTGTGTAGCAGTATTCAGCTTTCGGGATTTTAAGCTATCTGACAAACAGCACTACTTTGTTGACGGTTTCTCAGACAAAGCTTCGGTTTATTCTGAGTTTTTACAGCAGTATTATATGAGTCGCTCCGAAATACCGCCGAGAATTTTAATTGACAGTGATGATGATTTTGAGCTTTTGTCACAGTGGCTCAGCGAAAAATCGGGTCATAAGGTTGTATTTATCAGTCCAAAGCAGGGCGAGCCGCTAAAAATGCTTGAAATGTGCCTTAATAATGCCGCTGAAAACCTTTCTGAGCGTACAGAAAGAACGGGTAGAGAAATGTCTGCTTTAAATGAATTATCCGCTCTATTAGGACTTGAGAGCACACCGAGGTATATCGAGGCCTACGATATTTCTAATACTGCAGGCAGCGAAAATGTTGCAGGTATGATTGTATTTAAGGATGCAAGACCGTATAAAGCGGCATATAAGCGGTTTAAAATCAAAGGCTTTTCAGGGCAGGATGATTACCGTTCTATGGCTGAGGTGCTTGACCGCAGATTTAATGAATATGAAAAGGGCGAGGATGAGCATTTTTCAATACTGCCTGACCTTATTTTGCTCGACGGTGCTAAGGGTCAGATAAATGCTGTTTTGCCTGTTTTAGAAAAGCATAATATCAATGTGCCGATTTTCGGTATGGTTAAAGATTCTAAGCACCGTACCCGTGCTATTGCGACAACGGGCGGAGATATTGCAATAAAATCCAATCGTCGTGCCTTTACGCTTATAACCAATATTCAAGACGAAGTGCATAGATTTGCTATAGGCTATCATAAAACCTTGCAAAGCAAAAATCTCCTGAAATCCGAGCTGCTCGAAATTGAGGGTGTCGGTAAAAAGAGGGGAGAGGCACTGCTTAAACATTTTGGCAGTATGAAAAAACTAAAATCTGCCGAAATTGACGAACTTTTAAAGGTGAAAGGTATGACTAAGACTGTCGCAGAGGCGGTTTTCAACTATTTTCATTAGAGATTTTAATAAATTATGAATTAAATTTGACAATTCTTAGAAATTATGCTATTATCAATGCATATTTTAAAATATTTTGGAGGTTTAAAAATGCAGGCTAAAAAAATTATCCCTAAAATTTTGATTTTGGCGTTTATTGTTGCATTTGGTGTTCTCTGTGCCTTTACCGGCTCGATTACTTCACCTGTAGGAACGCTTTGGTCATTATTTCCCCCCGTAATAGCCATAGGCTTGGCGCTTATTACTAAAGAGGTTTATTCTTCGCTTTTTGTAGGTGTTTTGGTTGGTGGTTTGTTGGCAAACGGCTTTAGCCCTCTAAAAACTGCTGACAGCATTATTAACGACGGCTTAATAGCTTCTGTTTCTGGTACAGCAGGTATATTTATATTCCTTGTTGTTCTCGGTGTAATCGTTGCATTGCTTAATAATGCAGGCGGTTCGCAGGCTTTCGGTAACTGGGCGGCAAAGCATGTTAAAACCAAAATTGGTGCCGCTCTTGCTACTTTCTGCTTTGGTGTGCTTATCTTTATTGATGACTATTTTAACTGCCTTACAGTCGGCGCTGTAATGCGTCCTGTAACAGACGAGGCAAAAATTTCTCGTGCTAAGCTTTCATATCTTATAGATGCCACTGCAGCACCTGTTTGTATGATAGCACCGATTTCTTCCTGGGCTGCTGCTGTTTCTGAGTATGTGCCCGAAGGTCAGGACGGTCTTTCTCTTTTCATTCAGGCTATTCCTTTTAATTTCTATTCGATTTTAACCTTTGTATTTATCATTGCTATCACCCTTATGAAGTTTGATTACGGTCCGATGCGTTTGCATGAAGCAAATGCAGTTAAGGGCGACCTTTTCACCTCTGGCGGTGAGGTTAAGGATGAGGACGAGGTTGAATATGATGAGGAAGAGGTTCTCGATAAATCTCGCGCCCGTGTAATCGACCTTATTTTCCCGATTTTAGTTCTTATCGCAATTTGCGTTTATGCTCTTTACTATATCGGTCAGTCAGGCGGTCTCGGATTTGCTGAAGCATTTGGTAATACAGATGCTACTGTAGGTCTTCCTTGGGGCGGTCTTATCGCAATGATTATCGTTATGATTTACTTTATTGCAAGAAGACTTGTTACCTTTAAGCAGGCTATGGAATGTATTCCTAAGGGCTTTAAGGCTATGGTACCTGCTATTCTTATCTTGACTATGGCTACCTCTCTTAAGAATATGACTGGTCTTTTAGAGTCTGATACCTTTGTTAAGAATGCTCTTGCAAATGCTCAGGGACTTAATACTTTCTTACCCGCTATTATATTCTTAGTAGCTTGCGGTATCTCTTTTGCTACAGGTACATCTTGGGGAACCTTCGGTATTCTTATCCCAATAGTTCTTGCGATTTTCCCTGTTGGAAGTCAGCTCGGTATTGTTTGTATGTCAGCTTGTCTTGCAGGTTCTGTTTGCGGTGACCATTGCTCACCCATTTCGGATACAACGATTATGTCCTCTGCAGGTGCTCAGTGCGACCATATAAACCATGTATCAACTCAGATTCCTTACGCACTTACCGTTGCAGGAATTTCGTTTGTATGCTATCTGTTAGCAGGCTTTGTTCCTAATTGGTATATAGCTTTGCCAGTAGGTATTGTTTTAACTGTCGTAACGCTTTTTGTTATCAAAGCTTTGACTAATAAAAAAGAAGCTTGAAATTTTTAAAAATTAAAATCGGTGTGCTTGGCACACCGATTTTTTGCATCTATATTTTAATCTCTGGCTTCTGTATTTCTGAACAACAGTGAAATGCACCAAACACCCGCTAATGCAATGACAGTGTAAATAATTCTGCTGATTATCGCTGTAGGTCCGCCGAAAGCCCAGGCGACAAGGTCAAATTCAAATAAACCTACCAGTCCCCAGTTAAGACAGCCGATTATAGCAAGTATCAGACAAATTTTATCAAACATAATATCAACTCCTTTTTAATAATAGAATGTTCAATAAAATTTGTTTTATTCAGATTGTTTTTGAATTTAATGTAAAAAAGACCGCTTTTTAAGCGGTCTTGATTTTTTAAAAAGTCATTATACTATTCATATCATAAAGCCCTGCAGATTTTCCATAAAGGAATTTTGCGGCTTTAACAGCACCTGCTGCAAATACTTCCTTTGACTGCGCAGAATGGGAAATGGTAATAACCTCATCATGCCCCGCAAAGATAACATCGTGCTCGCCGACTATTGTGCCGCCTCGTATAGAATGTATTCCTATTTCATTCTTAGTGCGTTTTGTGCGCTTTGAATGGCGGTCATACTCGTAATGCTTTTGGTCATCAAACTCGCTGTTAACAGCATTTGCAAGCATAATAGCAGTACCTGAGGGAGCATCAATCTTAAGATTATGATGCTTTTCGATAATTTCTATATCGAAATCATCGCCTAAAACAGCGGCAGCCTTTTTAGCGAGTGAGCAAATCAGGTTAACACCTACCGACATATTAAAGGTGAAGAAAACAGGTATTTTTTCAGCTGCTTTTTTGATTTTTTCTATCTGAGTATCGGAATAGCCTGTTGTCGCGATAACAACCGGAATAGTGCCTTTAACTGCAAAATCAAGTAAATCATCAAGCACAGCAGGATTTGAAAAATCTATTATAATATCAGCATTTGATTTAATTTCTGAAAAGCTGCTGAAAACCGGAAATTTTTGACCGTTATTAAACTTATCAACACCGGCAATAATTTCAATATCATTGTCTTTTTCGGCACAGGCGGCTACGAATCCGCCCATTTTACCTGAACAGCCGCAAAGAATGGCTTTAATCATTATTACACATCCTAAAGATTAATTTAACATTTAAAACCGCATTCAATAAGCTTAGCTTTAAGTAATGCGATATTTTGCTCGCTCATATCGTAAAGCGGCATTCTGAATGGACCTACATCCATACCTACAAGGTTCATAGCAGTTTTAACAGGGACAGGGTTAACATCGCAGAAAAGCGCATTCATAAGCCCTGTATACTTAACCTGCATTTCCATAGCTTTTTTAACATCGCCATTAAGATAAGATGCGCATAAATCGTGCATCTCTTTGGGTAAAAGGTTTGATATAACCGAGATAACACCAAGACCGCCCAGTGACATTATCGGTACAGTCTGGTCATCGTTGCCCGAATAGATATATAAATCATCACCGCAAAGATAACGGGTAGTAGCAACAGAGGAAAGGTCTCCGTTAGCCTCTTTCAGACCGACGATGTTTGGATGTTTTGAAAGCTCTTTATAGGTTTCGGGCTTTACTGCCACTCCTGTGCGAGAGGGAACATTGTAAATAATAATCGGCTTATTAACTCTGTCCGCAATATAATTATAATGAGCGATAAGACCTTGCTGAGATGCTTTGTTGTAGTAAGGTGTTACCATCAGAAAAGCATCAGCTCCGGCTTTTTCGGCATCATCACAAAGCTCTACCGAATAGACGGTGTCGTTACTGCCTGTTCCTGCAATCAGCGGCACTCTGCCGTTTATTGCTTTTGCGGCAACCTCGATAACCCTAACGTGTTCGTCATATCTCAGAGTAGATTTTTCACCCGTTGTTCCGCAGATGACCAGCGCATCAATGCCGGCTGATATCTGCTCGTCAACTAATGTTTCAAGTCTCTTGTAATTTACACTTCCGTCCTTGTTCATAGGGGTTACAAGCGCTGTTGCGGCGCCCTTGAAAATCGGTTGCTTCATAAATTATCAGCTCCTAACGGAAATATTTTTTATATGAAATTAATCCATATAACCTTTAGCACAGAGAAGTTCAGCCAATAAAACAGCTCCGCCTGCCGCACCGCGAAGGGTATTATGAGAGAGGCAAACAAACTTATAGTCGTACTGACTGTCCTCGCGGAGTCTACCTACAGAGACTGCCATACCTCCCTCTAAATCACGGCAAAGCTTTGTCTGAGGCATATTATCTTCTTCGAAATAGTGAATAAATTGCTTAGGTGCGTGGGGGAGCTCAAGCTCCTGAGGAGCGCCTGCAAATTCTGCCCAAGTTTTAAGAATTTCTTCTTTAGAGGGTTTATTCTTAAAGGTTACGAAAACCGCCGCCATATGACCGTCGGAAACAGGAACTCTGAGGCACTGAGCAGTAAACTTAGGGCTATTGGCAGGAACGATTTCGCCGTCTTTGATTTCGCCCCAAATCTTAAGCGGTTCTTTCTCGCTCTTTTCTTCCTCGCCGCCGATATATGGGATAACATTATCAATCATCTCAGGCCAACGCTCAAAGGTTTTGCCTGCGCCTGAAATTGCCTGATAAGTACAAACTAGGCACTTATCTACACCAAACTTATCAAGCGGATAAAGAGCAGGAACATAGCTCTGCAAGGAGCAGTTGGATTTAACTGCTATAAATCCACGCTTTGTACCGAGACGCTTTCTCTGAGCCTCTATAATATCGGTATGGTCAGAGTTTATCTCAGGGATAATCATAGGAACATCGGGGGTGAAACGGTGAGCGCTATTATTAGAAACAACAGGGCACTCAAGCTTTGCATAAGCCTCTTCTAAAGCCTTGATTTCATCCTTTTTCATATCAACCGCACAGAAAACAAAATCAACTGCAGCAGCAATTTTTTCCATATCAGCAACAGCATCTAAAACGGTGATATCCTTGAGGTTTTCAGGGATTGCAGAGGTCATAGCCCAACGGCCTTCAACCGCTTCGGCATAGGTCTTTCCTGCAGAACGACCGCTTGCGGCAAGAGTAGTCACATTAAACCACGGATGGTCGTGCAGTAAAAGCGAAAAGCGCTGACCTACCATACCGGTAGCACCGATAATACCAACATTGAATTTTTTCATAGAACATCATTCCTTACAAAAAAGTGCTTGCTATATATTGCATTTTGCAATATAATATCTTTGTTTATATTATATCATTTAGAATATAGTTAGTCAAACTATATTATGCTGAAAATAACATAAAATTGCTGAAAGATATTGGTGAAAATGAAAACAAGTGACTTTTTTTACGATTTACCTGAAGAACTGATTGCTCAGACTCCCCTTGAAAAAAGAGATTCCTCTCGCCTTTTAATGCTTGATAAGATAAGCGGAGAGGTAAAGCACGGGGTTTTTAGTGATATTAAAAGCCGCCTTAAAAAAGGTGACTGTTTAGTGCTTAATAATACAAGGGTTTTACCCGCAAGAATCTACGGCACCCGTAAGGATACAGGGGCAATAGTTGAGTTTGTTCTTCTAAAGCAAAGGGATGCAAATATCTGGGAATGTCTTGCAGGACCGGGCAAAAAGGCAAAAGAAAACTATGAGTTTAGGTTTTCGGATAATTTATCCGCAAAGGTTATTGAGGTTTTGCCCGATGGTAACAGGATTTTGGAATTTTACCCGAACGGTGAGTTTTTTGCTTGCCTTGACGAGGTAGGTCAAATGCCTTTGCCTCCTTACATAAAGGAAAAGCTTAATGATAAAGAACGGTATCAAACGGTTTATTCAAAGGAATTAGGCTCTGCTGCCGCACCGACAGCAGGTCTGCATTTCACCACTGAAATGCTCAATGAATTAAAAAATATGGGTGCAAATATAGCTTATGTTACTTTACACGTAGGTCTGGGAACATTCAGACCAGTCAAGGTTGAGGATGTAACTGAGCATAAAATGCATTCGGAGCACTATGCTGTTTCAAAAGAGACTGCTGATATAATTAACCAAACAAAGCAATCGGGCGGCAGGGTAATCTGCGTCGGTACGACAAGCTGTCGAACGGTCGAAAGTGTTGCTCAGAAATACGGCGAAATAAGGGAATGCTCAGGTGATACTGAAATATTTATTTACCCAGGCTATGAATTCAAATGTATGGACGGACTCATAACCAATTTCCACTTACCCGAGAGCACTCTTATAATGCTGGTTTCAGCTTTTGCAGGGTATGATAATACTATGAATGCATATAAACAGGCTGTAGAAGAAAAATACCGTTTCTTCAGCTTTGGCGACGCGATGCTTATTGTATAAGTGAAGAATGAATAATGAAAAATGAATGATGAAGAATTAAGGAGTGCCTTCGTCACGCATTATAAATAGTCGGCAAAGCCGTCACCGAAATTATTCATTATTCAATATTCATCATTCACTATTCATTTTTTGTTTAATAAAAGCCTTTCCATATCGGAAAGGCTTTTATCATTTCTTCTTATCTTTAATCCAGCGGCTAAGCTTTCTTTTTTGATAGGGGTTATCGGTAGGATTTATGAATGGGGAATATTCTGCTTTACAGTTTGAGCAATGAGTGGTTTCGGCTTTGTTTACAGTTTTGCATTTAACGCATTCCCAAACCGCTTTTGCAGTTTCACCGTGCTTTAATTCAGGGTAGCTTTCTTTTATTTCGTCACTCTGAGGTCCTAAGGAGTTTTCAATTTTTTTGAGCCTGAAAGATAGCATGGCATTGTCTTCTTCAAGCTTTTCAATACTGTCAAGACAGTGTATTATAGCGACTAGAGGTATCAGCTCTAAAAGACCAAGAACTAAGAAAATAACAGCATAGAATACTGAGGTTCCTAAGATAGCAAAAAATCCGTAGATTAAAGTGAGAATATTTATTAAAAGCAGTATGTATAGATATTTTCTCATAATATCACTTCCTTTGAATTTATAATGATTATAGAATGTCGAAACGCAAAAAAGTGTTTCGACAAGCCGATTTTATCGGCTTAAGCAAAATTAAATTTGCAAAAATTTAATTTTGCCTATATTCATTGCAATGGACATAGACAAATTTTCAAAGAAAATTTGCGACCAAATCAAAGATTTGGTGTCGAAATAGTGTAGATTCACACTATTTCGACTTCCAATCACCATTATAATATCATAGATTAGCGCTATATGCAATATTTCAAGTTGAAATTTGGCCTATTATAATATATAATATCAAAGATGTATTAATATAATTGAGGAGATATAATGTATAAGCTTTTAAAACAAGAGGGGAGTGCCCGCAGAGGAGAATTTGTCACTAACCGCGGCACAGTTCAGACTCCTGCTTTTATGAATGTTGCGACAGTTGCCGCAATTAAGGGGGCTGTTTCAGCCGAGGATTTAACCGAGCTTGGCTGTCAGGTTATGCTTTCAAATACCTATCATCTTCATGTAAGACCAGGGGATGAGCTGATTAAGGATTGCGGCGGTCTTCATAAATTCACTACTTGGGACGGTCCTATTTTAACCGATAGCGGCGGTTTTCAGGTGTTTTCGCTGTCCTCTCTAAGGCAGATAAAAGAGGAAGGCGTTACCTTTGCGAGCCATATTGATGGCAAACGGATTTTTATGGGACCTGAGGAAAGTATGCAGATACAGTCAAATTTAGGCTCAACTATTGCTATGGCTTTTGATGAATGTGTTGAAAATCCTGCTGAGCACTCGTATTCAAAGGCTTCATGCGAGAGGACAACCCGTTGGCTAAAGCGTTGTAAAGCGAAGATGGCAGAGCTTAACTCTTTGGAGACTACCATAAACCGTGAGCAGATGCTTTTTGGAATAAATCAGGGTTGCACATATGCTGACCTTAGAATCGAGCATATGAAAGAGATTGCAGATTTAAATCTTGACGGCTACGCAATAGGCGGTCTGGCTGTGGGTGAGCCGACAGATGTGATGTATGATATTATTGAAAAGGTAACCCCGTTTATGCCAAAGGATAAGATAAGATATCTGATGGGTGTTGGAACACCTGCTAATATACTTAATGCAGTTGAGCGCGGAGTTGACCTTTTTGACTGCGTTATGCCAAGCAGAAATGCAAGGCACGGCCATTTGTTTACATCTCAGGGAATTATTAATATAAACAACAAAAAGTATGACCACGATATGACACCGATCGATATAAACTGCGACTGTCCTGTTTGCAGACGATACAGTAAGGCATATATCCGCCATCTTTTAAAGGCGGAAGAAATGCTTTCTCAAAGACTTTTGGTTATGCATAATTTATGGTTTTATAATCATCTTATGACCGATATCAGAAATGCGCTCGATGAAGGCAGATTTGCCGAGTTTAAGCGAGAAAAGGAAATAATTTACTCAACTAGGATTTAATTTACAAATTCTTCTTGAAAAAAAGTCTAAAGCATTGTATAATATTTCCGTTAATTATTTTTGGAGGTAAACCTTTATGAATTTCAATTTTTTAACCCTTGAAGGTACTGATGCTGCTGCTAATGCAGGCGGCGGTATGGGCGGCACCCTTGTAATGATAATTTATTTGGTTGTTATTTTTGGTGCTATGTATTTTCTTATGATTCGTCCTCAGCGCAAAAAGCAGAAGGAAGAAAAGAAAATGCGTGAGAATTTGCAGGTTGGTGACGAAATCGTTACAATCGGCGGTATTCACGGCAGAGTTATCTCTCTCAAAGAGGAAACAATGGTTATTGAATCCATGAGTGACCATAGCAAGATGACCTTAGCTCGTTGGGCTTTGCAGTCTAACCTTACTGTTCACGACGATGCTCCTGCAAAATAATATGTAATAATTTTTACCTCTTCCGAATATAATTTACTGTTCGGAAGGGGTAATTTTATGAAAAAAGATACAGATGGTTTTAAATTAAAAACACCGATTACAGCGGTTTTTATTTTCATACTGATTACAGCAGTTTTTATGCTAATATTTGCAGGTATAATGTATATAGCTCAAATTGGAAACGAATATTCTCCTGTTCTTGCTACTGTTTCACTAGCATTTGGTACATTTGCCGCCGCTTTTTATCAGGCGAGGAAAAACGGCAGAAAGGGAATGCTTATAGGTGCGGCAACGGGCGGTACGGTATTTTTGATTATAACCTTAATCTCATTTATTCTTGATAGCGGTGCGGTAACCTATAATACCTTGTTTCATTTTATTATAATAATGTTAGCCGCATTAATAGGCGGAGTTATGGGTGTTAATAAAAAAGAAAACAGAAAATACATTTAGATATTATATCAGCACCAATGTATATTGGTTTATATAAAGCGGCTATCTTAAAAAAGGCTTTACGGATTTTCCGTAAAGCCTTTTATCTTTTGAAAATATTGCCGCCCTTGCTGTCAATTCCGACTATGAGCGGAAAATCCTTAAAGGTCAGTTTTTTAATTGATTCGCAGCCAAGGTCGTCAAACGCTATAACCTCGCACTCTGAAATGCTAAGTGCCGCCAAAGCACCGGCACCGCCTATAGCGCAAAGATAAACTGCATTATTGCGTTTTATCGCTTCGCATACATCGTCAGAGCGCTCACCTTTGCCGATAGTAGCGGTCATACCCATATCATAGAGGGTTGGAGCGTAG
>JAZQIP010000038.1:0-7938 GCA_045541175.1 Acutalibacteraceae bacterium
CGGTTAATGCCCTCAACCTCGTTTGTGATGCGGTCGGTTATTTTATGAAGAACAGGATATGGAATTTCTTCGATAGTAGCGCTCATAGCGTCGGTAGTGTTTACCGCGCGGATTATTGCGGGCCAGCCCTCATAGCGGCTTTCGTCCTTAACACCTACGCTCTTTATGTCAGGCACTACTACAAAATACTGCCATACCTTTTCAGCAAGGCCGCATTTATCAAATTCGTCACGAAGAATTGCATCGGCTTCTCTTAAAGCGTGGAGCCTGTCTCTGGTGATAGCACCAAGGCATCTTACTCCAAGTCCCGGACCCGGGAAGGGCTGACGATAAACCATAGCGTGAGGCAAACCTAAAGCCTCGCCCACAACTCTAACTTCATCCTTGAACAGAAGCTTTAAGGGCTCAACAAGCTCAAACTGCAAATCTTCAGGCAGACCTCCTACATTATGATGAGACTTAACAGCCTTTTTACCCTCAGCCTGCTTAATGCTTTCGAGGATATCGGGATAGATAGTTCCCTGAGCAAGATAGGACACACCCTCTAGCTTACGGGCTTCGTCTGCAAAAACATTTATAAATTCAGCACCGATAATTTTTCTCTTTTTCTCAGGGTCTGAAACACCTGCTAAAAGATCGAGAAAACGGTCGGTTGCGTCAACATAAATAAGGTTGGCATCAAGCTCTCCCTTAAACAGCTTTATAACATTTTCGGACTCGTCTTTACGCATAAGACCATGATTGACGTGAACACAAACAAGCTGTTTGCCTATAGCTTTTATAAGTAACGCAGCAACAACAGAGGAATCAACGCCACCTGAAAGGGCAAGAAGTACCTTTTTGTCACCAACCTGAGCGCGAACCTCAGCGATTTGCTCAGCAATAAAAGCATCGGCTAATTCTTTTGTGGTAATACGAGCCATCGACTCGGGACGTACATTGCTGTTCATTTAAAATTCCTCCTGCTTAGTTGGTATAGTTGTCAAAATATCCCTGAACAAGAACAACAGGAGTTCCTTTATCACCTGAGCCACTTGTCAAATCGCAAAGCGAACCGATAAGGTCGGTAAGCTGACGGGGGGTAGTGCCCTGAGAAGCCATATTTCCTACAAGATTATCGCTCTTTGCGCGGATACTGTCCGAAATAGCCTTTTTGAGTTCTTCACCCGAAAGATCTTTAAAATCATTATCTGCAAGATACTTGAGCTTTAACTCGTTGGGAGTACCGATAAGACCATCGGTAAAGGCAGGAGAAACAACAGGATCTGCAAGCTCCCAAATTTTGCCCTGAGGGTCTTTGAAAGCACCGTCACCATAAACCATAACCTCAACGTGTTTCCCTGTAGCCTCTAAAATGCGCTTTTGAATATCAAGCACTAAGGACTTGCATTCTCTCGGGAAAAGCTTAATGCTGTCCTCAGTAGACTTATTTGAACCTAAAAGTCCATAGTTCTCATTACAGCCACTACCGTTAACAGGAGCATTAAGAATATCATCAAGACCGCAAACCACCTTTGCACCTGCAGCCTTTAAAATACGCTTTGTACGAGCGCGGGTATGGATATCGCAGGTGAGAACGCAATCTGTATAATCAAGGATTGCTTTAGCCTGATTTGCAAAAATTATCTCAACCTCAGCACCGCATTCTTTTACTAGATTACCGTAATATTCAACATAATCAACACCGGTAAATTCGTGCTTATTTTCACCGAAAAGCTCACGGTAACGCTCAAGGCTCAAAACATCGCAATAAGGGTTAACTCCTGCCTCATCAATCTTATCAAGGCTTACAAGCTCGTTTCCAACCTCATCCGAGGGGTAGCTAAGCATAAGCACAATCTTTTTAGCACCCTTTGCAATACCTCTGAGACATATTGCAAAACGGTTACGGGAAAGTATCGGAAAAATAACGCCGATGGTTTCTCCTCCAAGCTTTGCCTTAACATCAGCGGCAATAGCATCTACTGATGCATAGTTTCCTTGAGCACGAGCTACAATGGATTCTGTCAAAGATATAACATCTCTGTCTCTGAGCTCGAAGCCCTCATACTTTGCAGCTTCGAGAACGCTGTCCGCAACTATAGTGGCTAGGTCATCACCTTCACGAATAATGGGGCAACGAATACCACGGGATACTGTACCTACACGGCGATTTTCTGACATATAAATCATCCTCTCTGATTGACTTTCCCCGGCAATTGGTATGAACAACGAATTTTCATTCATATTCAAGTGTCGTAACAATAAAAATACTTTATTATTATAATATATTGTTGTTTTTCTTGCAAGGGGGATAGAAAAAATTTTTTTGAAAAATTTACACAAATATAGTATTAGCCGCTCCCTAATTTTTATTAATTAAGAAGCGGCTATTTTATTCAACAGTTACTGATTTTGCAAGATTACGAGGTTTATCAATATCGCAGCCCTTTAAAAGCGCTGTATAATAAGCATAAAGCTGAAAAGGAATGACCTCAACCGAGGCAATAAACAGCGGATATACCTCAGGTATACGGATAATCCCCTGCACCTCTGACTCAAGGGCAGGATTATCCTTTGAAATGCAGGCTATAACCTCTGCACCTCTAGCGCAAACCTCTTTTATATTACTTAGCTGTTTTTCAAAAAGGCTCTGATTTGCACAAAGAGCTATGACCCGAGTTCCCTCTTCTATAAGGGCAATTGTTCCATGCTTTAGCTCTCCCGAGGCATAGCTTTCGGAATGGATATATGAAATTTCCTTTAATTTCAGCGATGCCTCTAAGGATACTGCATAATCAATATTTCTGCCTATAAAGAAAATGTCTTCAACTGTTTTTTTACTTTCTACAAGTCTTTTTATATTTTCTTTTTCCGATAATGCAGCATCAATTATATCGGGTAATTTTTGAAGCTTTGACAGTGCATCGGCAATTTTTTCTTCACTTAAAGTCCCGAGCTTTTCGGCAAGCATAAACGCTATAAGATAAAGCTGAACGAGCTGAGTTGAATAACCCTTTGTTGTAGCAACAGCTATCTCCGGCCCTGCATGGGTATAGATAACGCTATCCGCCGCCTTTGCAATAGAGCTTGCAACGACATTCACAATAGCCAGAATATACGACCCCCTCTTTTTTGCCTCTTGTGCAGCAGCAAGGGTATCAGCAGTTTCTCCCGACTGACTTATAACTATTGTAAGAGTATTTTCATCAACTACAGGGTTTCTATACCTGAATTCGCTCGCAACATCGACATCAACTGGGATTCTTAAGGTTTCTTCCAAAACATATTTGCCTACTATTCCCGCGTGATAAGCCGACCCGCAGGCAACAATCTGTATTTTTCTTATATTATCCCATATTGAAGCATTCAGGTCTATTCCCTCAAAGCGAACAGAAGAGTTTTTAATTCTGCCTTCAAGTGTTCGGCGCAAAGCCTCAGGCTGCTCCATTATCTCTTTTAACATAAAATGGTCATAACCCTGCTTTTGAGCGGCATTTATATCAAAATCGATAAAACTTATTTCGGGTGATTTGCTTTCACCTGATAAGCTGAAAATTGAGATGCTTTTATCAGTAATAAATGCAGTTTCATCATCCTTTAGATAAATAACCTGCTTTGTATTTTCTATAACCGCACATACATCCGAGGCTATAAAATTACAGCCCTCTCCAACCCCTACAATAAGCGGGCTGAAATGCTTTGCGGCAACTATAGTATCAGGATAATCTGAGCATAAAATCCCTAAGGCATACGAGCCTTTAAGCATTTTCAAAACACTCAAAACCGTTTCCTTTAAATTTCCGTTATAATTTTTTTCCAAAAGCTCGGGGATAACCTCGGTATCGGTCTGGCTTTTAAACTCAAAACCCTCTATCTGAAGAATTTCTTTAAGCTCTGCATAGTTTTCAATTATTCCGTTATGAACAACTGCAAATTTACCGCTTTGGCTTAAATGCGGATGCGCATTTTCTATTGTCGGCGCGCCGTGGGTTGCCCAACGGGTATGACCTATTCCAACGCAGGATTTTTCGTTTTCGGGAATTAAAGTTTCAAGGCTTTTTACCCTTTTATCCGTTTTAAATACTTTAATTTCTTTATCTAAAAGTGCGATTCCCGCCGAATCATAACCTCTATACTCAAGTCTTTCAAGACCTTGACGCAAAAGCTTTGCGGCGGCGATTTTTCCTGAGAAGCCTACTATTCCGCACATAAAGTTATCAAATTTCCTTTCTAGAAACAATATTTTGATTTGATTTTACGATTGAATTTTCTGGGTATACACCTCTAAGCATATTAAGCGGATAAACCGAGGTGTTTTTACCTATTACTGTTCCGGGGTTTAAAACACAGCCGCAGCCTATATCTGCACCGTCTGCTAAAACACCACCGATTTTGCGAAGTCCCGTTTCATATTCGGTATCCCCGTGGATAACAACCGGTTTTCCGTCCGATTTAAGATTTGAGCAAATAGAGCCTGCGCCCATATGCGCGCGGTTTCCAAGCACAGAATCACCGACATAGTTATAATGCGGCACCTGTACCTTATCAAGCATTACACAATTTTTAAGCTCAGTCGAATTTCCTATAACACAGTTTTCCCCTGTAATTACACTTCCTCTTATAAACGCGCCCGGGCGGATTTCGGTACCGCTCCCTATAACAGCAGGCCCCTCTATCACAGCTGTAGGATATATTTTAACATTTTCTCCTACGAGCACATTTTCAGATATCAGCTTATACCCAACGAGTCCCTTTTCGATAATTTTTTCTGCATACTGCTTAATTAAGGGCAGAATTTCCCAAGGATACTCACTGCTGTCAAACAGCTCTTTCAAATATTCCGTTTTACAGTCGAATAAATCACAGGTTTTAATTTTTTTCAATGCTGTATCCCTTCTTTTCTATAATTTTCGCAATTCTCTCTGCATATTCAAGGCATTTTTCCATAGTTTCGCACTCGGTCATAATTCTTATAACAGGCTCGGTGCCGCTTTCGCGGAGCAACACTCTTCCTTTTTGGTTTATCAGCTTTTCGACCTTGGCTTTTTCCTCTAAAACCTCGCTATCCTTTAAAACAGCGGCTTTATTACTAACTCTGACATTCTTCGTATACTGAGGATAAAGCATAACAGGTTCTGCAAGGGCTGATAGAGAAGATTTCGAGTCGCAGATTTCTTCTGTTATCATAATGGCTGTCAGCAAACCGTCGCCCGTAGTAGCATATTTTTTAAGAATTATATGTCCCGACTGCTCACCGCCGAGGGAATAATCATTCTTTTGCATACATTCATAAACAAATCGGTCACCAACCGTTGTCTGCTCACACTTAATACCGATTTCCTTAAGGCTGTTTAAAAGACCGCTGTTGGACATAATAGTCGCAACGATAGTATCCTTATTTAGCATTCCGCGGGATTTCAGTCTTTTTCCCAGAATATAAAGCATTGCATCTCCGTCAACAACATTTCCATTTTCATCAACTGCAATACAACGGTCGCAGTCACCGTCAAAAGCAAAGCCCAAATCCAAATGCTGCTCTTTGACAATACGGCAGAGATTTTCAATATGAGTAGAACCGCAATCATTATTTATATTCAGTCCGTTAGGCTCTGCTCCTACAACAACCGTCTGAGCACCCAAGGCGGCAAAAACCGAACGTGCTATCATCCATGATGCACCGTTTGCACAGTCAAGACCGATTTTCAGTTTTTTATAGGAATTTGATGCTAAAGAAATAAGGTAGCCAAGATAACGGTTTCTTCCCGAAACATAATCGACAATACAACCTATTTTCTCTCTGCCTGCAAGGGGCAAATCATCGCTGTTTACTCCAAGCGTCTTTAAATCGCCATCAATATAAGCCTCAATAAGTGCGGTGGTATTATCGTCTAGCTTTTCGCCGTAACGGTTTATCACCTTGATACCATTATCATAATAGGGATTATGCGATGCTGTTATCATAATTCCGCAATCAAACTCATCCTGACGGGTGACATAGGAAACACTCGGGGTGGTGGTTACATGAAGCATATAGGCATCAGCACCCGAAGCGGTTATGCCTGCAACCAAAGAATATTCAAGCATATAGCTTGAACGGCGGGTATCCTTACCTATAACAATTCTGGCTTTTCTGTCAGCCTCAGCAAGAGAGGAATAGTACCAGCCTAAAAATCTACCTACCTTATATGCGTGCATAGATGTAAGCCCGATATTAGCCTCTCCTCTGAAGCCATCAGTACCGAAATATTTATTACGGGGTCTGGCACCGTCAGGCAATCGGTTGATGTCAATTTTGTCCGAAAGAAGTTCGTCTGCTGTCACATTGAAAAGCTCACATAGCTGTAAAACCTTATCAATCTGCGGCAATGCCTGATTCATTTCCCATTTTGAAACCGACTGTCTTGATACGCAAATCTTTTCTGCCAACTGCTCCTGTGATAAATTTACCGATAAACGAAGCTGTGTTATTTTTTCACCGATAGTCATATTTTATCCTCTTTTCATTCAAATCTTCTCATTTAATATTATGCCTTGATTTACTATATAATATCAAAATTAGCAAAAAGCCTCCACCAACTTTGCATTGATATTTTAGCAACCGTAAGTTGCAAAAATAAAGGCGTTTTCTTATTATAGCATAGAAAATATAGTGTTTTGGTGAACAAATTGTAATCTTTGATTGTCAAAAGAGGGCAAAAAAACAGAGCACCCCTTTCGGGATGCTCTGTAAAACTTTTAAATTAGTTTGTAATTGTAAGCTCAGTGTCCTTATCGAAGATGTGAATCTTAGCGGTCTCAAGAGCAATCTGAATCTTATCGCCGGGGCGAGCAGTGTTAGTCGGAGCAACGCGAGCGTTGATTGACTGACCTTCGCAGCGCATATAGAGATAAGTCTCAGCACCCATAAGCTCGGTAACTTCAACATCAGCCTCAACGATACCGTCCTTATTAGCAGCAATAAGGTCCTCCTCGTTGTGAACATCTTCAGGACGAATACCCATGATTACATCCTTGTCGATATAAGGAACGAGACAATCGTTCTTATTCTTATCTGCAGGAAGCTTAATCTTGAACTTAACGCCTGCACGGGTCTTAGTATCCTCGGTACCAAACTCAACAAAGAAATCCTCGCCCTCTTTGAGAAGCTTAGCCTCGATGAAGTTCATCTGAGGTGAACCAATGAATCCTGCAACGAAAAGATTGCAAGGATAGAGGTAAAGGTTCTGAGGAGTATCAACCTGCTGGATAAGACCGCTCTTCATAACTACGATACGGGTACCCATTGTCATAGCCTCAGTCTGGTCATGGGTAACGTAGATGAAGGTTGTACCAAGTCTCTGATGAAGCTTTGAAATCTCGGTACGCATCTGTGCACGAAGCTTAGCATCCAAGTTGGAAAGCGGCTCGTCAAGGAGGAATACCTTAGGCTCACGAACGATAGCACGACCGAGAGCAACACGCTGACGCTGACCACCGGACAAAGCCTTAGGCTTACGCTCGAGCAAGTGAGAAATATCGAGAATACGAGCAGCCTCTTCAACACGGCGCTTAATCTCATCCTTCGGAGTTTTGCGAAGCTTAAGACCGAAAGCCATATTGTCGAATACTGTCATATGAGGATAAAGCGCATAGTTCTGGAAAACCATCGCAATATCTCTGTCCTTAGGCGCTACATCGTTAACGAGACGGTCACCGATGTAAACTTCACCGTCGGAAATTTCCTCAAGACCTGCTACCATTCTGAGGGTGGTAGACTTACCGCATCCTGAAGGACCTACAAGGATTATAAATTCTTTATCCTTGATTTCGAGATTGAAATCCGAAACAGCGGTAACGCCGCCGGGATATCTCTTGTAAACATTACGCAAAGATAAACTTGCCATTTTGAAGCCTCCTAAATTGCTACAAAGGTATTTTAACGTTTGTATTATACCAAAACCGTCAAAAAATTGCTAT
>JAZQIP010000039.1:0-115899 GCA_045541175.1 Acutalibacteraceae bacterium
TCACCGCCAAATATTCATTTAACACAGATTTAACATAAGCCTGATATCGGATTTAACATTGTTAAGTTAAAATCAAGTTCAGATTAATAAAATCTAAGGAGAGAAAAAATAATGGATATTTTTAATGTGCTGTCATTAATAGGCGGACTTTGCCTGTTTTTGTTCGGTATGAACCTTATGGGTGAGGCTTTGGAGCGCCGCGCAGGTAACGGGCTAAGAACTCTGCTTTCAAAACTGACCACCAAAAAATCCGCAGGCTTTTTAACCGGTCTCGGTGTTACAGCGGTAATTCAAAGCTCATCTGCAACAACTGTAATGGTAGTAGGCTTTGTTAACTCAGGTCTTATGGTATTAAAGCAGGCAATAAACGTTATCATGGGCGCAAATGTTGGAACGACCGTGACTGCCTGGCTTTTGAGCCTTAGCGGAATCGAGAGCGACAATATGTTTGTACGTCTTTTAAAGCCTACCTCATTCACCCCTATTCTTGCGCTTATCGGTATAATTCTTCAAATGTTCTGCAAAAGCAGTAAATCTAAAGATACGGGTGTTATACTGCTGGGCTTTGCAACCCTTATGTTTGGTATGGATGCTATGTCTGCCGCAGTTTCGGGGCTTCGCGATGTACCCGAATTTCAGCAATTATTTATAATGTTTACTAACCCCATACTCGGTGTGCTTGCAGGAGCAATTCTTACAGGAATCATCCAATCAAGCTCAGCTTCTGTCGGTATTCTACAGGCTTTAGCCGCCACCGGTCAGGTTTCATACGGCGCCGCTATTCCGATTATAATGGGTCAAAATATAGGCACCTGTGTTACAGCCCTGCTTTCATCCATAGGTGCTAACAAGAATGCAAAAAGAGCCGCTACGGTTCATCTTTCATTCAATGTTGTAGGTACAATAGTATGGCTTTTGGTATTCAGTATTGTAAAAGCAGTTTTCAGACCTGCACTACTCAGTGAATCTGCATCTCTTATGGGTATAGCAGTTGCGCATTCGGCATTCAATGTTTTATGTACAATAATTCTTATGCCTGCAACAAGCCTACTCGAAAAGCTGGCTATAAAGCTTGTTCCCGATGCAAAAAATGCGGAAGAAGCTAAAAGCAAAACTTCTTCCGCATTTTTATCTGCCATTCTCCAGTCGCTATCGGCTTTTGAGGCAATTTAGTTTTTTACAGCCACTTTTAAAATATTATTCGTAATCTACAACGTCAACCCAGGAAAGGAGGAATTCGCGTTCCTTTTCCTTGCCCTTTACCGACTGCGAAGCCGCAACGATGGGAAGCCATTTCTGGATATACTGTCTTGCAGTATCGCTCTTTTTACAGAATAAATCCATATATTTTTTAGCTATATTTTCTTTGCCTGCAAGGCAGAATAAAAGGTAAGTTCTTGCAACATCGGCAGATGCATTACCCTGAGTAGCGTGAGCCCAGTCGATAATATACGGTGTACCGTTTTTATCGATGACTATATTAGTGGGGTTAAAATCGCCATGGCAAACCTTATTATGCTTCGGCATACCCTCAAGGCGGGTATGAAGCTCGTAGCGGGTTGTAGCATCAATGTTTGCCTCATTGATTTTGCGGTTCATCTTATCTTTGAGTTTATTAAGCAAGGGGGCTTTTTTAGAATGGATATCTATCTGGATATCAACAAACTCTTCCAGAATACCGTCTATATTCTCGGGGTGTTCTTCCATCAGTTCAGCCAAGGTCTTACCCTCGATAAACTCGGTAATAATAGCCCATTTACCATCTATCTGCTCAATATCAAGAATTCTTGGGATATTAAGGCCTGTTTCCTCAATTCTTGCCTGATTTAAAGCTTCATTGAAAACATCAGCTTTTGAATAATCGGTATTAAAAACCTTTATAGCCTTATCACCGTCGCGATAGATTGTTTTATCAGGTCTTACTGCAATAATATTATCAAGCTTCATATTCTTCCTCCTTAAATTTCTTTATGCTCACCGTAGTAAGCATTAAGATACATCTGCTTAATCTCACTCATAAGCGGATAACGGGGATTAGCTCCTGTACACTGATCATCGAATGCCTGCTCGGTCATTTCATCAAGACGGGCAAGGAAATCAGCCTCATCAGCAACATAATCCTTGATAGCATTCTTAATTCCAACCTTTTCTTTAAGCTCGTTTATAGCCTTGATAAGACTTTCGAGCTTATCCTCATCAGTCTTGCCCTTAAGACCGAGAGCAGTTGCAACCTCGGCATAGCGAGCAAGGGTATGAGGATGGTCATACTGAGAGAAGGTACCCATCTTAACGGGTGTTTCTGAAGCATTAAAGCGGATAACCTCTTCAATCATAAGAGCATTTGCAACACCGTGGGGCAAATGATGGAAAGCGCCGAGCTTATGAGCCATAGAGTGGCAAACACCAAGGAATGCATTTGCGAATGCCATACCTGCAATAGTTGCGGCATTAGCCATTTTTTCTCTTGCCTCAACATCGGTCTGTCCGTTTTCATAAGCACGGGGCAGATACTCAAATATGGTCTTTAAAGACTGAATAGCCAAACCGTCGGTATAATCTGTAGCCAGCATTGCGGCATAAGCCTCTAAAGCATGGGTTACAGCGTCAATACCCGAAGCGGCGGTAAGACCCTTCGGTGCAGACATATGAAAATCTGTATCAATAATTGCCATATTAGGAAGAAGCTCATAATCGGCAAGCGGATACTTAACGCCGGTTTTCTCGTCGGTAATAACTGCAAATGGAGTTACCTCAGAACCGGTACCTGCAGAGGTAGGAATAGCGATAAAGTATGCCTTTTCTCCCATTTTCGGGAAAGTATAAACACGCTTTCTGATATCAATAAAGCGCATTGCCATATCCATAAAGTCAGCCTCGGGATGCTCATAAAGCACCCACATAATCTTAGCCGCATCCATAGCCGAACCGCCGCCGAGGGCAATAATTGTATCAGGCTTGAATGCTGCCATCTGAGCCGCACCATCTTTTGCATTTTTAAGGGTGGGGTCAGGCTGAACGTCAAAGAATGTAGTATGAACGATACCCATTTCATCAAGCTTGTCGGTTATAGCCTTTGTATAGCCGTTTTCATAAAGGAAGGTATCGGTTACGATGAAGGCTCTCTTCTTGCCCATAACATTCTTAAGCTCATCTAAAGCTACAGGCAGACATCCCTTCTTAATATAAATTTTCTGAGGTGCTCTGAACCAAAGCATATTCTCTCTCCTCTCAGCAACAGTCTTAATGTTAAGCAGGTGCTTTACACCAACATTCTCGGAAACCGAGTTTCCGCCCCAAGAACCGCAACCAAGGGTTAGCGAGGGGGCAAGCTTAAAGTTGTAAAGATCGCCTATACCACCGTGAGAAGAGGGGGTATTAACCAAAATTCGGCATGTTTTCATACGAGCGGCAAATTCATCTATCTTTGCGCGCTCGGTAACCTCATTAAGATATACAGATGAGGTATGTCCATAGCCGCCGTCAGCTACCAACTGCTCTGCCTTTGAAAGAGCCTCATCAAAACTCTTTGCCTTATACATCGCAAGTACCGGAGAAAGCTTTTCATGAGCAAATTCCTCAGAAATATCAACGCTTTCAACCTCACCGATAAGTATCTTAGTGCTCTCAGGTACATCGACCCCTGCTAAAGAAGCGATTGTATAAGCTTTTTGACCTACTATCTTAGCATTAAGAGCACCGTTTATGATAATAGTTTTTCTAACCTTTTCGGTCTCTTCTGCGCTCAAGAAATAACAGCCTCTGTCAGCGAATTCCTGCTTTACAGCCTTATAAACCTTATCAAGAACTATAACCGACTGCTCGGATGCGCAAATCATACCGTTATCAAAGGTTTTTGAATGAATAATTGAGTTGACAGCGAGCAAAATATCCGCTGTATCATCAATAATGGCGGGGGTATTGCCTGCGCCAACGCCGAGAGCTGGCTTTCCGCTCGAATAAGCCGCCTTAACCATTCCGGGGCCGCCTGTTGCGAGGATTATATCAGCCTCTTTCATAACAGTATTGGTCATATCAAGGCTGGGTACATCTATCCAGCGGATAATACCCTCAGGAGCACCTGCTTTAACAGCCGCCTCAAGCACTAGCTTTGCAGCCGCAATAGTAGCCTTTTTTGCACGGGGATGAGGGCTTATGATTATACCGTTTCTGGTTTTAAGAGCCAAAAGGCACTTAAATATTGCAGTAGAGGTCGGATTAGTGGTAGGGATAACCGCCGCTATAACACCGATAGGCTCAGCAATTTTCATTGTACCAAAAGCCTTATCCTCTTCTATAACACCACAGGTTTTGGTATCCTTATAAGCATTATAAATATATTCTGAAGCATAGTGGTTTTTGATTACCTTATCCTCAACTATACCCATTCCTGTTTCTTCAACAGCAAGTTTTGCCAAGGAAATTCGCGCCTTATTTGCCGCGGATGCTGCAGCTAAGAAAATTTTATCAACCTGCTCCTGAGTGAAGGTTGCAAATTCCTTTTGAGCTGCTCTTACCGAACTAATGGCGGCTTCCAGTGTCTCAACACTTTCGACCAAGGGATAATTCTTTTCCATCATTGCTACTCCTTTTGATTTAGGATTTTATAATAATTGTTAATATTTTAACATATTGGTTGCGGTTTGTAAAGTCAAAACTTCAAGTTCATTCATCTGCAACAGAAAACCGACCGTCCTGCTCTGTTTTTTTAACACTTTCAATAGGTATCATATCCTTAAACACACAGGTATGCCTAGGGGTTATTACCCTATCCTCGTGAAGAGAGCCGAAATACCAATGCTTATACTCACAGAACTTACCTATTTCCTCAAAATAACCGTTCAGCTTATTAACCCTGTCCTTAGCGCCTCTTCTGAGCAAAATCGCACTTTTTACGAGGGACGGCGGTTCGTGGGTAATAATATAATCAACTCTGCCCTCAACCTCGTCGAGCTTTTTAGCACCCTCTGCCATTTCAAGCGGCGAAGGCTCTTCCTCTGCCCACCAGTTTCCGCTCTCAATCCTCATATCCTTGTCAATACTTTCTCCTCCGCCGAAGGTGAAATAGCTGTTTCCCTCTATTTCAAAAAGCTGACCTCGCATAAGGTGAATAAGATTGCCCTTTATTCTATGCACCATACCACCGTGCCAATAAGTAGTACGGCATTTGTTTATGGTTTTCATATTATCGTGAGTGCCGTCAATAAAAGCGGTAACAAATCTTCTTGTAGCCAAAAAATCTATAACCTGCTTTTCGGTTTTATCACCTGTGAAAATATATCCGAAATCTCCGCAAACTATTAAAACATCTCCGCTTTTAAGTTTTCGGAAGTTTTTATCATAAAGCCGTTCTAAACAGCCATGCATATCGCCTGTAATATAAACCGTAATCTTCACCCCAAATAACTCTTTTATTTTTAAAGCTTTTGTGCTATTATATTATATATTACCATACTTATGGGGAGATTTCTATGCTTAAAAAAATTTTTTCTCAGTTTTTTGCTGTTTTTTTATGTTTATTATTCATTTTCGCACCTATCAGCGTCTCAGCATTTGAGGTTACGGAGTTCGATATAACCGCAAAGGCAGGACTTCTCGCCTCGATGGACACAGGCGAATTTCTTTATGAAAATAATATTGATAAAAAAATGTATCCTGCGTCTATCACTAAGATTATGTCCGCTATTCTTATGCTTGAGAGCGAAAAATTTGACCCCGACGATAAAATTTCTATGACTAAAGAGGCGCTCGATTTAGTTTTGGGAACAGGAAGCTCGGTCTCTCTCTTTGAAGAGGGCGAAACCTTTACTCAGCTCGACCTTTTATATATGGTTTTAATGTCGTCCTACGGCGACTGCACCTATCTCGCAGCTGAGTATTACGGCGGAAGTGTTGAAAGCTTTGTAGATATGATGAACGAAAAGGCTAAGAAGCTTGGTCTTAAAAACACTCATTATTCAAATCCTGTCGGTCTTCACGATGAAAATAACTATACCACTGTTCGCGACACCTATACCCTCGCCCTTTATGCTTTGCAAAACGAGACCTTTAAAACTGTTTGCGAATCTCACCGCTATACCTTTGAAGCAAGCATTTCAGGAAAACGCACCCTTTCAACCACCAACTTTTTGCAGGACAGCAACACAAATTATTACTACCCTTATGCAAAGGGTGTTAAAACAGGCTTTACGGACGAAGCAGGCAGATGCCTTGTAAGTACAGCATCATATAACGGCTACAATTATATTTGTATACTTATGAAGTGTCCTAATCAGCCCGGCAAAAGATATGAATTTTTAGAAAGCGCCGAGCTATACCGTTGGGCATTTAAAGATTTTTCCTTTAAAGAAATTGCCGCATCTGACGAGCCGGTATGCGAAATGCCGGTTGAACTGTCTCTCGAAACTGATTTTGTACCACTATTCTTTAAAGAACCGTTTATAAGCGTTCTTCCAAATGCTGCCGACGATTCTACCATAGTTATTAAAAACCACCTCAATTCCGAAAGCGCCGAAGCACCTATTAAAAAAGGCGATGTGCTAGGATATGCAGAGGTAATATATGCAGAAAAGGTTATCGGCAAGGTGGACCTTGTTGCAGGAAACGATGTTGAGCAGAGCTCAATACTGCTTGCTTTAAAATATGTTAAAGGCTTTTTTACATCGGTTTATATGAAGGTATTTTTAATTGCGGTTGCCGTAATTATAGTGCTTTTCATACTTCTATGCATAAAGCTTAATTACTCCAAAATAAAAAAGCGCAAGGTTAAATATATACCTTATAAAGGAGAGCGAAACCATGAAAAATAAATTTTTAGCTTTAATTTCTACCTTTTTGCTTATTTTCTTACTTGTAGGTTGCGGCGAGGACAAAAACGGACCTGCCGGCAACTCAGCGCTTGACAGCGTCGAGCCCTACGGTATTCACCACGCGGTTATCACTGTTGAAAACTATGGCGAAATAAAGGTAGAATTAGACGGCGATTCTGCGCCGATAACCGTTAAAAACTTTGTAGAGCTTGCAAAAGACGGTTTTTATGACGGTCTTACCTTTCATCGCTCGGTCGAAGGCTTTGTATTGCAGGGCGGCGACCCTGATGGTACAGGCAGAGGCGGCAGCGGTAAAACTATAAAAGGCGAATTTATCGCTAACGGCTATAAAAATCCCATAAGCCACGCAAGAGGCGTGCTTTCTATGGCAAGACTCGGCAATGACTATAATTCTGCAACATCTCAGTTTTTTATAGTTTTAAGCGATGATGCCAAAAGCTCACTTGACGGTATGTATGCCTCATTCGGCAAAGTTACAGAGGGTATGGATATCGTTGATAAAATAGTAAAGGATACACCTGTAGAGGATTATAACGGCACTGTAAAAGCAGAAAATCAGCCAAAAATCACCTCTATCGTAATTACGGACTAATTATATGAAGCTTGAAATACTGCAAAGCTGTCCCCCGATAATAAGAGATTTTTTGACCTATAACGAAACGATAAGAGGCAAATCCTCCCGTTCAGTTGAGGGATACTTCCTTGATTTGCAAACTTTTTTCCGTTATATACTTATAATGCGGGGAATAGCGCCAAAGGATGCCGAATTTGAGGAAATCGATATTTCGGCAGTTGACCTTGACCTTATAAAAACCATAACTATTTCTGACCTTTATGCCTTTTTGGTGTACTGCAAAAACGAGCGCTCAAACAATACTGCTACCAGGGCAAGAAAAACCTCGACGCTGAGAATATTTTTTAAATATCTTTCCTCTCAGACTCATCAGCTTGAAAATAACCCTGCACTTATGCTCGAAGCACCCAAGGTAAAGCAAAGTCTTCCAAAGCATCTGACTTTAGAAGACTCTTTAGAATTGCTTTCTTCGGTTGACGGACCAAATAAGCAAAGAGATTACTGTATTTTAGTGCTATTTCTCAACTGCGGACTTCGTCTTGCAGAGCTTTGCTCGCTTAATCTCGGAGATATTTCTACTGACGGCACCATGACTGTCACCGGTAAAGGCAACAAGGAAAGAATGGTTTATCTTAATGATGCCTGCCGCTCGGCAATCGAGGATTATTTGGCGGTGCGCCCGCACGAGGGCATTCCCGTGACCGACAAAAATGCACTTTTTATCAGCAGAAACCATCGCAGAATAAGTCCCAAAACGGTACAGCATATAGTCAAAACCTATCTTGAAAAATCAGGGCTTGGCGGTATGGGGTACTCTACCCATAAGCTTCGCCATACTGCGGCTACCCTTATGTATCAGCACGGGGATGTCGATATAAGAGTTTTAAAGGACATACTCGGGCATTCGAATCTCGGCACAACCCAGATTTACACTCATATTTCTAATAAGCAATTAAAAAATGCGGCTGATAAAAATCCGCTTGCAAATGTTAAGTCAAAAAAATAGACCTGTTTTTAAAACAGGTCTATTTTTTATCCTAATAAAACATCTGTAATAAGCATTACCGAAAAACCTACAAGTAAAGCATAGGTAGCCCCCCGTTCGCTTCCGTGAGCGTGAGTTTCGGGTATCATTTCGTCACTTATAACATAAAGCATCGTACCGCCTGCAAAAGCGAGTGCAAAGGGTAATATCGCAGAAGCAATGCTAACAGCCAAATACCCAATAAGAGTACCTACAACTTCGACAACGCCTGTCATCATCGCGCATATAAAGGTTTTTCTAGGGCTTACCCCAGCAGATAGCATAGGGCCTATTATGACCATACCCTCAGGGATATTTTGAAGTGCTATACCTCCTGCAATTATGAGCGCCTGAGATGTATCCCCCGAACCAAAGCCAACACCTGCCGCAATACCCTCAGGCAGATTATGTATGGCAATAGCGGTTACAAACAAAAGTACCTTGCTTAGATTTGTATTATTATGCGGCTCGATATCCGCCCCGACTAATTTATGAAGATGCGGCACTAATTTATCAATCAAATTAAGACAAAGCGCACCCGCAAAAATTCCCGCAACCGTAATCAAAATACCGTATTTTCCGCCGTATTCAAGAGAGGGTAAAACAAGACCGAGCACAGCGGCCGCAAGCATAACCCCTGCCGCAAATGATAAAACGATATCCGAAAATTTATGAGATATTTTTTTGAATATAAAGCCTATAATCGAGCCGATAACGGTTGCCGCTCCGACGCCCAAAGCGGTCAGCAATACTAGTTTCATAAATTCCACCTAAACATAAATCTCCCGCAAATTTGCGGGAGATTTTTCATTTTTATTCTGCGCTGAAGCTATCCTTGCCTACTCCGCAAAGGGGGCAAACAAAATCATCGGGAAGGTCTTCAAACTTAGTACCTGCGGCAATACCGTTATCGGGATCGCCTACAGCCTCATCATACTCCCAGCCACAAACATCACATACATATTTCATTTTTTGTTCCTCCAAAACTATAGAATTATAATACAAGAGAAGGTGCGCTATATACTCGCGCCGCAAGCTCCTGATTTAACATATAAAGACTCTTCGGGTCAGAGCCGAAAAGCTCCATCTTAGAAATCAGATCATTAGCATTGGTTTCTTCCTCGCCCTGCTCCTTAACAAACCAATCAAGGAACTGCATTGTGCGAAAATCTCTTACATCGTAAGCCGCACCGTAAATATCATTTATAAGCGAGGTTACATACTGCTCATGCTCAAGACCTGCTTTTAAAACATCCATATTATTTTCAAAGGTTTTATCAGGCTTAGCAATTTCCTTTAATGTAACTGTCTGACTCTCATTTTGCAAGTAAGTATAAAAGAGCATTGCATGGTCGCGCTCTTCCTGAGCCTGAATCATATACCAATTGGCAAAACCGTCAAGCCCCTTTGCCTTGAAATAATTTGAAAAGTCAAGATAAAGATAAGCCGAATAAAGCTCCTTATTAATCTGGTCATTTAATAATTCATGTACTTTTTTGTCCATTGTTTTTTACCTCCAATTTTTTTAATCTTCAAGCATTTCAAGGATCTGAGCCTTAGGCCTTGCTCCCACGGATTTGCTTACAAGCTTTCCGCCTTTAAGCACCGCTAGCATAGGAAGACTTGAAACCTCAAAGGCGGTGGCAAGCTCAGGCTCCTCGTCAACATTGATTTTGCCTACAAGATACTGAGGATACTCCTTTGCAATCTCATCCACCAAAGGAGATACCATACGGCAAGGACCGCACCAGTCAGCATAAAAATCGAGCAGAACAGTTTTTTCGCTTTTTAAAACCTTGCTGTCAAAATTTTCCTTATTAACATTTAAAACCGACATTTTAATACATCCTTTCCTTTAGTATTTTCCTATCTTTTTGTATTATAACCTATTCGACTTTAAAATTCCACTATTTTTATAATTTTTTATCTTTCTTTTCCCAAGAAGAATACGGCAAGCGTTCCCGGACCTGCATGAGCGGCAATTACAGGGTCGATAAGGTTATAAACGATATTTTTAACCTTATAGCGCTTTTTGATTTCTTCGCCTACAGTAGTAGCATCCTTTTCACAGTCGCCATGAACGATAAATATATCCTGATTTTCGATATTCTCGCCCTTTTCAGCAAGCGAATCTACAAGAGCTTCAATTGCAGCAGCTCTTCCACGAACCTTACCTGTTACATAAAGCTTTCCGTCATCAGCAGCATGAAGCATAGGCTTAATACCGAGTAATGTTCCGAATACGGCACTTGTACCCGAAAGTCTGCCGCCGCGCTTTAAGAAAAACAAATCCTCAATAGTGAAAATATGACAGATTGAGCCTTTATTCTCCTCTGCCCACTGAGCTACCTCTTCAATTGATTTACCTTCATTCTTGAGCTTAACGCAGTAATGCACAAGCATACCCTCGCCCAAAGAAGCACACAGGGAATCTACAACGATTATCTTGCGGTCGGGATATATTTCGCTATAATCCTCAGCCGCGAGTTTTATATTCTGGTATGTTCCTGAAAGTCCTGAAGAAAATGCCAGCACAAGCACATCCTCGCCACTCTCTAAAATAGCAGGAATAACCTTGTCACAGTCCTCTCGGGAAGCAAGCGAAGTTGTAATCATAGCTTTTTCACGAAGCAGACGGTAGGTTTCGGCATAATCAGTTTTCTTTCCCTTAACATAGCTATCAAATTCTTTATCCTCAATGCGGTATTTGAGCGAAATAATCTCAACACCGTATTCCTTAATTTGCTCATCGGTAAGATTTGCGCAAGAATCAGTAACTATTTTATAACTCATAAAAAACACTCCTTTTTCTTGCAAATATTATAGCATCATAAAAAAATTAATTCACCCTATGCTTTAAAATTGCAGTTCTACCTATATACTATTGACAGTAGAGTTGAAAAAATATCATTCTACTATAAATAGAATCCCCTTTATTAATCAGCGTTTGCGGCCTCTTCCTGCTCGCAAAGGCGCTCCCATTCGTCCATTATCACCTGCAATTCATACTCGGTTTCTTCCTGCTCCTTTTGCAGGTCGGAAAGCTTCATATAGTCGCTAAGATTTTCTTCAAGAGTAAGCTCAGTCTTAATTCCAGCAAGCTTTTCTTCCAAAAGAGCAATCTTTTCTTCTGCCTTTGCAATAGCTCGCTGCCTTTTGGCTTTTTCCTTTGCGGGGGTGGTATAAGTCTTCTTGACCTTTTCGGTTTTTACCGTTTCCTCAGCTTTTACCTGAGGCTTATTCTGCATCTCAAGATACTGCTCATACCCAAACGTGTAAAGCTTTACCCCATCCTTTTCAAAGCACAATACACTCTCAGCTATTTGCTTTATAAAATATCGGTCATGGGACACAAAAAGCACCGTTCCCGAATAACCTTTGAGCATTTCCTCTAATGTTTCCTTACCGAGAATATCTATATGGTTTGTCGGCTCGTCGAGAATAAGAAAATTTGGCTTTGCACAAAGTATCTTGCAAAGAGCAAGTCTCACCCTCTCGCCGCCTGAGAGCATACTGACAGTTTTAAAAACATCCTCACCGCTGAAAAGAAATGCACCCAAAGCACTTCTTGCTTCATATTCGGTAAGATGAGGATATGCGCTCATAAAATCTCCAAGTACGGTATCCTCGCTTTCATACTGAGCCATCTGCTGGTCGAAATACCCAATACTCGCTCTCGGCGCAAATTTAAATTCTCCTGAAAGCGGTCTTACCTTGCCCATAAGAGTTCTTATAAAGGTGGATTTTCCCAGCCCGTTAGACCCGATTATTCCGATGCGGTCGCCTTTTTTAACCTCTAGGCTTACCGTAGATAAAAGCTTATCATAGCCTATACCCAAATCCTTTACAGAAAGAATATCCTTAACGCCTGTATCAATCGGCTCAAAATCAAAATGAAATTTTCGCTTGTCTTCGTTTTCGGGAGCTTCGATAATATCCATTCGCTCAATCTGCTTGAGCTTAGACTGCGCCATAGCCGCCTTGGTAGCCTTGTACCTGAATCTTTCAGCCAAATCGCTAAGTCTTGCAATTTCTTTTTGCTGAGCCTCATATTCCTTTGCCTGTTGCTCGCGCAAAAGCTTTTTAGCCTGAGCAAACTGAGTATAATTTCCTATATATTTTCGGGTTTTGCCGTGCTCAATCTCATAAACCGTATTGGCGACATTATCGAGAAACATTCTATCATGCGATACAACAACAAATGCCTTTTTATATTCCTTTAGATAATCCTCAAGCCATAAAGTTGCCTCAATGTCAAGATGGTTAGTCGGCTCGTCCAAAAGCAGGATATCAGGCTTTGATAAAAGCAGCTTTAAAAATGCAATTTTTGTTCTTTGGCCGCCCGAAAATTCATAAAGCGGACGCTGCTTTTGCTCCTCTGTAAAGCCGAAATGCTTAATTGCACCCTCATATTCCTTTTCAAAATAAAAACCGCCGAGATTGGTAAAGGTATCAAGCAAATTGGTATATTTAGCAATATTTTCTTCGCTTTGGTCCATTTCCATCTCAAGCTGAGCCTCATCTAACCTTTGCTTTATGCTGAGAATTTCGCTATAGGCACTGCGGATTTCCTCAACCATTGAAACGCAGTCATCCTCAAAGGTCATCTGCGAAAGAACGCCGATTTTCGGATGTCCCGAAACGGTAAAAAAGCTATCAGCATCGCTGTCAAGCTTTGTTATAGAATATTCGCCCGAAATCAGCTTCAAAAGGGTGGTTTTTCCGCAACCATTTCTCCCTACAACTGCAATCCTACTATTATCATTTATTTCAATATCGACCTTTTTCAGTATTGCCTCGCCCGAAAGCTCCACAACACCGTTTTGAATTTTGAGCTGCATAAAACCACCTACCCTTCTAAATTTTCAGGCGGCTTTACGCCGCCTGATTTTTAATCTATCTTTGCATTATCGTATATAAACTGTACTGCCTTTTTGTTATAAGCCATAGCCTCAAAATAATACTCGCCGTAATATTCATTAAGATAATCAGCGGTTATTTCGGAATTATTAATTTCCTTAACCGTATCGTTAAGCTCTTTGGTTATATCCTTTTGCTCAACCTTTAAGTTTTCCTTATCTGCTATTGCGTAAACAACCAGATAGTTATCAAGCATAGGCTTAACCTGCTCATCCTTAAAGCCTTTTTCGTCAGTGCCCATATAACTAAGATATGTTGCAAAATCAATGCCGTAGCTCTGCTGAACACTTTTTTCTACTGTATTTTTAGTAGCAGCAAAAACGGTTTCCAAATCCTTTTCAGGATATTCCTTTATTTCGCTGTTAGCCAAAACGGTATCCATTATATAATTCTTTATAGCTGTTTCCTTAGTTGCCGCTTCATAAGCTTCTACCGATTCATAGTCAAGCTCTGCATAATAATCAGCAGGCTTCATCGGCTCTTCGGTAACAACATAATTTACCTTAACCGTAAATACAACAGCCGCTCCCTTTAATTCCTCGCTTTGATAATCCTCAGGGAAAGTAAGATTAAGGTCAACTGTATCCCCTATCGAAACGCCGATAAGTCCATCTTCGAAACCATCAATAAAAGAGCCGGAGCCTATTTTCAAGTCATATCCATTAGCGGTTCCGCCTTCAAAAGCCACACCGTCTTTTTTACCGACATAGTCGATATTAGCGGTGTCACCTTCTGCAACCTTACCCTCGTTCTTTCTAACATAAAGATTATAATTCTGAACATCAGAGCTGATTACATCATCATAATATCCCTTAAAGGTATCAGACGAGGTATCCACAGGCAAATTTTTATATTCGCCAAGCTCAATGCTTTTTGAAAGGTCAGTATCACTAAAAAGCACCCTGTTCTTTTGAGCCTGACCGCAACCTGCAACCAAAGCAACCAACACAATTACCGATAAAATTACACTAATTATTTTTCTCATAAATCTTCAACCTCTCCATCTGCCAGCTCACCCTTGGATGCCGCTTTTAAATAAGCATTTATAAATCCGTCAAGCTCGCCGTCCATAACAGCATTTATATTTCCCGATTCAAAACCGGTTCTATGGTCCTTTGCAAGGGTATAGGGCATAAATACATACGAACGTATCTGCGAGCCCCAGGCAATATCCTTTTGAACACCCTTTATATCCTCAATTTTTTCAAGATGCTCGCGTTCCTTTATCTCAAGCAGCTTTGATTTGAGCATTCTCATTGCTTGTTCACGGTTTTGGAACTGACTTCGCTCGTTCTGGCAAGCTACCACGATTCCTGTAGGCAAGTGAGTAAGTCTTACTGCAGACGAGGTTTTATTAATATGCTGACCGCCCGCACCCGAAGAGCGGAAAACATCCATTTTTATATCCTCTTCGCGGATTTCAATATCATTATCATCGCTGATTTCGGGCATTACCTCTAAAGAAGCAAAGGATGTATGCCGTCTGCCCGAAGCATCAAACGGGGATACTCTTACAAGACGATGAATACCCGATTCGCTTTTAAGATATCCATAAGCATTTTCGCCCTCAATCAAAAGCGAAGCACTCTTAAGTCCTGCCTCATCGCCGTCGAGAAAATCGAGCATCTGCACCTTAAAGCCATGTCTCTCAGTCCAGCGGGTATACATTCTCACAAGCATTGAAACCCAATCCATAGCCTCGGTTCCGCCTGCGCCCGCATGGAAAGTCAGAATTGCATTATTTTTATCATATTCGCCTGTAAGTAAGGTTTGAAGTCTAAGCGCCGCAAGATTTTTTTCAAGCTCGTCTACCGCCGCCTCAATTTCCTCTACAAGGGACAAATCTCCCTCTTCGTCACCCATTTCAATGAGAATAAGGGTATCCTCATAGCTCAGACACATACGGTCATAGGTTTCAACCGTATTTTTAAGCTTTCCTGTCTTTTGCAGGATTTTTTGAGAATTTTCGAGGTCATCCCAAAAACCGGGGGCAGAAGCTTTTGCCTCAAGCTCCTCGACATCGCGAACCAATCTATCATACCCCAAGGCATCCTTAAGGTCGCGAAGCTCTTCTTCATTAGATAAAAGTCTTAATTTAAGCTGCTCAAATTCAAGCATACTTTTCCTCCATCTTCAATACATAAGCGCACCAATTTTCGCGGTATCTCTCTTCAACAATGCTAAAACCGTTCTCTCTGACCGCGGCCAGAACATCTTCTTTTCTGATATCAATTATACCCGAAATTATAAGCACACCGTTTTCTTCCATAAATATGCCAACATCGGGCAAAAGCTTGATTATAACATCAGCCACTATATTCGCACAAACTACCCCGTACTTACCGCTGACCTTATCCGCAAGGTCGCCGACGATAAACTCGGTTTTTTCACTCATATTATTAATCTCAGCATTTTCCCGAGCGGTTTTTACCGACTGGGCATCAATATCAACTCCAAGGGCACTTTCAGCTCCTAAAAGCACCGATGCAATAGCTAAAATACCGCTTCCGCAACCGATATCAAGCATTTTAGTATCATCATTGATATAATTTTCCAATAACTCTAAGCAAAGCGAGGTTGTAGCATGAGTACCCGTACCAAAAGCGGCGCCGGGGTCTATATTTAAAACGCTTCTTCCCTCATTGTTCTCATAGCTTTCCCAGCTTGGAACAATAGCCAATTTTTTGCCGATTTCGGTAGCATGGAAATATTTTTTCCAGTTCTCGTTCCAGTCACTATCGTCCACACCGATACTACCTACCTCAAAAGAAATTTTTGAAGCGTGCAATCTTTCTTTCAAAAACTCAAGAGCCTCTGCCGCATTGTCGCATTCAGAAATATAAATATGAATAATAGAATTTGTTCTATCCTTAGCAATAAGCTCCTCGTCTATCAAATCTATATGAGCAATATCCCAGGCATTTTGCTCCAAGTCAGAATAATCCTCAATATAAATTCCGTAAGGAACGGTCATATTAGCAATAGCCGCCGCGGCATCGGTATCCTCTTTAGCTACGCTGACCGTAATTTCAGTCCAATTCATAATAAAACTCCAAAATAAACATATATATTTTGATTATATCATAACTCAAATCAAAATAAAAGCATTAAATATAAAAGAATATGTTTTTTTATATTATTAATGATAAAAAAGCTGTTTATGAGCATCTACCCATAAACAGCTTTTTGTTTTATACACTCGGGGTAAATCCGAGGTCTTCAAGCTCGCTCAGCGCGGTTTTGAGACAATGCTCACAGCCGTCTACCGTCACGGTCTTGCTTTCGAGCGAAACCTCAAATTTAATCCCTGTTTCACAAAGTGCGTTATTGATTCTTTTAACGCAGTTTTCGCAGTGCATATCAGGTACATTAATTTTGTGTAACATAATAATTCTCCTTTATTTCATCAGCTTTTGCAGGGTTACGACAAGCTCGTCTACAACCTCATCATTACCCTGCTTAATATTTTCTGCCACACAGGTGTGTATGTGGTTAGAAAGCAATTCCTTATTAAATGCATTGAGAGCGGCATTTATCGCCTGAACCTGAGTTAAAATATCGGTGCAATAAGCATCGCTGTCCAGCATATTTTTTATTCCTCGTACCTGTCCCTCTATGCGGCTGAGCCTATTCATAAGAGAGCGGTATTCGGTATCCTGCCTATGCTTTTTCTTGCAACATTCGTTCATAGCTTTTTACCTCTCAGTCTCAGCGCATTTCCTACAACAAACACCGAGCTTAATGACATCGCAAGTCCCGCAAGCATAGGGCTGAGTGTTGGACCGCCAAAGGCGTACAGCAGACCTGCCGCTACGGGTATGCAGATAGTGTTGTAGCAAAACGCCCAGAAAAGATTTTGTTTGATATTTTTGATAGTCAGTCGGCTTAAATTTACTGCACAGGCAACATCGCAAATATCGTTTTTCATAAGCACTATATCGGCGGCTTCTATCGCAATGTCACTGCCCGAGCCTATAGCACAGCCGATATCTGCAGCAGATAGTGCGGGAGCATCATTGATACCGTCGCCCACCATCATAACACTGCCGTATTTTTCTTTGATTTCAGAAATTATTCTCGCTTTATCCTCGGGTAAAACCTCAGCATAAACCTCATCTGCAGATAAAAGGGAGCCTATATGCTCGGCGCAAAGCTTGTTATCCCCCGAAAGCAAAACAGTCTTAATCCCCATTTCTTTCAGCCTTTTAAATGCTGTTTTTGAGGTCTCTTTAAGACTGTCGGCAATAGCGATAAGCCCTAAAGCCTTTCCGTCTGCACAAACATAAATAAGAGATTTGCCCTGAGAAGCAAGGGTATCAGCAGGGGCTGAAAACTTAGAAATATCAATACCGTTTTCCTCTAAAAATGCCCTTTTCCCCACCAAAACAGCTTTATTATCAACAATGCATTTTACACCCATGCCTGAAATATTTTCAAATTCGGACGGTTTCTCCGCTAAAACGCCCTTGTTTTCTGCATATCGACAAACAGCCTTTGCAAGAGGGTGCTCAGAACCGCTTTCTGCCGAGGCGGCGTATTTTAAAAGCCTAGTATCCTCATCCGATATGATATCGGTCACAGTCATTTTACCCTCGGTGACAGTACCCGTTTTATCAAAAACCGCTGTTTTTATTTTATGGGTGGTCTCTAATACCTCGCCGTTTCTGATAAGTATTCCGTTTTTAGCCCCAAGCCCTGTTCCAACCATAATAGCGGTAGGGGTTGCAAGACCTAAAGCGCAGGGGCAGGCAACTACCAAAACACCCGTAAATATCTTTAGCGCAAAAGCGATTTCCTTTCCTGCAATAAGCCATATAACCGCAGAAACAATAGCTATTGCAATGACCGCAGGAACAAAAATCCCTGCAACCTTATCAGCAGTTTTTGAAATTGGTGCTTTTTTACTTTGGGCATCCTCAACAAATTTAATAATTTTGGAAAGAGCGGTGTTTTCGCCGGTTTTAGTTACCTTAACTGTCAAAAGTCCGTTAAGATTGATACTTCCACCAACAACCGTATCACCAATATTTTTTTCAACAGGCAGACTTTCTCCCGTCAGCATAGATTCATCTGTACTGCTAAAGCCCTCGGTTATTATACCGTCAAGCGGTATTCTCGCCCCCGGCTTTACTATCAGAATCTCGCCCACACTCACATCCTCTGTAGCAACCGTATATTCCTTACCGTCTCTTAAAACCACAGCGGTATCGGGGGATAATTCCATCAGTTTTTTAATTGCATCCGCCGTCTTTGCTTTGCTTTTTCTTTCGAAGAATTTTCCCAGCATAACAAGGGTTATAACCACAGCTACGGATTCAAAGTAAAGGTTATGCACAGAATGAGCATCATAGCTGATACGATAGGTCATAACAATGCTGTATAAAAGGGACGCTCCTACGCCTACCGCTACCAACGAATCCATATTCGGGTGTCCGCGCAAAAGCAGGGGTATTCCGTTTGTAAAAAATCTTCTGCCGAAAAACAGCGCAGGCAAACAGAGCAAAAGCTGAGTTAAAGCAAAGTTAAAAGGTTGAGAGGTCATATCTATAAAAGAGGGTAGCGGAATATTGCCGAACAGCATCTGCCCCATAGAAATATAAAGCAAAATACCGCTAAAAAACGCCGAAATAATAACAGGCAGCAGACTTTCGCCTTTAGGCTTTTCAGCTTTTTCCTTTTTATCGGTCTTATCAGGTGCTATTCCAAAGCCTGCCTTTTGGACAACTCTTATAAAATCCGCCTCACCAACCTTATCGGGATCGAAAACGACCGACATTTTTCCTGTTATAAGGTTAACATCGCAAGACTCAACCCCCTCGAGCCTCGAAACCACACGGTTTACCGATGCACTGCAAGCGGCACAGGACATACCGCTTATAATATATTGCTCGTTTTTCATAGCAAGCTCCTTTATTTTTATTCCAATACAATAATATACCCCCTAGGGGTATTTGTCAAGAAACCAAAACAACTATACGGCAAACACGAGCCTGCCGTATAGGTGTTTTATATGAAATAATAATTCGTATCCCAAGCGGGCACTGCTGTAAAATGGCGTATATAAAGTTTATAATCGTCTCTTATTTTTAATACTGCTTCGGGGATTGAAAACAAATCCTCTGTTCTGTGGTAGCAGGAAATAAGCATTTTGGGTTTATATTTTAAAATTGTATTTTCCGCTCCCTGTATAGCCTTTAGTTCCTCGCCCTCTAAATCCATCTTTATATATGAGGGCACATTTTTTTCGGCTATACTGTCAATTGTTGCAAATTCGATTTCAGTTGTATTTCCCGAGGCGGTAGAGTTTCTGCCGCCCTGCATTGCAAATCCGCCGTTACCCGAAAAATCCGATATAGCAATATTTTTGCACTCGATATTATTTATATTCTCGGTATTCAAAACGAGCTTTTTGAAGCTCTTTTTATCAGGCTCAACTGCTGTAATACTTTTATAACTCGAAACCCTGCTTATAAAATCGGCAACCGTATCACCGTTATATGCACCGAGATCGAAAAAGCTTTCATCATCCGATAAATTTAAAATATTATCAAACGGCTCCGATTTTTGCGCCTCACAGTCAAACAGATAATCCAGTTTTCCGCTGAGCTTATATTTAATAATGTTTTCAAAAGTCCGACGGGAAAGCTCATCTGCAAGATGGGAATAAACCCACTCAAAACGCTCTTTATTCTTCTTTACATATTCCTTGCAAAAAAGACCCCCGCCGATAACAGGCACCTCTGGAGCATATAACTCCTGCTCTCGGGATATCCTTTTTACATTTTCAATAACCTCAGGTCTTTCGCTGCCAAAGCAGAGCAAAACTATCATATCCCCGAATTTCGCTTTCAGCTCAGAATAAGACGAAATCTTATGCCCGTGAAAATATTTATCCCGAACAAAACCATCGCTTGCGAAAACACCCTTGAACGGTATATTAAAACTGTTTAAAACATTTATTATTTTATCTGCACCGTTACCCATACCGTATAATACTATCGGTTTTTCGGCAGTTTTTAAATATTCCCAAAGCTCCTTTTCCATACCGCACCTCTATTCTTGCTAATTATACCCTTTATCCCGATATTTTACAAGCGCATTTATTTTAGTGTAAAATATTTAATTCAGCGCTTTAAAGCAAGTGAGTATTTGTTTAATTTCAAAAAAATTTTCCGAGATTAAAATTTTTTATTGACTAGAAAAAAAAATAGTAGTATTCTTAATAGGTAATTTAATCTTTATACTTTAATAGGAGGTAATTTAGAATGTTTAAATCAGCTTATCTTAACAGGGTATATGCCGATGTTGAGGCGAGAAATGCAGGCGAAAAGGAATTTTTGCAGGCAGTTAAAGAGGTTTTAGAGTCTCTTGAGCCCGTAATCGAGCAGAATCCTCAGTACGAAAAGTACGGTGTTATCGAAAGAATGGTAGAGCCTGAGCGTCAGATCAGCTTCCGTGTATCTTGGGTAGATGATAACGGCAATGTTCAGGTTAACCGTGGTTACAGAATTCAGTTCAACTCTGCAATCGGTCCTTACAAGGGCGGTATCCGTCTCCATCCTTCGGTAAACTATTCTATTATGAAGTTCCTCGGCTTTGAGCAGACCTTCAAAAACAGCCTTACAGGTCTTCCTATGGGCGGCGGTAAGGGCGGTTCTGACTTTGACCCCCGCGGCAAGAGTGAGGGCGAGGTTATGCGCTTCTGCCAGAGCTTTATGACCGAGCTTGCTAAGCACATCGGCGCAGACACCGACGTTCCTGCAGGTGATATCGGCGTAGGCGCTCGTGAGGTTGGCTTTATGTACGGACAGTATAAGAGACTTCGCAACGAGTTCACCGGTGTTCTTACAGGTAAGGGCCGTTCTTTCGGCGGTTCACTTATCCGTCCTGAGGCTACAGGCTTCGGCGCTGTTTACTACACTGTTGAAATGCTCAAGTCCTTCGGTGACGATATTAAGGGCAAGACCTTTGCTGTATCCGGCTTCGGTAACGTTGCTTGGGGTACTGTTAAGAAGGTTAACGAGCTTGGCGGTAAGGTAGTTACCCTTTCCGGTCCTGACGGTTACATCTATGATGCTGACGGTATCAGCACCGAGGAAAAGGTTAACTTCTTGCTCGAAATGAGAGCTTCGGGTCACGATAAGGTTAAGGATTATGCCGATAAGTTCGGTGTTCCCTACTTTGAGGGCAAGACACCTTGGGAGCAGAAGGTTGACATTGTTATGCCTTGCGCTACTCAGAACGAGGTTGGTCTTGATGACGCTAAGAACATCGTAGCAAACGGTGTTAAGTACTATGTTGAGGTTGCTAATATGCCTACTACTGAAGAGGCTGTTGCTTACCTTAAGGAAAACAATGTTGTAATCGCTCCTTCTAAGGCAGTTAACGCAGGCGGTGTTGCAGTTTCGGGTCTTGAAATGAGCCAGAACTCTATGCGCTACAGTTGGACTGCTGAAGAGGTTGATGCTAAGCTTCATCAGATTATGGCTGATATCTATAAGAACTCTTTCGAGGCTGCTAAGAAATACGGTATGGACGGCGACCTTATCGCAGGTGCTAACATTGCCGGCTTCGAAAAGGTTGCTGAGGCTATGATAGCTCAGGGTATTGCTTACTAATACAATTTATTAAATACCTATATAACAAGGTAGACACAGGATAGTGTCTGCCTTGTTTTTTGTTTATATGAGGCATTCAAAATATTAACAAATTGTAAAAGGTCAGGGAAAGTCAAACTTTTTTTGCAAAAACTATTGACAATTGGAAAAATTCGCATATAATAATACTCGTTAGCACTCGAAGTTCGAGAGTGCTAATTCGAAAATTTGATTAGTAATACATCATTGGCAGCACAAAAGCCATTGGCAGCACAAAAGCTGCCTGACATTATCAATGAGGCTATGTTAAAAAAGGCTATGATAAAATAAGAGGTGAGGGATATGGAGCTTTCTTCGAGAAAGCAAGCGGTTTTAAAGGCTATCGTCAAAGCATATATTGAAACCGGAGAGCCTGTAGGCTCTAAAAACCTGACCCTAATGCTTGAAAACGCCCCCTCCCCTGCAACGCTTAGAAATGAAATGAGCGAGCTTTGTGAACTTGGGCTCTTGCACCAGCCTCATACCTCAGCAGGCAGAGTTCCTACTGTAGGCGGATATAGAGTATATGTCAATAATCTTATAGACAAAGACACTATTTCAGACAGTGAAGCTCAGTTTATCGAGCGCGAACTTTCAAATCTTCACTGCGAGCCCGAGGAAATTCCTGCGGCCGCCGCTCAGATGCTGACCAGACTAACCGGTCTTCCCGCTTTCTCCTGTCTTATAAACATAAGTCCGCCGAGAGTGAAAAGAATAGAGCTTATGCCGATAAGCCGTTCATCGGTGATGTTGCTCCTTATTACCGAGGACGGAAGAACCAGAAACAGAATCTTCCGCCAGAGCAAAGGCTTTTCCCCCGATACCGAAAGGCGCTTTAAGGAAATAATAGAGAGCAAGATTAAAGGCAAACGGGTAAACGAGTTCACAAAAGCTTATATGCAGAGCATTATTGCAAGTGCAGGAATTTACTCGCTCGAAATTATGCCTGTGATTGCCGCAATATTTGAAATGGCTTCTGATATAGAAGAAACCGATATCACTTTTAAGGGCAAAAACGCTCTTTACAGTACAAACGCCAGCGAAGAGGACGCGACGAGAATTTTATCCCTTATCAACCGCCGCGACCCGATAATTTCAATTCTCGAAGACATCGGAGATAATGTCGGTGTTGTATTCGGAGCTGATACAGGCTATAACGAGTTAAAAGACGGCACCTTGATAGCCGCAAAATTCAGCGCAGCAGATAAATATAAAGGTTATATCGGAGTTATCGGCCCGAACCGAATGTCCTACGAGCAGATAATGCCCGATATTGAATATACAGCCGAAAGGCTGACCGAAATCATAACACAGGCACAAAAGGATATGGAGGATTAAATAATGTCTGAAGAAACAAAAACTACTGCAGAAGCGGTTGAGAATGAAGTCAAAACCGAAAAAGCAGAAAAGAAAGAAAAAAAGACTAAAAAGGATAAAGAGCTGGAAGCCTTAAAAGCTGAGCTTGAAAGCAAAAACGATTTACTGCTCAGAACAGCGGCAGAATTCGATAACTTTAAAAAGCGTACCGAAAGAGAAAGAACAGGTATTGCCGAGTATGCAAAAGCGAATATAATTAAACAACTTTTGCCAATACTTGATAATATAGACCGTGCCGCAGCCGCCGATAAGGATACCCCCGATTATATAAAGGGTATTGAGATGATTGTTAAGCAGTTTGAAGGGCTTGTGGGTGTTCTCGGTATTGCCGAGGTGGCTCAGGTAGGAGACACATTCGACCCCAACTGCCACGAGGCGGTTATGCACATTGAGGACGAAAACTTAGGTGAAAATGTTATAGCTCAGGTTTTACAAAAGGGCTATAAAATCGGCGATACGGTAATCCGTGCCGCAATGGTATCAGTTGCAAATTAAAAATTAAAATATATATTATTCTATTTGGAGGAAATAAAAATGGGAAAAATTATAGGAATTGACTTAGGTACAACTAACTCCTGCGTAGCTGTTATGGAAGGCGGCGAGGCAGTAGTTATCGCTAATGCAGAAGGCGCTAGAACTACACCTTCTGTTGTAGCATTTTCTAAGACAGGAGAAAGAATGGTAGGTCAGGTTGCAAAGCGTCAGGCTATAACCAACCCCGACAGAACAATCAGCTCTATCAAGCGTGAGATGGGTACCTCTTACACTGTAGCTATTGATGATAAGAAATACACCCCTCAGGAAATTTCTGCTATTATTCTGCAGAAATTAAAGGCTGATGCAGAGGCATATCTCGGTCAGACCGTAACCGAAGCTGTTATCACAGTTCCTGCTTACTTTACCGACGCTCAGCGTCAGGCTACCAAGGACGCAGGTAAGATTGCAGGTCTTGAGGTTAAGAGAATTATAAACGAGCCTACCGCAGCCGCTCTTGCTTACAGTATTGATAAAGAAGACGACCAGAAGGTTATGGTATATGACCTTGGCGGCGGTACATTCGACGTTTCTATTATAGAAATGGGCGACGGTGTTCAAGAGGTTCTTGCAACCGCAGGTAACAACCGTCTCGGCGGTGACGATTTCGATAAGAGAGTTATGGACTATATCGTTGCTACCTTTAAGGCTGAGCAGGGTATCGACCTTTCTAACGATAAGATGGCTATGCAGCGTATAAAAGAAGCTGCAGAAAAGGCTAAAATTGACCTTTCCGGTATGACTACTGCTGATATCAATCTTCCCTTTATTACTGCTGATTCCACCGGTCCTAAGCACTTTGAGACAACTCTTACCAGAGCCAAGTTTAATGAGCTTACTGCTGACCTCGTAGATGCTACTATGGCTCCCGTTCGTCAGGCTCTCGCAGACTCAGGTCTTAACAAGAGCGAAATCAACAAGGTTCTTATGGTAGGCGGTTCTTCTAGAATCCCCGCTGTTCAGGAAGCTGTTAAGAACTTTATGGGCACAGAGCCTTTCAAGGGTATCAACCCCGATGAGTGCGTTGCTTTAGGTGCTTCTTTGCAGGCAGGTGTTCTTGGCGGCGATGTTAAGGGACTTCTTCTCCTCGACGTTACACCCCTCTCTCTCGGTATCGAGACTATGGGTGGAGTTTCTACAAAGGTTATCGACAGAAATACCACTATCCCCGCTAAGAAGAGCCAGATATTCTCAACTGCCGCTGACGGTCAGACCTCTGTTGAGGTACACGTTTTGCAGGGTGAAAGAGAATTTGCTAAGGACAACAAAACCCTCGGTGTATTCCACCTTGACGGTATTGCTCCTGCTCCCCGTGGAATCCCCCAGATTGAGGTAACATTTGATATCGACGCTAACGGTATCGTTCACGTTTCAGCTAAGGACCTCGGCACAGGCAAGGAAAACAACATCACTATCACCTCTAACACCAATATGTCCAAGGAAGATATTGACAAGGCTGTTAAAGAGGCTGAAGAATATGCTGCAGAGGATAAAAAGCGCCGCGAGTCGGTTGATATCCGCAACAACGCTGACCAGATGATTTATCAGACCGAAAAGACTGTTAACGAGTTTGGCGATAAGCTTTCCGACGAAGAAAAGGCTAAGATTGACACCGCTAAAGAAGCGCTCAAAGAGGCTCTTAAAGGCGAGGATATCGAGGCTATCAAGGCTAAACAGGAAGATTTGCAGAAAGAGATCTACGCTGTAAGCGAAAAGATTTACAAGGCTGCTAATCCTCAAGGTGACCCCAACGCTGCTGCAGGCGGCGATGCAGGTAATGCAGACCCCAATGTTTACGAGGCTGATTACACCGACGTTGACGACAATAAATAATTTTATGTGCGGGCGACCACGCAAGGTCGCCCCTACATATACTTTTTAGGAGAATTGCTTTGGCTGACGATAAAAGAGATTATTACGAAGTCCTTGGGGTTGATAAATCGGCTTCTGAGGACGAGCTAAAAAAAGCATATAGAAAAGCGGCTAAAAAATATCATCCCGACTTAAACCCAGGAGATAAAGAGGCTGAAAAAAATTTCAAAGAGGTTAATGAAGCATACGAGGTTTTATCCGATAGTGAAAAGCGCGCCCGTTATGACCAGTTCGGTCACGCAGGAGTTGACCCCAACTTCGGTGCAGGCGGCGGCTACGGCGGAGGCGGTTTCGGCGGAGGATTTACCGGAGACTTTGGCGACCTTGGTGATATTTTCAGCTCATTTTTCGGCGGCGGTTTTGGTGGTGGCGGTTCGCGTCGCAACCCTAATGCGCCAAGAAGAGGAAACGATACCGCAGCTTCTGTCAACCTTTCGTTTGAAGAGGCGGCAAAGGGCTGTAAAAAGACCGTTAAGGTAACCAAGATAGATACCTGTAAGGAATGTAATGGTTCGGGTGCCGAAAAGGGCTCGAGTCCTAAAACCTGTCCCGTTTGCCACGGTACAGGTCAGGTTTCTGCGACCCAGCGCACCCCGTTCGGCGTAATGCAGACCCAAAAGGTTTGTGACCATTGCCACGGAAGCGGAAAGATTATTGATAAACCCTGCCGCACCTGTGCAGGAAAGGGCAGAATAAGACATACTGTCGAGCAGACGGTCGAAATCCCCGCAGGTATTGACGACGGTCAGGCTATAAATCTTCGCGGCGGCGGTGATGCCGGTGTTAACGGTGGTCCTGCAGGCGACCTTCGAATCAACATAAACGTACGCCCTCACCCGATATTCGAGCGAAGCGGCTATGATGTTTACTGCGAAATCCCGATAACCTTTACTCAAGCGGCTTTGGGCGATGAAATAACCGTTCCGACTCTTGACGGCAAGGTTAAATTCCAGATTCATGAGGGCACTCAGCCGGGTGACGAGTTCAAGCTCAGAGGAAAAGGTATCCAAAGGCTAAACTACAGCGGCAAGGGCGACCAATATGTGAAAATCACAGTAGAAGTTCCAAAGGACCTTTCAAAGGCTCAAAAGGAAAAGCTCAAAGAATTCGATGCCGCTTGCGATGATAAAAACTATAAAAAGAAAAAGACCTTTATGGACAAGGTCAAGGATTTTTTCAATGATTAAATAAAGAGCCGACTGTTTTATACAGTCGACTCTTTACTTTTGGAGTGTTCTTCTAAACCGAAGAAATTTAATCGTCTTTTTCCTTTTCGCTATCGATAATCTTACCGGTCAAAGCATCAATTTCATAAGAATATTCATAAGCACCGCTAATAAATTCAATTTCGTAAACATTCTCGTCATCGTCGAGCTCTATTGAATAATCTCTGATATCAGCGGCATCTACGCCTGCGTTAGCGAGAGCCTTTGATTTTGCCTTGCTCTTGCTTATGATATCTGCAGCAGCCGAAGACTCCGGAACATAATCATCGTCCTTTTCTTTCTCTCTGTCGATAATCTTACCGGTCAAAGCATTGATTTCATAGGAATATTCATAAGCACCGCTTGCAAATTCGATTTCGTAAACATTCTCGTCATCGTCGAGCTCTATTGAATAGTCTCTGATATCAGCGGCATCTACGCCTGCATCAGCGAGAGCCTTTGATTTTGCTTTGCTCTTGCTTATGATATCTGCAACAGCCGAAGACTCCGGAACATAATCATCGTCCTTTTCTTTTTCGCTGCCAATAACCTTTCCGGTCAAAGCATTGATATCGTAAGAATACTCATAACCCTTGCTGTCGAAATCAATTTCATAAACACCGTCGTCAAGCTCTATTGAATATCCGGTGATATCAGTAGCCTTAACACCTGCATGAGCGAGAGCCGCAGCTTTTGCCTTGCTTTCGCTTATATATTTTTTAGCAGAGGTATTTCCCTCGGAAGAATTATTTTCTTTAGAGGGCTCTTCTTTTTCAGGAGCAGTATTATTCACAGGAGCATCATCTTCATCTCGGTCAACACTATGGCTTACAACCGCACCGTCAACCGCATTGATTTCATATTCATACTCTGTTTTTCCTACATAGAACTCTATTTCATAAACCATAACGCCATCGTCAAAATCAAGCTCGTAACGATAGTTTGATATATCTTTTTCTGCAACACCCGCATGCTTTAAAGCGGCTGTCTTAGCTTTACTAGCACCGATATATTTCTTTTCGCTGGCGGTACCCGTATGCTCAACATTTTCTTCAAGCTTTTCACCCGAAGAAGCAAGGATATTAAGTTCATTAACAGAAAGCGCCGCCAAGCTATCAAAGGTATATCTCGAATCGGTTTCAACTATCTTGGAGATAAGCTGAGCCTTACCCTCGGTAATGCCGTATTCCTCAGCCTTTTTCTGAATTTCATTATCGTGAGCGACAGTCTGGCTAAGAACCGCACCGCTGAATTTCTCACCGCTTAAAATAGTGTTTATCATTTCAGAAAGCTTAACCTTAAGCTCTTCGCCTTTTTCTTTATTATCGTTATCAACGCTTACGAGTATTGAATTTGAAAGCTCGTCGATATAGCCTTCTTTGAGCATTGAGCCGATAAGAGCATTAACCGTAACCTCTAAGTTACTACCCTTGAAATCCATATCGCCTACAATTTTCTTACCGTCAGCATTAAGAGGTTTTACAGCTAAAACCTTTTCATTCTTATTTATATCTATTTCAATACTTGGATTAACATCAAGCGAAATCTTCGATTCAACAAAACTGTTTGCACGGTAATGAAGTGTGCCCACAACACCTGCTGCAAGTATCACAAACGCGGCCGCTACGGCTGCAAATTTAACAAATATATTCTTTCTCTTTTTGGTCTCAGTCATTCTAATCACCTTTCCTTTTTCCAAATTTTCGCACTGTTGGAGCACACTGCTCAGAACATCAGGAACTGTGTTTTCCACAGCGCTGTTCAGTTTTCGGTTTATTTCATATTCCGTCAACGTCGTGTCCTCCCTTATAGCTTTCTTGAATTTTTTTGATTGCGCGGTTGTATTTTGAGAGCACCGTGCCTACAGGCATTTTCAAAAGCTCGGCAGTTTCCCTATGCTTAAAGCCTGACACCGCGTGGAGCATAAGTATCTGGCGCTCGTCATCAGAGAGCTTTTCCATACATTCTCTTATGAAAATTTTGTCATCATTTGCATCCTCAAATGTAAACATAGCATCATTTTCATAAATATCTGCATTTCTTTTTTGCTCTCTAAGGTGGTCAAAGCAAAGATTTCTTGTTATGGTAAGTATCCACGCCATCGGCTTTCCTTTTGGAACATATCCTACAGCGGCAGAATGAATTTTTACAAAACAGTTTTGCAAAACATCCTGCGCATCGTGATCGTTTTTCAGTATCGATAATGAAAAACCGTAAACCGAAGCCTTTGTTTTTTCGTAAACCTGCGCGAAAGCCTCATTATCGCCCTCGGCAATTTTGCTGATCAGCTTTTCAAGCTCGGCATCATCACGCTGAATACTTTCCGTTACAAATGATAAGAATATCATAGCTTTGTAACCCCTTTTCACTAAGTTAACTCGCAAACAGTGCTTTTTATTGCAAGAAATTTGAAAAAATTTTACTGAGACCTAATTTTTTCAAAAGAATTATATCATAATCCTATATATTTTTTCAATATTTTATATCGATTTATTACCATATCCTAACTCCCTCAATGTGTATAAATCGGGCGGTATCATAGATATAAGTATCAAGCGGACGGTCCAGAGCATCAAAAGTATGCGCCGCCACAAGAATTCTCGGCGAGGTTGCGACTATTACAGGCGAGTGATAAAAACTTCCGTCATTTCTCCCAAGCTGAACTATATCACCTATTTCGGCATCTTCCTTAGATACCAAGGAAGCAAATGGACCAACAGATTTATTGTTAATTAGGAATCTGTAAAGATATTCCACACCGCTCCAAGCGGCGGCACGGTCTGAAGCGGAGCGGTAGTACCAGCCCGTATTCGGGGTATAATTCATAACCCTCGCTCCTGCAAAAATACATTGCGATGCAAAATTTGTACAGTCACCGCCAATATTTTCAAAATCATAAAAAGCCTTATTTCTCGAAAGCGCCCATTTTCGGGCATAATTAACTGCTGATTGTCTGTTATAGGCTGTTATTTGCATATATTTCACCTCAGCCTATGCTATGCAAATAACCGGCACTTTGTCAGTCTAAGATTCTACCGTCGGTCGAGATTGTTACGACTCTCCAAGGAATAAATTTGCCGCTTGCCTGCAAAGCTCTTTTAACTGCATTCTCTATTCCTCCGCAGCAAGGCACTTCCATTCTGACAACTGTAACACTTTTTATGTTATTATTTGCAATAATCTGAGTCAGCTTTTCGCTGTAGTCTCCCTCGTCAAGCTTAGGACAACCGATAAGAGTTATATGGCGGCGAATAAACTCATTATGAAAATTTCCGTAAGCGAAAGCAGTACAGTCTGCCGCAACAAGCAAATTTGCGTTTTCAAAATAAGGTGCATTAATAGGCACCAATTTAATCTGCACGGGCCATTGGGTTAATTGACTTGTAGGTTGCTCTGATAAAGCAGGTGCATTAGAAACAGGCTCTCTCTTTATAACCTTGGAATTTGTTCCTGGGCAACCGCAGGGCAAGGGTTCTTTGTTTTGCTTTGACGCAAGCACCGCCGCCTCATTATAAGCAGGAGCCTCTCTTTCTTCAAATGTGATAGCACCCGTAGGGCAAGCAGGCAGGCAATCGCCGAGACCGTCACAGTAATCCTCTCGTGTAAGCTTTGCCTTTCCGTTTACCATTTCTATAGCCCCCTCATGGCAAGCTGATGCACAAGCACCGCAACCATTGCACTTTTCTTCATCTATTTTAATGATTTTTCTTATCATAAACATTCTCCTTCTTGATTTTCTGAGCCTATTATAATATAATTATTAAAACAATTCGGTTGTTTTTACAACAGAAAGAGTATTTTTATGGAAAAATTTATCCCAATACTTAAAAAAACTCAAATTTTCAGCGGTATAAGTGAACAAGAAATATCCGCAATGTTTTCCTGCCTGGAGGCAAGGCCTTCTAAATACAAAAAAGGCGAATATATATTTCATCAGGGCGAGCAGATAAATAGTATTGCCGTTATCGTAGAGGGAAAGGTTACTCTGCAGCAGGACGATTTTTGGGGAAACCGAAGTATTATCAGCATAATATCGACAGGCGGTATGATAGGTGAGGCATATTCTCTGCCTGAAAGCGGTGCTGTACCCCACGATGCGGTAGCCGCTGAAGACAGCACCGTCATATTTTTTAATATAAATAAAATGCTCACGGTCTGCTCCTCTGCCTGCAAATTTCATTCGTTGGTAGTTCAAAACCTGTTTTTTGCCATATCCGATAAAAACAGACAGCTTATAGGCAAGCTCGGTCATATTTCGAGGCGGTCAACCAGAGAAAAGCTGATATCCTACCTTTCAGAGCAAGCCGCAAAACAAAACAGCAGTACATTTTCTATTCCGTTTAACCGTCAGCAACTCGCTGATTATCTTTCAGTAGACCGAAGCGCAATGTCGAATGAACTATGCAAAATGCGGGATGACGGACTTTTAACCTTTAATAAAAACAATTTTTCATTACAATAATTGACATATTCGGTATATGTGTTGTATAATTTCATTATCAAATGACAATAGGTGATTTTATGGTAGAGAAAAGTATAAGGAAATTAATTTGCTACGGACTTTCAAAACAGCTTTTTACAAAGCGGGACGAAGCTTATATTACAAACCGCTTACTTGAAATTCTGCAGCTTAATTCTATTGAAAACGAGGAATGCTTTGAGGATGTAAATCTTGAGGAAACCCTTAAAGAGCTATTAGATTTTGCCTGTGAAAAAGGTATAATTGACGATAATATTACCGAGCGCGACCTTTTTGATACCCGACTTATGGGCGCTTTAATGCCTCGCCCGTCTGAGGTGACAGATAAGTTCTGGTCTCTTTACGGCGATTCTCCGAAAAAAGCCACCGATTATTACTATACATTAAGCGGTGACAGCGATTATATCCGCCGCTACAGAATAGCAAAGGATGTAAAATGGGTGACCTCTACTGAGTACGGCGATTTGGATATAACCATCAACCTTTCAAAGCCCGAAAAGGACCCAAAAGCTATTGCCGCCGCAAAAAATGCACCCAAATCGGGATACCCCAAGTGCCTTTTATGTAAAGAATGCGAGGGCTATAGCGGAAGAATGGATTTCCCCGCAAGGCAGAACCACCGCATAATACCGCTTTCACTTAACAATGAAGACTGGTGTATGCAGTATTCTCCCTATGTATACTATAATGAGCACTGCATTTGCTTTAATGCTAAACATACACCAATGAATGTAAGCATAAAGACCTTTAAGCGATTGCTCGATTTCGTTAGCATTTTCCCACATTATTTTATGGGCTCGAATGCAGGTCTGCCGATAGTTGGCGGCTCAATCTTGGCGCACGACCATTTCCAAGGCGGAAGCTATACCTTTGCTATGGAAAAAGCGCCCATTGAAAAGGAAATCAGCTTTGAAGGCTTTGAGGATATCAAGGCAGGAATAGTCAAATGGCCGATGTCGGTAATAAGACTTACCTGCGCTTCCAAAGAAAGACTAAGTGAGCTTGCAGGAAAGATACTTGACTGCTGGCAGGCTTATACCGACGAGCAGGCATTTATATTTGCCCAAACCGACGGCGAGCCTCATAATGCTGTTACTCCTATCGCCCGCAGAAGAGGCGAGGATTTCGAGCTTGATATCGTACTCAGGAATAACATAACTACTGAGGAGCATCCGTTCGGTGTATATCATCCGCACGAGGAGCTTCATCATATAAAGAAAGAAAACATAGGTCTTATCGAGGTTATGGGACTTGCAGTTTTGCCTGCAAGACTCAAAACCGAAATGGCACTTTTAGCAGATGCTATCTTAGAGGGCAAGGATATCAGAAGCAATGAAGCCCTTGAAAAGCACGCTGATTGGGCAGAAGATATTATCAGCAGATACGAAAACCTCAATAAGGACAATATCGACGATATCCTTAAAAAGGAAATCGGTATCGTATTCGAAAAGGTATTAGAACACGCAGGTGTTTATAAGCGCACCGAAGACGGTATGGCAGCATTCCTAAGATTTATCGACAGTGTTAATAAGTAAACATAACAGAAAACCTCGGAATTTCCGAGGTTTTTTCTTATATAATAAACTTTTTGTATATTTCCCCTGTTTCTAGGTTTTTCCATAAAAAGGTATTGCCCTCTAAAATCATATAGCTATGAGGACTGTTTTCTTTCGGAATTGAAACCGAGCCGGAATTCATATAGATATAATTTTCATGCTCGGTGCATTTAGGTACATGGGTATGACCGCAGAGCAGAATATCCCCTTTTGAAAGCGGCGGCAGATTTTGCTCATTATAAATATGGCTATGGGTTGCGTAAACAAGTCGGTCTCCTAAAGGTATTACCGAATAATCGGCAAGCACGGGAAAATCGAGCACCATCTGGTCAACCTCGGTGTCGCAGTTGCCTCTAACGCAAAATATCTTATCCTTTAAAGGATTCAGCATTGCTATAACCTCTTTTGGCGCATAGCCTTTTGGCAAATCGTTTCTCGGGCCGTGATAAAGAATATCGCCAAGCAGCAGTATTCTGTCTGCCTTTTCATTTTCAAAGTCTTTAATCAGCATATCGCAGTAATATGCTGAGCCGTGAATATCAGATGCAATTAAAAATTTCATTTTATTTTTCCTTTCAGTTGGCATTAAGCCTTTTATATAGCTCTGCAATTTCTGCCCTTAAAGGCGCATTTTCGGGATTTATAAGGCGGGGGTCTTCCTGTAAAAGTCTTGAAGACTCTTGCCCTGCAAGTCTTAGTATTTCGCGGTCGGCAAAAATATCGGCAATCTTCATTTCAGGCAGTCCGTGCTGACGGGAGCCCAAAAAATCTCCCGGACCCCTGAGCTCTAAGTCCGCATCGGCGATTTTAAAACCGTCGGTAGAGCCTTTTATAATGCTCAGTCTTCTGGTGGTTTCATCAGATTTGGAATCCGAAATCAGAATACAGGTCGATTTATGCATACCTCTGCCTATTCTGCCTCTTAACTGATGAAGCTGAGACAATCCAAACCGCTCAGCATTTTCAATAACCATAATAACCGCATTTGGAACATCAACCCCAACCTCAATTACGGTTGTTGAAATAAGAAGCTGAATTTCCCCGCTCGCAAATAAGCGCATAACCTTTTCCTTGTCCTTAGAGTTCATTTTACCGTGAAGAAGACCAAGACGATAGCCTTTAAATTCATTATCCATTAATTTTTCATAGTATTCGGTAGCAGGGGTTATATCGAGAGCCTCATTTTCCTCGACAAGCGGACACACTATATAACCTTGTCTTTCGTCATCAAGGAATTTTTTTATGTAATTATAAATTCTTTGCCTATAAGACGAATCGACACAGTAGGTATCAACCCTTTGCCTGCCCTTAGGATATTCGTCGATAATACTTATATCAAGGTCGCCGTATAAAATCAGCCCTAAAGTTCTTGGGATTGGCGTTGCCGACATAACAAGAGTATGCGGATTTTCGCCCTTTGCCGAAAGCTTTCCCCTTTGGTTAACGCCGAATCGGTGCTGTTCATCGGTTATAACAAGACCTAAATTTTTAAACTCGACATCGTCGCTTATGAGAGCGTGAGTTCCTACTATAACATCTATCTCGCCGTTTTTCAGCGCCTGTTTTATAATATTTTTCTGCTTTTTGGTTGCCGAGCCTGTAAGCAAGCCACATTTAATACCAGTATCCTGAGTAAGCTTTTCAAGGGTCGCAAAATGCTGCTCGGCAAGAATTTCGGTAGGCGCCATTAAAGCTGACTGAAATCCGTTTTTTGCGCATATAAACATAAGTGCCGCCGCAACAGCAGTTTTTCCGCTGCCTACATCTCCTTGAACGAGGCGGTTCATTGGTCTGCCCGATGCCATATCTATAAGACATTCCCTTGTAACCCTTTTTTGAGCATCGGTCATTTCAAAGCTTAAAAGACGGCAGAAATCAGCAAAATAATCCTTAGTAATCCTACAGCCCGCTTTTCCTCGGTATCGGGTTTTAAGAAAGGAAAGGCCCGTCTGCAAAACAAAGAGCTCTTCAAAAACAAGCCTTTTTTTGGCTGTTTCAAGCGCCTCGGCAGTTTTGGGAAAATGAATGTTCCAAAGCGCATAATCTATATCGCAAAGGCAGTTTTTCTCGCGGATATCTAAGGGTAGAGTCTCCGAAAGCCTCAGCTCGCTCAAAGCGGTTTTAACAAGCTTTTCAATCATTTTCGAAGAAAGCGACTGCGATGCAGGATATATCGGCTCGATACCACCATAATTTCCGTCAACAATAACAGGAGAATTCATTTTGCGGTATATAAATCCCCCTGAAACTCTGCCGTAAAAAAGATACTGTCTTCCAACCCTAATCTTTTCGGCTAAAAAATTCTGATTAAAAAGGGTTATTTCTATAGTCGAAGACTCGTCCTCGGCAAGAAACTTGAAAATTGTCATCCCAGGGCGTTTTTTAAGGGTTTCGACCGGAGTTGTAACCGTTGCTTTTATACAAACATTTTCAAAAAAAGGCGCATCTGATATAAGGCTTATATCGGTCCAATCGAGATATGCTCTGGGATAAAAACGCAAAAGGGCACCGACAGTGTCGATGCCCTTGGATTTCAGCACAACAGCCCTCTTCTCACCAACACCCTTTAAATATTGAATATCGGTAGCGGCTGTTAACATATCAATCTCTCCTGAAAATTATTCAACTGAAATAATATAGTAATAAATCGGCTGACCACCGTTTATAACGGTGATTTCGGTCTTAGAACCGTATTTCTCCTGAATTTGAGCCTCTATGGATGCCGCCTGCTCTTCGGTTACATCCTCACCGTAAATCACGGTGACAAACTGGCTGTCCTTCTTAATCATCTGCTTTAAGAGCTTCATAACGGTCTTTTCAAGGTCGGTATCAACAAAGGTGATTTTACCGCCGAGCAAAGCCATAAGCTCGCCCTTTTTGATGCTATGACCATCGAAATCGGAATCTCTTGCCGCAAAGGTAATCTGACCTGTTGCTATCTTTTCAGCCGCCTTCTGCATTTCAATTGCATTGGCCTCATTATCAGCATCGGGGTCAAAATTAAGCATTGCAGTGATACCCTGAGGAATGGTTCTTGTATGAAGAACTATAACCTTACGGGTGCTTATCGGGATAGTCTGCTCAGCCGCCATTATAATGTTCTTATTATTAGGAAGAACAAAAACGGTCTCAGCAGGAGTAGATTCTACTGCCTTTAATATATCGTCGGTGCTGGGGTTCATAGTCTGTCCCCCGCTAACAACGGTATCAACACCTAAATCTCTGAACAAATCTGCAAGTCCGTCTCCTGCACAAACCGATACAAAACCTACCGGCTTTGTAGGCTCAACAGGGGTAAAGGTTTCGGTGCGGTCGGCACTCTTAGCAGGTTTTTTGCGAGCGTTTTCAGCATCGTGCTTTGCTCTTTCGTGCTGGTCGCGCATATTTTCTATCTTAAGGTGAACAAGCGAGCCGAAGGTTAATGCATTTTCAATAGCATTACCGGGATGGTCGGTATGAACATGAACCTTAATGATTTCCTCATCATCTACAACAACTACACAGTCACCTATTGTTTCAAGATACATTCTTAAATCATTAGGCTCTTTTTCGCACTCTTCAGCACGGTTAACAATAAACTCGGTGCAGTAGGTAAAGGTAATCTCGGTTTCAAATTCACCTGCGGCATTTCTTGAGCTTTCCTCTTCCTCCTCGGGTTCAGCCTGAGCAGCGGCGGTAGCATTTATCATAACACCGTCTTTCAAAACTGAAAGCATACCCTTGAGTATGAGGACAAATCCGTAACCGCCCGCATCAACAACACCTGCTTTTTTAAGCGCAGGTAAAAGCTCGGGGGTTTCAGCAAGGGCTTTTTCGGCACCCTCAATAGCGCTTTCAAAAACCTCTAGAACTTCTTTTCCTTGAGCCAAAGCCTCTTTTGCATACTCGGATGCAACTCGGGCAACGGTCAAAATAGTACCCTCGGTAGGCTTCATAACAGCCTTATAAGCCGCCTCGACTCCAAGCTCGAAAGCCTTTGCAAGGTTTTCGGCAGTCATAGTCTCATCTTCACCAATACCCTTTGCAAAGCCACGGAAAAGCAACGATGTTATAACACCAGAGTTTCCTCTTGCACCTCTAAGAAGCGCAGATGCATTAACCGAGGCGATTTTGCCTGCGGTAACACCGCTCAATTTTTCAAGCTCTCTTGCAGAATTTGCGAGGGTCATAGACATATTTGTACCTGTATCACCATCCGGCACAGGGAATACATTAAGGTCATCAACCTGTTTTTTGTTATTGGCAAGGTTATTTGCCGCCGAAATTATCGCATCGCGCAATATATCGCCGTTTATCACTTGTAACACTCCTTAATGCGGCAGATTCGCCGCTATTTGCATTTTAAGTTTATTCTTTTATGCCGTCAACCTTAACTACTACCTTTTCAACATTGATACCGGTAGTTTCTTTAACAACATATTTAACCTTTTCGGTAATACTTGCGGCTATAGCATTGATATTCATACCGTAGGTCACAACAATATGCAGCTCAACTGTAACACCGTCCGCACTGCCGACAACCTTGATTCCTGTATCTAAAGGCTCGGATTTTGAAAAACGGCCAAGCAGCTTTTGTTTTCCTGTGCTTGCAACCATTCCTACAACTCCAAAGCAGGAAGTTACCTCGTGACCGATGAGCTTTGATAAATATGCCTCGGATAAGGTTATTTTTCCTAATCTGTTTTCGTAAGCTATCATAAATATCCTCCTATTGATAATTGTTATACTTTTCTATCGAGAAATAAATATCACTAGCAGATGAAATATCTATATTCTCTATACTGTCGTTACAAAACAGTGCACCTGTTCTGTAGCACACAGGAATAAAGGGCATTTCGGTTTGCAGGACGGTTGCGATATCGGTAATAGTATTTTTACCCTTATAAAATCCGTTTACAACCTCTGCACAGCTGTTTTTCTCGTATTCTGTCTTTTTTTCTTTTTTCTTTTCTTCCTCGCCGTCTTTAGCCTTATCTTCTTTTTTAACCTTTTTAAGACCGTACGCAGCAGAGCCTTTAGGCAAAACCATAGAGGAAATATCCATATTATCGCTAAGCTTTATCTCACCTAAGAAAAGCTGAAAATCGCCGTCCTTTAAGGCATCGATATAGTCTTTATATTTTTTTTCGACAACCGTAACGGTTATACCGTACTGAGAAAGCTGCTGAGCAATAATCTGAGCCGCCTGAACCTTGATGCGGTTTTCAGAATTGACAAGCAAACTAAAATTAAGCTTTGCGCCCGATTTATTTTGCCGTTTGCCCTCTTTATCTAATTCATTATATCCTATTTTCTCCAAATTCTCAACAGTTATTTGCGAATTTGCCTCAATTTGTATATTTTGAACTGATTTCACTTCATCCCAGACGGGGGTGAAAAAACCGTTTGCCGCAATAGCATTATTATAATAAGCATTACTGCAGATTTTAGTACGGTCAATACCCGAGCTTATCGCCTGTCTCAAAGAATTTTCGCCCAAAGCACCAAAATTCTGATTCACACCTATATATATCAGGCTGTTTAAGTTTATGTCGAGCTTCTGACCGCTCATTCTTACTATATTTCCGCCCGATAAATCATTATAGTAAATATCAGCCGCTCCCACCTCAACATAATGAGATACCGACTCCATATCAGGGGCATTAATGAGGTTTATTTTCTTTATACTTCCCTTTTCTCCGCCAAACTGCTTGTTTATAGCGAGGCTTTTGCGGTCCTTTGATACCTTGTATCTTCCGCTACCTATCGGCGGCTGAACAACGCTGTCCGAATCGGTAACAGTATCGCTGTTTTGCTTGATTATCGGAAAATCAAGCAGATTTGCCGCATAGGGGTCTTGCTTGCCGAGAGAGAACTCTACTGTTTTCGAATCTACGGCTACAGCCTTTTCAATAACCGAAAGCTCTGCCGAATAAACAGAGCCCTCCGTCTTTGCTAGTTTAAAAGAATACACAACATCATCTGCTGATAGACTACTTTTGTCCGAAAATTTCACCGTATTTAATTTTACAGTACACTTTTTATCCTTAACCTTTACGCTCTTGGCTATACTGTAAACAGGGTTAAATTGGTTATCAAGCTTTACAAGGGGCTCATAAAGCAGCTTGCACAGCTGACGGTTTATATCGGTTTTAGCCGTATATGGATTGAAGGTATCCGCCGCAGAATAGAGCAGAGTGATACTGTCTTTTATCTTTCTGCCGTCAGATATTTCGGTTTTTGAAGAGACTGTATCGCTGCTGTTTTGAGCCTTTTCACAGCCGGCAAAACAAAGCAGACATATAATGCCCATCAAAAAAGCCGCTATTTTTCTCGCTTTCATTATATTCACCGTTAAAATTTAATTCTTTCTATTGCCACAGTCTTGCCGCTGTTTTTATCAATTTCAAAAACACAGCCGCAAAGCATTCCCTCGCCATCAGCAAATTCAAATTTCGAAAGGTCATTTGATTTGAGGCGGTTTATAATAATATCACTTTTAACACCTAAAACAGAGTTTACCGGTCCCGTCATCCCAAGGTCGGTAATATACCCTGTACCATTAGGTAAAATCTGCTCGTCTGCAGTCTGAACATGGGTATGAGTTCCAAAAAAAGCACTTACTCTGCCGTCAAGATAAAGCGCAAGCGCTCTTTTTTCGCTCGTTGCCTCAGCGTGAAAATCAACTGCTATTATATCGGCTCCGTCCGCCTTGGCTTTTTCTATAAGCTCATCTGCCGCATCGAACGGATTTGAAGCCTTTAGCTTTTCAAGATAAATTATACCTGAAAGGTTTATAACAGCTAAAGAGAATTTTCCAAAATCGGCAATGCAATAGCCTTTTCCAAACTCAGCCTCGGGAAGATTATGCGGTCTTAAGAGATATTCATTAATATCCAGCATATCATATACTTCTTTTCGCCTTAACGAATGGTTGCCGCCTGTTATAATATCTGCACCGCAGGCGAAGATATATTCAGCACTTTGAGGGGTGATACCGTTGCCGACAGCGCTGTTTTCGCCATTTACTATAACAGCATCTATATTCTTTTGCTGTTTTATAGAAGACAGCTTGCGATGAATCTCTTCACAGCCTACCTGTCCGCAAACATCGCCTACAGCCAGCAATCGCATATAATCCCTCCCATGCATATTCTTATATATTATACCAAATACTTGTTGCATTTTCAACATATTTTATTAGCTGAACCTAAATTTTAAAAAAGCTGGCATAAATGTTTACCGTTTATCTATATTTTTTTGGGTTTTTGTGGTAAAATAATTTCAATACTCAAAATCTATGAGGAGGAATTTAATTGTTGTTTCACAGTTGCCAAAAGGAAGATGTTTTAAACAAACTGCAGGTTGATGCCTCTAAAGGTCTGAGCCTTGCAGATATTTCGGCACTAAAAGAAAAATACGGTGAAAATAAACTTAAGGACAAAAAGAAAAAATCCTTAATAGCCCGCTTTTTCGAGCAGTTTAAGGATGTTATGATACTTATCCTTATAGCCGCCGCAATAGTTTCTTTTATAGTGGTTTGTGTTGAAAAAAACTGGGGCGAGCTTTTTGAGCCTGCGCTTATTTTACTCATTGTTATTCTAAACGCAATTATGGGTGTTTATCAGGAGGGAAAGGCAGAAAAGGCACTAGATGCGCTTAAAAATATGTCTGCCCTGCATGCAAGGGTTATAAGAGATGGCGCTGAAACTATTATCGATGCCGCCGAGCTTGTTCCCGGAGATATAATAAAGCTTGAAGCAGGTGATTTTGTTCCTGCAGATGCAAGACTGCTTAGCAGCGTCAGCCTTAAATCGGAAGAATCCGCACTTACAGGTGAATCCGTACCAAGCGAAAAGGATGCCGATGCGATCGTAGACGAAAAAGCGCCTTTGGGCGACCGCAGTAACATGGTATTTTCAGGCTGTAGCATCACCTACGGTACAGCCCTTGCGGTAGTTACTGCAACGGGTATGGCTACCGAAATGGGTAAAATCGCAAATCTGCTTGATGACGAAGCCGATACCGAGACCCCTCTGCAAAAGAAGCTTGCAAGCCTTGGAAAATATCTTGGCTTTATGGCGCTTGCCGCCTGTGCGGTTATATTCATTGTAGGTATTATGAATGATATTCCGCCTCTTGAAATATTTATGACTGCAGTATCTTTAGCCGTTTCGGCTATACCCGAGGGACTGCCCGCTATTGTTACCATTGTGCTTTCAATCGGTGTTCAGCGAATGGTTAAGAAAAATGCTCTTATAAGAAGACTTCCTGCGGTTGAAACCTTAGGCAGTGCTTCTATAATCTGCTCCGATAAAACAGGCACTCTCACCCAAAACCGTATGACCCTTAAAAAGGCATATCTCGACGGCGGAGAACTCGAAGATATAACCGATAATAATTCCGAAAAGATTAAAAACCTGCTGATTTACGGAACCCTTTGCTGTGACGGGTCAATCAGCTTTAACGGCGAAGAATGTCAGCACATAGGCGACCCGACCGAAACGGCTATAGTTTTTGCGGCGCATAAGAACGGCTTTGAAAAGGATGAGCTTAACGCTAAATATCCGCGTATTGCAGAGCTTCCCTTTGATTCCGACCGCAAGCTCATGACGACAGTTAACGAAATCGGCGGCAAAAAGGTTGTTATTGTTAAAGGTGCTTTTGATATGATGGCAGAGCGCTGTATTAAAGGCGATATCGAAAAAGCAAAGCAAATGACCGAAAACATGAGCGAAAATGCGCTCAGAGTATTGGCAATTGCATTTAAAGTAATCGACGAACTGCCTCAAGAAATCAGTTCTGAAACCCTCGAATCAGAGCTTACCTTTATGGGACTTGTAGGTATGATAGATCCGCCGAGACCAGAAGCTAAAGAGGCGGTTTCGGTTTGCCGGAAAGCAGGAATAAAGCCTGTTATGATAACAGGTGACCATGTTGTAACAGCATCTGCAATAGCAAAAGAGCTCGGCATTTTAGAAGAGGGTGACCTTGCGATTACAGGTGCACAGCTTGATGCTATGACAGACGACGAGCTTGACTCTAAGGTCGAAAAAATCTCGGTATATGCGAGAGTATCTCCTGAAAATAAGATTAGGATTGTAAAAGCTTGGCAGAGGAAAGGTCAGGTAGTTTCTATGACGGGTGACGGCGTTAATGATGCGCCTGCTCTTAAAGCGGCTGATATAGGCTGTGCTATGGGAATTACCGGAACCGACGTTGCAAAGGGCGCTTCGGATATGACCCTTACCGACGATAATTTTGCAACCATTGTCGATGCAGTAAAGGAAGGCAGAGGCATTTATGCAAATATCAAAAAGGTTGTAGGCTTTTTGCTTGGAACAAATATCGGCGAGGTTATCACCGTTTTTGTTGCTATGATTTTATGGCACAAATCACCCCTTCTTTCAATGCAGCTTTTATGGATTAACCTTGTGACCGATTCCTTGCCTGCAATAGCGCTCGGTATGGAAGCGGTAGAGCCCGATATAATGAACCAAAAGCCAAAACCGAAAAACGAAGGTATTTTTGCTCATGGTCTTGGAATACAGATAGTTTTGCAGGGCTTTATGTTTGCTCTGCTCACCCTTTTTGCATTCTTCCTAGGAAATACAATAATAGGAACCGAAGCCGCAGGGCAGACAATGGCATTTATGGTGCTTTCAATGTCGCAGATAATTCAGGCATTCAATATGCGCTCTTCCCGTTCGCTTTTTGCAATAGGACCTTTTTCAAACAAAAAGCTTAACTTAGCGGCTTTAGGCTCGCTCGGCTTAACAGCAGCAATTTTATTTACACCCTTAAGAATTCCTTTTGGAATTGAGCTTTTGCCCGTAGGTCTTTATTTAATCGCATTAGGGCTTATTTTAGTTCCCTTTGCCGTTATGGAAATCTCAAAGCTTTTTAAGATTGTCAAGCATTAAACCATATAGAAAAACCGCGGTTATCCTATCAAGGATGACCGCAGTTTTATTTTATAAAACATAATTCATTTCATCAGCTACTTGCTTGTATTTATAAAGCTCTTCGCCTGTGATTTTGCCGACCTGGTAATTAAAACCTCCAAGCAATATAAATCGGGCTAATATATTGCAGGATTTTTTCGGCAGTTTTTTAATATCGACCGAAAAGGTTTTTTCTTCAGCATCATACTCTAATGCATCCCAAGGAATTATACGCACTTTCATAGTAGTCCAAAAAGCAAGTATTGTAAATATAAAAAATGTATCTGAAATTCCGTCACGAGTTAAGGTCATAGCCCCTCTGCCGCTAAGAATTCTATGCCAAAGAGGAATAACCATATTAAGTATTCCTAGTTCGACAATGCAAAGCACCGTCATAAACAACACTTTAAACCCTATCGGCATTAAGGTATCATCTTCCATATAAATATCCTGTGTAATAAGCAAAAAAGCTCCGTAAATAAAAAACAAAGCAAAAACCGAAAACAAAATGCAGGTGGCTATTGTTCTGCCTGAAAGCGAAATTTTCACAGGTTGTTCAAGCATCTTTTATACACCTCAGCACTGCTTAATAAGTCTTATATAAAACTCAACTGTTTTACCGATTGTTTCTATTCTTATTCGTTCATTATGACCGTGGATAGTTGCGCGCTCCTCATTTGTCAAATCCATTGCAGAAAAACGGTAAACCTTATCCGAAATTCTTCCGTAATGACGGCTGTCCGAGCAAGCAACCATAAGATATGGCGACACTATACAGCCTTTCCAGGTAGAAGCTACCGCCGACGCAACCTTATCCCAGCCCTCGCAGTCGGTACGGGATATAGGGCTTGGGTTCATACCGCCGATAAGATTTATTTCAATATCCTTATCATTTACGGTTTTCTTTATATATTCAAGTGCGCTGTCAATAGTATCCTCGGGGTTAAGGCGCATATTTGATACCATCTGAGCCTGAGGCGGGATAACATTCGGTGCGGCACTTCCCTGCATCTGGGTGAAAGCAACCGTTGTCCGCATAAGAGCATTAAGTTCGCCGCCGCTCTTTTTGCAAATAATATCTAAAACACCCTTAAAAGCCCAAAGATTTGCAAATATCATTTTAAATACAAAGTTCGAATGACGGCCCAAAGTATCGAACATATCTGCAACAGGCTTTGTAAGGTGAGATTTAAAGGGGTTATTCTCTATTTTACAGCAAGCCGCAGAAAGCTTTCCGACAGGGGTATGCGGTTTGGGTGCAGAAGCATGACCGCCGGCAGATTTACAGGTATACTCAACATTCATCATACCTTTTTCTGCAATGCCGATAAGTCCGCAAGGGATATTAACACCGGGGAATACTCCCTCGACAACTGCGCCACCCTCATCAACCACCATAGAAAGGTTGATATTATTATCAATAAAGTAGTCAACTATATTAACAGCGCCCTTGCCGTTGACCTCTTCTCCACCTGAAAAAGCAAAGTAAATATCGTTTTCAGGGACAAACCCCTCCGCTATAAGGGTATCTGCCGAGAATAAAATTCCGTTAAAGGTCGCCTTTGTATCGAGAGTTCCTCTGCCCCAAAGAACGCCATCTTCAAGAATAGCCTCAAATGGCGGTTTTTCCCAGCCTGTTTCATCTACAGGCACAACATCATAATGAGCCATAAGCACCGCAGGATTTCCCTTTGATTTACCTTCCCATTTAAAGAGAAGCGCTCTGTCAGGCAGTTGCATAAAGGTGCAAACCTTAAAAACATTAGGGTAAAGTCTTGGCAGGCTTTCAATCAGTTTTTCAAACTGAGCATCATCCTCTAGGGAAGAATCACTATATGATACGGTTTTAAAACGGATAAGCTCACGAAGATTTTCTACCGCTTTATCGCGGTCAAAGGATACCTGCTCGTCGCTCACCTTTGCTGTAGCCTTAGGTTTAAAATTAATTGTACGGATAAGTATTACCGCGATTAAAACCACCACGGTCAATAATAAACCATAACCTAAAATTTCCATTAAAGCATACCCCTCTTATACATAATTCTTGCAACTATAAGGGTGAACAAAACGCCTACCGGCACCATAATTCCAACCGTTCCGGCATTTAAAGCAGGAACAAATATAAAGAGAATAAGCATAAGTACGATTGGTGCGATAGCGAGCTTTGCGTTCTTTGAAATAAATACAACGCCAAGCCCACCGAAGAGAGCCGGCAAAATCATATCAAAAGCAGGTGTTAAAACGGGGCTTTCAAGAATAGGAGCAATAAATCCTATAAGCACAACACCTATCAAAATTATAAGGGTTGTAACTATTGAAGATACAGCGATTGCAATAGTAGAAATAATTTCGCCCTCTTCTTCATTCGGTTTTACACCCGCCCTTTCCATTGCATCAACCGCGCAAGGAAGCTTTAGATTAGAAATATTACCTGTAACAAAGGAAAGATATGTACCTCCTGCACCGAGCATAGGAACATAGGTGAAAATTTCAACTATTCCCACCGCCCAATACATCGGAACGGTTGCTATCATACCCTTTGCAAGCGCTCCCCACTGCGGAACAGCGCTGAAAATAATAGATACTGCAACAGGAAATGCCAAGATAAGCAGACAAATTATAATGCCCCATATCATACCGTCGCGGTGGACAGATTCAAGATAATTCAAATTCTTTTTAGCCATTATAATTCCCCCTATCCTAACCAGCTTGTAATCGGGATTGCCGATGCCATACCGCCTACAAGGCTCAGCGGCAAAGCGTAGTCTGTGAGCCAACGGATTTTAAATTTAGTCGAAAGTCCTCCGCAAATTATCATTATAACCGCAGAAACCGCCATAACGCATACCGGAATAAGACCCGAAGTATCTCCCTTGAATACATTGGTAACATCACAGAAAACATAACCTAAAAATGCCGAAATCATACCAAGGAACATGGCATTATTAAAGATTTCGCCCCATTTTTTATCCTTCATACCGATTTTGCTGATACCGCTCTGAATCTTTTTGGTAACAAAGGGAACAAACACAAGACCTGCCGCAATACCTACGGTCATTACCCACAAAACGGTGATAAACACATCGGGGTCGGTTATCTGACTGCCTGCCGCTAGTCCTAATGCTTGCAAAGCATTATTTGCAGCTACGGTTTCATAGGTTATAGAACCTATGATAGAAAGTCTGAGCCAAGGAAGAGCTATTCCCAAACTTTTAGATAAAGCTACAACGCCGACAAGTATTGCAACAGCGGGCGCTATTGTAAATACCGCAGCAGAGCCTATAGTCTTTTTGATGGTTGATTTTTCCATTCCTATCTCTTTTGCACGCTTTAAGGCGCGTACAAGAAAATATACCGATTGCCCGAGCACAGCAAGTACAATAATACCTACCAGCACAAACAAAATCGGACTGTTTACGCTGAACTTCATTTTAAATAAACACTCCTGTTTCAGAAATTTTACCTAATTTTATCATAAATTCTTGTCTTTGGCAATAAAATTAACCTCGAAATTTAAAAACGGCTGTATACCGCTAAAGTATACAGCCGCTAAATTTAAATATTTTGTATTGCAAGTTCATAAAGAGCTAATGGTATTCTGTTAACACCCTCTGCAGGCGGTACTCGCAAAGACTTACTGTTGCGCATTGAATTGAGCTGATTTTGGAAATTTCCCCTCTGGGCGCCTGAGCACTGAGCACGAAGTATCATTTCATAGCCTCGGCGGCCGATATCGCTGTTATCATGGATAAGTCCGTCTTGGTTTATAACATCAATTTCTGCACCTTTGAGCGCATTAACCTGACCGATATTAACCTTATAAGAATTGGTTTCGCTGTCGTATTTGCTCTCCAGCTTTTCACCCTTTAAAAAAATTTCACAACCCTTTTTAAAACCTTTATATACGAGAGTATAATTTCTCTTTTGGGGAACAAGCTCTGCATTACCCATAACAGGTTTTATAACAAACTTTGCAGTATTTTCCTGCCAATCAAGAGTAAACTCGGTAGTAGCAAAATCACCGTTTTGGTAATTCATTGTTTTACCGTCGTCCTCATACATTGTAAAGCTGTTGCTATCGCCTGCCGCAATAGCAATTTCGAGCCAATCGCAGTTTCCAAGCGAATTATCCTGCTCCTTGTGCTTTTGCATAGGAACAATTGCACCCGCTTTCAAGAAAACAGGAATTTGCTCAAGCGGTCGGTAAACCTCAAGCGGACAGTCCTTAGTTTCCTTATAGATATAACCATTAAACCAGTCTATCCATTTACCCTCGGGCAACCATACTTTTGCATATCCAAGTCCTGATTCGCTGTCAGCCTTATTGGTGATTGGAGAAACTATCATCTCGCTTCCAAACCAATACTGATTTTTAACCTCATAGGCATTCTTTTCTTCGGGATTGGTATAATACATCGGCTGCATAAGAGGTATAAGCTCTTTATAATTGCGGTAGTTCATTGTATAAATATACGGGAAAAGGCTATGACGAAGTCTAAGGCAATCAGAAATTACAGCCTCACTCCTCGGCTCAAAGGTCCAAGGCTCTCTGCGAAGATATCCGTCAGCAGTGCTATGCAAACGGAAAATCGGCGAAAATACACCAAACTGCACCCAGCGTGTACTAAGCTCGTCATCTCTCGTAGCGCCGCAATGACCACCTATATCGTGACTCCACCAGCCGTAGCCGATATTAGAAGCCGTAACCGTAAAATAAGGCTGAAAATCAAGAGATTCCCAAGTAACAAAGGTATCCCCGGAAAAGCCTATCGGATATCGCTGACTGCCGTGTCCTGAGAAACGGGAGAAAATAAGCCCGCGCTTTTCGTCCAGCTTTGAAGCAAGATAATGGATATGGTTAAGCATCCATAATGGAGATATACTTTTTTCAAGCGGATTTTTTTCAATACCGTGGTCGTGAGCCCAGTGGTAATCCTCGCCCTGCTGCCAATCCATCCACCAGAAATCCACACCGTCTTTCTCATAGGGAAAATGCAGTACATCAAAATAAGCCTCAACAAATTTTGGATCAAGGCAATCAAACGGCACAGTTTTTCTCGTATTAGGATCAATTCCCATTCGCTCTGCCATTTCTTTATACTGCTTTTCCCAATAGCGCACACCGCTTGCAGGATGAAGATTTAATGTCGCTGCCATATTTCTGTCATGAAGCGCCTTTAAAAATGCCTTATAATCGGGGAATAGATTTTCGTTCCAGGTATAACCTGTCCAGCCGGGATTCCACCAATGTTGACTGTAATCCTCCTGCAGTTCCCAATCATCACTATGGGTTAAATGCCAATCCATATCAATAACCGCAACGCTGAAAGGCAGATCTCTTTTCTTAAACTCATCCATAAGCCATAGATATTCTTTATCGGAATATTTATGGTATCTGCTCCACCAATTACCTAATGTAAACGCGGGAAGCATTTCGGGAACACCTGTAAGACGGCAATAATCCTGAACGCAGGCAAGATATTCGTGACCGTAGCCAAAGAAATATAAATCGGTTATATTTTGTGGGCGTGCCGAAAACCAACCCTGCTCATCAAATAAAGCAGAAGCACTGTCATCCATTGTCGAAAAGCCTTCTATGGAGCACATACCGTCCCCTATCGGGCAAGAACCCGAAACACGGTCAAGAGTAGAGACAGTACCGCCCAAATTATAAACTGCATTATCACCGTAATGCCAGCAGGTATAAGGTTTTGAAAGCAATGAGATTTGCAGGCTATCAGCATTTAGAGACTCACCCTGCTTATAGCTTAAAGCAAGATGCTCTGTCTTTATATGTAAAATACCGTCCTTTATATCTGCAGTAAATTCCGCATCACAAAAATTACGGTTAATTACGCTTTGGGTTGCCTTATCGGTAAACTCACCCTGCTCAATTCTGATAATCCTCGATGTGATTACCGTAAACCGTATATCCCCACAAACTATACTTTTCTTAACATTTGCCGAGGCATCGGTTTCAAACTTCAAATAATCGGGTAACATAATCATCACTCTCCTATACTGCCATTATACAAATTCAAAAACCTATATACAATGCAATTTAAAATTGAAAATAGTGGACATTTCGAACCTTTAGTGTTATATTGATTAATGAGGTGAAGATATGTATCTGAGATATGTTAACCGCACAATAGAAAATAGTGATTTTATTCCGCATAATCATAATAATAATTCAGAAATACTATATGTCACAAACGGCAGCGGCAAGGTTGAGGTCGACGGTGAACTGACCGAGCTTTACGAAGGAGATATCATCTTTTGCCCGAGGGGAGCTGTTCATACAGGACCGGGCGGAAACTGCGGAGTGATATATATAATCGCAGACATACCTATCCCTGAGGGTATGAATCAGCATTTTATAGTTCACGATGACGAAAAGCAGACTGCACGCAGTTTTTTTGAAAGCATTTACGATATATATAACCGTCCCGATAACGAGACAGCTTATAAAAATATTGAAAAAGCGCTTTGCGACCTTATATTTGAGCTTTCTTTCAGCATAAAGCGTAAAAATGACCAATCCAAAGAGGTGAATGCGCTTTACGAGGCTATAATGTATAACTTTTCAGACAGTACATTTGAACTTGGGCGAGAAATGGAAAAAATCTCGCATTCTGTTACATATCTTAGGCGGTGCTTTAAAGAAAGTATGGGTATGAGCCCGAATAAATACTTGAATCTGGTGCGCATCAACCATGCAAAGAAGCTTATCGCAAAGCGGATTGAAAATAATATTTCAATCTCAAGCATTGCTTACTCCTGCGGTTTTGCAGACGACAGATATTTTTTCAGAGTTTTTAAAGAATATACCGGCATAACCCCTTTAAAATATTTTGAAAAATACTGCTAGTCACTTAATCTTGAAAAAGCCTTAAAATTGTGCCAATTGACGAAAAAATATTTATTTTTAGGAAATTTAAACATTTTTTTATTGAAAATGCATAAAATTAAGGTGATATATAGTTATAGTTGGCACTTGAAAAATAATATAGAATAATGTATTATATTTAGTAAAGAATAACATTAGATTATATTGTGGAGATGTTATAATGAGTAAATACACAGTTGCAAATCTGGCTTCAATGATTGAGCGCAAGCTTTCTCATAATTTCGGTGTTTCTCCTGAGCAGGCTTCCGACGAGCTTTTTTATAAAGCTTGTGTGTTGGTTTTGCTCGAAATAATGAATGAACGCCGCACCAAATTCAGAAAAGAGACAGCAAACCAAGAGGCTAAAACCGTATATTATATGAGTATGGAATTCCTTATGGGCCGCTCTCTTAAAAGCAATCTTTATAATCTCGAGCTGACCGAGACTATGAAAAAAGCATTGGCAAAATTCAAGGTAAAGCTTGATAAGCTTTATGATTTAGAGCCTGATGCAGGTCTTGGCAACGGCGGTCTCGGCAGACTTGCTGCCTGCTTCCTTGATGCCCTTTCAACAGGCGGTTATCCTGCAATGGGCTATTGCATCCGATACGAGCTTGGAATTTTCCGCCAGAAGCTTGTTGAAGGCTGGCAGACCGAAATGCCCGATTTCTGGCTTCCGGGCGGCGGTGTTTGGCTTGAAGCCCGCCCTGCATCTGCAGTGGATGTTAATTTCGACGGCAGAATAGACGAATGGTGGGACGGAACCTATCACCATATAGAGCATAAAGATTATCAGACTGTCCGCGCAGTGCCTTATGACCTTATGGTTGCAGGTAAGGACGGCAAAACAGTCAATGCATTAAGACTCTGGAGTGCGGAATGTCAGGATTTCGATATGTCGGCATTTAATCAGGGCGACTATGTAAGAGCACTCGAGCAGAGAGCTATGACCGAAACTATCTCAAAGGTGCTTTATCCTGAGGATAACCATATTGAGGGTAAATCTCTCAGACTCCGTCAGCAGTATTTCCTTGTATCTGCTTCTGTTCAGGATATTCTCAAAAGACACCTCAGCAAATACAATACTTTAGAAAATCTTCCCGAGAAGGTTGCTATTCATATCAATGATACTCACCCCACCCTCTGCATCCCCGAGCTTATGCGTTTCTTGCTCGATGAATGCGGCTACGGTTGGGACAGAGCTTGGGAGCTGGTTAAGGGTACTGTTGCTTACACTAACCACACTATTATGGCGGAGGCTTTAGAGTGCTGGCCGCAAAGCCTTATTGAACAGCGTATTCCAAGAATTTATCAGATAATCAAGGAAATCGACCGCCGATACAGAGAGGAAGTAATCTCTTTGACAGGTGATTTTGGTCTTGCAGAGCGTACTGCAATTATAAGCAATGGTGTTGTTAGAATGGCAAACCTTTGCGTTGCTACCTGCCATACTGTAAACGGTGTTTCCAAGCTTCACAGCAAGATTCTTGTTGACGAGCTTTTTAAGGATTATGTCAAAATGACACCCGATAAGTTCACCAATGTTACAAACGGTATTGCTCACAGAAGATGGCTTTGTCAGGCTAACCCTGAGCTTACCAAGTATTTGACCGAGCTTATAGGCGACGGCTTTATTAAGGATGCCGGCGAGCTTGAAAAGTTAATGCAGTTTAAGGATGACAAGGCTGTTCTTGACCGCCTTGGCGAAATCAAGCATTCAAACAAGGTTCGTTTTGCAGACTATGTTAAGGAAAACTGCGGCGTTACTTTAAACCCCGATTCCATTTTCGATATGCAGGTAAAAAGACTGCATGAATACAAGCGTCAGCACCTTAATGTGCTTAATATAATCAGTGATTATCTATTTATAAAGAATAATCCCAATGCCGATTTTACACCTAAGACCTATATCTTCGGTGCAAAGGCGGCGGCAGGCTATCTCTTTGCCAAAGAGATTATCCAGATGATTTATAAGCTTTCTCAGGTAATAGCAAATGACCGTCAGGTAAGCGATAAAATTAAGGTATTATTCCTCGAAGATTACCGTGTATCTCTTGCTGAGCTTATGATTCCGTCTGCTGATATCAGTGAGCAGATTTCCTTGGCTTCTACCGAGGCCAGCGGTACAGGTAATATGAAGCTTATGATGAACGGCGCTATCACCCTCGGTACTGAGGACGGTGCGAATGTTGAGATTCATAAGGCTGTCGGCGATGATAACATTATTATCTTCGGTATGCAAACGCCCGAGGTTTTATCCTTACAGAAGCACGGTTATTCACCCCTTGAGTATTATAATAACAATGCTGACCTCAGAGCCGCTCTCGACTTTATAGGCAAAGGAATCGGCGGTCAGAATTTTGATAATATTTATAATTCTCTTAAGAATAATGACCGCTATATGGCTCTTGCAGACTATGCAGACTACTGCAAGGCTCAGAAAACAGCAACCGCTCTTTATAACGACCGGGACAGATGGAACGCCATGTCTCTGACCAATATTGCGCAGTCGGGTATATTCTCGGCAGACCGCTCTATTGCAGACTATGCTAATAATATCTGGCACGCAAAACCGTTAGAGTGGGATAAAAAATAAAAGGTTTTAGTATGCAATATTATCCTTTTGATTCAAGAAATCCTATATACCGCAATAAAATCGGAGCTTTAGCCGAGGGGGACACCCTTCGGCTAAGGCTTTTGCTGCATAGAGATGCCTGTGTGTATGATGCGTTCCTTATTATAAGAAACGATAGCGAAGAAAAAGCCCGCGAAATTGCCCTAAAGCCTGCCGAATGGCTCGAAGATTACCGCTTTTATGATTGCGAAATAAATCTCTCAGAGGGACTTTATTGGTATAGCTTTCGTTACACCAGCGCCCACGGTGAATTTTTCGTAACCAAAACAGACACTTCTTTAGGAATAGTGTCAGCCGAGGGTTCCTCTTGGCAACAGACAGTTTTTGAAAAGAGTTTTAAAACTCCTCATTTTTTAGACGGCGGGATAATCTATCAGATTTTTCCAGATAGATTTTTCAACTCAGGCGAGCAAAAATCAGGTGTTCCAGAGGATAGATATATATGCGATAACTGGTCAAAGCAGCCTGAATACCGCCAAGACGATGATATCTGCTATCTTGGTAACGATTATTACGGCGGTGACCTGAAAGGTATTGAGCAAAAGCTCGATTATATAGAAAGCCTCGGGGTAAGCTGTATATATTTAAACCCCATTTTTGAGGCGCACTCAAACCACCGCTATAATACAGCAGACTATCTGAAAATAGACCCCTTACTTGGTGACGAAAAATCGCTTACAAGCCTTATAAAAGCGGCAAAAAAGCGAGGCATTTCAATCATTCTTGACGGTGTTTTCTCCCATACCGGAGACGACAGCATTTATTTCAACCGCAAGGGAAGATATGATACACAGGGAGCCTATCAGTCAAAGCAATCTCCCTACTATCGCTGGTTCAATTTCACCGATTATCCCGAAAAATATTCAGCTTGGTGGGGAATTAAAACCCTACCCGAAACCAACGAAAACGATATTTCCTTTTCAAGCTTTATAACCGGCGAGGACGGTGTTATAAGATATTGGCTGAGAAAAGGGATTAAAGGCTGGAGACTTGATGTTGCCGACGAGTTGCCCGACGATTTTCTCGATAAGGTGCGCCTTGCTGTCAAAGAAGAGGGCGAAGAAAACTTTTTACTTGGAGAGGTTTGGGAGGATGCAAGCAATAAGATAAGCTACGGTGTCCGCCGCCGTTTTCTTAGGGGCAGACAGCTTGATTCTGTAATGAACTATCCCTTTGCAAATGCTATTGTAGATTTTGTCAAGGGCGGTAGTGCCCAAAAGCTTATGAACTGCGTGCTCGATATTATTGAAAACTATCCCCCTGAGGCAACTCGGCTTTTGATGAATCATATCGGAACCCACGATACCCCCCGAATACTGACAAGACTTGGCTCTGACGAGAATTTAGGCGGTAACCGTAAGGCTCAGGCATGCTCAAAACTCAGCAACGAGCAGTATTCCCGCGCGGTAAAGCTTTTAAAACTCTCTGCAGTTTTGCAGTATACCTTAGTAGGCGTGCCCTCGCTTTTCTACGGTGACGAGGCAGGTATAACAGGATGGGGAGACCCGTTTTGCAGGGCGACCTATCCTTGGGGAAAGGAAGATACCGACCTCTTGGAATTTTATAAAAAGCTCGGCAGTATAAGAAGAAATACCGATGCTTTTAAAAACGGCGAGTTTTTACCCGTTATAGCAGACGGTTCAGTTATCGCTTATAAAAGAAAATCCAATAATAGTACAGTTTTCGTTGCGGTCAACCGCGGAGCTGAATTACGAGAAATTTCGCTTTGCGACAGTATAAAAGGTTCAAAATCAGTTTTAGGTAAAGATGCGGTCGATTCAAAGCTTGTACTAAACCCATTTGAATTTGCAATTTTAATTAAATAAGCAAACACGAATAAATGATTTTTGTCATTGCGAGCCGTAGGCGTGGCAATCCGTTTTTTGACATAACCTCATTGATTATATCGGGAGGCATTAGTGCTGCCAATATTTAAGAGAGTCGGATTGTTTCGCCATTTCATTACTCGCAATGACATATGAATTTTTTATATTAAATCAACTTCAAAAGCCAAAAATGCGGAAGAGTTTTTTAACTTCTTCCGCATTTTGTTATTTACCGGTTTTATCCGCTCATTAAATTTTTTCGCATTTCCGGTTGAATTTTTTTCATCAACTCTTTTTAATGCCTTAAAATGTTGACAAATACAGCCTGAATTTGTTATAATATTATGAATATTATGGGGTAGTATCACACTATCCGAGCTTCTTAGCGCTGAGGGTGATAGAATGGTAAAAAGTATGACAGGCTTCGGCAGGGCCAAACAAATCATAAACGAGCTTGATATTACGGTAGAAATAAAATCTGTAAACCACCGCTATTTTGAATTTTCAAGCCGTTTGCCGAGAGCATATCAGTTTTTGGAAGAAAAGCTGAAAACTCTTTGCTCGCAGAGTATTGCCAGAGGCAAGGTTGAAATTTCGGTTTTTGTTGAGGATAATGCCTCAGCCTGCACCCAGATAACGGTTGATAAAACCTATACCGAGGCATATCTTGCCGCATTAAAGCAGTTGTCTAAAGAATATCACCTTAAAAATGATGTAAAGGTGTCCTCTCTTATAGGAAACCCCGAGATTTTTAAATCCCGCCGTAATTTCCGCCCCGACGAAGAAATCAGCGAGGCTGTACTTCAGGTCGCAGACGAGGCAGTTAAAAACTTTATTGCTATGCGCGAGGTTGAGGGCGAAAGACTTAAGGCGGATGTGCTCAGCCGTGCCGAGTTTATACTCGAAAAGGTTGCTATTATAGAGGAGCGCTCTCCTGAAACCGTAAAGGCTTACCGCGAGAGACTTGAGCAAAAAATCAAAGAGCTTTTAGAGGATGCAAAGGTAGACGAGCAGAGACTTATCACCGAAACCGCTATTTTTGCCGATAAGGTTGCGGTTGACGAGGAAACCGTCAGACTCAGAAGTCATATAAAGCAGCTTAACACTCTGCTTTCAGGTGAAGGAGCTGTTGGTAAAAAGCTTGATTTTATCGTTCAGGAAATGAACCGCGAAACCAACACTATCGGCTCTAAAGCGCAGAATGTTGAAATAGCGCACATAGTGGTTGATATCAAATCCGAGATAGAGAAAATTAGAGAACAAATCCAAAACATAGAATAGAGTGTGAAAAATATGAATCTGGTCAACATAGGCTTTGGTAATATGGTTTCCGCAAACCGAATGATAGCAATTGTAAGCCCCGAATCTGCACCTATTAAAAGAATCATTCAGGATGCAAAGGAACGAGGTACGCTTATTGACGCTACTCATGGCAGACGCACCCGTGCGGTTATTATTACAGACAGCGACCATATAATACTTACCTATCTGCAAGCCGAAACTCTGGCAAACAGAATTGCAGAGGAAAGCAGTATTGAAGAAGAGGTGGCGGACGATGAATAAAGGCGGAGTTTATATTATTTCAGGTCCCTCAGGCTCAGGAAAGGATACCCTTTTAGTTGAGCTTTTCAAAAAACATCCTGAGATTGCTTTTTCAATTTCTTCGATTACCCGCGATATGAGAATCGGCGAGGTTGAGGGCGAGAAATACAATTTTATATCCAAAGAAAAATTTGAAGATATGATAGCCAACGATATGCTTCTTGAGTATAACTGCTTTGTAGGCAATTATTACGGAACTCCGAGAGAGCCTGTCGAAAAAGCAGTGCGAAACGGCGTTGATATTATAATTGAGGTTGATGTTAACGGTGCGGCTCAAATAAGAAAAAAACTACCCGAGGCTAAAAGTATATTTATTATGCCGCCGTCTTTTGCAGAGCTTGAAAGAAGACTTTGCGGCAGAGGTACCGAGGCGCCCGATGTTATAAAGCTGAGAATGGAAAGTGCTCTCGGCGAGATAAAGCGTGCTACAGAATACGACTATATCGTTGTTAATGACGATTTGAGTATTGCTGTTGACGATATAAATTCTATAATAAAAAGTGAAAGACTTTCACTTAAAAAGCAAATGACTATTATTGATGAGGTGCTTGAAAAATGTTAAACCCTAATATCGGAAAATTAATTCAGAATTCTGCTAACAGATACCGTCTTGTTATCGATGTTGCTCATACTGCACGTGAGATTTCAGGCAAGGCAGAAGAAGCAGGCGAAATTATCGTTGAAAAGCCTGTAAGCATTGCTATTGATAAATTAGCAAACGAAATCTAATTTTAAAAAGCAATATTCTTTTTTGGGGGGATGGGTATGACAGGTCTTACGGCTGAGATTGCTCTTGAGGGCACAGGCTTTGCCTTTGATATTCTTTATACCTATGCTATCCCGCCCGAAATGCAAAGAACAGCAAAAAAAGGCTGTAGAGTGCTTGTTCCGTTTGGGAAAGGCAATATAAAGCGTCAAGGAATGATTTTTCGTCTGAAAGAGCAGGAAATAAAAGGGCTTAAAAAGCTTTATTCGCTGATTGACAGCGAGCCCGTTTTAAGCGAAGAAATGCTTTCTTTATGCGAATATCTTCACGAAACGGTTTTCTGCACTTATTACGATGCTGTGCAAAAAATGCTGCCCGTAGGTTTAAGCTACAGTCTTATTGACCTTTTTGAGGCAAACGGTGAATTTGCTGATATTTCCCTTTTAAGCGAGAACGAAAAGCAGATTTATGAACTGCTTTCAGCTAAAGGACAAATGTCGAGAAACGCTATTAAAAATACACTTGGTATTGACGATACTCTGCTTTCAAAAATGGTTGAAAACGAGGTTCTTTTAAAAAGCAGCGATGCAAAGCGACGTATGGGTGACGCTACCCAAAAATGGGTTCGCCTTTGCGATGAGGATATAACCGATCTCAAATTCACTGCAAGACAAAAGGAGGTTGTCAACCTGCTTTTGGATGCAGGGGCGGCTTCGGTTAAAGAAATCTGTTATTTTACAGGGGTATCAGCGGCGGTTATCGAAAATCTTGTTAAAAAAGGCATTTTAATATCCTTTGAAAAGCAGGTTTTCAGAACGCCCTATAAATCAGCCGAGCCCGACCGCAGAGAAATTTGCCTTACAGATGAACAGCAAACCGCTTTTAACGGACTGTTTGATGAATACCAAAAACAATCAGGTGCTACAAGTCTGCTTTACGGTATTACAGGCTCGGGAAAAACGCAGGTTTTTCTAAAGCTCGCCGATGCTGTGCTTGACGACGGCAAGGGTGTTATAGTGATGGTTCCCGAAATCGCACTCACCCCTCAGCTAATATCCATTTTCACCGCGCGATACGGTAATAAAATCGCTGTTTTCCATAGTGCAATGTCTATGGGACAGCGTATGGACGAATGGCGCAGAATAAAGGACGGCAAGGCAACTATCGCTATCGGTACAAGAAGTGCTGTTTTTGCCCCTTTTGATAATCTCGGTCTTATAATAATAGACGAGGAGCAGGAGCATACCTACCGCTCCGAGCAATCCCCCCGTTTTCATACGAGGGATGTTGCAAAATTCAGAACTGCAAAGCATAAAGGTCTATTGTGCCTTGCCTCGGCTACCCCCTCTCTCGAAACCTACGCCGCCGCAAAAAGCGGAAAATATTCTCTTTTTACTCTCACCCATCGCTACGGTAATGCTGTTTTACCAAAGGTAGAGACGGTTGATATGAAAAAAGAACTGGCAGACGGAAATTCCGGAGTGCTCAGCCGCAGCCTTTATGAAAAAATTAAAGAAACGGTTGAAAAAGGCAATCAAGCAATACTGCTGCTGAACCGCCGCGGGCATAACACCTATATATCATGTCCCGAATGCGGAAACGTAGCTTCCTGCCCTAACTGCAGCATTTCTCTTACTTACCATTCCGCAAACGAGCGGCTTATGTGCCATTATTGCGGGTATTCGATAAAGCTTACCCGAACCTGTAGTGAATGCGGCAGTGAGCATATGAAATTTACAGGACTCGGCACCCAAAAGGCAGAGGAAGAACTGAAAGCGCTGTTTCCCAACGCTAGGATACTGAGACTTGATGCTGACAGCACAATGACCAGAGATTCCTATTCAAATTATCTTTCCGCCTTTGCAAAGGGTAGTTATGATATTTTGCTCGGAACCCAAATGGTCGCAAAGGGGCTTGATTTTCCTAAGGTTACGCTTGTCGGTGTTTTAGGTGCAGACAGAGCAATGTACAGCGAGGATTTTCGTAGTTTTGAAAGGACTTTTTCATTGCTGACGCAGGTTGTCGGCAGAGCAGGCAGAGGCGATACCGCAGGGTGCGCCGTTGTGCAGACTCTGGACCCGGACAGCAATCTTATCGAGCTTGCAAGCCGTCAGGATTATGACACCTTTTTCAGCGAGGAAATATTAACCCGAAAACTTTTGGTCTACCCGCCTTATTGCGATATATGTGTTGTGAGCGCGAGGGCAACCTTAAGGGAAAATGCTGAAAAAGCAGTTAAAGAAATTTTTAAAGAGATAAAAAGGCTGATTGAAAGCGAATATAAGGATGTTAAGCTTATAATCTTAGGTCCCTCCCCTGCATCTATTCCGAAAATTCAGGGAAGATACCGTTTTAGAATGATTATAAAATGCAAGAATAATGCAAAATTCAGAGAAATGCTTAAATCAGCATTAAAGATAAAGCTTTCGGGCGATACTGCCGTATGGGTGGATATCAACCCCGAAACGGTCATTTAATTTGGCATTAGGAGGAAAAAATGGCTATAAGAAATATAGTTAAAATTGGTGACGATGTGCTAAGAAAGGTTTGTCGCACTCAGCTCACCTTTGATGAAAAATTAGCAAATCTGCTCGATGATATGGCGGATACTATGTATAAAGCCGAGGGGGTTGGTCTTGCCGCTCCTCAGGTCGGAATTTTGCGTAGAGTTTGTATTGTCGATGTCGGAGACGGTATTATCGAGCTTGTAAACCCTGTTATAACCGAAAAAAGCGGCGAGCAGACGGGAAGCGAAGGCTGTCTTTCGGTTCCTGACCGATTTGAAGAGGTTAAAAGACCGATGAAGGTTACCGTCCGTGCTCAGGACAGAAACGGTAATAACTTCACCATAAAAGCAGAGGGCTTTAAAGCAAGAGCTCTTTGCCACGAAATAGACCACCTCGACGGAATACTTTATATTGATAGGATTTGAGCTTTTATGAAGCTAGTTTTTATGGGAACACCCGATTATGCGGTTAAAACCCTTGAGAGTATAATTTCTGCAGGGCACGAGGTTGCGGCAGTTTTTGCCCAGCCCGACAAGCCTGTAGGAAGAAAGCATATTTTAACCCCGCCGCCTGTTAAGGTTTGCGCTCAGGAAAACGGCATCCCCGTTTATCAGCCCGATACCTTAAGGGACGGAAAAGCTGCCGAAATACTAAAGGAAATAAATCCCGATGCTATCGTTGTTGTAGCTTATGGCAAGATTTTGCCCGAAGAAATTTTGAATATCCCAAAATACGGTTGTATCAACGGACACGCATCCTTGCTTCCAAAATATCGCGGAGCTTCTCCGATACAGTGGTGTATTGTTTGCGGTGAAACCGAAACAGGCGTTACAACAATGTATATGGACAAAGGTATGGATACGGGTGATATTTTAGAAACCGCAAGAGTTAAAATCGGTGAGAATGAGACTGCCGAGCAGCTTTTTGACCGCCTTTCGGTTATGAGCGCCCAGCTTATGGTTTCAACCTTGGAAAAACTCGAAAAGGGCGAAATAACCGCTAAAAAGCAAAACGAAGAAGAAGCAACCTATGCGCCGATAATAAAAAAAGAAATGGCGCTGCTGGACTTTAATAAAACTGCAAAAGAGTTGTCCTGTGCAGTCAGAGGCTATTATTCTTGGCCCTGTGCTTATTTCTTTTTAAATAATAAGAGAATTAAGGTCATATCAGCCGAAATCGGTGTTAAAACCGATAAGGAAATCGGTACTATTTTCACACAGAATAATGATATTTTTGTTTCCTGTAAAGACGGCTCACTTAAAATTAACGAGCTTCAACCCGAAGGCTCAAAGCCTATGACTGCAAAGCAGTTTTTAAACGGTAATTCAGAGGTTGACGGGCTTTTGGTGGATAAAAATGGCTAACCCGAGACGGCTTGCGGCTTTGGCACTTGTTAAAATCGAGCGGGATAATGCCTACTCAAATATAACCCTTGCCGCTTTTTTAAAGGATACTGATATAACACCGCAGGATAAAGCGCTGTTTTCAGCCTTGGTTTACGGTGTTTTAGACCGCAAAATAACCCTGGACTTTGTGCTTTCAAAGTTTATGAAAACACCGATAAAGAAAACTGCGCCTTTTACTCTTTCTGTACTCAGATGCGCGCTTTACCAAATAATGTTTATGGATAAAATCCCTGAAAGCGCCGCAGTCAATGAGGCGGTAAAGCTAATAAAAAAATCTAAGGAATCAAAAAATGCGGGCTTTGTTAATGCGGTGCTCAGAACAGTACTCCGAACCGAGATAAAATTACCAGAGGGCGATACACCGAAAGACTTAAGCATTAAATATTCCTGCCCCGAGTATATAACCGAAAGCTTTTGCAAGGATTACGGTAATGCTACCGCAAAAAGCCTTTTAGAAGAAAGTCTTAAACCGCCGCCGCTTACTATAAGAGTAAATACGGTTAAAACCGATATTGATACCTTAAAGCGTGAGCTTTCAAACCAAAATACCCAATTTGAAAACGGCGAAAGCGATAACTGTCTCGTTATAAAAAACGGTATGGATATAGCAAAAAATCCGCTTTATAAAAAAGGCTGGTTTTATGCTCAGGACGAGGCAAGTCAGAGAGCTATTTCAAGCCTTGCCCCGAAAAAGGGGGAGAGGGTGCTCGATATGTGCGCCGCTCCCGGCGGAAAGAGCTTTACAATGGCGAACCTCATGCAAAACGAGGGCGAAATTATAGCCTGCGACCTTTATGAAAAAAGAGCGGGTCTTATTGCAGAGGGAGCAAAGAGACTTGGCCTTGATATAATCAAAACCGCAGTTTGCGATGCGACTGTTTATAACGAGGATTTGGGGAAATTCGACTGTATTTTATGCGATGTTCCCTGCTCGGGATTTGGGGTTTTAAGGCGAAAACCCGATATCAAATACAAGCCCGAATGCGATTTTAAAGAGCTTTCTGAGATACAGTATAAAATTCTTAAGAACGCTTTAAAATATCTTAAAAAAGGCGGAAGAATTCTTTATTCTACCTGCACTCTACGAATTGAAGAGAACGAAAATATTGTAATTAAGCTTCAAAAGGAGTATAATACCGTAAGTAAAAGTTATGAGCATACCTTTATGCCTCATATTGATAATACGGACGGTTTTTACTGCGCCCTTTTAGAAAGCAAAGAATAGAGGGGGAAAGCCTTTTTGGCTAAAACCGATATTAAATCTATGAATTTAGCTGAGCTGGAAGCCTTTATCACTGCTCTCGGTCAGCCGAAATTCAGAGCAAAGCAAATTTTTAAATGGCTTCATCTTGGGATTGAAAGCTTTGACGAGATGACCGATATCCCAAAGGCTTTAAGAGAAAATCTCAATAGCTCCTGCTATATTGCAGGGGTTGAGGTTGTGAGACGGCTTGAATCCAAGATAGACGGTACGGTTAAATATGTTTACCGCCTTTTTGACGGTGAATATATAGAATCGGTATTTATGAAATATGAGCACGGATATACCGTTTGTATTTCTACTCAGGTCGGTTGCCGAATGGGCTGTGGCTTTTGTGCCTCAGGGCTTAACGGACTGACCCGAAACCTCACCGCATCGGAAATGCTGGCTCAGATAACCAAAGCCGGAAAAGATAATAATGTGAGAATTTCCAATGTCGTTATGATGGGAATGGGCGAGCCGCTCGATAATTTTGATAATTCGGTACGGTTTTTAGAGCTTATTTCGGACCCGTTAGGACTGAACATCGGACTGAGGCATATATCGCTTTCAACCTCGGGAGTAGTCAGCGGAATAAAAAAGCTTAAAGAATATAATTTCCCGATTACCCTTTCAATTTCCCTGCATGCGCCAAACGATAATATCCGCGGCAGTATGATGCCGGTTAATAAAAAATGGAATATAGATGAGCTGCTTTGTGCCTGTAAAGAATATCAGGCTGTGACTACGAGGCGGATTTCTTTTGAATATGCGCTTATTGAGGATGTTAACGACAGCGAAGCCTGTGCCGAAGAATTGGCAAAAAGGCTCAAAGGGATTTTGTGTCATATAAACCTTATTCCGGCAAATCCGGTTAAGGAAAACAGTTTTAAAAAACCAAACCGAAATAAAATATTAAAATTTCAAAAATGGCTTACCGATAAAGGGCTGAATGCTACTATAAGGCGTACCTTGGGAGCGGATATTGAAGCTTCCTGCGGTCAGCTTAGAAAAAGGGAGGTGGACAGCAGTGATAATTTACAGTAAGACCGACAAAGGTCTTAAAAGGCAAACCAATCAGGATGCATATCTTGCGGGCGAGCTATCGTCGGTTGCGGCATTTGCCGTAGTTTGCGACGGTATGGGAGGAGCTAATGCCGGAAACGTCGCTAGTGAAACAGCGGCAAAGGTCATATCGGAATATATAATTCATTCCTACCGCACCGCTATGGATTCCTTTGAAATTGAAAAAATGCTCGATAATGCTATCAAAAGCGCAAATATAGAGGTTTTTGATATGTCTAAGCGCTCGGCAGAGCTCGAAGGAATGGGAACTACCGCTGTTGTCGCTCTGATTCAGGAAGATATCGCTGTTATAGCCCATGCGGGAGACAGCCGAGCTTATCTTATAACCGAGGAGCTAACTCAGCTAACCCGTGACCATTCGGTTGTGCAATCGCTGATAGAAAGCGGAAAAATCACCCCCGAGGATGCAAAGGTCCACCCGAGAAAAAATGTTATAACCAGAGCATTGGGTGCTGAAGAAAATATAGTTGTCGACAGCAAGACCGTTTCTTTTGAAAACGGAATGAAGCTGCTTCTCTGCACAGACGGACTTTCGGGATATGTCGAAAGTGCAGATATACTTAAAACCGTAAAAGAAAACGATGAAGCTTTAGTTGTCGACCGACTTATAGAGCTTGCAAACCAAAACAGCGGTGCTGATAATATTACCGCAGTTTTAATTGCTAGAAAGGATAAGTAATTTATGGACAGATTTGTAGGAAAACGCCTTGACGGTAGATATGAAATTCAGGAAATTATTGGCGTAGGCGGAATGGCGGTTGTGTATAAAGCGCACGATAACCTTGAAAACCGCACCGTTGCTATTAAGATTTTAAAAGAGGAATTTCTTTCAAACGAGGAATTCCTGCGCCGTTTCAAAAACGAATCAAAAGCTATCGCTATGCTTTCTCACCCGAATATCGTTAAGGTTTACGATGTTTCTTTCGGCGACCTTATTCAGTATATCGTTATGGAGCATATTGAGGGTATAACCTTAAAGGAATATATTGAAACTGAGGGCAGTCTTCGCTGGAAGGATGCTGTTCATTTCACTATGCAGATTCTCAAAGGTCTACAGCATGCTCACGATAAGGGTATCGTTCACCGCGATGTTAAACCGCAGAATATAATGGTTCTTCCTGACGGTACTATTAAGGTTACCGATTTCGGTATTGCCCGTTTCGCCCGCAGTGAACAGCGCACTATTACCGACAAGGCAATCGGCTCGGTTCATTATATCAGCCCCGAGCAGGCGAGAGGCGAAAAGACCGACGAAAAAGCAGATATTTATTCTGTGGGCGTTATGCTTTATGAAATGCTTACAGGTCGGCTTCCTTTCCAGGCAGAAAGCGCGGTTTCTGTGGCAATAATGCAGCTTCAGCGTGACCCACAGCTCCCTACCGAAATAAACGGCTCTATTCCGCTCGGTCTTGAGCAAATTACTATGCATGCTATGCAGAAAACCCCAGAGAGACGCTATCAGTCCTCAGCAGAGATGCTTTGTGACCTCGGTCAGTTCAGAAAAGACCCCTCCCTCACCTTTGAATATACCTATTTTGTAGATAACTCGCCTACAAAATTCGTCGGAGCCTTGGGCACTACAGGAGATGTTATAGCAGACGATTCTGCCGCAGAGCCTGAGAATGAAACAAAAGAAAAGAATGCTATAATCCCGATTTTATCGGGAATCGCCGTAACCCTTGTTCTGGCGCTGATTGTTTTAGCAGTTATCTTTTTGCCAAAGCTTTTCTCTGATACTGGTGAAGAAATAGTTTGTCCCGATTTTGTTGGTAAATCCTATGAAGAAATTTTAGGAAATGACGAGTATAAGGCAAACTTCAAGTTTGAAGACGAATGGCAAACCAATAATGATTTCGCATACGGAATAGTATATGAGCAGTCCGAGACAGAGGGCGAAAAACTTAAAAAGGGCGCTAATATTACTCTTTATGTGAGTATGGGTCAATCTACCAAGAAAGTTCCCGATGTTTACGGTCAGACCGAATCTGCCGCTGTTTCTCAGCTTAAATCAAACGGTTTTTCTGTTGTTATCACCGAAGAGGTAAGCGAGGATGTAGAAGAGGGTATGGTTATAAGAACCGAACCCCAACGCACGCAGGTTGTTGAAGAGGGCGCAAAAATCACCGTATTTGTAAGCTCGGGTAAGCCTACCAAAAATGTAAAGGTTCCCGATGTTGTCGGTCTTACTCAAGAGGATGCCGACGAAAAGCTTCGCGATGAGGGTCTTTCAGTTAAGGTTATGGAAGCGCAGATTTCCTTTACCGATAAATATTATCCGATAGGCTATGTCGTTAAGCAAGAACCTGAAAGCACTTCGAAAGAATATCCCGAAGGCACCGAGGTTGAAATCTATGTTTGCACAGGCTATGTTTATGATGTAGAGGTTGATCTTCCCTTTGATTTTGAAACTCCGACCTATTATCTTTCTCTTTGGCAAGAGGGCAAAATGATTGCAGAGGGAAATAAGGTTAATTCCGCAGAGCTCAGCACCTATACCTTTGAAAAGCTTGTATCAAAAGAAAGCAACGTGAATTTGACGGTCAAGATTTCTTCCGATAATGAAAATTACTACAATCTTTTCGATTTGACTGTAAACTGCGAGAGGGCAAGAGTTGCTATAACAAAGGAATACACCTCTTATCCAAAGGCATCGTCAGAGCCTGATATTAATTCCGAGTCGAACACTACTCCTGAAAACGGTGCAGATACGCTAAATAATCCGCAAAACAACAATACCGATGTTGGGGCAGAATAAAATATGACAGGAATTATAGTAAAAGCCCTATCAGGATTCTACTATGTTGCCGACAAAGATTCAATTTTTGAATGTAAAGCAAGGGGAAGCTTTCGCAAAAGCGGAGTTTCCCCTTTGGTTGGTGACGAGGTAGAGTATGAACAAACAGGTGAAAACCAAGGGATTGTCAATAAAATATTACCCCGAAGAAGCTGCCTTATAAGACCGCCTGTAGCCAATATCGATAAGCTATTTATCGTATCGGCATTTTCTTCTCCTGCGCCCAGCGCTATAATCATAGATAAGCTGACTGTTATCGCAAGCTTTAATAAAATCGAGCCGATAATTGTTTTCAATAAAAGCGATATGGGAGATTTTGATGCTTGGAAAGATATTTATGAAAAAGCAGGCTTTAAGGTTTATGTTGTCTGCGCTCAAAGCGGCGACGGTATTGACGAATTAAAGTCTGAGCTTCAAGGTTGCATCAGCGCTTTTACAGGAAATTCGGGCGTTGGAAAATCGAGCATACTAAACTGTGTTTTTGAAAATAATTTTATTGCTACAGGTGAGGTCAGCGAAAAGCTTGGCCGAGGTAGGCACACTACCCGTCATACCGAGCTTTATCCCCTGCCTTTCGGCGGTTTTGTTGCAGATACTCCGGGATTTTCATCCCTTGAAACTCAGCTTGATGATTTTGAGCTTAAGGAAAAGCTTGCAGATTGCTTTGAGGAATTTGCTGATTTTACCGATAACTGCAGATTTTCGTCCTGCACCCATACTAAGGAAAAGGGCTGTGCGGTTTGCGAGGCGGTAAATCAAGGAAAAATTGCATCTTCCCGACACAAGTCATATATAGAGCTTTTCGAGCAATTAAAGGATTTAAAACCTTGGGAAAATAAAAAAAGCAGGTAGTTTTTTAAAACTATCTGCTTTTTTGTAACCTTTTTTACCTTTTTCTTATATTATGTATTAGAAGGAGGCTTCAAAATGCGAAGACGCTTTGGTAACAACAAAGGAGCTTTAGCGCTCACCTTTGCTTTGGGACTTCTGATAAGCTGCTTTTGTCCTCCTAGATTTTTGGTTGCGGTGCTGGCAATCTGGGTCATAATTCTGGCTTTTCAGTGCCCAAAATGCTAACGGAGGTTTTTATTTATGAAAGTTGTATTAGTTAAGAGCCCTAAATTTTTAAGCGGTATTTTAAGAATGTTTTTCGGAATCAAAAAACAGGAAAATACATAAATACTAAATGACAAAGTATTCAACATTTACTAAACAAGGGATGCAAGTAATAGCTTGCATCCCTTAATTTAAGCTAATCTTTTTTATCTGTGCAATGGTTGTTACATTTGCCGCCGCATTGCTTTGCATAAGGACATCCAACACAGGTCTCACCACGTTTTTTAGCTCTATACAAATAAAACACTATTCCGCCAATGATACATAGAAGTATAGCAATAATTATAAAGTTTTCCATAATTATTTAACAACCGCTTCCTGCTTTTTTGCCTTTTTAAGTTCATATTCTTCCTTAAGCGTCTTCTCGGCGTTAAGGATGAGCATTACTATAACAGCTGCCATAACCGCAACTGCGATACCGCCGCCAATTGCACCGCCGATATTAAGTGCGGAAGCGTCAACTATAAGAGTACCGATAGTGTTTACAAGGTAGCCTACAGTAAAACCAACAGAAAGCTGAAGACCTATTCCGCCCCAGAGCCATTTTGCGCTCTTCATTTCAGCGTTCATAGCGCCGATAGCCGCAAAGCAAGGAGGAGTATAAAGATTGAACATAAGATACGCCAAAGCGGCAACCTTAGTAAGACCCATAATGGTTGCGACCTCACTTGCTCCGCCCACCAAAGCCAATTCCTCGGTATCAATAAAGTTTGTAATAGAGAAGCAAACCGCGAGTGTTCCAACGACATTTTCTTTAGCAATAAAGCCTGTAACCGCCGCTGCTGCTAACTGCCAGGAAAGTATACCAACAACAGGTACGAGTAAATAAGCAAAAGGACCTGCAATTGTAGCAAGGATAGAGGAATCAGCAGTCTCGGCAAGCTGGAATTTCCAGTTGAAGCTCTGCATTACCTGAACTGCGGTATTGCAAAGAAGGATAATAGTAGCAGCCTTAACTATGTATGCCCAACCGCGGCTGCACATTGATTTAAATGCGCCCCAGAGAGAGGGAATTTTATATTCGGGGAGTTCGATAATAAAGAAGGATTTTCTAGCTTTATAGCCTGTAATCTTGTTAACAAGCAAAGCACCAAGGAAAATGAGAACAATACCTGAAAGGTACATAACTGTACTAACCCAGCCTGCATTATCAAAGAATGCACCTGCAAAGAGAGCGATTACGGGAATTTTAGCACCGCAAGGCATAAATGGAGAAAGCATTGCAGTAGCTCTGCGCTCACGCTCGTTTCTGATAGTACGGCTTGCCATAATTCCGGGAACGGCACAGCCTATAGTAATAACAAACGGGATAACAGATTTTCCGCTGAGTCCTACCTTTTTAAAGATAGGGTCAAGAACAACTGCCACACGGGACATATATCCGCAATCCTCAAGAATAGCAATGAGGAAGTACATTACCATAACGAGCGGCAAGAAGCCTATAACTGCGATAACACCGCCGATAACACCGTCAACAAGAAGAGCTGAAAGAATAGGCGCTGCGTTTGCGAGCAGCTCACCTACCCAGCCTTGGAAAATTTCCAACCAGGCAACCAATGTATCTGCGATAAAAGGACCTACCCAAGCCTGAGAAATCTGGAATACAAGCCACATAACAACCGCAAAAATCGGAATACCGAGCCATTTATTAGTAAGAAAAGCGTCTATTTCATCGCCTGTGTTCTTTTCCCTTGTTAAAACCTTGCGGGTTTCAACTTCTTTAACAATTTTGTTTACAAATTCAAAGCGTTTACGGTCAGCCGCCTCAACTGCTTTTTTATCGGTCAAATCGACCTCACCTTGAACATAGGGAGCAGTCTGGGCTTTGCTTGCCTGAGCAACAGCCGCCTCAACCACCGCCTTTAAACCATCTGCAGAGGTGGAAACTGTATCAACTACGGGACAGCCAAGCTTAGCACTTAATGCCTCGCTATCAATTTTTGTTTGCTTTTTATCGTTGATATCCTTTTTATTCAGTGCAACAACAACCGGAACTCCCAGCTCCAAAATCTGAGTTGTGAAGAAAAGGCTGCGGCTGAGATTGGTCGCATCAACAATGTTGATAATAACATCGGGGTTTTCTTTCTTTACATAGGAGCTTGTAATACTCTCCTCGCTGGTAAACGGAGACATTGAATATGCACCCGGAAGGTCAACAGCAATAAGCTGTTCCTCTCCTGCATAATATGTCTTTTTGATAGAATGTTCTTTTTTGTCTACAGTAACACCCGCCCAGTTTCCAACCTTTTCATTGCGTCCGGTCAGAGCGTTATACATTGTAGTCTTGCCGGAGTTAGGGTTGCCCGTTAAAGCAATTCTCATTTTATTGTCCTCCTCTAAATTCGAACTTTATATAAATCCTTGCGAATAAAGTTACTTAAAAAGCAGTTAGCGACCGCTAACCTTGTATCAAAAAAAACAATCCGCAGACTGTTTTTAATTATTTAAAATAAGAATGGCTTCAGCCAACTGATTATCGATATTGTATCTGCCATCTTTGATAGAAACCACACATCCGCTCTTTAAATGGGAAACTACAGTAATAGCCTCTCCGCTGTAGCAACCGAGAGAAAACAGAAAAGCATCTAATTCTTCATCATCAGTTTCAATCTGCTGAATGATATATTCCTTGCCCTCAATAGCATCCTTTAAAGTCATTCAAACCACCGCTTGTCAATTCTTTGGATCAGCGACAGCACTCCGCATCCAACGGTTAGCCCCCGCTAACTTTTGATATTATACATCTCAAAAAAAGGTTTGTCAACCCTTTTTAAGAAAATTTTTGAAAATTTAGTAAATGTTGATTTTCCAATAAAATTATGCTATCATTTTACATTATAAAAATATATTTTCGAAAGATGGTGCAGAAAATGAAGCTTTCAAAATTAAATCTTAAAAAAATCTCAGTTTCTGCACTGTTTTGTGCTATCATTTGTATAATTTCTCAGTTTTCTGTGATGACACCGTTTGGAATACCTCTGACTTTGCAAACCTTTGCTATCAGCCTTTGCGGTTATACATTAGGTGCTTATTACGGTACGGCGTCTGTTTTTATATATATTATAATAGGTGTATTTGGACTTCCTGTCTTTTCGGCATTTCAGGGCGGTGCACAGGTGCTTTTCGGCCCAACAGGCGGATTTATTTGGGGATTTATTTTGCTTTGCTTTTTTTGCGGTGTCGCAAAAAGCTCGGATAAATTAATCTTAAAAATACTCTTTTCTTCTCTTGGACTTGTTTTTTGCCATTTAATAGGCATATTTCAGTTCAAAATAATTTCGGGAAACAGCTTTATTGCCGCGTTTCTGCTATCTTGTCTGCCTTATTTATTAAAAGATATAATAAGCCTCGTTCTTGCTTTTTATCTTTCGGTCCAAATCAAAAAAAGAATTAAAGGTTTATTTTAAGACTCCCTTAATATCTTCTGCGGTCACTGTACCTAAAAGAAAAAGCATAATAAAATAGAGCGGCAGACAAACCATACACAAAAGCATTATGTAAACCAAGCTGTTTGTTACTGAAAATAGTCTTAAAAGGGTATCCGAAAGCAACGCAATACAAAACGCCGAAATAAGCGGCAGTAATATTTCCTGTATAAATTTAAACTTTGCTCCGCTCACCTTTATAAGTCTTCCGACATTTAAAAAGCAGGTCAAAATATTTGAAAAATACATAATCCCCAAAAAACCGCGAAGTCCCGATTTTGGTAAAACAAGCAATATCAAAATGATTCTGAGAAAAGAATCGAAAACCGAGTTTTTAAAGGTAAAGCCCTGCTGGTCGAGACCTTTTAAAATTCCGTCACTGATGCTGTCAAGGTACATAAGCGGCACTATCGGCGCTAATGCTTTTATTAAAAAGCCTACCGATTCTTCCCCGTAAATCAGATTTCCTATTTCCTCTCCGCCAACGAAAAATACCGCACTGAATATAAAAGCAATAACTGCGGTCATTTTCAGGATATTTTCGGTTGTACTTCGGACAACCCCTTGTCTTTTCCTTGCCGCCGCTTCGGACATTTCAGGAATAAGCAAAGTGGAAACCGCCCCGAGTATTGCCGAGGGGAAAAACAATATCGGCAAAGCCATACCCTTTATCATACCAAATTGAGATAATGCCGCCTTTCCTGTTGCGGGAAATTTTGCAAGATTCTTTGGAACAAGCAAATTTTCCGCCGTTCGGAGGGCGGTATTTAAGTATCTGCCCGAAGTTATCGGCAAGGCTATATGCATTATTCTTCTGACAGTGCCCTCAGGCGCATCGTTTCTGCCAACTAGCGAATTTAATTTCTTTTTATCGGCAATATAGCTTATATATAGCACTAAAAGGCCAAGCGCTTCGGAAATACAGTCTCCAAACATCACAGCCGCACAGCAAATTCCAAGCCCTTTATCTATAAAGGCTTTTACAAGCAGTACGACCGCTATAATTCTTACCGCCTGCTCTGCAATTTGCGCAACAGCACTCGGTTCTGCCTTTCTTCTTGCGATAAAATATCCTCTAAGGCATGAGGATACCCCCATAAACGGCAATGAAAATGGCAAAACTCTGAGTGCCGCCACCGCCCGTATATCACCTAAAAAGTGAACGGCGATAAGCTTTGCTCCAAAAAACACTATAGCAAGTGTTGCGAAAGCTATAATAAGAGTTAATTCTATCGAACGCCTTAAAATCCTGACACAGCCTTTTTTTGAGCCAAGTGCTGTTTCTTCGGCAATAAGACGGGTAACAGCGGTGCTTATACCGCTTGATGCAAAGGTGGATACAAGCATATAAACCGAGAATATAAGCTGATAAAGACCTATTCCCTCGCTCCCGATTAAAGACGCAAGCCAGACTTTAAATATTATCCCTGCAAAGCGCAAAATCAGCGATGAAACGGTTAGTATCAGCGCATTTTTTATAAATACTGTTTTTTTCATAATATACACTTCCCTTTTTACAATAATATGAGAAGCACTATTGAAAAATACAAATAAAACCAGTATAATATTAAAAGAAAGGCGGTGTTTTTATATGGTAACTCCTTTGGCAGACCGTTTGCGACCAAAAAGTATTGACGAGGTTGCAGGTCAAAAGCAACTCTTAGCAGAGGGAAAGGTTCTCAGAAGAATTATTTCTTCGGGAAATATCCCAAATCTCATTTTTTACGGACCCTCGGGCGTTGGAAAAACAACAGTTGCCAATATTATCGCCGAAACCTGCGGTAAAAAGCTTTACCGCCTCAATGCTACAACCGCCTCAACATCAGATATAAAGGAAATTATCAATAGCATCGGCTCTTTTGATTCTTCAAACGGTATTCTGCTTTATCTTGACGAGATTCAGTATTTTAATAAAAAGCAACAGCAGATTTTACTTTCATATATTGAAAACGGTGATATCACTTTAATTGCATCAACCACCGAAAACCCGTATTTTTATGTTTATAACGCTATTTTAAGCCGTTCGACCGTTTTTGAATTTAAAACCTTATCGGCAGATGATATTAAATCGGTTATTGAACGGGGGATTAGAATATTATCCGAAGAAAATGGCAAAGAAATTGAGATTTCTCCCCTTTCAGTATCGAAAATGGCTACCGCCGCCGCAGGAGATGTACGACGGGCGCTTAATATGCTCGAGCTTTGCACATTAACTGCAAAAAATGAGGATAAAATATATATCGAGGATTCAACGGTTGAAGAAATCCTTGCCTCAAATGCCATAAGATATGACCGCGAAGGTGATGAGCATTATGATATTATATCTGCTTATCAGAAATCTATGCGAGGCTCTGACCCCGATGCCGCAATTTACTATTTGGGCAGGCTTTTAGCGGCAGGAGATTTGCCAAGTGCCTGCAGAAGACTCCTTGTCTGCGCAAATGAGGATGTAAGCCTTGCTTATCCGCAGATTATTCCGATTGTAAAAGCCGCAGTAGATACCGCTATGATGGTAGGACTTCCTGAGGCGAGATTACCGCTTGCAAACGCGGTAATTTTAGTTGCAACCTCGCCTAAATCCAACTCTGCACACAACGCAATAAATTCTGCTATGCAGGATATCGAAATGGGAATCGGCGGTGATATTCCAAGGCAACTTCAAAACAAGCATTTTGACGGCGAGGAAGCCGCAGTAAAAGGTCAGAATTATAAATATCCGCACGATTATCCTAGGCATTATGTAAACCAACAGTATTTGCCGGATAAAATAAAAGATAAAAAATATTATATTTTTGGTGATAATAAAAACGAACAGAAATTTAAAGAATATTGGGACAATATAAAGAATAAATAAACTTAAAAGTAGGTGCCGTTATGAAGGAATATACGCTGCCGCGAAAAACCTTAGTATTATGGGTAATACGCTCATTTTTAGGGTTTGCCGTGTTTTTTGCGTTTTGCTTATTTCTTTGCCGATTTTCGGATATTTTCCGTTTCGGTATGATAGCGGTGCCCTTTTTATTTTTATTTACGATACTTTTCTATCTGCCAAAACTTTTTAAAAGCTGTCGGCTTTTAATTACAGGCGAGGCCGTTATTATTAAAAGAGGGGTTTTTATCGAAAATTGTCATATCCTCCCCTTTTCCCGTATGATTTACTGTCAAACGATAGTAACTCCTCTTGCTCGTATTTTAAAACTTGAAGCTCTGACCCTTAAAGCCGCCCGAAGCAGAATATTTATTCCTGAGCTTGAAAAAGAAACTGTTCAAGAGCTTTTGGAAGAGCTTTCAAAAGGCGGTGGAATATGAAAAAGATATATCGCGCGCATCCATTAATGCTGTTGAGTTTTATTAAACCTTTTTTATTTATTTTGATAATTCCTTTTATTAAAGCGGCTTTGCAATATATATTAAACGGCAGTATCACTGATGTTTTGGGCCTTGAAATGACTATTCTTTCAGGAATATGCATCTGGGCTATTGTGCGCTGCATTTCATTCAGACTTATTTGTGAAGGAAATTCGGTAACAGTTGAAAGCGGTGTTTTTTTCAGAAAAAAAGCAAAGATAAAAATTTCTTCGCTTTCCTCGGTAAAAACCGAGCAAAATCCTTTGGATATGCTCTTTCGTGCTGTTACATTTAATATCAATACCGAGGCAGGCTCCAAGAGACGCTCAGATTTTAAGTTTAAATTGAGTCTAAAGGACGCAAAAGAGGTTTCCCGTCTGCTTTACGGCGAAAAAAAGCCGTCCAGAGTTAATTTTTCTGCTTTCAAGGTTGCTATAATGGCGGCAACTACCTCTTCTGCTTTTGCAGGAATACTTATTGGGGTTCCTGTAATAAACCGTATTGGTAAGCTTTTAGGAATAGGTATAAACGAAATGCTGCTTGATGAAATTAATAATGTTTCTTCTAAGCTCGAAACCTATTTCCCGCCTATTATAAATACCGTTTCGCTTATATTCTTACTTGCATACTCAATTTCCTTTATTTATTCCTTTTTTAAATTTTTGAATTTCAGGCTTTTAATCGGTGACGATGAGCTTGAGGTAAGAAGCGGATTTTTTATCCGTACGCGCACCTCTTTCAAAAAACGCTCGGTAAACAACGCGCTTATAGTTCAGTCTCCCCTTATGTTTTTAGTTCGAAGATATGCTTTAAAGGTAAGTGTCGGCGGTTTTGGTGAATCCAAGAGCGAATCTCAGATAATTATCCCCTCTGCGGGTTATAAAGAAATAAAAACTAAATTTTCAGGCTATTTCCCTTTTCTCACTCCTTCGGGCAAAAAAATTAAACCAAAAAGAAACTTTAAAACCAAAAGCCGTTTTTTGCTATGGCCCTCGTTTTTTCTATCGATAGTGCTTGCTTCTTCTATTGTTTTTTCTTTGTTTTTCTCGGAATTCGACCGTCTTATTCTTTTTATAACAACCGCTTTGCTTGTTTTGGTTTTCTATTATGCATCAATCTGCCTTTTTGAATACTATAAAGGAGAAATCATCTTAAGTAAAAACATTTATATTAAAAGCACCAAACATTTTCGCACATGCGAGCTTTATTGTCCTAAATCTAAGGTCGGGCAGATTAAAATCACACGTTTTTGGTCAGATAAACTCGAAAAAACCTGCAGAGTAAAGTTATTTATTTGCTCCGAGGGCGCCGACAGTATCCGTATCCGTCATTTAGATTATAAAGCTATTAAAAATGAAATTGAAAATTGTTTTAATTTGAATGTATAAAAAATAGCATTAAAGGAAAAATAGAGATGTTCCCCGTGGAACATCTCTTATTTTTTGAAAGGAACATATTATGGAAATCTTTTTAAATTGCTTATACGCTTTCTTAGTTGGCGGTCTTATTTGCACTATAGGTCAGGTTTTGATTGATTTTACCAAGCTGACTCCCGCAAGAATACTTGTATCGTTTGTAGTTTCAGGTGTTTTTTTAACTGCAATAGGTGTTTATGAGCCGATTGTCAAATTCGCAGGTGCAGGCGCCACAGTTCCTCTGACAGGCTTTGGCTATAGCCTTGCAAAAGGTGTTCAAGAAGCAGTTATGCAATACGGACTTATCGGTGCACTATGCGGCGGTCTTACTGCTACCGCAGCAGGAATAAGCGCTTCGGTGCTATTTGGATTTATAATGGCACTAATTTTTAAACCAGGTGATAAAACCTAAATTAATGTTTAGCAACGCTAAACATTAATTGGTGAATAGTGAATAATTAATAATGAATAAATAATGTGTCGGCTTTGCCGACGATATATAGGTCGAGCTTTGCTCGACTCCGAAATTATTCATTTTTCATTCTTCATCATTCATTATTCATTAATGTTTATCGCAGATAAACATTAATTTATCTTCTTTACATTTTAGCCTTCTGCTGATATAATATATCTATAGTTTAAATTCAATGTTTCACGTGGAACATTTATAGATATTTTATAGCGCAGGAGGCTCCTTTTATGGGAAAAATCATTTCCATAGTCAATCAAAAAGGCGGTGTCGGTAAAACCACAACCGCCGTAAACCTTGCCGCTGCAATCGGGATTGCAGGCAAAAAGGTGCTTTTAGTAGACGCTGACCCTCAGGGAAACACCACAAGCGGCTACGGAATAAATAAAAAAGAATGTAAAATCACATCATACGAACTGCTTATAGGCAAAGGCACTGCCGAAACCGCAGCAATTAAAACTGAATATAAGAATGTTGATGTTGTACCAAGCTCGATAGACCTAGCCGCTGCAGAGGTGGACCTTATCGAAATAGACCGCAGAGAGGCTCAGCTTAAAATGGCTTTGGCAGGAGTAAGAGAAAAGTATGATTACATATTTATTGACTGCCCGCCGTCATTAGGCTTAATCACTATCAATGCCTTGAATGCGAGCGATACTGTGCTTGTACCGATTCAGTGCGAATATTTTGCCCTTGAGGGACTTTCGCAGCTTATGGCTACTGTCCGTCAGGTGAAGAGACTATATAATTCAACCCTTGAAATTGAGGGAATAGTCCTTACCATGTTCGATGGTAGACTTAATCTTACTCATCAGGTAGTAAGCGAAATTAAGAAATATTTTGCGGACAAGCTATATAAAAACCCGATTCCGCGCGCTGTAAGACTTTCGGAGGCTCCAAGCTACGGTATGCCTATTCAGTATTACGATAAGCGTTCAAAGGGTGCAGATGCATATAATTCGCTTGCAAAAGAATTTTTAAAGAAGAATAAGAGAGGTTAAAGCTATGGCAGTAAAAAAAGGTGGGCTCGGCAAAGGCCTTGATGCCCTTTTTAATGAAAACTCAACCGATAACGGCTCTGCTGTTAATATTAATATAAATGATATTGAACCTAACCGCAATCAGCCTAGAAAAGACTTTGATGAGCAGGCACTTTCTGACCTTGCAGATAGTATCTCTACGCACGGTCTTATACAACCTATTGTGGTTAGACCTACGTTAGACGGCAGATATACGATAATTGCAGGTGAAAGGCGTTGGCGCGCCTGCAGAATGGCTGGGCTTGAAAATGTGCCTGTAATGATCAAGGATACAGATGACCGTACCCTTATGGAGTTAGCCCTTATCGAGAACTTGCAAAGAGAGGATTTAAACCCTCTTGAAGAAGCGCTCGGATATAAAGCCTTGATTGATGATTTCGCACTTACTCAGGAGCAGGTTGCTCAGCGTATGGGCAAAAGCCGTAGCTCGGTTACAAATATTTTAAGACTGCTTGGCCTTAACGATGCTGAAAGAGAGGCTTTAAGGCGAGGAACTATTTCTGCCGGTCATGCTAAAGCCTTGCTTGCAGTAGAAGACGAGGCGCTCAGACAGAAGATGCTTATCGCCGCGGCTGAGGGTGCATCTGTTCGTGAGCTTGAAAGAATGGCAGCAGCGGCTAAGAAAACCGCAAAACCGGAAAGAAAAGAAAAAATCAAACCTAATTTCTACAGCGAGGTTGAATTATCCCTGAGAAATGAGATGCGCCGCAAGGTTAACATAAAACCGACAGGCAAAGGCAAAGGAACTTTAACAATCGAATTTTTCAGCGATAAGGAATTAAAAGAATTTGCAGAGAAGCTTGCAAGTGAATAAAGGGAGATTTTCCTTTAAATAAAGGTGAAAAACTAAAGGAGGTTATATATATGACAAAAAGACTTAAAAGTATAATCCCCAGCAGGCATTTTCGCCGCAGACCGCCTCCGACCTCTCAATTGGTTTACATAATACTATAGTAAATTAAAAATATTGCCAGCACGAACGCTGCCTTAAATATATTGGTAGCACGAATGCTGCCAGACATAAAAAAGAGAGGCTATGATAAAAAATGCTATATTATTTTCTTTCAATAGCTGCTCTGCTTTGTTGGAGCGGCTCGGATTTGTTCTCAAAAATGGGAACCAAAGAGCAGGATAAAAACAGTCACTGGAAAGTGGTTTTCGCTGTTGGACTTATTATGGGTATTCATTTCTTTATTACCCTTTTAGGCGGGGTGATAATTGATAATACGGTAGGGGTTGACGGAGTACATAAGATAGTTGCAAGTCTTTTCTACACAGATTTTAAATTCATTGATTTTATAAATTATCTGCCTGTTGCCGGACTTTATATATTTGCAATGGTTTTAGGCTACATCGGTCTTCGCTATATCGAGCTTTCTATTTCTTCCCCGATTTGCAATTCATCCGGAGCGCTTGCTTTCCTTTTATGCCTTGTTTTCGGAATATTCTCTACCAAGGATATCACCGCTACAACCATTATAGGTATAGTTATGATAACAGTTGGTATTATTGCATTAGGCTTTGTTGAACAAAAAGAGGACGAAGAAATAAAAAAAGCAAGGCAGGAAAAAGCCAACCGCAAATATACTAAAAGTATTCTGGCATTCTTGCTTCCTATATCCTATCTTATTATAGATGCTTTAGGTACAGTTGGTGATGAGCTGATTTTTGCTAAAACCGATATTACCGATTATGCCGCAAATTCGGCTTTTGAGCTTACTTTCTTCGTATTGGCTGTATTTGCATTTATCTGGCTCAAATTCGTTAAAAAAGATATTGTTTTTAAAGGCAATAAATACCTTTACTGTGGCGGCCTTTGTGAAACTATAGGTCAGATCTTCTATATGGCAGTTATGTTCAGCGATTTCTCTGCCGGAATGGTAATAATATCTGCATACTGTGCAATTTCTGTTTTATGGAGCAGAATTTTCTTAAAAGAAAAGATGTCTTGGAAGCATTATTCAATGATAGCACTTGTTATCGCAGGTATTGTAATATTAGGTTAAGCGAACACAAAAGATATCCCGTTACAGTAAAAACTGTAACGGGAATTTTTTATGCTATTTTCTTCAATCTCTTGAGCGGATATCTCAGCAGAGCCATGACAGCAATAGCGATTACTGTATTAGGCAGCATATAGAACATATTATAAACTATTGAATATAAAACAGGGTTTGCAAAGGTCATTCCTGCAACCTCGGTCGGCGCAGTTATCATATAAATAGTGACACCGCTTATAAAATGAATTATAAATCTTGCAAAACAGCCTATAAAGGTTGATAATTCTACTGCCCAGAACTTTTCTTTGAAAAATCCTGCAAAACCTACTGCCGCATAGGCTAAAACATAATCAAGCAAAATTGATGGCAGACCCCAACCGATACCGCCTCCTATAATGCATTTAAGCAAACCGAAAACCGCACCGCTAAGTATTCCGTATTTCCAACCGTTTCTATAAGAAAGGATGAAAAGCGGTATCATAACAAGGTCAATATCTCCGCCAAAAGCAGGACCGGGGATTTCAAACGGCATTAAAGCCAGTGATAGTGCTACAAATACAGCACATTCGCAGATTTTGTAAAGTTGTTTTTTTCTTTCCATTTTTTTACTACTCCTTTTTTAAAAAGAAATTAGCAATCTACCTTTTTGTAGCGATTTCTGTTCTCCGGATAACAGAAAAGCCGCAGGCAATACACCTGCGGCAATACTTTTAAATCGTATTTCCCTACGGCGGCATTATCCGCATCAGGTCTTGGCATTAAGCCAAAGGTCGAAGTCATAGTATAAAACGGACTTCCTCTCAGCCTGAGTTTCATCAAGCTCCCTATTGCGAGGAAAATTATAACACTAAGACATTTATTTGTCAAGTTTTTATTTTTTCCTCAAATTTTCGAAAAATTCTTTTAAAATGCTAAGACATTCGTCCTCACAAATTCCGCCATAAACCTCTACCTTATGATTATAAGGATAATCGCATAGATTTACAACACTGTCAACACTTCCAGCCTTACTATCATAAGCCCCAAAGATTAATGTTTTTATACGAGAATTTATAATTGCCCCTGTACACATCGGGCAGGGCTCTAAGGTTACATAAAGCTCGCAATCGTCCAGCCGCCAGCTTTTAAGCTCCTTACAAGCATTATTAATAGCTTCAATTTCCGCGTGAGACAAGGCATTTTGCTTTTGCTCGCGCATATTTCTGCCCTCGGCTATAATTTTACCTTCTTTAACTATTACCGCCCCAACAGGTATCTCATCCTCGGCGGCGGCTTTTTTTGCAAGAGCAATTGCTCTTTGCATAAATGCTTTATCCATAAACTTTACAGTTCTTCAAAACCCATTCGCTGATCATATGTAACAGTAGGGTTTGAATTTCTTATAACAAAAAGGAAAATCGGCGGTAATATATTAAATAATACAGATAAAACTGTAAAAATGGTGGCATTATCGGCAGAGAAAATTGAGAAGATACGCCATAAGGCTACATAATAAATTATATTGTAAGCCAAAGCTAATCCAAAGGTCACAACATAGAGAATTATTACAGGGATAAAGGATGAGAACATACTAAGCGTCATCGCAGAATCATCCAGTATCGCCGCATCTGCAAAACCTACTATTGAAACAATTGCAATAATAGCTGTTATAACAAGCAAAATTGCAGTTATTGTCATCAGAATTTGAAGAACTAAAAGCCAAATTTCGAATTTTGCAGAGGCTGACCCGTCTCTTTTTATATATCTGCTTGCAACCTTTCCGAAAGTATACGAATTTGCAACAGGAATAAATGAAATCCAAGGATAAGCAATTCCAAGTGAATTTGCCATTTTATAAATACCTATTGCCTGCAAAATATAAAATACCAGTCCGATTATACCTGAAATACCGCCAATTACGGCAAAAATTAAAATAGTACCTGTTGCTACTGCCATTTTGCTACCTCCTTAAACCACAAAAAAAGCCAAAGACTCTAAAACGAAGATTATAATAAAAATGATAATTGTTGGTGATAAGAAAAACCACTTATATTTCTGCTTTTCCGTACTTTCCATATCTGACGGCTCAAAACTGTACATATTATCGCAGTTTTTAAGCCTTGTCAGCGCAAAAAGTCCCAAAAGCATAGTAAAAATAAGGAAAAGAGTATAAATGACATTCTGTATACTTACAGAAATGCCTGAAAACGCGAAATCTATTAAAACAGAAATTAAGTTATTAAAGAAATGTACTGCTACCGCTGTCCAAACAGAGCCGCTTTTTATCGCAATAAATCCAAGTGCCAATCCTACTAAAAAGGCAAAAGGCATCTGCTCAAAATTACCGTGCAGAATTCCAAATAAAATTGCACTTGTCATAACTGCAAAGCCATCCCCAAAACGGCGCAATAATCCCATTATTACGCCTCTGAAAGCAAATTCCTCTGCCAAAGCGGGAACAATCGCAGTTGCTATAACCGAGAGCAAGAAACCAAAAATTCCCTTGGGGTTGTCACCGTAATCAACATTATAATTTATACCGAATTTTTTGAATATCTCCCCTGCATAGGAAACCGCAATATTTGCAAAAGAACAAGCCGCAACACCAAATAAAAACAAGGGTAAAAAGCTTTTCTTCTCGGGTTTTTTAAGACTTATGAGCTCACTTATTCGGTTATCCGATATTTTCGCAATAAAAATAAAGGGAAGAGTAAATAAAGACATAGATAGAATTATCTGGGTAAACTGATTTACAGCAGGATCCAAAATAATATCTTTAAAGCTTTTATAACCTGAAAAACCGTAGTTTAAAGCCAATGTTAAAAGATTAAAAATTAAAATAAAAGCGAAAAAGGAAAGCAACATCGAGCCGACAATATTCGCTCCCTTTTTAATTTTCTTCTTTTCCTCGTAGGTTTCAGGGGTAAGTCCTGCAGGAATAAAAGCATACTGTCGGTTTACGGTATTATATATAACCTGCTCAGCCTCAGTTTCTTTTATTTCTTCCTGCTCTAAAGTATCAACTTTTTCTTCCTCAAATCCTTTTTCTTCATAAAAATTGTTTTCCTGCATAAAAGGGCTTAATTAAAGCCTTTTCACCTGCTTTCAAGAGAATATACCCGAGATAAAATAATTTTATCTCGGGTTTTTGCCGCTTTATTCCTCAGAAGTTTCTTCAACCGGAGTTATTTCTTCTGCCTCAACTGTGCCTGCATCGGCATCAGCCTCTTCGGGCTTTTCAGTAACCTCATCCTCATTATGCTCAGTAAGAGCTACAGAAAGGATTCTTTCTCCCTCTGCTACTCGCATTACTCTTACACCCTTTGCAGGTCTTGCAAAGGTAGAGATATCTCCGCTGAAAATACGAATGATTATACCGTTTGATGCTATCATTATAATATCATCATTATCGGTAACAGGTATAGTTGCCGCAACCTTTCCGTATTTTTCGGTACGGTAGTTCATGAGACCCTTACCGCCTCTTGACTGCAGACGGTAATCTTCAATGCTGCTTATTCTGCCGTAGCCCGTTTCGGTAACGGTCAAAATCTTAGTATTTTCGTCGGTGATAGCCATATCTATAACACTATCGCCCTCACGCATATTAATTGCTCTTACACCGCGCGCATTTCTACCCATCGCACGAACATCATTTTCCTTAAACTGGATAGCGAGACCGTCTCTGGTAGCAATAAATATATTTTGATTGCCGTCGGTCATACGAACAAAGCCGAGTTCATCATCTTCATCAATAGAAATTGCGATAATACCGCTCTTTCTTGTATTTCTAAACTCTGAAACCTTAGTTCTCTTAATAGTACCCTTCTTGGTGACCATTGCGATATACTTTTCTTCGTCAAGCTCGCTTGCCGGCAAGATAATTGTAATCTTTTCCTCCGGCATTAAGGGAAGAATATTAACAAGGTTCATACCCTTGCCTGTACGGCTGCCCTCAGGAATTTCATAAGCCTTTATTCTATACATTCTGCCAAGGTTAGAGAACAGCATAATATAATCGTGAGACGAGCAGACAAACATATTTTCAACTGCATCCTCTTCACGGGTGGTCATACCTGTTATACCTCTGCCTCCTCGGTGCTGAACATTATAGGTATCAGCAGGAAGTCTCTTAATATAGCCGTTAACAGTTTTTGTAAGAACACATTCCTCTTCGGGGATAAGGTCTTCTATATCAACCTCACCTGCAACATCGGTAATTTCAGTTCTGCGGTCATCAGAAAACTTATCACGAAGATTTAAAGCCTCTGTTTTAACTATATCTAAAATTCTTTCGTGGCTTGCAAGAATTTCTTCGCATTCTTTGATAAAATCAAGTTTTTCCTGCAATTCGTCAAGAATTTTCTGTTTTTCAAGACCGGCAAGTTTACCGAGCTGCATCTGAACGATAGCGGTAGTCTGAATATCATCAAGACCGAATCTCTCAGATAGAGCCTCTTTACTTTCAGGTATAGTTTTACTGTTACGGATAATTGAAATAACTTCATCAATAAAATCAAGCGCAATCTTCAAGCCCTTTAAAATATGGGCTCTTTCTTCTGCTTTTCTCTTATCATAAGCAGTTCTTCGAGTTATAATATCGCACTGGAAGTCAATGCAATTCTGCAGCATTTCTTTGAGGGTTAAAACCTGAGGCTTGCCGTTAACTATTGCAAGCAAAATTGCGCCAAAGGTAGACTGCAAAGCAGTATAACGGTAAAGCTTATTGAGTACAACCTGCGGATTTGCATCGCGTTTAAGGTCAACTATAATTTTTATACCGCCGTCTCGCTTTGAAGAATAGTCTACAACATCGTCTATTCCCTCAATTCGCTTATCTGCCGCTAAATCATAAATATTCTTAACAAGCTCCTGCTTTTTAACCTTATATGGAATTTCGGTAATAATTATGCGGAATTTGCCGTTTTTAGTTTCTTCAATCTCGGCTTTTCCTCGAACAAGGATTTTACCCTTACCCGTAGCATAAGCGGCTCTTATTCCGCTTCTGCCCATAATAATACCTCCGGTCGGGAAGTCAGGACCCTTAATATACTGGCATATTTCCTGCAAATCTGCCTCGGGGTTATCAATAAGACAGCACATACCGTCTATAACCTCGCCGAGATTATGAGGCGGAATTTCGGTAGCCATACCTACTGCTATACCCGATGAGCCGTTAACCAAAAGCTGAGGAAATCTTACAGGTAAAACCTCAGGCTCCTGCAAACGGTTATCATAGTTAGGATTAAAATCAACCGTTTCCTTATCAATATCATCAAGCATATGAAGAGAAAGTCTATTCATTCTTGACTCTGTATAACGGTAAGCAGCGGCGGGATAGCCGTCTATATTACCAAAGTTTCCGTGACCGTCGATAAGAGGATATCTGAGTGAGAAATCCTGAGCCATACGAACCATTGCATCATAAACAGAAGCATCACCGTGGGGATGATAACGACCAAGAACCGAACCTACTGTATCGGCGCACTTTCTGTATGCCTTGTCAGGGGTCAGTCCGTTTTCGTACATTGTATAAAGAATTCTTCTGTGAACAGGCTTTAATCCATCCCTCACATCGGGGATAGCACGGCCTACAAGTACGCTCATAGAATACTGAAGCATACTTTGCTTAACTTCATCAACAATTTCTACCGGCAGAATGTTAGTTTCTTCATCACTCGGCCAATAAACCTTTTCCTGTGTAGCCATTTTCTATTCCCCTTTCCTTAAATATCCAAGTCGGTCGCATAAATTGCGTTTTCTTCTATAAACTTTCTTCTCGGCTCAACCTCTTCACCCATAAGAATTGTAAAGGTTTCATCAGCAAGAGCGGCATCGGCCATAGTAACCTTAAGCATTGTTCTTCTCTCGGGGTCCAATGTAGTCTCCCATAACTGCTCAGGATTCATCTCACCAAGACCCTTATATCGCTGAACATCAACATTACCGCCGAGTTCTTCAATAAACTTATCTCTTTCTTCATCTGTAAAAGCATCAAAGTATCTCTTACCCTTAGCAACACGGTAAAGTGGAGGCTGAGCAAGATAAATATGACCTGTTTCTATAAGCTCAGGCATATAGCGGAAGAAGAATGTAAGCAAAAGAGTTCTGATATGGCTTCCGTCAACGTCGGCATCGGCCATAATAACAATTTTATCGTATCTTAATTTATTTATATCAAAGTTTTCTGCAATACCTGTACCGAGAGCTACAATAACAGGGGTTAATTTATCATTTCCGTAAACCTTATCAACCCTTGCTTTTTCTACATTAAGCATTTTACCCCAAAGCGGTAAAATAGCCTGATAGGTACTGTTTCTTCCCTCAACTGCAGAACCGCCTGCACTATCTCCCTCGACGATGAATATTTCAGTCTTAGTCGGGTCGTCGGAAATACAATCTTTTAGTTTTTCAGGCATTCTGGTTTTTCCGCCGATACCTGCCTTATTTCTTGAAGCATCTCTTGCTTTTTGAGCAGCCTCTCGAGCATTTGATGCAGCAATTGCCTTATCAATAATAGTTTTTGCATCATCAGGATTTTCTTCTAAATACTGATATAATTTTTCATTAACAAGGTCTCTTACTAATTTACCGATTGCGGTATTACCGAGCTTTGCCTTGGTCTGACTTTCAAACTGAGCATCTGCAAGCTTAACTGATACAACCGCAACAACACCCTCAAGGATATCATCACCCTTAAGTCTAGCATTACCCTCTTTTAATTTCTTAAAATCAAAGGCATATTTATTAACAACGTTTGCAAGACTTTGTCTGAATCCCTGCTCATGAGTACCGCCGTCGATAGTATGGAGAGTATTAGCAAAGGAAATAACCTTATTATCATAAGCAGTAGACCAAGTAAGGGCAATTTCTGCGGTACTGTCCCCGTCTGTTGCACTGCAATAAATTATTTCTTTGTTTATTTTATCCTTCTTCATTCCCTCAAGTAGGAACTCAACATAGGATTTAATACCGCCCTCGTAGCAGAAATCATCTTTTCTGTCCGGCTGGTCAGCGTCTGTTCTCTTATCCTCAATAACAACTCTTATTCCTGCATTAAGGAAAGCCTGCTCTCTGAGTCTCTGAAGCAAAATATCATAATCATAACGGGTAGTATCGGTGAAAATAGAGGGGTCAGGTTTAAAGGTAACGGTAGTTCCTGTTTCATTGGTATCACCTATTACCTCAAGCTTCTTTGCAACAACACCCTTTTCATATCTTTCTCTATAAATATGGGTACCGTCCTTAACCTCAACCTCAAGCCAAGTAGACAGCGCATTAACAACCGATGCACCAACACCATGAAGTCCGCCGGAAACCTTATATCCGCCTCCGCCGAATTTACCGCCGGCATGAAGAATAGTGAAAACAACAGTAACGGTAGGAATACCTTTTTGAGGGTTAATACCTACAGGTATACCACGTCCGTTATCAGTAACTCTTATAATACCGTCATCAAGAAGTTCAACGAGGATTTTATCGCAATATCCCGCCAAAGCTTCGTCGATAGCGTTATCCACTATCTCATAAACCAGATGGTGGAGACCTCTTTCTCCTGTTGAACCGATATACATACCAGGGCGTTTTCTTACCGCCTCAAGACCTTCCAGTACCTGTATGGAATTTTCGTCATAATTTTCTGTTACAGGTGCTTTAATTTCATTACTCATAAAATTTTTTTCCTTTCCGTTTTTTGGATTCTACCCCTTACGAAAATTTTATTTTTTATTTTTTATCAGCGTTCGCTGTTAAGTATCATTCCTGACCTCTTATTAAGGGTTGAAGAAGAAAGCTGAGAAATATAAACTGTTGATTTCTTTTCACCCTTTTTAGAGCAGATAACAAAGGATTTTGGAAGCTCGTATGAAACTGTCACAACCTCGCCTTTTTTTTCTGCCTTAGTTAAAAAATCCCTTGTTCTTTTTGAAACGGTTGTACTTTCAAGGTCAAATATTCCTATAACCTCGTCTGTTTTAACAACCTTTTCCTGTCCTAAGTGGATATACATTATAAAAGCGCACCGTCCTTCACGGTAAAAATTTTTCCCGCCTTTAAATTTTTAACATTATCGGGGTCACAGCAGGTCAAAAATACCTGCATATCTTTTATATGATTTAAAATAAAATTTTGCCTTTCGGGGTCCAGCTCACTCATAACATCATCTAGCAGGAAGACCGGACATTCCCCGACATTTTTTCTTATAACCTCTGCTTCAGCAAGTTTTAATGCTAACGCAACACTGCGTTTTTGCCCTTGTGAAGCATAAGTTCTTGCAAAAATTTCATTTATTTTAAATTCTATATCATCCCTGTGCGGACCGACAGAAGTAACCCCCGAAAACATATCTTCTTTTCTTTTGTTTTTTAAATCTTCTTTTAAGTTTTCAGATGTTTTTATATAAACGGTAGAAAGGCTTTCTTTTCCTCCCGATAATCCCTTATAAATATCTGGCAGGAAAAAATTTAATTTTTCTATATATTTTTCTCTTAAGGTTATTATTCTTTCACCTAAGACTGCTATTTCTTCTTCAAAGGAATCCAACATAAAACTTAAAGTTGAATCGTATTTATAATCTTTTATAATACTGTTCCTCTGCACAACCGCTCTTGTATATTTTTTTAGCATTTCTATATAAGCGGGATAAATTTGTCCAATCGCCGTATCTAAGAATTTTCTTCTTATACTCGGCCCGTCGGTAACTATTCTTAAATCAACAGGAGAAAAAACAATAGCATTAAAATTTCCAGCAATCAAAGATGGGGATTTGAGTTTATTTTCATTTAAAAAGATTTCTCTTTTTTCCTGAATTTTTATTTTTGCTTCCTTTTCTATTTCTTCAGAAATAAATTCAAATTCTAAAAGAGCAAAATCCTCATTAAATTTGACAAATTCTCTGTCCTTAGCATTTCTAAAGCTTTTTGCTCCTGTAAAGAGCCAAATTGCCTCTAGTATATTTGTTTTTCCCTGAGCATTTTCCCCGCAGATAACATTCATACCATCACTTGGGCAAAGCTCAATACTTTCAATATTTCTGAAATTGAAAAGTTTAAGACTTTTAACTATCATACTATAACAATTCCGTTGTTTTCAAATTCAACCTTATCGCCTTTATGAAGCTTTTTGCCTCTCATTGTGCAAACCTCGCCATTAACCTTAACCTCACCGTTTTGGATAACTATTTTAGCGTGGCCCCCTGTTACAACCAGGTTTCCGAGTTTCATTGCGCTGTCAAGCCTTATAAAATCCTCTTTTATAGCAATTTCGCAAAAGTCCATTATTTTAACCTCATTGGCATTATCATATATTTAAATTCATTTCCCTCAACAGGGCAGATAAGCACGCCTGTATTAGGTCCGTTAAACAAAATCTGAACATTTTCGTGCTCGCAAGCCTTTAATGCCTCTAAAAGATAACGGCTGTTAAGACCTATTTCAAATTTTTCTCCCTCTAATTTAGTATTAAAGGTTTCGGTTGCTCTTCCCATAGAGGTAGCGCAGGTGAAAACAACATTAAGCTCATTAAAATAGCATCTTACAGGTGTTGAAAAAGATTCGCTTATAAGAAGAGAAACACGTTCAATAGTATTAATAAGCTCTCTTGTGTTGATAACTACTCTTTGCTTATATTCAGAGGGAATAGTTTTCTGGTAATTTACGAAATCTCCCTCTAAAAGACGGGAAATAAATGAATATCCGCTTATATTAAAGCAAATAAGTCTATCCCCGACGCTAATTTCTGCCTCTTCGGTTTCTTCATCAATAAGCTTTACTGCTTCGCCTAAAGCTTTTGAAGAAATTGTAAAGTTAATATCCTTAGAAATATCAACCTTTTGTCTTCTGATAGCAAGTCTGTATCCGTCTATTGCAACAAACTGCAGTTCCCCGTCTGTAACAGATAAATTTATACCTGTCAAAATCGGTTTTGCTCCCTCATTTTGAGCCGCAGCAAATAAAGTTCCTCTTACCATATCGTTGAGAACATTTGAGTTAAGTGAAAAATTGAGATTTTGATTAACTGACGGCATCTCGGGAAAATCAGTTGCTGCCATACCCATAATATCAAATGTAGCCTCGCCGCATTTAATATTGCAGTTGAGACGGTCATCTGCTTTTATTTCAACCTGAAGACCGTTCATTCTTCTTAAAATATCAGCAAGTAAGCGGGCATTTATTACTATATCTCCCTCTTCATCGCATTTAGCATAGATTTCCTTTTTCATTCCCATTTCAAGGTTATACGAGATAAGGGTAATTTTGCCCTGCTCAGCAGAAATTAAAATTCCCTCTAAAACAGGCATAGAAGTCTTTGCTCCTACAACTCTTTGTAGCTTTGAAACAGCATCTAAAAGCTTAGTTCTCTCAACAGTAAAAATCATTATAGAGAAATCCTTTCTTTTTTGAAATTTTTGTCTTATAAAAAAATTAAAATATAACAGTAATAATAAGGGCGGTTAAAACGGTGGATAAGTGGTATAGGATAGCATAAATACTTGCTTTTCGCTGTTAATAACCGCTTTGATTAAAATTTGATAAAATAACCCTAAAAAGTTATTAACATGTAAATTTAATAACTTTACTGTTAATTAAGGTGGAAAAAGTGGATAACTTAAAAGTTATTTGAATTGTTGCTTTGAAGATTTTTAATTATATCTTCAACAAGCTCTCTCTGATAGGGCTTGTCTTTTAAAAATTCTTCTATTCGGTTAACATTGTAAAGCACAGTTGTATGGTCCTTGCCAAAGCTTTCTCCAATAGCCTTAAAGGATAAATCGGTTGTCTTTCTTGCAATATACATTGCTGTCTGACGGGCAAGCACCAAATTTGCAGTTTTTCTGTTAGACAAAATATCCTCTTCGGAAACATTATAGGTACGGGCAACCTCTGAAATAATTGTTTCAACCTTTATAGGTTCAGGCTGAGTATCGTTTATGACATCTCTTATAAAGCCCTGAACGGTAGAAATGGTAGGAATTTTATTTTGAATAGAAATATAAGCCTGCAATTTTTTTACAACGCCCTCTAGCTGACGGGTATTGACCTTTATGTGCTCAGCAATATAATAAACCAAATTTTCGTTAAGCTCTATTCCGCATTGCTCTGCCTTTTTGATAACTATTCCAACCCTTGTCTCAAAATCGGGAGGGGTTATATCAGCAAAAAGACCGCTTTCAAGACGGGAACGAATACGGTCATCAAGAGTTTTAACCTCTCTCGGAGGACGGTCCAAAGTTACAACGATTTGCTTGTTTTGCTGCTGCAGGGTATTAAAGGTATTAAAGAACTCTTCCTGAGTTTGCTCTTTTCCTGCAATAAAGTGAATATCGTCGATAAGCAAAACATCAATATTGCGGTATTTATTTCTGAAATCGTCAATAGTTCCAAGACCGAGTTTACCATCCTGCAAAGCTCTGATTAGCTGATTGGTGAAATCCTCACTTCTTGTGTATTCAATTCTCTTGAACTGAAATTTTTTCTTTAAGTGATTTTTTATTGCAAGCATCAGGTGGGTTTTACCAACTCCCGACGGTCCGTAAATAACAAGCGGGTTATAGGTTATCCTCGGATTATCCGCAACCGCAAATGATGCCGCATGGGCAAAGCGGTTTGTCGAGCCGACAATAAAATTATCGAATGTGAAGAAATCCTCAAAGGTGAGTCCCTCGCTGAACTGCTCAGCGTTTATGATTTTTTCCTCATCGTCCTCATAAATGAACTTTGGCTCTATATCTATTCCAAAAACGCCCTTGAGCGCAATTTTAACTATATCGTAATATGTCTGCTCTATAATTTCGCGGGCATATTCATCATTAACCGAGATAACAAATTCTTTTTCCGAAAAGGAAACAGGCTTCATATCCTTAAAGAAGCAGTCAAACGCGGTTTGGCTTATCATAGTTTTACATTCTTCGCATATTAAAACCCAAACATCTTCAATAGAACTGACAGGCATTATGTAAACCACCTTTATATATATAATATACTATTATTTATAATCTTAATTAGTATAGCATATATTTACAATTTTTTCAACTTTAAAAAGCTAAAAAAGTGAATAAAATTTAATAATTTTGAACACCTTAAAAAAGGGTAAAAAATTTTAAAAAAGAGGGGTTAAAATGTCGCTGAGGACAGACCTTGCAATAGAGCAAAAAAATGGGACTGAAAAGGTGCTCAAAAACGAAAAAATTCAGATTTTTGAAATAAGAGAAGAGGATAAAAAAAGTATAACAATTTCGTTTGAAGGACTGGATAAAATAACCGACTATGAAGAACTAGAAAGCGATATAAAAAATCAGCTTTCTTCATTTTTAGAAAAGTCTTGGAAAAGCTTTTTTGTGATAGGTCTTGGAAACAGGGAAATAACCCCCGATTCGATAGGTCCCCTGACTGCGGAAAAAATTCTTGCAACAAGGCATATTATGGGAGAATTTGCTGAAAGTATAGGACTTTCAAAGCTCAAAAGTGTCAGCGTTTTAGTGCCGAATGTTTTAGGAAAAACAGGTCTTGAAACAGGCGAATATATAGAGACGATGGTAAAAAAAATAAAGCCTGATGCGGTAATAGTAATAGATGCTCTTGCGAGTGCAAGTATAAAAAGAATTTTCAGAACGGTTCAGATATCAAACGGCGGAATTTCTCCCGGTTCGGGGGTTAAAAACTCAAGAAAGGAAATAAGCTTTAAAACCCTTAAAGTGCCTGTGATAGCTATGGGTGTGCCGACTGTTATGACTGCAGAAAACCTTGCATTCGAGCTTTGCAAAACCGAGCCTGAAATAGGGGAAGAAATGATTGTCACCCCAAAGGATAATGACCTTTTATGCCATAGAATAAGCGAAATTTTAGCATCCGCTTTAAACGAGGCTTTACAGCCTGATTTAGACCGAGAAATATTAAAGGCATTGGTATAAAAAAAGAAACCCCCGCATAAGCTTTGTGAGGGGGGAAAAAGAAATGAATAAAGGAGCTTTATTAAGATTTATAACAGCCTGTATTTGCTGCCTTACGGTAATATTTTATAACGGGGCAAGAATTATAACCCCAATTAATACTAAAAATGAAATAACCGATATGCCTCTTTTTATAGAAGAGCAAGCGGAAAAAGAGGCTGCTAAGAAAGAAGAAAAAGCAGAGGAAAATAATCAAAAAGAGCAGGAAAAGACCGAGGGAAAAACCGAAAAAGAAGAAAATAAGGCGCAATCATCTCCGGTTTCTGCTGATGCGGTAAAGGGAAAAATCCTTTCGCAGTATATTTCTCCCTATTCAGCGCCTCTTGCCTACAACAAGGTTTATATGAAAAATAATACAGAGCTTGATATCAGTATAAAAAGCCTTTTAGAAGAAAAACTGAGCTTTGAAATAGAGCAAAACGAATCCCCTCAGGTGCTTATAATTCATACTCATACGACCGAAACCTTTATGACAGAAAAAACTGATTATTATACAGAGAATTTTAAATCAAGAACTATCGATAATTCAAAAAATATGGCTAAAATCGGGGAGATAGTTGCTGAAAAGTTAAACAAAGCGGGAATTAAAACTATTCATGATAAAACTCAGCACGATTATCCTCAGTACAGCGGAAGCTATACCCGTGCCGCAAAAACAATAACCTCATATTTAAAGAAATATCCGACTATAAAGGTAGTTTTAGACCTGCACCGTGATGCTGTGACCTCAGGAAAAAGCGATAAGGTTAAATTAGTTACTGAAATAGACGGCAAAAAAGCGGCTCAGGTGATGCTTGTTATGGGATCGCAAAGCGGAACGGTTACTAATTTTACAAATTACAAAGAAAATTTAAAGCTTGCAGTAAGGCTTCAGCAGATATTTGAGAAAAAATACCCGACTTTAGCCAGACCTTTAAGCTTAATGTCAAAAAATTATAACGAAAGCCTGACCAATGGTTCAATGCTTATTGAGTTCGGCACAGATGCAAATACTTTAGAAGAGGCTTGCTATTCGGCTCAGCTTGTAGGAAACTGTCTCGCAGAACTTTTAAACAAAATATAGAGGATTGATTAATATAAAAAAGAGTATAAAAATATTTTTGAGAACCGTGTATATAACCTCAGTTATAATATTTTGCCTTATTTTTGGGGTGTACGGCATTTTTAAAGCCTATGAGGGGATAAGACTTGTCGGCTTTGGAGAATACCGTAGTGCTATTGAAAAAGAGGCAGATAGGATAACCGTCTTTGATTATGAAATAAAGCTATAAAAAAATACCGCTGATTTTAAATCAGCGGTAAAAATTTTAGTTTTTGTTGGTTTGTTTTTCAATTTCATTTGCGGCAGCTTCGAGATAATCGGCAGTAAAATGCTCGAAAGATCCGTTATCAACCATCTGAGCGAGAGATGTATCAATCGGCATTTTTCCAAGCAAGGGAAGATTAAGCTCTTCAGCAACACTTTCACTGCCAGATCCGAAAATATTAAAGCTTTTTCCGCAATCAGGACAAACAACATAGCTCATATTTTCAACAATTCCAAGAACGGGAATTTTCATAAGATCTGCCATATTATATGCTTTTTTAACAATCATCGAAACGAGGTCCTGAGGCGAGGTCACAATAACTGCTCCGTCAAGCGGTAAGCTCTGGAAAACGGTAAGCGGTACATCCCCTGTTCCCGGAGGACAGTCGACAAATAGATAATCAAGGTCTCCCCAAACAACATCTGTCCAGAACTGCTTTACAGCCCCTGCTATAACGGGACCTCTCCATAATACGGGAGCTTCCTTTTCAGCAAGCATAAGGTTTACGGACATAAGCTTAATACCTGTCTTTGTTTCGGCAGGTAAAATACCGATTTCGTTTTGCATTGCACGGGAATTTATACCGAAGGTTTTCGGAATAGACGGGCCTGTAATATCGGCATCGAGAATACCTACCTTATAGCCCTTTCTCTGCATAAGAACTGCGAGCATAGAGGTGACCATAGATTTACCTACGCCGCCTTTTCCGCTGACAATACCTATAACATGCTTAATATTATTGTATTCCCCTGTAGGAACAAGCAGGCTTTCGGCCTTTCTGTCCGCACAGTTTGATGAGCAGGACGAGCAATTTCCCGAACAGCCCTGAGAATTTTGCTGAGACATTTAAAAGACTACCTTTCTTTTTCAAATTTTAATCTTTATTAATTATATCCCTTTTATAGAAAAATGCAAGAGCAATAAAATAATGTTTAGCGAAGAATTATATTTGAAATAGACGGTGACCTCAATGTCCCGTTGATTTGATGCATTTTTGCGGGATGTACTTTTAATATAAAAACATAAATATGAAATTAGTTTTCATTTTTTATTCCTAAAATATAGTCGGCAGATACATTATAATATTTACACAGTTCTATTACTTTATGAGTTGGAATTTCGGTTTCTCCTGTTTCCCAGCGACGGTACTGTGTCGTATGAGTATTTAAAACTTTTGCTATTTGCGCCTGCGTTTTATCACTGTCTTCTCTTAAATCGCGAACTCTTTGATAAAAATATCTCAAAACTATCACCTCTGCAATTATTTTACCCAAAAACACAAAATCGTGTTGACAATAACACAATTTTGTGTTATCATAATTGTAGAAAAAGTTTTTTCTGGTTGTTGCTACACAAACAAACCTACGGCAGGCATATTTATTTGTCTGCCGCAAATTATGAATTGCAAATTAAAAAAGCGACCAATGAGGCACCCTCCGTAAGGAAGGTGCCTCAGTTTTATTCGCCTTGAGGCGAGTGATATTGCTTCGCAGTTATATTTGGACTAACGTCCAAGTGATATTGCCTTCGGCAGTTTATGGGAGAATAAAATATCACTAAAACCGTAGGTTTTAATATCACTTTGCCATCAGGCAAAATAAAACTGTGAGACCTGTCTCACAATATCACAATTTGTTTTTTGAGATAGGTAAATTAAAGTATTAACTCTCGTTACGCACTTTTTGAAAGTGCGTAACCCACTATGATACTTTTGATTTGAAAGTGCCTTTTTTATAAAAAAGAAAATGGGAGCGCACTTCTTTATGAAGTGTCTCCCATTGGTCGCTTTTTTATTATTTATCCTCTTTTATAATACCTATTGAAAGGTCTCTAAGTTGAATTTCGTCAACCTCTGCAGGAGCGCCTGACATCAATTCGCTCGAATTTGAAACCTTCGGGAATGCGATAACGTCTCTTAGCGAATCGCAACCGCACATCAGCATTACAAGTCGGTCAAGACCGATACCCATTCCGCCGTGCGGAGGAGCACCATACTTAAATGCATCTGTAAGGAAGCCGAATTTCTCGTGAGCCTCTTCATCCGAAAGTCCGAGCGCCTTGAACATTTTGCCCTGAAGCTCTGGGTCGGTAATTCTTATAGAACCGCTTGATAATTCAACACCGTTAAGCACCAAATCATAAGCTTTGGCAAAAACCTTTTCGGGGTTTGTTTCAAGATACTGAATACACTCGTCAAGAGGAGAGGTAAATGGATGGTGCATTGCATCCCAGTTGCCTGTTTCCTCGTTATATTCAAAGAACGGGAATTCAGTTATCCAGAGGAAATTAAACTTATCAGGGATAATATCAAGCTTTTTAGCAACAGTAAGTCTTAATGCGCCGAGCACTGATAAAACAGTCTTTTTGCGGTCGGCAACTATAAGCACAACATCGCCCTTTTGTGCCCCTGTACGCTCAAAAATAGCCTGCATTTCCTGCTCGGTCATAAACTTTGCAAAGGAACAGGTTGGCGCATCCTCGCTCCAACGGATAAATGCAAGTCCCTTAGCGCCGATGCCCTTAGCCTCTTCGGTAAGCTTATCAATCTCTTTTCTTGTATAAACGCCTGCCGCATTTTTAGCGGTAATAGCGCGGACAGTACCGCCGTTTTTAACAGTATCTGCAAAAACACCAAAGCCGCAGTTTTCGACAATATCAGACAAATCCTGAATCTTCATATCAAAGCGGGTGTCTGGCTTGTCAGAACCGTAATTGTTCATAGCCTCGGTATAGGTAAGTCTCGGCAGAGGGGTTTCGATTTCAACATCCAAAACCTCTTTGAAAAGACGCTTTACATAACCCTCGGCAATTGCATATACATCCTCAGGCTCTACAAAAGACATTTCAAGGTCAATCTGAGTAAACTCGGGCTGACGGTCTGCTCTGAGGTCCTCGTCACGGTAGCAACGTGCAATCTGCATATATCTGTCAAATCCCGAAAGCATAAGCAACTGCTTATAAAGCTGAGGGGACTGAGGCAGAGCAAAAAAACTGCCCTGTTTTATTCTTGAGGGAACAAGATAGTCTCTCGCACCCTCGGGGGTAGATTTAATAAGGGTGGGGGTTTCTATTTCGATAAAGCCGTTATCATCGAAGTAATCCCTTGTCACCTTAGTGATTTTATGCCTGAGGAGAATATTTTTCTGTATATCAGGGCGTCTTAAATCAAGATAGCGATATTTAAGGCGCAATTCCTCATTTGCGTTTGATTCGGGCAGGATTTCAAAGGGCGGAGTTTCAGAAACGCCGAGTATTTTAAGCTCCTCTACCTCAATTTCAATTTCGCCTGTAGGAATTTCGGTATTAATAGAAGAACGGATTCTTACCTTTCCGCTCGCCATAACAACAAATTCCGAGCGCAAGGCGGTTGCTTTTTCAAAAATAGCCTTATCGGTATTATCATCAAATGCAAGCTGCACAATACCTGTACGGTCGCGCAGGTCAACGAAGATAAGACCGCCAAGGTCTCTTTGACGCTGTACCCAGCCGGCAACAGTAACATTTTTACCCTCTGCAGCTTTGGTGAGGGTTCCGCAATAATCGGTACGCTTTATTCCGTTTAATCTGTCGAGTACCATTATAAAACCTCTTTTTTATATTATTTCAGCAATATTTTTAAAAATTTGGGCTCTGATTGCTTCGCCTAATTCTTCAACAATTTCGTCGAGCTTGATTTCAGTCTCGGTGCCCTCTGCCATATCTTTGAGCTTTGCTTTTCCGTTTTCGATTTCATTATCGCCTAAAACTAAAGAATATTTTGCAGAAATTTTATTTGCAAACTTCATCTGAGCCTTAAGTCCTCTAGCGCAGATATCCGTCTCTGCTGAATATCCCTCTTCACGAAGCTCGGAACAAATCTGAAAAGCCTTGATTCCTGCCTTTTCGCCCATAGTTGCGATATAAAGGTCGCAGGTAGGAGCCAAAGGAAGCTCTGTGCCCTGATTTTCGAGCACCATCATAAGTCTTTCAAGTCCCATACCAAAGCCTAATGACGGCACACTCGGGCCGCCCATTTGCGAAACAAGACCGTCATACCTACCGCCGCCGCAAACGGTTGACTGCGCGCCGATATCGCCCGAAACAAATTCGAAAACAGTTCGGGTATAATAATCAAGTCCTCTAACGATATGGGGATTAACAGTATATTCAATGCCGGCTGCTGTAAGATGAGCCTTAACCTGCTCAAAATGCTCGCGGCAATCATCACAAAGGTAATCCAGCACAACCGGTGCTTTTGCGGCAATTTCTGAGCAGACAGGAGACTTGCAGTCGAGTATTCTCATAGGATTTCTTTCAAGTCTGTCGCAACAGGTGGCGCAAAGCTCATCTGTCTTAGCGCTGAAATATTCCTTGAGAGCCGCATGGTATGCCTTTCGGCATTCGGGACAGCCGATAGAATTGATTTCGAGCGAAATCTTTTCTATTCCGACACTTTTCAGCACCTGACGGGCAAGAGCTATAACCTCAGCATCTGCGCTGGGCGCCGCCGCACCTAAGCATTCAACACCGAACTGGTGGAATTCTCTGAGTCTGCCTGCCTGAGGCTTTTCGTAACGGTAGCACCCACCGATATAGCAAACCTTTACGGGTAAAGCTCCGTTTACAAGACCTTTTTCAATAGCGCTGCGGATAACCCCCGCTGTAAGCTCAGGGCGAAGAGTAATCGATCTGCCGCCCTTATCATCAAAGGTATACATTTCCTTTTGAACTACATCGGTAGTATCTCCAACACTGCGTAAAAATACCTCCGTGTGCTCAAAAACAGGCACACGGATTTCTTTAAAGCCGTAAAGACGGGCAATGTCTAAAAGCTTGCCTTCGACAAACTGCCAATTATGACTGTCGGCAGGCAAAATATCATTAGTGCCCTTTACGGCGCGGTTTATTTCTGCCATAAGAATTTCTCCTAAGCTTTCTTAATTATTTCGCGCCAATCAAGGTCTCCGCGCTCAAGACCGTGAATAAGCATTTCAGCGGTAGCGATATTGGTTGCAACAGGGATATTATGCACATCGCAAAGGCGGAGAAGTGCCTGCTCGTCCGGCTCATGAGGCTTAGCGGTCATAGGGTCGCGGAAAAAAAGCAAAAGGTCAATTTCATCACAGCCTATGCGGGATGCTATCTGTTGAGAACCGCCCTGAGTTCCGCTTAAAAATCCGGTTATATCAAGACCTGTTGCTTCGGAAACGGTTTTTGCCGTAGCTCCTGTTGCTACAAGGTTATATTTACTCAGTATTCCGCAATAAGCTATGCAGAACTGAACCATCAATTCTTTTTTTGCGTCGTGTGCGATTAAGGCTATTGTCATAACAGCTATCATCCTTTCATATCTTTTTTATTTTAGGAAGCAGTATATGCTCCCCGTCAAGACGGCGGGCAACCCTTGTAAAGGCGGCCATTGCTTTTCCTCTTTTGCGAAGAGTATGCTTAACAGAAAGTATTGCAAGCTCCTCGCTTTCGGGAACGATACCTATAAGCCTTAAGGCAGCAGCATCAATAATACCGTCTATATTTTTATACTTCATTTTTCTGCTTTGCTTGTAAACAAAGCGGTTTATAATTAGCCGTGCTGAAATTTCGGCTTTTGCAAGCTCGTTTGCCACAGCTCCTGCGTCTCTTATAGAAACAGGGTCAGGCACAGCAACGGTTAAAAACAGAGCGTCTTTTCCAAGTGATGAATAAAGGTCAATATCGATTCCTGCAGGGAAATCGAAAATGACTATATCAAAGCTTTGAGCCGCTTCCTTAGCAAAAAGGGCAAGCGAATAGGCATCTATTCTACCTGTATCGCCTGGGGCTGGTATAAGCTTTAAATTTTTATGCATCGGGCAGGAATAAAGCGCATCCTCAAGCTCCCGTCCTGTCAGCACATCGGCAAGGTCGATAACAGTCTGGTTGTCTATTCCGAGCATAAGGTCGAGGCACCGAAGCCCTTCATCCATATCAACAAGCAAAACGGATTTGCCTAAATTACAAAACGCAAGACCGAGCCCTACCGAAACGGTAGATTTTCCGACTCCGCCTTTGCCCGAGGTCACAGCAAAAACTTTGCCCATATCAGCACTCCTTTTCCCCATATTTTAGCATAATGTGTTTTTTTTGTCAATTTAAAAGATAATTATTCTAATACTATAAAAGGCATATCCTCTTCGGGCGAGCCAGATTCGGTAAAGAAATAGGCATTAAGCATTTCTCTTACCACCATACCTGCACTATAGCTAGAATTTGCATGCTCTAGGACTACAGCAATAGCAATTTCAGGATTATCAAACGGTGCATAAGCAACAAACACGCTGTGGTCAACCTTGCCCTCTACCTGAGAGGTACCCGTTTTACCACCGACTTTAATCGGATAATCACCGAGAGCGGCTCTACCTGTACCATCTTCTGTAACAGAAAGCATACCTTCTTTTACAGCTTTAAGTGTAGCATCGCTTATTTTGATTTTGTTTTTAGCTTTAGGCTCGTTTTCGTCATAGGTTTCGGACATATTATAGGATACGATTTTACTTATAAGGGTTGCGTTATAGTGAGTTCCCCCGTTTGCAAGGGTTGCGGTATAATTAGCAAGCTGCAATGGCGTGAAAGCATTCATCTGTCCTATAGAAATCTGTAGGGTGTTTCCGCCAAAGCCGTTTTCGGCAGGCTCGGTGATAATTCCTGCTGAATCGTCAACCTCAACCCCTGTTTTAACCCCAAGACCAAACTGCTTGAAATAATCAGTAAGCTTTAATGCTCCTACTCTTCTTCCAAGCTCAAAGAAAAAGTAGTTACAGCTCTTTGAAAGCGCGGCTTTAAGGTTCATAGGACCGTGGTAATGCATACAGCTTGGCTGATAATCGCCGAAAAGCTTATAGGTCTGCGAGCAAAAGATGGTTTCGCCCTTGTTATAAAGGTCGTTTTCAAGCGCCGCAACCGCAACCGCAGGCTTTATAGTAGAGCCTATCGGGTAAACACCCTGAAATGAGCGGTTTGTAAGAGGAAGATGGGGATCGTTTTTAAGAGTTTCGTATTCCTTGCTCATAGTCGCAAGGTCATAAGTAGGATAGTTTGCGGCGCAGAGCACCTCCCCGCTGTCAACCCTGACGGCAACCGCCGCACCGCCTGTAACCGAGCCGCCTTTTGACTGCAAAGCGGTAATCGCGGCTTTGAGCGAATTTTGAGCACCGCGTTGCATTGTTTTATCAAGGGTGAGCATAATGGTTTTGCCTGCAATTGGCTCTTTGGTAACCTCTTTTGAAATAATATTTCCGTCACTATCAAGGCGGTAGGTTATTTCGCCGTCGATACCTCTTAAATATTCCTCGGCATAGGCTTCAATACCGCTTTTGCCTACTTTATCGTTATAAGAATAGCCTTTTTCCTTGTATTTTTCCCAATCCTCGGCAAAAATAGGTCCGACGGTTCCTATAAGGTTAACCGCAAGGGAAGAATCGGTATACTCTCTAAAAGGTACGACCTCAACTGTAACACCGCTCAGGCAAAAGGATGATTCAGATACCTTTAACATTATTTCAGTAGGGATGTCCTCGGCAAAGGTATATGGGTATGAAACCGAGAAATCGGTTATGGTCATACTGTACCTCACGCCCATTATCTTGCGTTTTTCTTCGTCGGTATATTTTTCGAGTCCGTATTTTGAGACCATTTCGTCAAAGCAGTTCTCGGCAGTTGCATAGTGGGCCAGCTCCAGCACCTTAACAAGCCTTTGAGTATCACCGTCTTTGGTGAATTTATAAGGAGCTTTTTTGGTTAAAGGAAGCTCGTCCATCCATTCAACCGAGTTTTTTTCAAGAAGCTTTATAAGCGTTAAAATAACATCGTTAAGGTTGTCCTTAACATAAGCCTTATTAAAAACTATATTATATCCGTCACGGTTAATTGCTATCCGTCTGCCGTAGCAATCGAGTATCTCGCCTCTCGGCGCCTTTAAAACGGCGGTAAGCGCAGAGGTTGCGCTGTCATTTTTGTCAGTATACTCGGACGCATTGGTTATCTGGATAGAATAAACCCTGACAGAAAAAAGCAAAATTGCAATTATAAGTATGATAGAAAGCACCGTAAGCTCGGTTTGGCTTTTTCTCTTAAAAGGCAAAACTTTATCCTCCAAAAATTAACTGTTCAAAATTTTATCGAATTTTCTGTAAATAAAAAAGAAAGGAAATATAAATATTGCGGAATAAACAGCAGACGGCAAAGCATATTTCAAAAGATAAAAAAGGCTGTCTTCAATGCCTTCACCTATTGCGTAGAAAACAATCCATTTTAAAACAAAATATAATACCGCTGACAAAAGTGAAAGCAAGGTTACAGAGCGGATGTTTTTGTTAAAAAGGTTGTTTGAGCAAAGGTTTACAGCCACTGCTATTACAATAAAGGCTATTGTATTAAAGCAGTAAGCCCCTGAGGTCACAGCATCAAAGCAAACTCCTGCTAAAAAGCCTGCAACCGCACAGGTATAAACCGAGCTGAATACCGAAAAAGCGCAAAGTATCGGTAAAATCAACATAGGGGTTGCGGTTTTTATAGCAATATAGCCCTCGGCAGGGTGAAAAATCACCGCCAAGGAAAATATCAAAAAATTAAGTAGAAACACAAAGGGATGGCGTTTTCTAGCTAGCATAATTATTCTTCTCCGTCCATAAGAGAGCCTTGTCCCTCGAATTCGGTTAATACCATAACCCGTCTGATATCCGAGAAATCGACAAAAGGCTTTACCTCTGCATAAATAGAGGTGTTATATTCATCGCTGCCGACTGAGGTTATAGTGCCAATAAGCAATCCGTCGGGGAAAATTCCTTCTCCTGAGGTCACAACATAGTCCCCAACCGCAATATTACAGGAACGAGAAAGGTTGAAAAGTCGGGTTTTGCCCTCGTCTGCAAGCTGAATTTCTCCTGAAAGCACACCTGCATCTGCGGTACGGTTATCCAGAGCACCCAAGGTTATATCGGGGCTTAAAACGGTGGTGACCTTAGAGGTTGTAAGTCCTGCTTCGCTGACAAATCCTACAAGACCCGATTTTGTGATAACAGGGTCATTTTCCTCAATTCCCGAAAGCAAGCCTTTGTTTATAACAAAGCCCTTATATGGGTCCTGAGAATCTACCGATACAAGCGTTGCATCAGCAAACTTGAAATCGGGATTTTGCTCCTTTATTTCAAGAAATTCTTTATAAAACTCATTTTCGTTTATAGCCTGCTCGTATTCTGAAAGCTGCTCTCTCAGTGTTCCAAGCTCGGCTTCAAGCTCGGCGTTTTTAAGCATAATCTCATTTGAATCGGTATATGCAGAAATAAAATCCTTTACTGTATTAGTAAGACTTGTAAACCCTTGCCTGAAAGGAGCGGTAAGGGTGCCGAATATGTTGGATTGAGGCGAGAGAGTTCCGCCTATGGTTATGCACACTATTGCAACTGCAATTAGGCAAAGCAATACCGAAAGGATTATTTTAAACTGTCGGCTGCGAAAGAAAAAACGCATTTTTATCCTCCGAAACAGGAAAATACCTGTTATTTTTTATCTAAATCTTTTTCCTCTGCGGAAAACATAGTTTTCAAATCCGCTGTCGGGCTCAAGGCGTTTAGCCGTTCCTAAAACAACGCAGTCAAGCGGATTTGCCGCAACGGTTACAGGAATACCCGTTTCCTCGGCGATAAGCTCGGCAAAGCCTCTTAGCAATGCACCGCCGCCGGTCATGGTAATACCCCTGTCCATAATATCTGCCGCAAGCTCGGGCGGGGTTTTTTCGAGGGTTAGTCTTATAGTATCTATTATCTGCGAAATCGGGTCGGACATAGCCGAGCGCACCTCTGCCGAGGAAATGGTTACGGTTTTTGGCAGACCGTCAATCTGATTTCTACCTTTGATTTCGATACTGGTTTCTTCTTCATAAGGCTTTGCAGAGCCGATTTCTATCTTTATCTGCTCTGCGGTACGCTCGCCGATAAGCAGATTATGCTTTCTTCTGATATAGTTTATGATAGCCTCGTCAAGGTCGTCTCCTGCTATTCGGATGGACTGAGCGGTTACGATATCGCCAAGCGAAATTACTGCAACCTCACTTGTACCGCCGCCTATATCAACCACCATACAGCCTGCGGCATCCCATACGGGAAGACCTGCACCTACTGCTGCAGCCATAGGCTCTTCAACAAGGTCGATATCGCTGGCGCCTGCAAGCTTTGCGGCATCATAAACCGCGCGGCTTTCAACCTCGGTAACACCCGCAGGTATACAAACTACCATTCGCACTCTTGAGAAAAACGAGCCTTTCAGAGCTTGGCGGACAAATCTCTTAAGCATTGCGGCGGTAACATCAAAGTCAGCAATAACACCGTCTTTAAGCGGTCTTACCGCAACAATAGAGCCTGGGGTTCTTCCTATCATATCCTTAGCCTCGGTACCAACCGCTCTTACAGCGTCATTTCTTATATCATAAGCCACTACCGATGGCTCTCTCATAATAATTCCTTTTCCCTTAAGGCAAACCAAAGTATTTGCGGTGCCGAGGTCAACACCTATATCTCTTGTAAACATAATTTACGACCTTTCTTTTTATCTTTCTTGTGAGTTTCAGGGTACGATAAGCTTTATCGCATTATGAATATTGCTTACTTTTATTTGCTCTGCACCCTTGCAGTATTCACCGTCCAATGTCCAGGAAACATCCTCGTCTGTTATAACGGTGATTTCTTTTGTATGGAAAAATTCCATACCCTCGCGGTCAAGCTCGTGACGGATAATTCCGTCTATAAGAGGTTGTAGCTTTAAAATATTATCGGGGTTTCTGATAAGCAAAACTTCAAACAAACCGTCATTAAGTTTTACAGTTCTTTCGTCAAACTTAACTATTCCACCCACTGACATTGAGTTTGAAATTGCACCAAACAAAAAATCGCCCTCAATTTCTTTCTCATCGCATATAAATTTAAGGTGAATCGGCTTTATATTTCCAAGGCTTTTTACCCCCTCGAATACATAAGCCGCCTGACCGAGTACATTTTTAACATCCTGCGGAGCGGTATAGGAAGCTGAGGTGAAAGCGCCAAAGGATGCGGTATAGGAAAAATATTTATCCCCGAATTTGCCTATATCGAGTTCTATTTCGGAGCCTGTAGCGGCGTCTTTAGCGGCATTGACGATATTTTTTGAAATATTAAGTCCCGTCGACCATTCGTTAAGAGTGCCTGCGGGGATATAGCCTAAGGGAATTTTCTTTCCCGTTTTCATAAGGCCTGTTATAACCTCGTTAAGAGTTCCGTCTCCTCCGCAAACAACTATACGCTCATATTCATCACCTTTAAGGGATTCTATCTTTAAAGTTGCATCTTCTCTGGCTTTGGTGGGATAAACAGCAACCTCAAAGCCCTCGCGTGAAAGTATTTCAACAACCTTTAAAAGCTCGGTTTTCATCTTTGCCTTTCCCGAGCAAGGGTTTACTAGTAATAAAAGCTTTCTTGTATCCATACAGAAATTCCTTTCTTAAAAAAACAAATCATCTGTAATCAATAGGTAAAGTGGCAGTAGCGTTAAGGTCGCTCGAGGCGGTATTGCCCGAGAGATATTCATAGTAGCCTTGCGCTCCTACCATTGCCGCATTATCTCCGCAGTATTTAAGCGGAGGGAAATAAAGTTCAAATCCTCTTTTTTCACATTCTTCAGCCATTCTTTTTCTTAGCTCGCTGTTTGCTGAAACGCCGCCCGCAAGGGCAATTTTAGTATATCCGCCTTTTTCTGCGGCTTTTATAGTGTTGTCTATCAGCATATCGCAAACCCTGTGCCTTACTGTGGCGCAAAGCACGGGAACGTCTATTTCTTCACCCTTTTGACGGGCGTTATGAATTGTATTAATAACGGCGGTTTTAAGTCCTGAAAAGGAAAAATCAAATTCTCCGCCGCCTGCTTTTGGATAAGGCAGAGGATATTTTTTGAAATCTGCCTCAGTAGCAATTTTATCCAAGGTCACTCCGCCCGGGTACTCAAGTCCCATCTGTCTTGCGGTTTTATCGAAGCATTCTCCTGCCGCATCGTCTCTAGTACCGCCGAGAATTTTAAAGCTGGTGTAATCTGTGACCTCGGCGATAACGGTATTTCCGCCCGATACCAAAAGGCATAAAAAAGGCGGTTTTAAATCAGGATGAGCAATATAGTTTGCCGCTATATGCGAGCGCAGATGGTGGACCGGAATAAGCGGTACACCTAAAGACATACTTAGTCCCTTTGCAAAGTTAACCCCAACCAGCAAAGCACCGATAAGTCCGGGTGCAAAGGTTACCGCAATGGCATCAATATCATCATAAGTGATACCAGCCTCTTTAAGCGCCTCGTCGCAAACAGCAGAAATTGCTTCGGTATGCCGCCTTGAGGCAATTTCGGGAACAACTCCGCCGTAAATACGGTGCTCCGCTATCTGGGTAGCTATTATGTTTGAAAGAACCTCTCTTTCTTCGACTACCGCCGCAGAGGTTTCGTCGCAAGAGCTTTCAATGCTTAAAATTTTCATTAGTTTAAAACCTTCTTGTGAGTATAAGTGCATCCTCTTTTGGATTTGAGTAAAAATTCGGGCGTCTGCCCTCCTCTTTAAAGCCGAGTTTTTCGTAAAGAGATATCGCTGCTGTATTAGAAACCCTGACCTCTAAAGAAACAAAGGAAAGGGAAATATCGCTGGCAAGCGAAAAAACTCTCTCTATCAGCGCAGTACCGACTCCGCATTTTCTATACTGGGGATATACCGCAATATTTGCAATATAACCCTCGTCTAAAACACAGTTAATACCAATATAACCGAGCACCTTTTCGCCTTTTACAGCAACAAAGAATTTAGTGCCTTTCATATAGGCATCGAGTATGGTTTCTTCGCTCCAGGGCTCCGAAAAGCAAAGTTTTTCGAGCTTGGCAATACTTTTAATATGCTCCCTGTTGATTGACATTATCTGCATTTCGCTGAAAAAATCCTCTGAGATAAGCTTATCAATCGCTTTTGTAATAGCATCTCGGCACTGAATATAAATATCAAGGTCTCCGCCAAACGGGTCGGGGATACCGTCTCCTAAAACAAAAACCTTATCGGGCGAGGTATAAAGAGAGATTGCGGTTTTATGCGAAAGCGACATGCAAATTATTTTATCTGCCCAGACAATATCCGAAAAATTAACCGTCTCGGAAATATGGTCAGACATATCTATACCGATTTTTTCCATAGCAAGGCGGGAATTTTCACTGACGGCCTCGCCGTTTGCGGCAAGACCTCGGCTTTTCACCTTGATATCGGGCAAATTCTTGCTTTCAAGATAACCCTCAGCCATAGGGCTTCGGCAGGTGTTACCCGTACAAATAAAAAGTATATTCATTATCCTTTAGCCTCTAACCAGTTTTTGCCGTAAGCTGCATCGGCTGTAAGCTCTACGCTCATATCACAGCATGCTGACATTTCTTCTGCCAACAGTTTGCAAACCGCTTCGGCATCTTTTTTATCGCATTCAACTATAAGCTCATCGTGTACCTGTAAGATAAGCTTTGCGGTCGGGAAATCTGATTTGAGCCTTGCAAAAACCTTAATCATTGCCATTTTTATAATATCGGCGGCTGTTCCCTGAATAGGCGCATTTCTTGCGACACGCTCGCCAAAAGCTCTGAGCATACCATTTGAATTATGAAGCTCGGGCAGATATCTTCTTCTGCCAAAAAGGGTTGTAACATATCCGTCAAGCTTTGCTTGCTCAATAGTGTTTTCCATATATTTTGCAACCGCAGGATAGGTCTCAAGATAGCTTTTAATATAACTATCTGCCTCTTTTCGGGTAACGCCTATATCCTTTGAAAGCGAAAAAGCACCTATACCGTAAACGATACCGAAATTAACCGCTTTTGCTCTGCTTCTCATAACTGGTGTCACCATATCAATCGGCATATTAAATACCTGAGATGCGGTAGAGGTATGAATATCGACCCCTGTTTTAAAAGCGGAAATCATATTCTGGTCGTTAGAAATATGCGCCAGAACCCTAAGTTCAATCTGAGAATAGTCAGCATCGCAAAGTACTCTGCTCTCTGGGGCAATAAAATACTCGCGAAGGCGCTTTCCCTCTTCTGTACGGACAGGGATATTTTGTAGATTCGGCTCTAAGGAGCTGATTCTGCCTGTTCTTGCCTCGGTCTGGTTAAAGGTTGTATGAATTTTACCGTCCCGACCGATACAATCCTGCAGCCCATCCGCATAGGTGGATTTGAGCTTTGCAAGCTTGCGGTATTCGAGTAATAACGAAACGGCAGGGTGAGCATCCTTAAGTTCTTCGAGCACTTCTGCATTAGTGCTGTATCCGCTTTTGGTTTTCTTTTTTGCGGGAAGTCCTAATTTTTCAAACAAGGCAACCCCTAACTGTTTAGGCGAGTTAAGGTTAAATTCATAGCCTACAAGAGAGTAAATTTCCTTTTCTATAACGGCTATTCTCTCGCCCAACTCTGCGGATAAATTAGAAAGACCTTCTTTATCAACCAAGAATCCGCAAAGCTCCATATCACCGAGCACTGCGGCCAATGGGATTTCAACATTTTTCAAAAGCTCTGCCTGACCTGTTCTGTCAAGCTCCTTTTCGAGCAAGCTACAAGTAGCGTAAAATAACGCCGCATTTTTAAGAAAAGCGTCCTCACAGCTTTCGATTTCGGGGCAAACTGCACCGTATTCCTGAGCCAGTCTTTCAAACGAGTAGGACGATGATGCGGGGTTGCAAAGATAACCTGCAAGCATAGCATCAAAGGTTATATTCTTAATTTCGCCGAATTCTTTATAGAGAGTTTTATAGTCATAAACCGATTTTTGAATTTTTTGGTCGCAAAGTATGGCTTTTAAGTCGCTTTCATTAAGCTCACATACTCCGCCCTCAAAAGCCGCTGCGGCTTTTTCATTCTCAAAATAAATTGCTGTCTTTTCCGTGTTTTCGGGAATTTTTTCAAAAACCTTAATCTTTTCTGCAACCTCATCGTCAAAACCTAAGGATAACTGGCGATTATCTGCCTCAATCCCCATTTTTTCCATAAGCTTGAAAAATTCCAGCTTGGTCATAAGTCTTGCGAGAGCAGATTTGTCGCAGGTTTTGGTTTTGTATTTTTCGATATCGGTTTCTATAGGTGCTGTTTTGCAGATAGTACCAAGCTCTCGGCTGAGATATGCATTCTCTTTATCGTTTTTAAGCTTGGTCCTGACACCCTCTTTTATTTCAAGGACATCGATATTTTCGTAAATATAGTCAATATTATGATATTTTGAAATAAGGTCGGTTGCAGTCTTTTCTCCAACCCCTGCAACACCGGGTATATTATCCGAGCTATCTCCCATGAGGGCTTTTAGCTCAATCATTTCATCGGGGGTTAAACCGTATTTTTCAAAAAGCGCTTCTTTTGTATAATTTATAATTTCGGGGTGACCCATTTTGGTAGCGGCAAGTAAAACTCTTGTTTTATCGGAAATCAACTGTAAAGAATCCCTGTCCCCCGTTGAGATAACACATTCATTTGAACTTTGCTCGCAAATCGAGGCGAGTGTTCCTAAAATATCGTCCGCCTCAAAGCCTTGACATTCGACACAGGTATATCCAGCTAATGTCAGCCATTCTTTCATAATTGGCAGCTGACTTGCAAGCTCAGGCGGCATACCCTTTCTGCCTGCTTTATACTCGGTATACTTTAAATGCCTGAAGGTAGGAGCTTTAAGATCAAATGCTATAGCTACACCGTCGGGCTGCTCCATATCGCAAAGCTTATTTAAAATATTTATAAAACCGTAAACGGCATTGGTATACTGACCGTCCTTAGTAGACAGCAGTTTTATACCGTAAAACGCGCGGTTTATTATACTGTTTCCGTCAATAGCAAGCAGTTTCAAGCGCCTTTGCCCCCAACTTAATTATATTCCATATTAGTATAACATATTTATTATAATATGTCATTATATTTTTTAAAAAAATTTGACAGTTTATAATTTCTAAAGTATAATCTAATTTATGAAAATAGGAAATTTAAAGTTTAAAGGTTTTGCCGCTCTGGCGCCTATGGCAGGAGTTGCCGATAGGGCTATGAGGGAAATATGTATAAAGCACGGTGCGGCGTTTTGCGTCGGCGAACTTACAAGCTCAAGAGGTGTTACTTTGGGGGACAAAAAATCCGCCGCTCTTCTTACTTGTACCGATGCCGAGCGTCCTATCGGCTCTCAGCTTTTCGGCTGTGAGCCGGAAATTATGGCAGATGCCGCAAAAAAAGCGCTTGAATTTTGCCCTGATTTTATTGATATAAATATGGGTTGTCCTGCTCCTAAGGTTGCAGGAAATGGCGGCGGAAGTGCGCTTATGAGAGACCCTGTTTTAGCCGAAAAAATAGTAAAAGCGGTAGTAAATGCGGTTGATATTCCTATAACGGTCAAAATGAGAACGGGGTGGGACAGCGATAATTTAACCGCGGTAGAGCTTGCTAAAAGATGCGAGGCGGCAGGAGCTAAAATGCTTACTGTTCACGGAAGAACAAGAATGCAAATGTATGCCCCGACGATAGATTATAAAACAATAGCCGCTGTTAAATCGGCGGTAAAAATTCCCGTTGTTGCAAACGGAGATGTTGCAAGCGGAGAATCTGCAAAATATATGTACAATGCTACAGGATGCGATTTTGTAATGGTGGGGAGAGCTGCTCAGGGAAATCCCTTTGTTTTTGATGAAATAAACGCCTTTTTTGAGGGAAGAGAGTATAATCCACCCTCTCTTAGCGAGAAATTTGAAACCTTATTCGAGCAGATAGAGTTAATGCTTAAATACAAAGACCCCCGAAATGCAATTTTAGAATCAAGAAAGCATACCGCTTGGTATATGCAGGGTTTAAAGGGTGCCGCGTCACTTAGAAGAATGTGCGGAGAGATAAATTCTTTAGAAGATATTACCGCTATTTGCGAAAAAGCACTTGAACAGAATAAAGATTTGTGATAGTATTATTTTTTGTGAGATATATTGAAAGGATTGAAAATAAATGTCAGGACATTCCAAGTGGAACAATATAAAGCGTAAAAAGGAAAAAACTGATGCCGCAAAGGCTAAAGTTTTTACCAAAATCGGCAGAGAAATTGCAGTTATAGTTAAGCAGGGCGGTCCTAACCCAGGAGAAAACAGTAAGCTCAAGGATGCTATTGCAAAAGCAAAGGCCGCAAACGTTCCTAACGAGAATATTGAAAGAATAATCAAAAAAGCCGCAGGTGACGGCGAGGCTAATAACTACGAGGAGCTTATCTATGAGGGTTACGGTCCTTCGGGTGTTGCAGTAGTTGTTGAAACCCTTTCTGACAACCGTAACAGAACTGCCGGTGAGATGCGCCATTATTTTGATAAATGCGGCGGTAATCTAGGTCAGTCAGGCTCGGTTATGTTTATGTTTGACCGCAAGGGTGTTATAAATATTGAGGCTGAGGGTCTCGATGAGGATACTGTTATGGAAGCCGCTTTGGAGGCTGGGGCTGACGATTTTAATTTCGATGGCGATGTTTTCGAAATCACTACTGAGCCAAACGATTTGGGTACTGTTCGTGATGCCTTAGAGGCCGCAGGCTATAGCTTCTTATCTGCTGAGGTTGCATATATCCCTCAGACTATGACCGCTCTTGACGACGAAGAGGCAATAACCAAAATGGAAAAGCTTATCGATATGCTTGAGGATAATGACGATGTTCAGGCGGTATGGCATAACTGGGATATGCCTGATGAGGATTAATTAAAAACAAAAACCCGCCTTGCAAGGCGGGTTTTCTTTTGCGGAAAATTAATAATTTTCTTTTCTTACTTCAAAGTATGCCTGAGGATGAGCGCAAACGGGGCAAACGAGCGGAGCTTTTTTGCCTATTACAAGGTGACCGCAGTTGCGGCATTCCCACATGGTCTCCTCTGCTTTTTCAAATACCTTCTGCATCTCAACATTGTCGAGAAGCTTCAAGTATCTTTCTTCGTGTGTTTTTTCTATTGCGGCTACTGCTCTGAACTTTGCAGCAAGAGCGGTGAAACCCTCTTCCTCAGCCTCTTTGGCAAATGTTGCGTACATATCGGTCCATTCATAGTTTTCGCCTGCTGCTGCCGACTTTAAGTTCTGAATGGTGTTTCCGAGACCGCCAAGCTCTTTGAACCACATTTTAGCGTGTTCCTTTTCGTTGTTAGCGGTATCTTGGAAGATGGCGGCTATCTGCTCGTAGCCTTCCTTTTTAGCAACACTTGCAAAATAAGTGTACTTGTTTCTGGCTTCGCTCTCACCTGAAAACGCTGCCATCAAATTTTTTTCTGTCTTACTTCCCTTTAATTCCATTTAAATCACCTCATATATTATATTAGCCGCTTTTGTGCCTATTAATGCAAAAAGCGGAAAATTTACTTTAAAAATCCGTTTACTATCTGTTCCTCAGCTTCTTGCTCGGATAATCCCAAGGTCATAAGCTTTATAAGCTGTTCCCCTGCGATTTTGCCGATTGCCGCCTCATGTATAAGTGATGCATCAATGTGATTAGCGGTAATCTCAGGTACTGCCGAAACCTTTGCATTGTCCATAATAATAGCATCACATTCGGTATGTCCTGAACAGATATTGTTACCGTTTATTCTAGATAAAAACAGCTGATAAGAATTTTCCTTTGCAACCGAGCGGGAAATTACATTTGCGCTCGAATTTTCGCCGTCAAGGTCAACTGTAAAATCGGTTTCGGCTCTCTGAACACCGTGGGTCATAAGCTTTTCTCTTATGACAAGAGTTCCATTATCAGAGACTCTGGCTTTGGTGATTCTCTTTGTTGAATCAATACCCTCAATCTGGGTGGTTTCCATTTCCATATAACCGCCCTCGTCAATATTGACGATAGTGGTAGGATTCATATTATTTTCGCCTGTACCCTCGCCCTTGCCGTAGTGCCGCTCAACATATTTGACCTTTGCGTTTTTACCTACAAAAAAGCTGTGAATACCGTCATGGCGGGATTCTTCGTCACCGCAGTTATGAATACCGCAGCCTGCAACTATTTCAACATCTGCACCCTCGCCGATAATGAAATCATTATAAACCATTTCGGTGAGTCCTGTTTCACTGATAATTACGGGGATATGCACCTTTTCGCCCTTTGTACCGGGTTTTATGATGATATCAATACCTGGCTTATCGGTTTTTGTTCTGATGTCGATATTTTCGGTAATCTGCCTGTCGGCAAGACCGCCGTTTGCGCGGATATTAAAGGCGCCGTCGGGCTTTCCTTCCATATCTGCTATAATTTTCAAAAGCTCAAGCTCTGTATTATTCATCATTTCACCTCCGCTTTGCCGGCAAGTATATGACAGCCGGCATCTGCTTTGCCGAGCAGACTTGGTAAAATTTCTTCGCGGCTGCCGGTGTTTTCAATACTGCCTCCGGATACCACAATTATCCTGTCAGCAATGTTGAGTATTCTTTCCTGATGGGAGATAATAATAATACTGCCACCGAGAGTTTCGTGCAAATCCTCGAATACCTTTATAAGGTTATTAAAGCTCCAAAGGTCGATTCCTGCCTCGGGCTCATCAAACAAAGAAATTTTTGTTTTGCGGGCAAGCACTGTTGCAATTTCGATTCGCTTTAACTCACCGCCCGAAAGGGATGCATTAACCTCGCGGTTTATATAATCTCTGGCGCAAAGACCTACCTGCGAAAGATAAGCGCAAGCATCACTAACGCCGATTTCTTTGCCAGCCGCAAGGCTTATAAGGTCGTGAACAGTAATACCTTTAAAGCGAACAGGCTGCTGAAAAGCAAAGCTGATGCCTTTCTTTGCGCGTTCTGTTATTGATAAGTTTGTTATATCCTCGCCGTCAAGCAGAATCTGACCTGAAGTTGGGGTGATGATACCTGCAATTATCTTTGCGAGGGTGGATTTGCCGCCACCGTTAGGGCCGGTTATAACCGAAAAACCGTTATCAATTTTTAAATTAACATTTTTAAGAATTTCTTTCTGACCATTTTCGCTTTCAGCCGTAAAAGAAATATTTTTTAGCTCTAACATTTTTAATTCGCCTTTACATTGATATTTTCCAAATTTCTACCCCCACAATGAAATACTTCAGATTTGCGGCGGGATAAGAAAATAATGAATGATGAAGAATGAAAAATGAATAATTTCGGTATCGAGCAAGGCTCGACCGTTGTATATCGTCGGCATAACAACACAATGATTATTCATTATTAATTATTCACCAATCGTTAATTAAAGTTTATTATATAATACCCGTTTTACTATCAAAAATCAACAGTTTATTAAGTTTAAAAATATTTATGTGGAAATTTAAGTCAATATATAGTATAATAATTTAATAAATCCTACAAAGGAGTGTTTGAATTGAAGAAAAAAGGTTTAATTATTATTGTTGTAATAGTAGCGGTAATTGCGGTTATAGGTTCAGTTGTCGGCGCATATAATAATTTAGTCGAGCGAAACGAAAAGGTACTTGCCGCTCAGGCAGAAATCTCAACTCAGCTCCAGCGAAGAGCTGACCTTATCCCGAATTTCGTATCAACAGTAAAGGGATATTCTGATTATGAGCAAGAAACTTATACTGCTGTAACTGAGGCTCGTTCTGCTGTGACAAAGGCTTCCTCTGTTGCTGAGCAGGCAGAGGCTTCTAACGAGCTTGACAGAGCCATTGATATCTGGGTAAATGCTGTGACTGAGGCATATCCCGATTTAAAGGCTAATACTCAGTATATCGCTTTGCAGGACGAGCTTGCAGGCACTGAAAACCGCATTGCTCAGGCTCGCCGCGATTTTAACGAAGAGGCAAGGGAATATAATTCCGATATAAAGAAATTCCCCCGCAATATTTTTGCCGGAATTTTCGGTTTTGATGCCTATGATTATTTCGAGGCAGACAGCGGTGCTCAGTCTGTTCCCGAAGTGAGTTTTGACTGATAGCTTATGAAGAGGAATTTAAGTATTGCGGTGGCGCTTTTATGCCTTGTACTTCTGCTTTGCGGATGCGGTGAGGAAAAGGGCTATCCTGCCGCAACGGAAGAATTTTTTATAAATGATTTTGCGGATGTTATAGAAGACTCTGTCGAGAAAGAAATCCTTTCGAGTGCGGCCGCTTTATACAAAGCTACTACCGCTCAGGTGGTTACCGTTACTGTAGAAAGTCTTGACGGTAAAGAGCCTGCCGAGTATGCTCTTGAATTGGGACGCGAGTGGGGTGTCGGCAGTGAGGAAGAGGATAACGGCGTTGTTATTCTTCTTTCTGAATCAGACCGCGAAATTTATATTGCTGTAGGCTATGGTTTAGAGGGCGCTTTACCCGATAGCAAAACAGGCAGAATTATTGATTATTACGGTCTTGAGTATCTGAAATCAGACGATTTTTCTACAGGACTCAAGGAAATCAGCAAAGCTGTAATCAATGAGGTTTATATTGAGTACGGTATCGAGCCACCCGAGGGCTATACCTCAATTGATAGTATATATATGAGCCAGTCAGTTTCCTCTCAGGGCGGCAAGGTTATCCTTTCTTGGGCGGCGATGATAATTTTGCTTATTCTGCTGTCCTTTCTTTCTCGCAGAAGAGGTGGATTTATATTCTTCCCAACCCATTTTGGCGGTTTTGGAGGCGGCTCTTTCGGAGGATTTTCGGGGCACTCAGGCGGTTCGGGAGGCTTTGGCGGATTCAAAGGCGGCGGAGGCTCTTTCGGAGGCGGAGGCGCAGGACGCGGTTTTTAATATGGCCGTATTTCTATCATAGCCGAGTGTGCTAAGGTGGGCTGCTTTTGTGCTGCCAATAAGTTATTATTTCAGGGTGGATTTCCTGTAGCAAATTACAAAGGGCGATAAAAGAATGTCTGAAAATTTTAATAATAGAGGCTATGAGGATTATTTCAAAGTCTTAGAGCAACAATTGAATAAAGAGCCTCAGAAAAGAGCGGTCGAGCCTGTCGAAAAAAAGGTTCATACAGAGAAAAAGCCCGCAAAATCTCACGGTATTTATAAAACCGTAAGGGTGAGGAAATCGGCAGTTGCTATGCTCTTGGCTGTGGTGATAGTTATTGTGGGAGCTGTTGCTGTTCTTTCAGGCTCAAATAAGCCCGAAGAAACTGCTTCAAAAAGCAGTAAGGTGCAGCAACCGGCTGATTCTAAAGAGGATAAAATCTCAGCAATTTCTTATTCCTTTACCGATGATACTGTTGCTATTCCTGCCACTAACGATGCGCAATGTGCCATAATAATAGATAAATCAAATAATACGGTTGTGGCTTCAAGAGAACCTCATAAGCGAGCCTATCCCGCTTCGACAACCAAAATTATGACCTTGCTTGTTGCGGCTGAAAATATAACCGATTTTGATGATACTTTTACTATGTCACTCGAAATCACCGACCCGCTTTTTGTTGCTGAGGCATCGGTTGCAGGATTTTTAAAGGGTGAGCAGGTGACTATGACCGACCTTATCTATGGTATGATATTGCCCTCAGGTGCGGACGGTGCGATGGGTCTTGCGGTTAAAATAGCAGGCAGTGAAGAAGAGTTTGTAAAGCTTATGAATAAGAAGGTTGAGGAGTTGGGCCTTGAAAACACCCATTTTGCAAATGTTTCAGGTCTTCATTCGACCGAAAATTATTCTTCGGCTTATGATATGGCGGTCATCCTTGATGCGGCGATGCAAAACGAACTGTGCAGAAAGGTACTTTCTACCTATCAGCATACTACCCGTTCTACTGAGCAAAATCCCGAGGGACTTAAGCTCTCGAGCACTCTTTTCAGCTATATGTACGGCACAGAGCCCGAAACTGCAACCGTTTTGGGCGGCAAAACAGGCTTTGTAAACGAATCGGGATATTGTATCGCATCTTTTGGAAAAGGTAATGAAAGTGGCAAGGAATATATAGTTGTAACACTGGGAAATTCCGCCCGTTGGCCCGCTTTTTACGGGCAAATAGATCTTTATAAGGAATTTGCGAAATAATTTAGAAAAATATTTCTTGACAACAGGCTTTTGTTGTGGTATATTATTAGGGCGCTCAAAACTGGGTGCTCTAAAATGCTGGTGTAGCTCAGTTGGTAGAGCAGCTGATTTGTAATCAGCAGGTCGGGGGTTCGAGTCCGTCCACCAGCTCCAGTTTAAATTGAATATGGGAGATTTCCCGAGTGGCCAAAGGGGACAGACTGTAAATCTGCTGGCTTCGCCTTCGGTGGTTCGAATCCACCATCTCCCACCA
>JAZQIP010000040.1:0-16643 GCA_045541175.1 Acutalibacteraceae bacterium
AAAGCTTTATACCTGCCTTTTGCTGAGCCTTTGCAAAAACAGCCGATATATTAAAATTTCAAAAATAAAAGAAAGGATAATAATAAAGGCAGAAAATATTAAAAAAGAAAGCCTTTGCATTGCAAAAGCAATGAAAGGCTTAATACTTTTTGAAAGAAAAACTAAATCCTCGCTTATAATATTATCCCCTACCGCTACGGATAAAGAGCCCCTTCCCTGCAATTTAGATTTACAAGAACTATACAATCCCTTTTCGGCAGTGAATATATTTTTAAATTAATGATGAAGAATGAAAAATGAATAATTTTGGTGTCGAGCGACGCTCGACAGTTATATATCGTCGGCAAAGCCGACACATTAATTATTCATTATTAATTATTCACTATTAATTATTTTAAATTAAATACCCCGTTATAATACCGAGGACTGCCGCAAGGCAGATAATTAAAATCGGGTGTACCTTTTTGAATACGAGTACAGCGCAAATTGCGAAAATTGCAATTGAAATATAAAAATCAAGACTTGTAAATATTGATAAGCTCCAGCCAAGGGGTGCTAAAACAGTCCCAGCAATAGAAATTGCCGCCGCACCGATAAGACCGATAACTGCCGGTTTCAGACCTGTCATACAGCCCTTTACAGCCTTGCTGTTCTTAAATTTTTCATAGCATTTTGCAACTATAAGAATAATTATAAACGACGGTAGTACAACACCGAGAGTAGCAGCCGCCGCTCCTAAAACGCCGCCCATTTGCGAGCCGACATAGGTTGCCATATTAATAGCGAACGGTCCCGGTGTACTTTCACTGACAGCGATAAAGTTTACAAGCTCAGACAATTCCAGCCACTCATGAGCCAATACCTCCTGCTGAATAAGAGGAAGCATAGCATAACCTCCGCCAAAGGTAAAAGCTCCTATTTTGAAAAAAGTAAGAAAAAGGTCAAGGATTATATTCATTGCTTGCTCCTCCTTTCAATAACTATGGAAGACACAAGACCGAACACCGCACAGCCTATAATTATTAAAAGCACCGGTACATCAAGGAATGCTGTAAGCACAAATGCCGACGCTATAACTATATAGGACACAAGGTTTTTAGGACATTTTTTATACATAGTCCAAAGAGCCTTCAAAAGCAAGGCTAAAACACCGGCTCTTATACCATTAAAAGCATATTTTACAGCGGTTATATTCTGGAACTCTTCAAGCACAAAGGAAATTGCTAGAATAATTATAAAAGACGGAAGCACAACCCCCAATGTCGCAAAAAATGAGCCCCAAAAACCGCAAACTCGGTAGCCAACAAAGGTAGCAGAATTAATAGCAATTGGCCCAGGGGTTGACTCGGCAATGGCTATAATTTCAAGAATATCGTCATCTGTTATCCATTTTTTATTTTCAACAACCTCTTTTTGGATAAGCGGTATCATAGCATAACCGCCGCCGAAGGTGAACGCACCTATTTTAAAAAAGGTTATAAAAAGGGTTAACGCTTTTTTAAATTTTTCACTCATCTAAGTTTCCTCTTTCTATTATTTTTTCAGCAACCGTAATTCCATCCACCGCAGCGGATACAATTCCGCCCGCATATCCTGCACCCTCGCCGCAGGGGTAAAGACCTTTTAAGGATATGCTCTGAAAATCCTCGCCGCGGTTAATCCTCACAGGCGAAGACGAACGAGTCTCGGGGGCTGTCAGCACCGAATCGGTATCAGCAAATCCGCTTATTTTTTTATCAAATTCCAAAATTCCCTGCTTTAAGCTTTCGGTTAAAAATCTTGGGAAAATCTTCTCAAAATCAGCAAAAGCATATTTTGGTTTTATAGAGGGCTTAACCTTTCCGATTTTGGGCTCTTCACCAAATACAAGCTGACCGACAGTAGTTATAGGAACAGCACCGTCAGCAATATTATATGCCGCTTTTTCGATTTTTTCCTGAAGCCGACAGCCTGCAAGCACATCGGCACTGCCAAAATCCTCAGGCAAAACATTAACAAGCAGAGCGCTGTTTGCATTTTTTGCATCTCTTTTGCTTTTGCTCATTCCGTTAACTGCAATACCGCCCTTTTCGCTTGAAGCGTTGATAACTTCTCCTCCTGGGCACATACAAAAGGTATAAACTCCCCTGCCGTTTTCAAGGTGGACAGCTAGCTTATAATCGGCTGCCCCTAAATAAGGACTATCCCAAAAATCGCCATAAAGCGCTTTATTTATATCGCTTTGAAGATGCTCTATTCTGACCCCCATAGCAAACGGCTTTTGCTCCATTTTGATACCGTTTTCGCAAAGCATTGAAAAGGTGTCTCTTGCTGAATGACCCGTTGCTAAAACAAGGGTATCGGTTATAATTTCACCGCTGTTTGTTAAAACACAGCAAAGCTTTGATTTTTCAGTTTTTATACCGCAAAGCCTTGTATTAAAACGAACCTCGCCGCCAAGCGAAATTATTTCCTTTCTTATACTTTTAACAACATTAACAAGTATATCAGTACCGATATGAGGTTTTGCTTCATATAAAATCTTATCGGGTGCACCGTGAAGACTCAGCACCTCTAAAACAGTTCTGCATCGCGGATTTTTAATACCCGTATTAAGCTTTCCGTCCGAAAAAGTACCCGCTCCCCCTTCGCCAAACTGAACATTGCTTTCAGTATCAAGGGGCTCACCCTTAAAAAAAGCCTCTACCTTTTGGGTTCTGGTATCAACATCGTCGCCTCGCTCTAAAACTATAGGCTTTAGTCCTGCCCTTGCAAGGGTTAAAGCCGCAAACATACCCGCAGGCCCAAATCCTGCAATAACAGGACGGTTTTGAGGCAAAAAATCAGCCTTTTTCCAAACATATTCTTTTATTTTAAATTCCTGAGCGTTTTTGCATCTTTTCAAATACAGCTTTTCCTGACCTTTTACTTTGGCCAGAATCGAACAACAAAAATGCACATCGTTTTTTCTGCGCGCATCAACTGATTTTCTATATAGAGAAGCTTTAATTATATTTTTCTCATCAGTTTTAAGCGCATTTGCCGCAACTTTACTCAAATTTGAAAAATCGGTATCAAGCGGCAATTTCAAGTTATTTATAATTATCATTTTGAAAAATCCTCAATTATTGCCTCTGCCGCGCAAATAGCACTCGACCAAGCCCACTGCAGATTAAAGCCGCCGCAATCTCCGTCAATATCCAAAATTTCACCGATAGCATAAAGGCCTTTTGCGTTTTTGCTCATCATAGTTTTACTGTCAAACTCGCTTGTAGCAAGACCGCCTGCAGTTACCTGAGAATTAAGATAGCCTGTAGTGCCTGTAACCAAAAAGGTGAAATTCTTTATAATTGATGCAATTTTCTTTATATCCTGCGCTTTCATAACGCTGACACTATCATTAAGCCTAAGCCCTGCCGTCTTAATTATCACTTGACCGAGCCTTTTATTTAAAAGTCCTGTAAAAAACTCGTCTAAATTTCTTTTTATCAAAAACTTTGCTCTGTTTTCGAGCATTGAGACAAGCGCAGAATAGTCGGTATCAGGCATTAAATCAAGGCTGATTTCGCATTTTTTGCCCTCTTTTATACCTCTGGATACCTGCAAAACGGGAGGACCTGAAAGCCCGTAATCGCAAAACAAAGTCTCCCCCATTTCACTTCTTACAGCCCTACCCTCGCATTTAAGGGTCACAAGTGCATCAACCTTTATCCCTTTAAGCTGTTTTACAATATCGGTTTCGGTCTTTACCTGAACAATTGCAGGGCTGCATTTAACGGTTTTAAAGCCCGCTTTTTTAAGAATGTTAAGCATACTGCCATCGCAACCAAGCCTATCCCCGCCCGATAAAAGCCCTGCCGCAACTATAACTTTTTTAGCAAAGAAGCTGAGATTATCAGCTATCACCTTATAATTTCCGTTTGATACCTGAATATTTGTCACCTTAGTTTCAAGATTAAGGGTTATTCCAAGCTCATCCACCGCAAATCTTAAACAATCCACAACCGAGCCTGCCTGCAATGACGCAGGATACCCCTTCTCCCCCTCGAAAACATAAGATACACCTATACTTTCAAAAAAGCTTTCGCAGAAAAGCCGGTCATATTTACTGAGCGCAAACTCTGCAAACTCTTTTTGCTCACCGTGGTAAGCGGAAAGATTTATATTTTTATTTGTGATATTGCATCTACCGTTGCCTGTAAGAGCAAGTTTTTTGCCAACCCTTGGCTGAGACTCAAGTATACGGATACTAAGACTGGGATTTTTTTGCTTTAAATATACTGCCGCAAAAAGCCCTGCCGCACCGCCACCTATGATTATGACATCGTTTATCATAAATATTTCCTCTTTAAATTATTATAAAGCTTATATCCATTATAGTATTGAATTATTTTACCATATATTGAATATTATTGCAAATAAAATCATAACCTCCAGCCAAGCGTCAAACGGATAGTTATGATTATTCTTCAATTTGAGGTGCTCTTACAAGGGTTTTATCGGTAAAACATCAGTTTCATCTGTACTCTTAATGAAAAACTCTAATATGGCACCTTTAGGAACCGCCTAAAACCAATGCATTGTTCCAAACATAATTGTATACTGCTCGCCTATCATTAAAATATCTACTGCCTTTCGTTTTCAAAAAAGCGGTAAATATATTTAACTTTTATTTTCCGTAAGTTTTGAAATCTCTCGGCGTACAGCTTAGTCTGTTTTTAACAACCCTTGCAAAATATTTGGAGTCATTAAAACCACTACTCAAAGCGGCATTTTCTACAGATACACCGCTTGCAATAAGGTTTCTCGCATATTCCAGCCTCAAATCTATAATATATCCTATAGGTGATTTCTGATAGTATTTTTTAAAAAGTTGCCGAAGAACCGATGAATTTATACCCACTTTTTTTGCAACAGTCTCTATATCCAGATTCGAATCTTTAAAATTCGAATTTATATAAGAAACAGCACTGATAAATTCCAAGGATGCACAGCCTTTATCAGTCTTTTTATAAATTTTTGCAAGAATAGCGTATAGCATAGACATAGCCCCGACCATAAAACCGGGTTCCCGCCTTTTCCACTGCATATATAAGCTCATAAAAAGCTTATATATTTCCTCAGGGTTAGCAAAGCTGTATACCTCAGGTTCATTATCATCTGTTGCAGTCAAAAAATGAATTACCAATAGTTCCGTATCGCTATAATCTGCTGTATAGCCAAGATTTTGCGGAAGATATAGAATATCGCTGCTGTTTAAAAAATACTCTTTACCCAAAGCGGTAATTTTAGCTTTCCCCTTTATTCTAAAAGCCAAAGCAGAATACTCTCGGGGAGCAACATTGAAAACTCCACTTTCCCAACTTATATTTTCCACAGCAATAATTTTTAAAATAGGGTTGTTTCCTTCGCAAAACATTCTATTCACCTCGCTTTAAATCCTATCACAAAGCACACGATAATTCAAGTTTAAAATATCCACCTTTTTAATCAAAAAGTGGGTTGTAAAGCATTATAAACTTCTATAATATTTGATTGAGGTGATATTTATGAATAATTATTACATTCTAAGCAACAATGTGAGTGCCATCGCAAATAGGCAGATGAATAACAAAGCGGTCAAAAACCTTTGGAACAGTTTTTTCCTAAAAGAAGGAGAAATCAGCTTTACTCCCACTGAAAACTTCACCTTTTGTATAGGCAAAACCGCAATACCCACACTCGAGCAGGATTGTGAATACTCTCTTTGCATAGACGAAAACGGAATCGCAATACAGGGCAAAGACTATGGCGGTCTTATTCGAGGGTTTATGTCGTTTTTACTGAAAATCGAGTATGACGAAAACTGCATTAGGGTTAAACATTGGAGCGAACAAAGTAATTACATAATCAAAAACCGAATGATTCATATCTGCGTTTTCCCTGAAAACGATTTATACTTTATCAAAAAGCTCGTTCGCCTTTCGGCACTTTGTCAGTACACCCATATAGTAATAGAATTCTGGGGTATGCTGAAATATGATTGCCTGAAAGAGCTTGCTTGGGAAAATGCATTTACAAAGGAGCAAGCAAAAGAGCTTATAACCGAGTGCAGAGAGCTTGGAATTGAGCCTATCCCTATGTTTAATCAGTTAGGGCATGCAACCGCATCAAGAGTATGCTATGGAAAGCATGTTGTACTTGACCAAAACCCGCGTTTACAAAATCTTTTCACCCCTGACGGTTGGGCTTGGAATATTGAATCAGAGAAGGTAAAGCAACTATTAAAACAGGTAAGGCGTGAGCTTTACGAGCTTTTCGGTGACGGTGAATATATTCATATCGGCTGCGATGAAGCTTATTATATAACTCAAAATGATAAACTCCGTAAAAAATTGCCCGATTTTCTGAAAGAAATTACAACCGAGGCCGAAAAGGAAGGCAGGCGGCCTATGCTATGGATGGATATGCTGCTTGAAGAGGGCAAGTTTGAAGGCTGTTATACCGTAGGTAAAGCGGATGAAGCAAAAATAATCAGAGATGCTACCGCCGAGTCAACCGTTTTTGTTGATTGGCAGTATAACTGCAGAATTACGCCTATTCCGTCTTTACTATCTCTTAAAAACAGCGGTCACGATACTTTAGGCGCTCCTTGGTTTGACTCTAAAAACATATCATGCCATATAGATACCGTCACCCAAAATCAGCTATTTGGAATTATGCTCACCACCTGGCACACTTTAAAAGACCAAATGCCGAGTATTCTCGACTGTGCAACAAAATGCGGAGCAGTAACATTTCCTTGGGCTGGATTCAGCGGTATGAATGAAAGAACTGCGACGATGCTGCGCCGAGTGAGCTTTGAGGGCAATTCCTATGAAGACTCAGGCTGGTCTAAAAAGCAAATAGGTGTATAGTATGACCGTGCTGTTATATTTATTAAATATTATTTGTTCGGCCGGGCAGTCGGTTCTAAGTAAAAGGTATGCCGCAAAATCTGAAAATCCCACTATTTTCAACACAAGCAAAGCCCTATCAGGTGTTATATTATTTTCTGTTTTTGCATTACTTGGCGGATTTTCTTTTCATATCCCAACAATATTTTTAGGAACACTATACGGAATTTTTCTTTGTATATCAATGTATACCGGATTCAATGCTTTAGCATTAGGGCCTATCGCACTCACAAGTATGATTGGCTCATTTTCATTGATAATCCCTCTTGTTTTCGGTATCTTTATATGGGGCGAGAGTTTATCTATTTTTAATTTTTTAGGAATTTTACTTTTATCCACCTCTATTATCCTGCTTAATTTCAAAAAAGAAAAAGGGATATCAGCCAAATGGTCTGTATATGTTTTTTCTACCCTTATCGCAAATGGCATCTGCTCAATCATACAAAAATATCACCAGATATATTTCCCATCAAAATTCAGATGCGAATTTATGGTTTACGCATTTTTATGTGTTCTTATAATAATGGTGATATCATCTAAATCCAAACCCATCACTATAACCTCGAGTTTTTGCACCGAAGGTTTACTCGCGGGAATTATGAACAGCGGAGCAAACTATATTGTTTTATATCTTGCCGCTATAGAAAAAGCTTCCGTTTTATTTCCAATAATTTCGGTCACAAATGTAATTGCCGTCTTTATAATTGGCAGAATTTTATTTAAAGAAAGGCTTAATTTATTGCAGATATCAGGGCTTGTTTTCGGTATAATATCTATTCTATTAATAAACCGATAAATATTAAAAACAGGCAATATTTTTTTGTTGCCAAATGTCGAAATTTGGTGTATTATGGCAAACAGTGACTAAAAGGAGTGACCAGATTGCCTATCTTTAAATTTATTAAAAAGAATACCGTATTTTCTATTGCCGTATTAGCGGCTTTGATAACTTGCATATTTGTGCCTTTAGATAAGGAATACCTATCATATTTTGATTGGAGCACCCTTGCCTGCCTGTTTTTAACCTTAGCTGTAGTTTGCGCTCTTAGAAATATAAAGTTTTTTACAATTCTTGCAAGAAAGCTGGTTCTTATAACAGGAAATCTCAGAAGTCTGTTTATAATGCTGATATCAATTACATTTATCGGTTCTATGCTTATCGCAAACGATATGGCGCTGATAACCTTTTTACCTCTTGGGTACTTCGCCCTCTCGGTTACTAAAAAGGAAAGCTATATGGCATATCTATTTATTTTGCAAAATATTTCCGCAAATCTCGGCGGTATGCTGACACCCTTTGGCAATCCGCAAAATCTTTATCTTTATTCCTATTTCAGTATTCCAACGGGTGAATTCTGCAAAATAATGCTACCGCCCTTTTTACTTGCAATTTCATTACTTTTTATAGCCTGTATTCCTGTAAAACCGCATAAATTCACCTTAAGCCACGAATTTCCCGAGAAACTGAATATCCGCAAAACAGTGCTTTATCTTACCCTTTTTGCCCTGTCATTGCTCATAGTTTTCAGAATAATTCCGTTTTTGCTCGGGCTTATCATAGTTCCGATTATCTTATTTGCTGTTGATAAAGATGCGCTTAAAATGGTAGACTACCCCTTGCTCGGTACATTTTTCTTTTTCTTTGTTTTTGCAGGAAACCTTGCAAGAATAGATGCTGTAAACACATTTTTCTCTTCCCTACTGGAAAAAGATACTTTATTGGTATCTCTGCTTTCCTGTCAATTCATAAGTAATGTTCCCTCTGCTATTTTGCTTTCCCGATTCACAACAGACTACCATTCTCTTCTTCTAGGGGTTAACATAGGCGGTACTGGAACGCTTATCGCATCTCTGGCAAGCCTTATAACTTTCAGCGAATTCAGAGTTTTATACCCAGGTCATTCAAAGCAGTATTTCTGGCTTTTTACCGCAATTAATTTTGTTTTTCTTGTTGTTATGACCATAGTTTCAAAGCTGTTTTTTATATAAATGTCGAATATGATAAGACTTATATATTTTTTTCTTGCAAAAAAATACTTTTTTTGGTATAATGATATACGATAATTTTTTCTAATGGAGGAATTTTTATGAAACGCATTATTTCTATTTTATTGGCGCTGGCATTGGTATTTTCATTGGCAGCTTGCGGCGGCTCTAGTATGACTATGGGTACAGGCGGCACTTCCGGTACATATTACGGCTACGGCGGCATACTCGGCAGCCAGATTGAAAAATCAGCCGGCATTACTGTAAACGTTGTTTCTACTGACGGTTCTAAGGCTAATATCCTTGGTATCGACGCAGGCAACTATCAGCTTGGTACTGTTCAGTCCGATGTTATGGCTTATGCTTATGAAGGAACCCGTTCTTTTGAAACAGAGGGTGCTCTCGATTCTTTCCGTGTAATCGGCGGTTTATACGCTGAGGCTGTTCAGCTTGTGACCATGGACCCTGCTATCAAGAGCGTTAAGGACCTCAAGGGCAAGAAGGTTTCTATCGGTGCTGCAGGCTCGGGCGTTTATTTCAACGCTGTAGATATTCTCGCAGCTGCAGGTCTTACCGAGGTTGACATTCAGCCGCAGTATCAGTCCTTTGCTGATTCTGCAGATGCTCTTAAGGACGGCAAGATTGATGCCGCATTTATAGTTGCAGGTGCTCCCACACCCGCAATTCAGGAGCTTTGCACCACCACCGACGCATACCTTGTTCCTATCGACGGTGATATTGCAAGCAAGCTTATGAGCACATCGCCTTACTACACTACATACAAGGTTCCTGCAGGCACCTATGAGGGTCAGGACGCTGATGTAACAACCGTTACTGTTAAGGCTACTCTTATAGTTAGCACCTCTGCATCCGAGGATGATGTTTATAATATCACAAAGGCTATCTTTGATAATGCCGACGCTATCACCTCTGCTCACGCTAAGGGTGCTGAGCTTTCTATCGAAAACGCTACCGAAGGTATGACCGCTCCCTTCCACAAGGGTGCCGCTAAGTACTTCGAGGAAAAGGGCGTTACTGTTGAAAGCAAATAAGCTTTTCTGACATCTTATCGATTGGCTACAGTCGAACAGCTGTAGCCAATTTTGTTATTTTATTGAAGGAGATTCCTATGGCACTTTTTAAGAAAAAAACTGCGCCTGAGACACAGGAACCAATGAATCTTGATGATGTTATGAAAAAGTTTGACCGCGAGTCAAACACCCGTGTTTGGGAAGGTATTCCTAAGATTATTGTTACCTGTATTTTGGCGTCATTCTCAGTATTTTGTATTTATGTAACCTTGTTTGCAACCTGGCTGGATGAGCTCAGACTTACATCCTTTATGGCTTTTATTATGCTTATCGGATTTTTGGTGTTCCCCGCTAAAAAGGGTATGCAAAAGGTAAATTATATACCCTGGTACGATATTATTCTTATGATAGCAGGAACAGGCTCGTTCCTTTATTATTCTATCAATGCATCTGAAATCGTATCTCGCTTTAAAATCACACCCGTTGAGGTAGTGATAGGCATAATCGGTATTCTCTGCCTTGCAGAGCTGTGCCGCAGAAGTGTCGGTCTGCCGATACTCTGTGTTGCAGGCGCACTGCTTGTATACGCGCTTATCTGGGGTTCAACAAACCCGAGTATAATTGCCCGTATTACCGAGAATGTTCGTGTTCTCTTCTATTCAAAGGAAGGCATACTTTCAACTCCTATCAATGTATGCTCAAAATACATTGTAATGTTTATTATTTTCGGCGCATTCTTAGAGCGTACAGGCATTGCCGACTTCTTTATTCAAATTGCAAATGCGCTTGTTGGCAAATTTTCGGGCGGTCCTGCAAAGGTTGCTGTTGTTGCCTCTGCACTTGAGGGTATGGTTTCAGGCTCCTCTGTTGCTAATACCGTAGGCTCAGGCGCGGTTACAATTCCGCTCATGAAGCGTACAGGCTATAAGCCTGAATTTGCCGCAGCAGCAGAAGCTTCAGCATCAACTGGCGGACAGATAATGCCGCCTATTATGGGTGCCGCCGCTTTCTTAATGGCCGAAACAGTCGGCGTTCCGTATTCTAATATTGTTGTTAAAGCTATATTACCTGCTGTGCTTTACTTTGCAGGTGTGTTTATTACAGTTCACCTTGAGGCTAAAAAGGAAGGACTTCGCGGTCTTACTAAAGAAGAACTTCCCCGCTTAAAGCCACTACTCAAGCAGTCTTATCTGCTTTTCCCGTTATTGCTTCTTATTTACCTAGTTGGTACAAGTACCCGTTCTATCGCTTATGCAGCAGCTATCGCCATTGTTGCAGCAATAGTTGTAAGCCTATTCAACAAAGAGCACCGCATTACTCCCAAGCGTATTTTAGAGGCATTGGCTGCGGGCGGTCAGGGTATGATAACCGTTGCCGCCGCTTGCGGTGTTGCAGGTATCGTTGCAGGAACAATCGGTGTTACAGGTCTTGCATATATGCTGTTTAACGGTATTGTTGCTCTTGCAGGTAATCAAGTAATTATTGCTTTATTCCTTACAATGCTTTGCTGTATCGTTCTCGGTATGGGTGTTCCTACTACTGCAAACTACTGCATTATGGCGGCAACCTGTGCTCCTATACTTGTACAGATGGGCGTTCCTATGATTGCAGCGCATTTCTTCGTATTTTATTTCGGTATCGTTGCCGACCTTACTCCCCCTGTTGCCTTAGCGGCTTATGCAGGTGCGGCTATTGCTCAGGCAAACCCGATGAAAACCGCATTTACTGCTACCAAACTTGCTATCGGCGCATTCATAGTACCTTATGTATTTGCTCTTAACCCTGCTATGCTGTTTATTGATACAACCGCAGTTGAGGTTATCTTAATCTGCATAACCTCTTTTGTAGGTATTTTTGCAGTGTCTGCAGCCTTAGAGGGCTACTTCATGCATCATATGGCTTGGTATGAGAGGGTTGTGAGTGTTATCGGCGGTCTGTTACTCATATATCCTGGTATCGTTACGGATATTGTAGGCTTATTACTTGTTGGAATTGTTGCGGTTATCCAAATCACCACCAAAAAGAAAAAAGCCTTAGTATAAATGAAATTTTTAATAATCATCGACCTTTACGGTCGGTGATTATTTTTTTATTTGAATAATCTATATCATAAATGAAATACTGATTTTATAACGACTATTAAAATCAGGAGTGATAATATGATAGAACAGGATACTATAAAACTGCTAAGAGAATGCGATGCAGGAATTAAAATGGGGGTTGCATCGATTGATGAGGTTTTAGATTATGTTCATAACAGCGATTTTAAAAAGCTTTTAAGTGACTGTAAATCCGAACACGAAAAGCTCGCGATAGAAATCGGAGAGCTTTTAAACAAATATCAGGACGATGGTAAAGACCCTAACCCAATGGCAAAGGGCATGTCCTGGATGAAAACCAATGTTATGCTTAAAATGAACGAATCTGATAATACCGTCGCTGATTTAATTACTGACGGCTGTAATATGGGAGTTAAATCTCTTAACAAATATTTAAACCAATATGAGGCGGCAGACGAGGTTTCTAAAGATATAACCAAAAGACTTATAAATCTTGAAGAAAAGCTTACGATTGATATTAGAAAATATCTATAAATAAGTTGACTATTTATTTTTAACGGCGGTCAAGAAACTGACCGCCGTACTCAAAATTTTTAATTTAAAAGAAAAATTGCGAAATTGAGGTATCCTGCAAAAGTTACCCATAATATATAAGGTATTAAAAGAAAACCTGCAGGCTTTGAAATTCGGTAAAATAGAAAGGCTGTCAATATTATTAAAAGCCATAATACAATAAGCCATACAAAGGCGAATAAATACGCATTCAAATTAAAAAATATTATCGACCAGAAGAAATTAAAGGCTAACTGTATCCCATATACAGTAAGCGCTGTTTTTGCCCGATAGGGTTTCCCTGCTGTCCATACAAGATAAGAGGCTATCCCCATCAAAATGAATAATATTGTCCAGACAACGGGAAAAAGCCAGCCAGGTGGAGATAGCGGCGGTTTATTGATAGTATCAAACTGAGCCATACTGTCCTTAGTAATCAGCGCTGAAAGTCCCCCGACAAATAAAGGAATCAAAATACTTATTATAAGTTTTCTCCATTCAATCCTCATAAAATCACTCCTTGGAATATAATATATGCAGCCATTCTATCGGATATTATCAAATCAGATGATAAAAAAACATCCCCAAACCCTATTTAGGATTTGGGGATGAATTAATTTATGTCTTAATATTCAAAGCTAACATTAAGCTTCGCCGACAGTCTTTTTAAGATTAACAAGGTCGCGGATGTCTATAATACCATCAACATGGCAATCTGCAATTTCCTCGTCATACTCTGAATCATACTTATTTAAAAGTATCTTGCGTAAAATGGCAATGTCAGAACCATTAATCAAACCGTCGCCATCAATATCGCCTACGAGAGGCTTTTCAGTAAAGGTAGCCGCAATTTCAGTAGCACCATAAGGTTTAGCGAAGGTATATTCACCGTCAACAGCTTCAACAACAGTCTTTTCACCGTTTACAGTGTAGCTAACTTCATCAACCTCATAGCCGTCTGCTGCTACAGGACGAATCTTAACAGTATCACCAACCGCTGCAGCACCACTATTCTCTACAGCATAAACCTTACCGTTTTCACAAGCGGCACTTGTAATAAGCTGCTTATCAAAGTCATCAAGCTTGATATTGTTCATAGTGATAGAGCCGCCGCGTTCAACATACCAGCCGATAGTACCCTCTGCGATATCCATACCCTCAGTATAGGTATACTCAAGAGTGCGGGTCGGATAATCCTTAACATAAGCCTTAGCGGTAAGAACACCGTCAACTAATTTGACATTAAGAACCACTTCTACCTCACCGTAACCAACAGCATCATAATCAGCAAAGAAATCAGCATTGGCAACATTTTTAAGCTCAGTACGCTTATTTGAGTATGTTCCGTCACCATTGTCTACACGCTCAAACTTATAGAGTCTGAGATTAGCATGGCTTAAATCTTTGCCTGTTGCATTTACTCTTGTAAGCTGTACGCGATAGCCTTCAAACATATAAGTAGTCGAAGCGCCTGCGGCACAGGTATTAGAATGAGTATCCTCATTTACAGCAAAATCATAACCAAAGTTATAAGTAGCGCCTGCTTTTGTACTCTTTAAGGTAGCAGTAATATCAAACTCATTTGTATTTCTGCCTTTAAGAACAGCCTGCTTATGACCGGTTGTTATAGAATAAATTTTATCATTTACATCATCTATTACCATTGTATTGGCATCGCTTGAGTAAACCTCATAATCATTAACATCGGTATCGCTCATACCAAGACCATCGGTTTCAAGCTCGAAGTCGCAAACCTTACCCATCTGGCCCATAGATACACCTATCTGACCTGCATTGTATACAGTAGCATCTGCTTCAGAAGCAAAAGTCTTAGCAGTTAAGCTGAATGTTGCAGTTTCAGAGGTTGCAGCAACATTATTAAATTCATCCAATACATCAAAGCTTGCGATAACCTGTGTTCCCTTAACCTCCGCATTAAGTTTAATATGCATACCTGCTCCTGCAAGAAGTGAAGTTTCAGCCTCAGGATAAACAGACTTGATTGTAGTAGTGTCAACCAAACGGGCAACCTCACCTAAGTATTTCTGATTGCCGTTTGCATCAATACCCCATTTATAAAGGAGCAATACGGCGCGGCTGTAATTACCCGAATTTGCAACGCTCTTCCAAACAGATAATGCATACCCTTCTCTCTCATCGGTTCCGTTTCCAATATTCTGAACGCGGAATACGATAGCAGAGTTAAGATTACCGTCTACGCCTGCCTCGAAAATAGCGCTTGCCTTAAAATCACTCACAACAGTATCATTAAGGATGATTCTGTTAGCAGCAGGTTCATCTGAAACGAAAGTATTACCCTGGGCATAAGCTGCTTTCTGACCATCAGGACAGTAAATAGTATAGAGAGAAGTATCTATATTCTCTACACTCTTAGCAACCTTGGTAAACTTAACATCGGATATGGTAATTTCGGTTGCATTACCGTTTTTGAAGAAACCAAAGCCGCCCTCTTCAAAATAGGTATCATAATCGCCAACTTTCTTAGTAAGATCAAATTCATAAGAACTCTTAAGAGAAGTATCGGCAGCATTTGTAAGAGTTACATAAAGTATATTATCTCTGAGTTTTGCGTCAATCAATATGGTTGAGCCTAATTCAGAGCCTGTTCCAAGAACAGTTGCATCATCTTCGGTATACATATTACCTAGATTCTTATTTTCTTCACCTGCAGAGTTTGTACCATAACGGGTAAGCTGAACTTTAATATTGCTGTCACCGTCAGTAGTCTGCAAAAGCTTCAAAACATATCCTGTGATACCGGGTGATGCATCTGCACCCTGCTGAACGCGGAAGGACATACCAACCTGATTGCTTTCGTTTACAGTCTCAGGGAAAGTAATAGCCGCATGAGCATCGAGATTTGTTACCTTTTCAATTACGCTATTATCTACTTCTTTCTTCTCAGTAGCATCGGTAATTGTAAAATCAGAGAATGTATGAACACCGTTTACCATAAGGCTTAATGCACCCTTTGTAAAGGTAAGTCCACCGTCGGAAATCGGGATAGAATAATCTGTACCCATCTGGTCGCCTGTTTTGGCATTATAAACCTTTATACCGATATTGGTTTCATCAACTGCGAGTTGCATTGTGAATTTTGGGGAAAGATCTGTTGTATCATAATTACTTGCAAGAGTTTTGGCAAAACTTTTCTTAACTGTACCTGTAGAATCACAGTAACGAACTACCAATTCAACCTTTTTCTTTTTAGCATCAGTAGAGATTTCCCTTCTAATACCTAAAAGAATACCCTCAGGATTAAAGGTTGCATTAGATAGTGTATCAGGATTAACAAACAGCGATACACCGCCCCAAAGATAACCCTCATTAGTATCTCCGGATACAGTATTACCCTGTATAGTAAAGCTTGCATTGAACTTGGTCATATTTGCGGTAGAGGTAACTAAAGCCTTACCCTGACCCTTTGTAGTTATAACATCATTTTCGGTATCAAATGTATATGTACCGCCATGTCTTGTATAGGTACTCTCAGAATAAAGATCGCCTATAGTTATAGGACTGTCCACAATGGCTCTATCGTCCTGACCATAAATCATATTGGTTGCACCTGCAACGAAACCGAATGAGCCGTCATCATTAACGGTTACATCCTTACCGCCGCTATTATAAACAATATAATTGTCAATGTCAGTGCCGTCAAGAGCATCCTCGTTTGTTGCGAGGTTAATATAAGCCATCTTAACATCGCCGAAATCATGGCTCTCTTTTTCAACACCGTCTACTGTAGTCCAGGAGTTGCTACCCTCACTGTAGTAAACATAAAGTCTATTGTCCTTAACCATAAGCTGAGCTGATTTTGAAAACTCGTTTTCACCGAGTACACCGGGGTTAAGCTCTGTAGCAAAATAGGAAGTAACATCATCATCTATTTCATTGCTTGCAAAGGTATCGTATGTAATAGCCTGAGAAGAAACTGCAACCTGAGTTCCTATACGATAAGAAACACGGTTAGGTGTTCTACCGGTATAGCGGTCAGTAGTCTGATAAGAAACCGCAAGTCTTCCGTCAGGAAGCGTTACTACATAAGGTGCGGCGCAAACGCCGTACTCAATAGAAGC
>JAZQIP010000041.1:0-1662 GCA_045541175.1 Acutalibacteraceae bacterium
TTGTGGCACTGGAGACCGTGGGTTCGAGTCCCATCTTCCACCCCAGTCGAGAGCCTCGACACGCAAATGCGTAATTGAGGCTCTTCTTTTTTATAATTTTATGCCTCGCGCCTAAACCTTATAAAACAAACCGCACACATAAAAAAGGCTTTGGCGAAAACTCGTCCAAAGCCTTTATCTAAATTAAATATTTGACACATTGGGGTGTCGTCAAGCGGTAAGACACAGCACTTTGACTGCTGCATTCGTAGGTTCGAATCCTGCCACCCCAGCCAAAACTGAAAGAACTCGTCCGTTAGGATGGGTTCTTTTTGTTTTCGTTTAGTTGCAGGATGAGAACCGTAGGTTCGTCAAAACGCTGAGAAGTCTCTAGCATTTGGATTTTTGGGTTAACTAACAGCATTTACTTATTGTCTTAAAATCAAGTTCTGATGTTGATTTCAGTGCAATATCAGGTTCAATAGAAGTGACCGTAACATTGATTCCTACCGATAACATTCCAGCCCCATGTATAGATTCAATACCTGCCTGAGCATCTTCTATTCCTATACACTCATTCGGCTCGAACCCTAAAGCCTCAGCACAAGTTAAGAAAATTTCAGGATTGGGCTTTGGATTTTTAACAAGCGCCGCATCCGCTATATAATCGAACAAATCGGAAATCTTAAGCAATTCCAAAACTCTCGGTGCATTTTTACTGATTGATGCTACCGCACATTTTATACCGTTATTTCTCGCTTCCGTTATAAAAGGTACTATCCCCTCTAAAATATCGTCAGGAGTTAATTGCTCAATCATTTCCTTATAATATTCGTTCTTTTTGTTTGCTAAAGTTTCCTTTTCTTCGGGAGTATACTTTGTTGTTGCGTTATTCTTTTCTAAGATTATTTCGAAAGAATTTATTCTGGATACACCCTTTAAAAGCTCATTTATATCCTCATCAAAATAATATCCTAACTCGTCTGCCAACTTTTTCCAGGCAAGGTAGTGATACTTTGCGGTATCGGTCAAAACCCCATCTAAATCAAATATCAAGGCTTTCAGGCTCATTTTTGATACTCCTCTCCGTAAACCGTAACCTTAGAATCAGTAATACCGTCTACTTCTACACCCTTTGCTGTGATTTTAATATCAAGCTTATCACCTTTCCAATTAAGTTTAAATGAAAGGGTTTCCCAATTTTCGGGAAGTCTTGGTGAAATATCTATTGTATCATTTGTAAAACTCACACCCGCAAAACCGAAAATTGCCGTATTCCAAGCACCGCCGTTTGCCGCAGGGTGAGTACCGCCAATATAAAGTGAACCTAAATACTGCTTTGTATCACCCGTAAGGTCTACACTTGCGGTTTTCATAAAGTATTTATAAGCCCAATCGGTGTTGCCTATTTCTGCCGCTACTATTGCATAAGCACAAGCGGAAAGACTTGAGCCGTGTTCTGTATAAGGCTCATAGAATTCCCAGTTTGCCGTCTTTATTTCTCTTGAGTATTCATTTCTGAAAACATTAAGCATCATTACTACATCGGCTTGTTTTAGAGTCATAGTAGTCGATGCCAAACCGTGACCGCCCCAATATTCGTTGGGTTTTAGTTCGCGGGTTTTCAAAATTTCAGGGGTCACATCTTCTAATTGGAAATAACCGTCAAACTGCTCGATTATA
>JAZQIP010000042.1:0-32561 GCA_045541175.1 Acutalibacteraceae bacterium
CGCTGCGAACCAATTGGTTGAACGTAGGCACTCTTACACCTCCCTTAAATTCAATTAACATCACCGATTACGCATAATTCGGCATGCTAAAATAGTTTACCACAATATTGCAAACTTGTCAACACTTTTTTCCGAGCATAAAGATAAGGAAAATTCTTATACAAAGCGACGGAAAATCTTATAAAAAATGAAAATTTATACTTTTTTGGTTCGGTTTCGATATTTGAGCGGCGAAACACCCATCCTGCTTTTAAAAACCCTACAAAAGTATGCCACGCTGCTGAAGTGACATCTTTCACTTATTTCGGTTATTGATAATTCTTCTTTTTCAAGCATCTTTTGTGCAAGAATAATCCTCGTCCTTAAGATGTAATTCATGACAGTAGTACCGGTCGCCTTCTTAAACGCTCTACATAAATGAGGTTTACTTATGTGAATAGCAGCACAAATATCATCAATCTTAATATCAGAATAAATATTACTATTAATATACGCAATGGTTTGATTAATAAAGTTATCATTGACATTTTTGTCGGGAATAGAATCCTCAAAAAATAATAGAAGTTGCAAAATGCTCAATATTTTTTTAATCTCTGAAACATCGTCCGTCCCCATATCAGTAAGCTCTTTAAAAATTTCGTCAACAGCATCTCTATGTGCGTAATCAACCACAGTATAAGCAAAATCAGTTTTTTCGAATTTACGAAATCGGTTTTGTGGTGTAAGAATTTTTAAACATTCACCCAGTGTTTCGGATGCAATAAATATCTTGCTCCGTTCATAGGTTTCTGTGTTATCCGGTAGGGTGTAATGATACTTCCCTGCACCAATGAACGCAAGAACACCGTTTTGAATTGGATATATGTCTTCATTACAAACAATACTACCGCCATCTGTATAAAAATATATAAATGTCACATTATCTGTTGCATGCCATATTTTATACAGTGCATCCTTTCCATACTGATGATAAACGTTTTTGTTTTCCATTTCTCCACGCCTTTTGTTAAAGTTTTTATATTATATCACATACGGCATTTAAAATCAACCGCAGTAAAAAAACAATCAATATTTATATATTTTTTAGATATATTTTGCATTAAAATTATAATGTCGGATGTCAGTATTAAAATCGGTTGCATCTGATAGAAAAATAAAGTATATTTTTTAAGGAGTCTTTATTATGAAATCTCGTTTAAAGCATTTTTTGTCGCTGTTTTTATCGTTGCTGATTGTTCTGCAACTCATTTCAACGACAGCCTTTGCCAACACCGAAGAAAATACAGAAGGTATAAATGAAATGAAATGGAATCCCGACAGTAATACAATGAATGTAACACAAGTTCTATCGTCTGAAGATACTTTAAATGGACAAAAATATTCAAACTACCGTATTCCCGGTATTGTGACCACAAATCAAGATACTATCATTATGTACTATGAGGCGCGTATGACCAGTTCTGACTGGGCATATATTGATATTTTGGCATTTCGCTCTACCGATGGCGGAACAACCTGGGATGAGCCGATTACACTTGCAGCGGGCGCGGATGCAGGGCTAACAATGAATAATCCCATTATGATAGTAGGCAATGATAATACTTTACATTTTTTATACTGTGTAGAATACGGCACATGTACTAGTTGCGGCACCTCAGCAAGTTCTTTGTGTACACATGGAGCGGGTGTGTTTTATCGAAAGAGTATCGATGATGGTATCACATGGAGTGAGCCTATAAATATCAGTGATTCCACTTCACCTGATATGCGTAATGTTATTGCCACAGGTCCCGGACACGGTATTGCCCTAGCAAACGGCACCTTGGTTATTCCTGTATGGTTGGTAAAAAAAGAGGAAAACGCGTCATTGCAAAGTCACTTCCCTTCAAATGTTACAACCTTATATTCTACCGATAACGGTGTTAGTTGGCAGTTAGGGGAAATAGTTCCTAATAATTCCGGTATTCCAAGTCCGAATGAAACTATGGCAGTAGAATGTTCCGACGGAAGTGTTATGCTTAATATCCGTACACACTACGGGGGTTATCGCGCCGTCTGCTGGAGCCCTAACGGATACTCCGATTGGAGCAGTATGGAGTATGATACTACACTGATTGATCCTACCTGTATGGGTTCAGTAACCAAGTATGATATTGAGGGTGATCCGTACACGATATTATTTACCAACTGCGAGAGCACTAACTCCCGTGGGAATTTGGTCTTAAAAGGTTCTACAGATAATGGTAGGACATGGAATATCCGTAAGGTGATAGACGCAGGTGTAGCCGGATATTCTGATGTGACGGTTGATTCCAAGGGGACAATTTATGTATTGTACGAAGTTAATTATGGCGAAACCATCAATTTAGCTCGTTTAAATTATGACTGTTTTTCTTTTGAACTGAATGCAACACTATCAGATTTAAAAATCAAAGGCATATCCGAGGGAATAAAGTTCAATTCTGCAACAGAAGAATATACAATAACTGCTAACTACGGCGATAAGATAACTGTAATACCTACTCTTTATAACCTTGATGCTACAATTAAAATAAACGACAAAGAATATGTTTCCGGTAAAGAATTTGAATATCAGTTCACCAAAGATTTTAATACCATTAAAATTGATATTGCATACGGCGAGTTAACAAAAACATATACTTTGAATCTTAAGCCGGCAAAATTGCCCGAAACATTGGTTTTCTATCTTAATGGAGAAACCGAACAGGATCAAACAGTATATCAGAATGCTGTTACTTTAAACGAAACCATGAAAATTAATAATGAAAAGTATGCCTTCGGTAACGGTTGTTATGAATTTGACGGAAAAACAGGAGATTCGGCATATATAACCGTTAACTCCTTTAACGGTTTTGATTTTGGCACAGAAAACTTTACATTTTCTACTTGGGTGTGTTTTGATAGTCTTGTCAGCCGACAGGTTGTTTTTTGGTATGGCAGTGTTGGCGGCGGTTTGTCTCAGTTATGGTGCCGTAGTAATGGTTCGGATTTGCAATGTTGCTTATCAAGCGGTGGAAAAGAAACTGTTTTGACGGCAAGTAATGCATTAACTGCTAATAAGTGGCATAATGTTGTAATCATTCGTAATGAGAAAAAATTTTATATGTATCTTGATACCGAGTTGGTAGCTGAGAAGAATTGTCCGTATGTTTATGATCTTGAATTAAACAGTATGAATATAGGAGCAAGTAAATACAATCCGCCTAATGGCTTTATTGATGGTTGTATAGACGAATTCAAAATATATAACTATGTCTTATGTGAAAGGCAGATAAAATCTTTATATGAGAATAATACAGCAGAAAAATCCGAGCATATGATTTATCAGTTCGACCCTTGGAAGATAGGACAAAAGGAAGGTACAGATGTTACGGCAAGAACTTCTGATGATTATGAGTCAATATATAAAACATATGTAAGGAAAAATAATGATGGTTACTACTATAGTACAGAAGCTCAAGCTTTATCAACAAAAACTTATAGCTATATAAACAGTGGATATAATGAAAATAATTTCCCGATTCTTGGTAATGCTGAAATAATAAGCAAACTATTGCCATATATGCAAATAAGTGTGGATGTAAGAGTGATATCCGAAGCTCCTCTCACAGAGGATATAGAATTTAGTATTATGAGTATGCCGAATTCTGAACAATACTTCAGTTACGCAGAAGGTACTGTTGTTGGTGACGGCGAGTGGCATACTTTCACTAAAAAAGGCACTACCGGCTCATTGTCTGACTATTATCAAGGAACTTTAGGAGTGGCTTTGGCCAATATGAATGATAGTCCTATAAAATTCGAATTCAGAAATTTGACAGTCAGCCTTAAAGTTAGTGACCAAGAAACGATAGATACTATGCTTGCTAATACAGAATTTTCGTATGATTCGTTAACTTATTATGTGGAAAATGATGTTAACAACGACGAAAAATTTGATGTTTTAGATTTGGTGCGATTAAAGAAAATAACATCAGGAATTATTTCGCATACCCAGAATTATGTACTCGACCGTATTGATAAAGATGAGACAGGATATATCAACGCACAGGATTTGACAAATATACGAATTGCTTTACTAAAAAATTAAAGTTTTACACAGAAAACCCGCTTTCGGTTTCCCGAAAGCGGGTTTTTTATCTATATAACCAAAGGTGTTCATAAAATGAACAGCTTTATTATGACATAGCAAATAATCGTCCGACTTGCACTATTTCAGAAATACAGGCTGAAGCTGTATTCCCTGCAAAGCTTTAGCCACAGTCTCAGGCACCAGCGAGAACTCGCAAACCAAAGAATTGTTTTTAGAATATGGGTCATCCTGACCGTAAGGTACGAAATAAATATTTTTTGTATTATGAAGAAGTCCTATGTTTTTTGCCGATGCGCCCAGAGCATCATTTGTAGCAGGAGCTAAAACCACGGGCTTATTGTTTCTCAAATGAGCCTTGACCGCCATAGTAACAGGCGTATCGGTTATACCAAGAGCAATTTTCGCCAAGGTATTGCCTGTGCAGGGCGACACCACTATAATATCCAGCAGATTTTTCGGTCCTATCGGCTCGGCAGAGGCGATATCATGAATAACTTTGTTGCCACAAAGGTCTTCTACCTCACTTATCAAATCTTCAGCTTTACCAAATCTTGTATCAGTTGAATAAACTATCTGAGACATAATAGGTCTCACATTATAGCCCTCTGCAATCAGACTTCTTAGAGCATTGACCGATTGCTTTATAGTACAAAACGAGCCGCAAAAAGCATAGCCCACAGTTATATTTTTCATTTTTTCACCTCAATAGGAGTTAATTATACGGTTAACAGTGCGGCTGAGTATTTGGGCCGCAGTATTCGGGGCAATGATCGCAGGCAGCCCCGGTGCCTTTATTGCTTTTACTCTGTTTTCCTCAGCGGCAGATATGCTAAACCCACCCTTAGAGGAAAGATCTATAATTAAATCACATCCGCAATCTTTAAAGGTCAGGTCATCTATAACCTTAACATCTACTGTATTAAAAATAATATTATAGCAAAGAGGCTCTTTATTTAAATGCTCAGTGTGTACCGTTTTAAAGCCAAGGGCCTCGAGCAATGCATGGTCGCTAGGCTTTCGGGCGCTGACTGTCACATCACAGCCCAAAGCCTTCAGCCGGTCGGCAAGTATTTTACCTACCCTACCATAGCCTATCACCAGCACCTTGCTCTGCCAGAGAGTGTATGGAGTATTTTCGATAGCAAGCTTAATTGCACCCTCAGCTGTAGGAACAGCATTAAGAAGCGCATAGCTGTCAAGCGAACCGTAATCGACACACTTTTTATTTTCAAACAGGTAATTACAGCAAAGAATCAATTGCTCATTTGTCACGCTGTCCGCAATATCACTTAAAAGAATTTTTCGGTTAGTCAGCGGACAAAATACAGTTTTTTGGTCCTTGGTTGTAGGAACAGGGAGAATTATTATCTGAGAAGAAGAAATCTCTCCCCTGTCGTCCTCGAAAAGACCAATAGTATCTACTAAGTACCCCTCTTTTTCAAGTCGGGTTTTAAGAATTTTAAGGCGGTTATCTCCGCCGATAACAGTTATTTTTTTCATTTTCATCATTCCAAAACAAAATCAGCACCAAACTGTATATTACAGTTTATGGTGCTGATAAACATTTTGTCACTTTAAAATTTCGATATTTCGTATTTCAAATCCTCTTCATTATTCATATTTGGATTCTCTATTACAAGCATTATAAGCTTCTCTAAAATTTTGCCTATTTCTTCTCCCTTATACCCCATTTTTTTAAGGGTATTTCCATCTATTTTAAGGTGGCTAATGAGATAAGGCTCTGCGTTTTCTATTATCTCTTTTAGCATACCGCATTCAGCAGAAACATCCTTTGAATGAGCCTTAGCAATACTGAGATAATCCTCAACCGTACTTACAGAGCTTTGCATTAACATTCTTTTGAGCGTACTTTTTTCAGACGGAAAAGGCAATTCGAAAATCCTTAAAAGAGCCTTTGCATAATTCTTTTGCTCATTTGAAGCCTTTAAAGCAGAAAGCGCATTTAAAACTTCTGCACCCGAAAAATACAAAAAAGAAAAAAGGCTTAAATTATAATTTGTATTCAGCTTCTCTAAAACATTAAAATCGGGTTGCTTTTTTATCCCTAAAAACCCAAGTGCTCCGCCCTCTATCAAAGGCGCTATTGCCTTGAGATTTTTACCCATAACTGCCTTTGAAAGCTCGGTCATTATTCTTTCTCGGCTGATTTGCTCAAGTGCAGGTGCATATTTAAGCGCCGCCGCAAGAGTTTTTTCTTCGCATTCAAATCCTAAAACCGAGGCAAAGCGAAACAGCCGCAAAATCCTCAGCGCATCCTCATCAAAGCGCTTTTCAGGCTCGCCGACAGCTTTTAAAATTTTATTTTTTAAATCTTCCTCGCCGCCAAAATAATCGCAAAGCCCCATTTTGGGATTATATGCCATTGCGTTTACGGTAAAATCTCTTCTGGATAAATCCTCTTTTAAGGATGTAACAAACTTAACATCCTCGGGTCTTCTATGGTCAATATATTTCCCCTCGGTGCGAAAGGTGGTGACCTCTACAGGCATTTTTTCAACTAAAACCGTAACCGTTCCGTGCTTTATTCCTGTGGGCACAGTTTTTTCAAAAATTTCTATTACCTGCTCAGGCGTAGCCGAGGTGGTGACATCGAAATCGTGAGGGGCTATCCCCATCAGCATATCTCGGACACAGCCACCAACTATATATGCTTCAAATCCATTTTGGATTAGTTTTTCGAGCACAAATTCAATTTTCGCTGGGATTTTGAACATTATTTTCATTCCTTTTGAAAAAAGTGTTTATTTTTGGGTGAAATAGTAGTAAAATAATAAAGTAATACAATATTTAGGAGTAATACTTATGAAACAGCTCAGAAGTGAAGATAAAATTATATCCGAGGTAAAGCGTATTCATATGATAGGAATAGGCGGAAGCGGTATGTGCCCGCTGGCAGAGATACTTCACAGCAAGGGATATATTCTCACAGGCTCTGATAATAACGAAAGCGATCCCTTAAAAAGAATTAAAGCGCTCGGAATAAAGGTTTATATGGGCCACAGCGCCGAGAATATTAAGGGCGCAGAGCTTATAGTTTATTCGGCGGCAATCTCAAAGGAAAACCCCGAGCTTAAGGCTGCAGCAGAGCAAGGAATACCTACAATGGAGCGTTCCCACCTATTAGGCGCACTTACAAGATATTTCGATAATGTTATCGGTGTTTGCGGAACCCACGGCAAAACCACCGTCACCTCTATGATAACACAAATTCTTTATTTAAACAAGATGGAACCCAACGCCGTTATAGGCGGAAAGTTGCCGATTATAGGCTCAAACGGTCTTGTTGGAAGCAGTCAGACTATGGTTTGCGAATCATGTGAGTTTGTTGATACCTTTTTGCAGATGTCCCCTGATATTTCGGTACTGCTTAATATTGATAATGACCATCTCGACTATTTCAAGACTATGGATAGACTTGTTTTATCTTTCCATAATTTTGTTAAAATGTCAAGCAAGTGCTACTATAACGGTGACGATAAGCTTTGCGAAAAAGCTGTAAAAGATACTGATACCGATACTGTCACTTTCGGCTTTGAGAATACAAACGATTACTATCCCGAAAATGTAAAGCCAGGCAAATTTGGCTTTTGCTTTGATGTTATAAATAACAGAAACAAGCTCATCTCTATCGAGCTTCATGCGCCCGGTAGGCACAATGTATTAAATGCGCTCGCATCTTTCGCTGTATGCTATGAGCAAGGAGTCAGCGCCGAGGGTATCAAGGACGCTATTGAGAAATTTACAGGTGCCGGCAGACGGTTTGAGTTTTTAGGCGAGTATAATGGATTTACTTTAGCAGATGACTATGCCCACCATCCAACCGAAATAAGTGCAACCCTTAATGCGGCGAAAAATCTTTCTTATAACAGAGTAATTGCTGTTTTCCAGCCCTTTACTTTCTCAAGAACCGCCCTTTTAAAAGATGAGTTTATTGAGGCTTTGTCAATTGCGGATAAGGTTATATTAACCCCCATAATGGGATCTCGTGAAGTTAATACCTACGGTATAAGCTCCGAAGATTTAGCTGAAAAGCTTTCGGATGCCGTTGTTGTTGATGGGTTTGAGAATATTGCCGATAAGATTATAGAAATCGCAGGCAAAAACGATATTGTTATAACTATGGGCGGCGGCGATATTTATAAGGCGGCGCATATTGTACAGGAGAAGTTAGGATAAATGACCGAAAAGCTTTATGATAGGGACTCCCATCTGCAAGAATTTAGTGCGGCAGTAATTTCCTGCGAGGAATATTTTGAAAATTGGGCGGTAGAGCTTTCTGCAACCGCCTTTTTCCCAGAGGGCGGAGGTCAAGGTAGTGACCGTGGCTTTATTGATAATGCAAAAGTTTCGGATGTTCAGGTAAAGGATGGTAAAATAATACATATTACCGATTCTCCCCTGCCTATCGGCGAGACTGTTACAGGCACACTTGATTTTAACCGCCGTTTTGATTTTATGCAGCAGCATTCGGGTGAGCATATTGTATCAGGTGTAGCGCATAGTCTATATGGCTGTGAAAATGTCGGCTTTCACTTAGGCGAAGATATTGTAACCCTTGATTTTGACAAACCACTCTCAAAAGAGCAAATTTTAAAAATAGAGGCCTTGAGCAACAAGGCGGTTTTTGAAAACCGCAATTTCTACACCTACTACCCCGATGAAGAACAGCTCAAAAATCTTACCTACAGAAGCAAAAAAGAGCTTGAGGGTGCTGTGAGAATAGTTGAAATTGAGGGTATTGATATGTGCGCCTGCTGTGCACCGCATGTTAAAACCTCAGGCGAGATAGGAATTATAAAACTGCTTGGCACCGAGACTATCCGCGGCGGAATCAGGATAGAAATAAAATGCGGAAACCGAGCACTAACTGATTATAACGAAAAATACGATAATATCCGCAGTATCTCTGCTCAGCTTTGCACAAAGCAGAATGAAACTGCCGATGCGGTTTCAAGGCTTTTAAATCAAATAAGCGAACTCAAATTTGAAATCACCTCTCTAAAAAGAGAAATCATTTCCCAAAAAGTCTCCTCATTTAACCCTCAAAGCGATATTACCGCAGAATTCGAAGAAAATTTCGATATTAAAGAACTTCAGCATTACAGCGATTCGCTTTATAAAAATTACGGTGGAATAAGGGCGGTTTTGAGCAGATCCGAAAATGGATATTCATTCGCTATATGCGGTGAGGACGAGCCTTTAAGCAAATTCTTTGCAGAATTTAAAGCAAAATTCAATGTAAGAGGCGGCGGCAGAAACGGTATGGTTCAAGGTACTGTTTTAGCAGAAAAACAAGAAATAATTGATTTTTTCAAAAAATAGCAAAAAAGAACTATGATGCATCATCATAGTTCTTTTATTTTAATATCCAAGCTCTTCCCCGCAGAGAATAACTGTAATTCTTCCCTTTTCACGCTGTCTGCCCGAAATCAAATACTGGGAACAAATACGGCTGTCTCTACTGCATCCGTCGGCAAAATCGGGATTATCGCTTTTCTCAAGCGCAACACAGTGCCCAAGCTTTACGCAAGGATTATCAATACCAAGTCGCACGCAGTTTTTAGGTGCGGCAATTTTTTTAACCCTGAGAAGCCCCGCTGCTACATCCTTGACAATTTTGTTTGCGCCTACTATCATAATAACCTTTTTGGGACCAAAAGCAATTGACGAAATACGGTTTGCAAATCCGTCGACATTGACAAGCTCGCCCTTTTCGGTGATAGCATTTGCCGAGCAAAAATAAAAATCTGCTCCTATGCAGGATTTAAAAACCTCGGCCTGCTCTTCGGGGGTGATACCCTTGCGGTTGCGGTCTAAAAAGCGGTATTTATCGCTGCTTATAAGCTCCCATACACCGCTTTCTATAAGCGACATAGAGCCGCCTGCCGAAATAACAGCGTTTGGAAAAATCAGATTTTCAACAGTCTCTTTAATAGAATTTATGCAGGGTACGTAAATACCCTGCATATTATTTTTCTCAAGAGCTGTTATAACACGGTTTATTTTCTCGTTCATAACAACTTATCCTTTTTTATTTTGCGTAGTCAACAGCGCGGCTTTCGCGGATAACATTGACCTTAATCTGTCCCGGATATTCAAGCTCATTTTCAATGCGCTCGGCTATCTGGCGGGAGATAAGCACCATCTGGTCATCAGATACAACCTCAGGCTTAACCGCAATACGGATTTCTCTACCTGCCTGAATTGCAAATGAATTTTCAACACCGCTAAAGGAATTGGCGATTTCCTCGAGCTTTTCAAGGCGCTTAATATAGTTTTCAATATTTTCTCTTCTAGCTCCCGGTCTTGCCGCCGAAATAGCATCAGCCGCCTGAACGATAAATGCGATTGTGCTCTTAGGCTCAACATCGCCGTGATGAGCGTGAATAGCATTAACGATAATATCATTCTCGCGGTGCTTTTTAGCGGTTTCAACTCCAAGCTGAATATGCGAGCCTTCCTGCTCATGGTCAAGAGCTTTACCGATATCGTGGAGAAGACCTGCTCTTTTTGCAAGGGTCACATCCGCACCCATCTCAGCCGCAATAAGACCTGAAAGGTAGCAAACCTCCATAGAATGGTTAAGCACATTCTGACCATAGCTTGTACGGTAATGAAGCTTGCCAAGCAGTTTGATAAGCTCAGGATGCAGATTATGAACACCTGCATCTATCATAGCACGCTCGCCCTCCTGCTTAATGGTTGCCTCAACCTCAGCAGTAGCCTTAGCAACGGTTTCTTCAATCCTGCCCGGATGAATTCTTCCGTCAACAATAAGTTTTTCAAGCGCAACACGGGCAATCTCTCTTCTTACAGGGTCAAAGCTCGAAACGGTTATAGCCTCGGGCGTATCATCAATAATAAGGTCAACACCTGTTGCAGTTTCAATAGCGCGGATATTTCTACCCTCTCTGCCTATGATTCTGCCCTTCATTTCATCATTCGGCAATGCAACAACCGAAACTGTCATCTCAGAAGAATGGTCAGCGGCACAGCGCTGAATAGCCTGACCGATTATGTTCTTAGCAATGCGGTCGGCCTCGTCCTTAGTCTGCTGTTCAAATTCCATGATTTTAACAGCCTTTTCGTGGTTAAGCTCACCGTCGAGCATTTCGAGAAGATGAGTCTTTGCCTGCTCTTTAGTAAAGCCTGAAATCTTCTCAAGCAAATCCATCTGACTCTGCTTTAAGCGGTCGCATTCTTCAATGCGGGCATCGATTTCCTTAGACCTTTCAGCAAGCTTTTCTTCTTTTGCCTCTAAATTGTCAATCTTCTTGTCAAGAGTTTCTTCCTTCTGTTGAAGGCGGTGCTCCTGACGCTGAACCTCACTTCTACGCTCACGCAGGTCCTTTTCGGTTTCCTGACGGAGCTGGTGAATTTCATCCTTTGCTTCAAGCAAAGCTTCTTTCTTTCTTGATTCGGCGGTTTTCATAGCGTCGCTCAAAATTCGTCTTGCCTCTTCCTCAGCAGAGCCTATTGTAGCCTCAGCCGATTTGCGGCGGTGGAGCGAGCCGAAAACAAAACCCGCCACTGCACAAATAACAGCGACAACGCCACCAATAACATAGGGCATTCTAGCACCTCCAATATATTTAAACGCGGTTTTCTCTCTCCATTTGATGCTTAAAATGAGTGGTATTACACCAGCGGAAAGAACGGGAGCCGCGTACCAAGGCGGTTTGCAGGCAATTTCCTGCTTCGCCTTCCCCCGCGATATATCAACTTATATTTCAGGCGGTTCGCCACCCGCCCCAAACATACAGCCATTATCCCGAATTAGAAAATTTTAACAGCCATAAACTTGAATTATCTATATAATTTTAACACTATATATAGAATATGTCAAGAAATAACTACCTCTGTTTTGCCGATATTTTGTTAATGCGCAGACAGATATCCCTCTCTTTTAAAGTAAACGATTATAAATGTAAGGATAAATATCCCCATAAACAGCACGCTCAAATTCTCCGAAACCGAGGTATGAAGATAATTTTCTTCGCTAAAAGCATTTATAAGTATATGCGGTAAAGATTGAGTAAAGCAAAGCACAACCGATGCAAGACCCCCGGCAAGCAGTCGCTTTTCCTGGTTTTTCGGATTAACCCCATTATAAAGCTTTGCAAACTGAAGCATAAACCAAAGTCCTGTGCAATAAGCGCCCATAAGTATAAGATTATCAGATATCATAGCAAGCGAAGATATCGCACTGAAATCACAGATTATTCTTAAAATTAAATAGAAAACAGGAATTATCGTGCATATATTTGGAATACAAAAACCCAAAAATATGCTGATTCCAAATGCCGCAAAAAATACTACCGATAATATTCCGGTTATACGCAGCAGTGCCGACTGCCAGGCCAAAATAGAAACCGCGCTATGGCTCTCTGTCAGCACAACGATTGCAACCGAAAGCGCATACCCCAAAGCCGAAACAGCCATAAAAACATTACCCTCAGGCAAGCTTTTTGGACTGCGACGGGTAAAAGCGCCAAATGCGGCAGATGCTATTGCAAAGCCGAAAATCAAAGCAAGCATAAAATTCCCGATATCTTCAAATCCAAACTTAAAAAAGCCGGTATCGGTTTCAATAGTAAACTTTAACTGAACAAACCTCACCGCCACACTTAGCGGAAGCACAACTGAAAAAAATGTCATAATTTTTTTATACTGCATATTAACACTCCAAATCATTTATTCGGACATTCTATCATATAATAATAAATATAATAATCATTATAATTTTATTATTTACCGCCGCAAAAGTCAACAAAAAAGAGGTAATACTATGAGAAAAATAACAGGACTTGCTGTTTTATTAGCTATGGCAATGCTTTTGCTCCCCTTAAAAGTGCTAAGCACAGGACAAAGTTTCATTCCCGTATCAACTGTGCAAGAAAATATTTCAAAAACGCCCACCGAAAATATTGATACCTTTAAGGTTTATAACCCCGAAACCGAAAAAACCGAAGAAATCCCTCGCAAGGAATATCTTTTCGGGGTGGTTGCGGCAGAAATGCCCGCCCTTTACCACGAAGAGGCATTGAAAGCTCAGGCGGTTGCGGCATATACTTATGCCTGCAGCCGAAAAGCACAAAACAGCGGCAAAGCTTATGATATAACCACAGACCACACTCTTGACCAGAACTACATAACCAAAGCCGCCGCAACCGAAAAATGGGGCGATAATGCTGATGAATATATAAAAAAGATTGAAAATATCGTTAGTGAAACAGACGGATATATGATAACCTATAACGGCAGTCCTATAACCGCAGTTTACCACGCAATTTCCTCAGGCAAAACCGAGGACTGCAAAAATGTCTGGGGAAGCGAGCGCCCATATCTCAAAGCGGTTATAAGCGAAGGAGATAAGCTTGCCAAAGGGTATATCAGCAAAGCGGAATTTGATGCCGAACTTATAAAAGAAAAGTTTGCGGATATTGAAAATTTTAGTGCAGAGCCCGACAATTGGTTTAAAAGCCTAAAGAGAACAAGCTCTGGAACTGTAAGCCAAATCACTCTTTGCGGCAAAACTCTAACAGGCAGTGAGGTACGGAGCGCTTTAGACCTTCGCTCCTCTAATTTTGAAATTGAATATAAGGACAAAAAATTCATGTTCACAGTCTACGGCTACGGTCATGGTGTAGGTATGAGTCAGAGCGGAGCAGATTATATGGCAAAGCAAGGGTGCGATTTCAAAGAAATTTTATCCCATTATTATACCGACTGCAAAATAGAGCAAATAAAGTAAAACGGCTCAGGACTAACCCTGAGCCGCCGGTTATTTCTTAAGCTTTCCGCTAGAAGAAAATTTATAAGTTTTACCATTTATTTTCTTAGTTCCTGTCACCCTATAGCCGTTTTTATCGAAATAATATTTATTGCCTTTAATCTTTTTCCAGCCTGTATACATTTTACCGTTACTTCCGAAGTAGCGGTATTTCGAGCCGAATTTCTTCCACCCCGAAGTATACATATATGCAGCCTTATTCTTTTCGACAAAATAGTAATACTTGCCGCTTATCTTTTTAAGACCCACAGCACGGTAGCCGTTTGACTTGCTGAGATAATATTTCTTGCTTCCTATCTTCAGCCAACCCGTTTTCATTACGCCCTTTTTATCAAAATAGCGGTACTTTGAGCCGAATTTCTTCCACCCCGAGGTATATGCATATCCTGCACTGTTTTTCTCAACGAAATAATAGTACTTTCCGCTAATCTTTTTAAGGCCCAGAGTTCTCAGTCCGGTAGACTTATTAAGATAATACTTTTTACCGTTCTTCTCAAACCAGCCGGTTTTCATCACACCGTTTTTATCGAAATACCGATAGTTGGTCTTGCCGTTTACCTTATATGTTTTCCAGCCGTTCGTTTTAACAACACCGTTTTTATTAAGCGCGTAATATTTTCCACCTATTTTATATATATCCCAATTGGCAGTTCCCGTTTTCCTTATACCGGTTTTTGTATCGAAATAAAACATATTTCCGTCAATAGTTTTAAATCCTGTATACATTTCACCGCTTTTTGAAAAAGCGCGCATACCGTCATTCATACTGTTCCAAGGGATATAACTGCCGCTATTATCATAATACCCCGTTTCCATACAGCCGCCTGTTGAAAGGTGGTATTTTTTACCGTCGATAGTTTGTATTCCGGTTAAAATTTTATTTTCTTTTATGTAGTATTTATTTTTTTTGCCGTCGATGCCATTGCCGCCGACAAGTGTGACCCAGCCCGAAAGCTTGGTTTGATTTTTATATACGGTTATGCTTTTTCCGTCTGTTTTCAGACCGAAATTCGACTTTTCGTCACCCACCATATATATAAGTCCGTATTGTGCAGCATTCTTTCTAACCCCTGCAATATGATATCCCGTGCTCAAAGCAAAGCTGTACTCAGGGGATACTGCTTTTAAAAACTTTTCGGTATTCGAAGTAGGAAGACCGTGATGCGAAAGCTTTAAAACATCTGCATCAAGCTCACCGTTTTTATAATATTTAAGTAAGGCAGTTTCTTCCTCTGCCTCGATATCTCCGCAGGATAAAAACGAGGTTTCTCCGCAGGTGAACATAGTTGTAAGCGAGCAGTTATTCAAATAATGGCTTTCATCGTTTGTATTACCCTCGAGGTTATCGTCCTTAAACTGCGAAACATCGTATTCACCGACCGGACCCAAAACCTCCGCCTTGCAGCTTCCGTAAGAAAATTTATCTCCTTTTTTAAGATAAATTACATTATCCGCATTAGCTTCGTTTGCGACTTTTTTGAGAAAATACTGCTGATGACTGTACTGCTCACCGATAGATTCATCGGGCAAATAAATATTATTTACATCAAAATTTTCGCCCACAGCCGCCACACCGCCATAATGGTCGGGATGAAGATGACTTATATAAATATCCAAAGCTTCGACACCATATTTTTCAAGCTGATTTATTAGCTCGTCCGAAACCGAAAGGTCGCCTGTATCAACCAACAGCCAATTACCCGCAAGATTAAGCAGAGTGCTATCTCCCGATGCACCGAGGTAAAGACCGTAAATTTCCATACCGTCGACACTTTGAGCCGAAACCGCAGGAATTGACGGCACACACATAATAAGCATCATCGCCAGAATAAGCGACAATATTCGTTTCACTTTAAACCACCTCTTATTTAATTTTATTACTTATAAAATATAAAGTCAATAAAAAAATGAGGTGCTCCCCAAAGCACCTCATCGAAATTTTTATAAAATTTATCTCTTTGCTGTCTTGTTTTTCTTGTATCTCTTCCAGATAACCCAGAGAGGACCTGAAATAAAGAGCGAAGAAACACCGCCCGAAATAAGACCGAATGCCATAGGAATAGCAAAGGTGCGAAGAGAAGAAAGACCAAAGAGCTCTGCAACAACAACGATGGTCATAACAGCGAGGAAGGTTGTAATCGATGTCACAACGTTTCTGATAAGTACCTTATTGATACTCATATTAACAAGCTCGCCGATTTCCATTGTAGGATTGAGGCGCTCATTTTCACGGATACGGTCATAGATAACGATGGTATCGTTAAGCGAATAACCGAGCATTGTAAGAACAACAGCAATATAGTTTGAATCTATCTGCAAACGGAAAATTACGCATACAAAGAAGGTTACGAGTACATCAATCACAAGAGCTACAAGAGCTGTAAGCGCAGCAGATATACCGCCAATCCTTCTAAAACGAATACCAACATAAATTACAACCAATATTGCAGTTATAATAACCGCAACCATACTCTTTGCAAAGAAAGTGCCTGCAATAGTCGGGCTTACCGAGTTTGAATTGTAAATCTCGATTTTATTATCCTTGAATTTTTCCGAAAGAGCTTTAGTGAGAGCCTCTTGGTCCTCAGCAGAAAGTGCATCTTTGCCAACAAGGGCAATTTCAAAGGTCTGGGTATCACCAGCCAGTGCAGTACTCTTTGTGAGAGAATATTTAGCATCAAGCTTTTCATCAATAACAGCGCTTATATCTTTATCAGCGAGCTCGCCTGTATAAGCGTAAGAAATCTTGGTACCGCCGCTGAAGTTGATATCAAGCTCAACTCCAAATGCAAAAGGCATTGCCAAAACAAGACCGATAATAAAAATTACCGCATAAATTATTGCGACAGGCTTAAGCGCCTTGTTAAAATCAATTTTAAATTCACGCATTTGTCTTACCTCCGTAAAGCCAAGGTTTTCTGAAGAGTTTGAACTGAGAAATGCTCTTAACCATAAGCTTGGAAGCAAGAACTCCCATTATAAGGTTGAATATTGTACCAACAAGCAGGGTATAACCGAATGAATAGATAGAACCGGTTACCTGAGAGCCGAAGAGGGACATAATAGGTGCGAAGAGCTTTGCAATCGGGCTGTCGGGAGTGCCGAATGCACCCATGAGCACGAGCGATACGATAACGATTGTAACGTTACCATCGATAATGGCACTAAGACTGTTCTTAAAGCCGCTGTCAATAGCACCGTCAATAGTCTTACCCTTCTTGAACTCATCACGGATACGCTCAGCCGCGATAACATTACAGTCAACACCGACACCGATAGAAAGGATAATACCTGCTATACCGGGGATGGTGAGAGTAAAGCTGTCGAAAACGCTGAAATATCCCGAAATACAAGCTATAGAGCCTGCAAGCTGACCGAGAAGAGCAATAGCTGCAACAAAACCGTTAAGACGATAGCGGAGAATCATAAGAAGACAAACTACACCGAATGCGATAGAGCCCGCAATAAGCATAACTCTGAGCGCATCAGAACCGAGGGTTGCAGAGATTATCTGAAGCTTGCTGTTGTCAACAGTAAGAGCAAAAGGAAGCGAGCCTGCATTAATCTTGCTTGCAAGGTCTGTACACTGCTCCTCTGTAAACTGGCCGTAGATAATAGCCTCACCGCCTGTAATAGCAGAATCGCAGGATGCGGTTGAAATATTTGTTTCATCCATATAGATAGAAATCTGAGAATTGCTTGATGCCGCCTGACCGGTAGCAGTAGCAAATGCACTTGCGCCCTCGCTGTTAAACTTAAGAGCTACAACATAGCCGTATTCCTCAGAAACCTGCGGTGTAGCAGATTCTACAACTTCACCTGTCATAAACGGTTTTCCCGAGGAATTATCGCTACCGAGGTAGAAAGAAAGCTGAGCTGTTTCGCCAAGCTCCTGCACAGCAGAAGCGGCATCAAAATCGCTTTCATCCGCAGCCCAAGGGAAACGAACGATTATCTGATGATTGTCACTATCGGTATAAACCTCATAGTCGGTAATGTTATTGCTTACAAGACGGGTCTCGATAATCGACTTTGCAGATTCCATATCATCGTCTGTAATCTTAACATCCTCAATATCGGGTGAGAAAACCGCTTCAACACCGCCGCGGATATCAATACCCCAACGGATATCTTCAGCACCCTTTACATAAACATTTCTGGTATCGCCGTAGTAATTTTCAAGACCGAAAAAGGCGGTATATGTAAGAGCCAGAATCAGAATGAAAACCACAAAAAATACCGGCTTGCCTGTTCTTTTGGATCTCATTGGCAAATCCTCCAAATTTGTGTTTCTTTTATAGGGCAGAAAATACTGCCCCGATTTTTAAAATCTTCTTTTATTATACATATAATATCGACTAAAGTCAAACAGTTTATCAGTTATTATTTATAAGTTTTTCCAAAGCCGCATATTTAACTGCTAGACACAGCACCTGAGATGCCTTTTTAATTTCCTCAACCGAAGGATAGGACGGTGCGATTCTCAAATTCGAATCCTTAGAATCCTTTCCATAAGGATAGGTAGCACCTGCAGGGGTGAGTATCATTCCTGCATTAGCGCAAAGCTGCTCTACTCTTGAAGCACAGCCCTCAAGCACATAAAGGCTTATAAAATACCCGCCCTTAGGATTGGTCCAATGGGCAATTCCTGTATCCGAAAGCTGGGTATCAAGCTCGCTTAAAACAGCATCGAACTTGGGTCTTAAAATATCAGCGTGCTTTTTCATATGAGCCTTAACATCAGCGACTGTTCTGAACATTCTCGCATGTCTCAACTGATTAAGCTTATCCGGACCGATTGTCTGGAACTTCATTCTCCCCTTAAGCAGGCTCACATTATTCGGGCTTGCCGCCTGAGCCGCAACACCTGCACCAGGGAAGGTAATTTTCGAGGTTGATGTGAATATGATAGGAAGGTCAGGGTTGCCCGCTTTCACACATTCGGTATAAATATTGAGGAGGCTATCCCCTTCCTCATATAAATCGTGAACCACATAGGCATTATCCCAAAAAATTCTAAAATCCCCTGCCTTAGGCTTTAAATTTGCCATTCGGCGGACAACCTCATCGCTGTATGTTATACCCTCAGGGTTTGAATACTTCGGAACGCACCATATACCCTTTACCTTTTCGTCTTTTACAAGCTCTTCAACCATATCCATATTTGGTCCGTTTTCATCGGTCTCAACAGGGATAAGCTCAAAGCCGAAATACTCTGTTATCGCAAAGTGACGGTCATAACCGGGTACAGGACACAGGAATTTAAGACCATCCTGCTTGCCCCAAGGCTCGCCGCCCATACCGTGAGTCATAGCCTGAGCTATAGTGTCAAACATCATATTGAGCGAAGAATTACCGCCAACGATTATCTGGTCAGGCTCAAGCTCTAAAAGCTCTGCAAAAAGGTTTTTAAGCTCAGCAAGACCGTCAAGCCCGCCATAGTTGCGACAATCAATTCCGCTTATATTCTTGAACCCTGTATCATTGCCGACAAGGTCGAACATCTTTTCACTCAAATCCATATTATCAAAGCCGGGCTTTCCTCTCGACATATCAAGAGAAAGATGCAGTGAACGAAGTTTTTCGTACTCGGTACGCACTGCACTAAACTCATTTTCAAGCTCAGCCTTGCTCATTTTCAAATAATCAGACATAAAGTATCCTCCTTAACCAATATAATATAATATATTCTATGACAAATTTCAAGGTTTTTTTATAAGAAGAATCCTCTATTCATCAATTTATTGGCAGCACTCAGGTAAATTGATGTGTAAAGAGAGGCTATGATAAAATCCCGAGCCTGATGGCTCGGGATTTGCTTTATGCATTAATCGATTTCAACCGAAATGCTCTGATTTTGTCTGCTGGCGGCGGCACGCATTACTACACGGATGGCATTTGCAATTCTGCCCTGCTTTCCGATAACGCGTCCCATATCCTCCTCAGCAACATGAAGATGGTAAACTGTAACACCCTCTGCATTAGGCTCGTCTACCACAACCTCAACTGCTTCAGGCTTTTCAACAAGACCCGAAGCTAAGGATATAAGAAGTTCTTTCATTTGTACTTAACCTCGCTTAGATAATACCGTTGTTCTTGAGTAATGACTTAACGGTATCGGTAGGCTGAGCACCGTTAGCTATCCACTTCTTAGCCTTATCACCGTCAATGTTTACAGCTGCGGGATTCTTTGTGGGATCATAAGTACCGATCTCCTCGATAAAACGACCGTCACGGGGGAATCTTGAATCAGCAACAACTACACGGTAGAAAGGAGCCTTTTTAGCGCCCATACGGCGAAGTCTGATTTTAACTGCCATTTGCATTACACCTCCATAGTAAAATTTACATATTAAAGCCGCCGAAATCACTCGGCAGATTCATACCCTTCATAAAACGGCGTTTTGAACCCTTGCCGTTCATCTGCTTGAACATTTTTTTCATCTGTTCATACTGCTTTACAAGTCTATTTACATCCTCGACCTTAACACCTGCACCCGCCGCAATTCTCTTTCGGCGCGAAGCATTAAGAATATCGGGCTTGGCACGCTCTTTTTTGGTCATAGAGGTGATTATCGCCTCAACCCTGAGCATCTGCCTGTCATCAATATCGACATCCCTAAGCTGCTTATCCATACCGGGAATCATCGAGAGAACATTTTTGAGCGGTCCCATCTTTTTTATCTGACCGAACTGCTCTAAAAGGTCGTTCATATCAAATTTGTTTTCCTGAAGCTTTTTAGCAGTTTCCTCGGCTTTTTTCTCATCTATCTCGCTCTCTACTCGCTCTATAAGCGAAAGCACATCACCCATACCGAGAATACGGGAAGCCATTCTGTCAGGATGGAATTCATCAAGCTCATCCAGCTTTTCGCCGACACCTGCAAACATTATAGGCTTACCTGTAACCGCTTTTACAGAAAGCGCCGCACCGCCTCGGGTATCACCGTCAAGCTTAGTCAGAATTATACCGTCAATTTCAAGTATATCATTAAAAGCCTTGGCAATATTTACCGCATCCTGACCTACCATTGAGTCAACAACAAGCAGGATATTATGAACATCAATCGTTTTAGTAATGCGTTTCAGTTCATCCATAAGCTCGGTATCAACATGAAGTCTACCGGCAGTATCAAGAATAAGATAATCGTGACCATAGTCAGCGGCATAAGCTACAGCTTTTTTAGCAATAATTTCGGGCTTTTCGGTACCCATTTCGAAAACAGGCGCTCCTACAGCCGCACCTACAACCTTCAACTGCTCAATAGCGGCAGGTCTGTATATATCGCAGGCGGCAAGCATAGGTCTATGCCCCTGAGCTTTTAAGAATTTTGCAAGCTTTGCAGAATGGGTAGTTTTACCCGAGCCTTGCAGACCGCACATCATAATAACAGTAGGAATCTTGGAGGAGGTTTTAAGTCTTGCCTGCTCACTGCCCATTAAAGCGGTGAGCTCTTCCTTTACTATTTTTACAACCATCTGCGGTGCGGTAAGACTTTCCATAACATTCGCACCGATGCATTTTTCGGTAACAGTATTAGTAAAATCTTTAGCGACCTTATAGTTTACATCCGCCTCAAGCAAAGCCAGACGGACTTCCCTCATTGCCGATTTAACATCGTTTTCCGAAAGCTTACCCTTAGAGCGCAGGCGTTTAAATACGCCGGATAGTTTATCGGATAAATTGTCAAACGCCATTTAGCTCACTCCTTATATATCGTCTATAATAGAAAGGATTTGTTCGGTTTTTGAGGCATCTCCCTCTCGGACCTCACCGGCCAACTCTTTAAGCTTTAAAATCCGCTCGCAAAGACCGCACTTTTCTTCCCAACCCTTAAGCTGAGCCACAGCGCGCTTTATAAGGTCATTAACCCCCTGACGGGTTATCCCCTCATTTTCTGCGATTTCGGAAAGAGACAAATCCTCATTATAATAATACTCAGTAAGTGCTTTTTGCTTTTCACTTAAAAAACTGCCGTAAACATCGAGCAGGGCAGAAACATATAAATCCTTCACACAAAGCACCTCACTCTCGGGATTATAGCACAAAGACTTCCGCCTGTCAAGTATTTTTCTTTACACCCATTAACTTTTTTTAAAAAAACACTTGACAATGGAAGATTTTTGCTGTATAATCCCATTGTTGCGATCCAAAGACAGCAGGTGGCATATATGCCGTAAGTTTATCGCCTGCCGAGGCTGAGCTTTAAATTTAGAATATTTTTATGTCTATATTTATGCCTGTCCTTATTGTCTTGGACAGGCATTTATTGTTTTTTCGGAGGTGAATACATTGCCAAACGCATCAGTTTTAGAAATGAAACAGCAGCAGGTTGCCGCTTTATCTGAAAAGCTCGCAGCTTCTGTTACAGGTGTTGTTGTTGACTACAAGGGTATCACCGTTGCTGATGACACTGCTCTCCGTAAGGAATTGCGTGAAAACGGCGTTGATTACTTCGTTGTTAAAAACACCATCCTCGGCCGCGCTATTGCAGGTACTGATTTAGAGGAGATGAAGTCTGTTCTTGAGGGAACAACTGCTATCGCCCTTTCTAAAGAGGATTATACCGCAGCAGCCAGAATTCTCTGCAAGTTCGCAGATTCTCACGAAAACTTCAAGGTTAAGGCAGGTTTCCTTGACGGCAAGGTTGTTGATGTAGCAACTATCGACTCTCTTGCAAAGCTTCCTTCCAAGGAAGTTCTTCTTGCAACTGTTTGCAATGCCTTCCAGGCACCTATCGCGGCATTTGCCCGCGCTGTACAGGCTATCGTTGATAAAAACGGTGAAGCCGCTGAATAATTAAAAAATATTAAAAAAACATTTTATGGAGGAAATAAAAATGGCATCTGAGAAAATCACAGCTATGATTGCAGAGTTAAAGACTCTTACCGTTCTTGAGCTTTCTGAGCTCGTTAAAGCAGTAGAAGAGGAATTCGGCGTATCTGCAGCAGCAGCTGTAGCAGTAGCAGCTCCCGCAGCAGGCGGCGCAGCAGCAGCTGAGGAAAAGACCGAGTTCGACGTAATCCTTAAGGAAGCTGGCGCAGAGAAGATTAAGGTTATTAAGGCAGTTCGCGAGATCACCGGTCTCGGTCTTGCTGAGGCTAAGGCTCTCGTTGACGGCGCTCCCAAGACTCTTAAGGAAGCTGTAGCTAAGGAAGAAGCTGAAGAAATCAAGGCTAAGCTTGCTGAGGTTGGCGCTACTGTTGAGCTTGCATAATTTAATTTTTAAATTATAATGCTTTAAACTGCCGTGTTTCGCACGGCAGTTTTTTATTTTATAACAAAAACCATTCTGAAATTCAGAATGGTTTTTCTATTTATATCGGTATTTCTTCTATTTTGTTTTCGGTTATTATACAGTGGGTTTTAAAGCCTGCTTCGAGAGCTAACTTAACCGCTGTATCGAAAGCGTGGTTTATGTAATTTTTATCGTGGCAATCACTTGAAAAGGCAATTTTTCCACCATTTTCCTTTATCATTTTTAGAATTTCGGGCGAGGGATACGGAATGCTCTTTGCCCCTCTTGCCATAGCACCTGTATTAATTTCAAACGGCTTTCCGTATTTAACAAGAGTTTTTACAGCTTTCTCAGCCAAGGCAAGATATCTATCGGATTGGCCAAAACCATTTTTCTCGCTGAATTTTGATACAAGGTCAATATGAGCTATAATATCAGCACCTGTTTTATTAACAACATCGCAAACCGTTTCGAAATATTCCTCTGCAAATGCATCATATTCCCCGCCATAAAGGTTATTTATAACCCACTGAGAATTTTCTTTTGATAAATCAACAGCATAATACTCGCCGTTTTTCTTTATATAATGCACCGCCCCGATAACATAATCGAAGCTTTCATTTATAGGTTCGGAATAATAATCCTGCTCAATACCCTTAAAAATCTTAATTTTATCCTTGTACTTTTCTTTAAGAGCATCTATTTCCTCAGTATATTTTTTAAGTTTTTCGGGTGATAAGGTTATATCCTTATCCATAACAAAAAAACTATGACTAGAAAAGCCAAGCGAAGTAAATCCCTTTTCTATTGCCGCTAAAACCAGTTCCTCAGGGGTATCCTTGCCATCGCAATAGATAGTATGAGTATGAAAGTTACTTTTTATCATCGCCTGTCATCTTCTCCTGCTTAACCTTATGGTCAATAATATGGCGGGAGGCCAGTTCTTTTTTAATATCCTCGACCGAAATACCCATTTCGACCATCATAACCATTACATGGTATGCAAGATCAGCGATTTCATAAACCGTTTCGCACTTATCGTCAGCCTTAGCGGCGATTATAACCTCGGTTGATTCCTCGCCTATCTTTTTAAGTATTTTATCGATACCTTTTTTGAAAAGGTATGAAGTATATGAGCCCTCGGGAAGCTCTTTTTTTCTTTGCTTTAACATATCATAAAGACCGTTCATAGAAAAGGCGGAAAGCTCGTCGTTTTCAAAAACGGGAGCAGTAAAGCAGGAATCCGTCCCCTTATGGCAAGCAGGACCGTCCTTTTTAACCTCGACTACAAGCGCATCCTTATCGCAATCGGCAGTAATAGAAACTATATGCTGATAATTTCCGCTGGTCTCCCCTTTGAGCCATAATTCCTGTCTCGAACGGCTGTAAAAGCAGGTGAGCTTTTTCTCCATTGAAATTTTGAGGCTTTTCTCGTTCATATAAGCGAGTGTCAAAACCTTTTTGCTCTCTGCATCCACAACTATTGCAGGAATAAGCCCGTTTTTATCAAATTTAAGTTCATTTATGTTTATCATAGTATTCTTCCTTTATTATAATCTGACAGTAATATCGTTATTTTTGAGTATCTGCTTAAGCTCTGAAATTTTAACCTCTCCAAAATGGAATATTGAAGCAGCAAGTCCCGCATCAATATCGGGGATTTCTTTAAATAACTTTACAAAATCCTCTGCAGAGCCTGCTCCGCCCGAGGCTATTACAGGAACATTTACCGCCTCGCAAACAGCCTTTAGCATTTCTATATCAAAGCCTTTTTTAACACCGTCGGTATCAATGGAATTTACTACTACCTCGCCTGCACCGTTATCAACACAGCGCTTTATCCAGCTGATAGCCTCCATTCCTGTATCTTCTCTGCCGCCTTTTGCAAATACACGAAACTCTCGGTCCACTCTTTTTATATCAGCAGATATAACCACACATTGGTTGCCGTATTTTTTAGCCGCCTCGGTTATCAAGTCAGGATTTCTTATAGCTCCCGAGTTTACACTAACCTTATCCGCGCCGCATTTAAGCACACGGTCAAAATCCTCGATAGTATTAATTCCGCCGCCAACCGTTAAAGGAATGAAAATATTCTCCGCTACCTCTCGCAAAATATCGGTAAACAGCTTTCTACCGTCAGAAGACGCTGTTATATCATAGAAAACAAGCTCGTCCGCACCGCAGTCGCTATAATATTTTCCAAGCTCTACAGGAGATGAAACATCGTTAAGGTTTTCAAAGTTAACCCCTTTAACAACCCTGCCGTTTCTGACATCAAGGCAGGGAATTATTCTTTTGGTTATCATTTCGCTGCCTCCAATGCATCTTTTAGGTCGATAGCGCCTATATAATAAGCCTTGCCTATTATAGCGCCGTAAAGGTCGAGCTTTCTTAACGCCTTTATATCATCAATACTCGAAACACCACCCGAGGCAGTAATATCAATGCTGAATTTTTCGGATAGCTCTTTATATAATTCCCGGTTAGTACCCTGCATTGCGCCATCCTTTGAAATATCGGTACAAATCAGGGTTTTAACCCCTAAATTCTGCATTTTTTCGCAAAACTCAAAGCAGGTATACTGAGATTTTTCAACCCAGCCCTTAATAGCAACAAAACCGTCCTTAATATCAACACCTACCGCAATTTTATCACCATAGGTTTTAACCGCCTGCTCTAAAAATTCGGGGTTATTTACAGCGGCTGTACCAAGGATTACCCTATCAACGCCGCTCTCTATGTATTTTTTTACAGTATCCATTGAACGGATACCACCGCCGATTTCCGAAAAAAGCGAGGTTTCGTTTGCTATCTGCTTTACTATTTCAATATTAGGGGTAGTACCGTCCTTTGCGCCCTGCAAATCAACAAGATGGATATATTTTGCACCCTTTTCTTCAAAGTCTCGGGCAATTTCTATCGGGTTTTCACTATAAACGGTCATTTTTTCATAATCGCCCTTAAACAGGCGGACAGCCTTGCCGTCATACAAATCTATCGCAGGGAAAAGCTTCATTTTTTAGTCTCCAATTCACAAAAGGCTTTTAAAATATTCAGTCCCACATTTCCACTCTTTTCGGGATGGAACTGACAGCCGAAAATATTTTTATCTGCAACAGCCGCCGTAAGCTCTTTCCCGTACTCAGCGGTTGCTATAAGCGAATCGTCGCAGTTTTCAGCATAAAAAGAATGAACAAAATAAACGCAATCGCCGTCATTTATGAATTTAAAAAGCGGACTTTCGGCTTTGAATTTAAGCGCATTCCAGCCGATATGCGGAATTTTAAGCTTACTGGGAATAGCGCCTTTCATCGGAACTACCTGCCCCTTTATAAGACCTAAGCCTCTATGCTCGCCGTATTCATAGCTTTTTTCAAATAAAAGCTGCATTCCAAGGCAAATACCTAAAAGCGGCTTGCCGTTTTTAGCCTCTTCTATTATCAACTTATCGAGACCGCAGTCCGAAAGCTTTTTTGCAGCATCGCCGAATGCTCCAACTCCGGGTAAAATCAGCTTATCCGCCTTTTTTATTACATCGGCATCGCCTGTTATAACGGTCTCTACACCTATTGCTTTAAAGGATGAGGAAAGCGAAAAAAGATTTCCTACTCCATAATCAATTATTGCTATCATTAAAGAACTCCCTTGGTAGACGGTATTTCATTTTTATAATTTTCGTCTATTGCTACTGCCGCTTTAAGAGTGCGGGCGACAGACTTGAATGTACCCTCAATTATATGGTGAGAATTTTTACCGTCAAGCTGTTTTATATGCAAAGTAAGATTTGCATGGCGGACAAAGCCCCAGAAAAACTCCTCGCAAAGCTCGGTATCAAAATCTCCTACCCTTGCAGTTGGAATTTCGAGACCGTAAGCTAAATAGCATCTGCCCGAAATATCAACTGCCGATAAAATCAGAGTTTCATCCATGGGAAGAATAAAACTACCGTAGCGGATAATACCTCTCATATCGCCGAGAGCCTCTTTTAAAGCATCACCTAAAACTATGCCTATATCTTCAACCGTATGGTGATAATCAACCTCTGTATCTCCCTTGCACTCTACCTTTAAATCGAAGCGGGCGTGACGGGCGAGTAAAGTCAGCATATGGTCGAGAAAACCGCAGCCCGAGTTTATCTCACTCTTGCCTGTACCGTCAATATTAAGAGAAAGCTTTATATCGGTTTCATTTGTTTTTCGGTTTATTTCAGCCGTTCTCATTTAAAATCTCCTTAACTTTTGAAATAAATATTTCCATTTCTTCTTTGCTACCGATTGTTATTCGGTTGAAATCCTTAATTCTCGGCTTTTCAAAGTGACGAACTAAAACGCCCTTGCCTTTGAGCGCTAAATAAAGCTCTTTACCGCCGATTTTATCGCTCTTTGCAAATATGAAATTTGCTTTCGATGGAAGTATACTAAATCCGAGTGCCTTAAGCTCGTTTTCGGTAAATTCGCGGTTTTCGATTATTTTTTTACAGTTATCAATATAATAATCGTTTTCCTTTACAGCCGCCCAACCTGCAACTTGCGTTAAGCGGTTGATATTATAAGGATTAGTCGAATACTTAATCTTTTCAAGGTCGGCTATAATTTCTTTATCTGCTATAGCAAAGCCAAGCCTTGCCCCTGCCATACTGCGGGACTTTGAAAAAGTAGCACAAACGAGCAGGTTTTTATACTTCTTTGTAAGCTCAATACAGGACACTCCGCCAAAATCGACATAAGCCTCGTCTATCAAAACAATACCGTCGGGATTAGAGATAATGATTTTTTCAACCTCACTCAATTCAAGTTCAATTCCTGTCGGCGCATTGGGGTTTGCTATAACAACCAACTTATTTTGACCGCAAAAACGCTCGGTGTCAATAGTAAAATCATCTTTCAGCGGAATAATTTCAGTATTTATACCATAAAGCTCGGCAAACACACTGTAAAACCCATAGGTTATATCAGCAAAAGCCGCACCCGAATGTCCATAAGCCATAAATGCAAAGTTTAAAATATCATCAGAGCCGTTAGATAAAAATACATTCTCATAATCCACATTATATAACTCTGCAATAGCATTTTTAAGCTTTTTGCACTCAGGGTCACAGTAAAGTCTGAGGTCCTTTACTTCCTGCTCATTTACCGCTTTTATAACTCCGTCAGACGGCGCAAACGGAGACTCATTAGTATTAAGCTTTATGTATTTTTTATCCTGAGGCTGCTCACCCGGAGTATATGCCTCAATTTTCTGAAGGCTTTCATTTAAAAATCTGCTCATTTTTGCTCACTTTCAAATCTTACTGTAGCACTTTTGGCGTGTGCCGAGAGGCCTTCCTTTTCAGCAAAGAAAGCAACACTGTCATAAACCTTGCTGAGAGCCTCTTTGGTATAATAAGTATACTGCGATTTCTTAACAAAATCATCTACCGACAAAGGACTTGAAAATCTTGCCGTACCCGATGTCGGCAAGGTATGATTAGGGCCTGCAAAGTAATCACCCAATGCCTCCGGACAATACCTACCCATAAAAATACTGCCCGCATTCTTAATTTTATCAAGATAATCAAACGGATTATCAACACAAAGTTCTAAATGCTCGGGTGCTATCTCATTAGAAACCTCGATAACATCCTCAATATTATCAGCGATTATAATTTTACCATTAGTATCAATAGAGCATCTTGCAATTTCTTCACGCGGAAGCTCTTTTAACTGCTTTTCAATTTCCACGCTTACCTTTTCGGCTAATTCTTCACTATCTGTAACTAAAACAGCACTTGCCATTTTATCGTGCTCTGCCTGAGATAAAAGATCTGCCGCAACAAAACGCGGGTCACTTTTTGCATCAGCGATAACCAAAATCTCACTCGGTCCTGCAATCATATCTATAGACACAAGACCGAATACCTGTCTTTTAGCCTCTGCAACAAAAGCATTTCCAGGACCTACTATTTTATCAACCTTAGGTACGCTTTGGGTACCGTAAGCCAAAGCTGCAACCGCCTGAGCACCGCCGATTTTGAATATACGGTCAACCCCTGCAATTTTAGCGGCAGCAAGAATTACAGGATTCACCTTTCCGTCAGCAGAGGGCGGAGTTGTGATACAAATTTCTTTGCATCCCGCAATTTTAGCAGGAATACTATCCATTAAAACGGTAGACGGATAAGCCGCTGTACCGCCGGGCACATAAAGTCCCACCTTTTCTATAGGCGTTACCTTTTGACCTGTTACTATACCCTCATTATTGTTAATAATAAAGCTGTTTCTTACCTGAGCTTTATGAAATTCGCGGATATTTTCTGCTGCTTCTTTTAAAATTTCAATAAAACGAGGCTCCACAAGTGAAAAAGCCTCTTCGATTTCCTCTGCCGATACCTCTAGCGAGGAAAGCTGTGCTTTATCGAATTTTTCGCAGTATTCAAAAAGCGCTTTATCACCGTTTTGTTTTACATTTTCGATAATCTCGGCAACAGTATCTCCAACATCAAACGAGGTTTTTCCTCTTGCAAATATTTCTTCGGGTGATACATCGCCGTATTTCATAATCTTAATCATTGTTTTTTTGCACCTCTGCTAAAAGACCTTTTTTAATTTGCTCGATTTTTTCAGCTTTAAATCCGTAAGCCGATTTGTTAGATATAAGCCTTGCGCTGATGGGAACTATAGTTTCAAATGGGGCAAGGTTATTTTCAAAAAGTGTTTTCCCTGTTTCAACAATATCGACTATAACATCCGAAAGCCCAAGTATCGGGGCAATTTCTATCGAACCGTTGAGATGGATAATATCTATATCTCGGCACTTTTCGGTATAGTATTTTTTAGCTATATTTGAAAACTTTGTTGCAACCCTTAATGTTTTTGAGGTGTCGTCGCAAAAATCGGATTTTGCGGCAACCGCCATACGGCATTTACCTATATCAAGGTCTAAAAGCTCATAAACATCGGGTTCGTATTCAAGCAATATATCCTTGCCTGCAACTCCTATATCTGCCGCTCCTCTTTCAACATATATTGCAACATCCGAGGGCTTAACCCAGAAAAATCTGAGCTTTTTCTGCTCATTTTCAAAAATCAGCTTGCGGTTGGTTTCTTTTATTGACGGACAGTCAAACCCGGCCGCCTCAAACATAGCATAAACCTTTTCTCCAAGCCTGCCCTTAGGCAATGCAACATTTATATATTCTTCCTCTTTAGCTATATCGTTACCTGTCTCTAACCGCTCCAAGGTATCAAGGTAAACCGCAAAGCCTATCGCACCCGCGTTTCGGTTCATACTCTTCATCAATTTGTCATACTGACCGCCCGAAAGCACCTTTGAGGCGATACCGTTTATATATCCTTTGAATACAATTCCGCTGTAATACCCGGAAGAATTGATTACTGAGAAATCTATACATACATTTTTCTCATACCCAAGCTTTTCGAGCAAGCTATAGATATCTTTAAGCTCGTTTAAAGCCGATTTATATTCATCGCTTTTTCCCAGCTCTTCAAGATCGCTGATAAGAGTTTTGCTGCTCTCATAATTCTTAACAAGGCACTTTATAGCCTTAAACTGATTTTCATCGCAAATTGAAATCAGCGCTCCTGCATTTTTCTCACTTATGTATTTAACAGCACTAGTATCAACCTTGTACTCTCTTAGCAAAGCATTAACAAGGCCGATATGCGATATGTGAAGCATAAAATCCTTTGAAATCAGCGAAAGGCTCTTTATCGCAAGCTCTGCAACCTCACAAACCTCTTTAAAGGTTATCTTGCCGATACATTCAAGGCCCGTCTGCATAATTTCCTTATATGTATGCGAGCTTTCGGAAATTCTATATACATTTTCGTTATAATAGAATTTTTCAACCCCTATGTCTTCCTTGGAATTTTTGATTATCGAAAGGGTGACATCAGGCTTCAAAGCTAAAAGCTTGCCGTTTGTATCATTGAAGGTTATTACACCGTCCGATACTAAAAATTCCTTATTTTTAGAGTAAAGGTCATATTCCTCAAACTTGCTCATTTTGAATTGGCGGTAGCCGTATTTTGAATATAACTCTCTGAGCACAAATACCGCTTTTTCATCATATTTTAAAATATTCTGGTCAAAGGTCATCTTTATTGCTCCTTAATTCGCTCGATAGCGGTCTTATATCCGCCGTCACCGTAATTCAGGCATTTACTCACTCTGCAAATCGTTGCGGTGCTGGCGCCTGTAGTTTTATTAATATCTATATAGCTTTTGCCCTCGCTCAGCTGACAGGCAACCTCTAATCTTTGAGCCAAAGCCTCTAATTCCTGAATGGTGCAGATATCGTCAAAAAAAGCGGCACATTCGTCACTGCTTTTTAGGGACAGCACTGCACGGTACAGTTTTTCGACATCATTTTTACCTTTTTTCTGCATAAAATTATACTCCTGATTAGTATTTGTAAGATAATACTTTGACATTCTAACACATCACCGCACTAAAGTCAATAGCGGTTTCAACATTTTTAAAAGCTATTGCAAAAATGCAATAGCTTTTATAATAAAATTACTTTTTAACCGCCTTTGCCAAGTCAGAAATGCCGTTAAGAATATATTTTGGTCTATAAGGGAAATTTCCTACGTCTTCCATAGCTGTAACACCCGTAAGTACCAAAACAGTATCAACATTAGATTCTATTCCTGCGATAATATCAGTATCCATTCTATCCCCGATAAAGGCAATTTCCTCGCTATGGCAGTTTATTATTTTAAGTCCGTGCCTTAGCATTAAGGGATTAGGCTTGCCTACAAAATATGCTTTTTTGTTGGTAGCTATCTCAATCGGCGCTATAAGGGAGCCTGTTGCAGGCATTATTCCGCGCTCGGTAGGTCCTGTTATATCAGGGTTAGCCCCTATAAGCTTAGCACCATTGTTAACAAGCTCAATCGCCTTTTCTATTTTTTCAAAGCTATACGACCTTGTCTCTCCTACAACAACATACTCAGGATTTACATCGTTCATATATATCTTTTTATCGTAAAGAGCCTTTGTAAGTCCTGCCTCACCGATAACATAGGCTGTACAGCCCGGATTTTGCGAATGCAAAAACTCAGCCGTTGCCATAGCGCTTGTATAAAAATGGTCAGCAGAAACCTTTAACCCCATTCTTTCAAGTTTCATACTCAGCTCGTGAGGGGTTTTTTCAGGGCTGTTTGTCAAAAAGACAAACTTTTTATCGTTTTCTATCATCCAGTTAACAAAATCTGCAACACCGTCTAAAATCTTGTTGCCATGATATATAACACCGTCCATATCGCATATAAAACCGGCTTTGTTAAGAATCTGTTCCATATAAAGACCTCCCATAAGTCACACTAAATGCAGTATACCACAAAATATTTTAATTTTCAATAATATATCGCTTGCACGAGATTATAAA
>JAZQIP010000043.1:0-3951 GCA_045541175.1 Acutalibacteraceae bacterium
TTCGGACGGTGTGTCAAGACTTAGCTTTGCCCCATTTGCCTTTTGGGCAATAAGCGGTATGATAGAACGAGACCCACAGATGCGTGACACAGTAATAAACGGACTTCACGGGCTTAACTCCGAATTTGGTATTCTTACCAATACTCCCGCTTTCAGTCCTTCAACACCGGGCGTTGGTCGTATTTGCAGAACGCTTAAAGGTAGTGCTGAAAACGAATGCGCATATACCCACGCAAGTATCTTTGGTGTATTGGCACTTTTCCTTGTTGGCGATTCTGAATATGCTTGGAAACAGCTTGAAAAAACATTAGTAATTTCTCAAAAAGAACCGTCAAAATCTCCATTTATAATGTCTAACTCATACTGTGTCAACCCGGAAGAAGGTCTTAATGGTCATTCTGCTATAGATTGGTATACGGGTACCGGTACTGTAATGATGAAAAACTTTGTACGCGCATTATTCGGCATTGTTCCTTGTCTTGAGGGGCTTACAATTAAGACTTCCTATTATATGCCCTGTGAAAACGCAGAAATTTGTATATTGGTTAAGGGATGTAAAATTCGTCTTGTTTATCTCAATAAAAACAACGGCAAGCGTGAGATTTTTATTAATGGTAAGAAGTCTGACTCAACTTACGATGAGCTTATACGCACAGAAAAAACATTTATACCAAACGATTTAATTCATAATGACCTTGAAATACTCGTAACAGATTAGTGTGAAAGGATGCTGTAATTATGAAAAACTGCAGTCAATTTAATATTAATAGTAGTGAATTAAAATATGATGTAATTGTGGCAGGTGGCGGTCCTGCAGGCTGCTGTGCTGCAATAGCTGCGGCAAGACAGGGTATGAAAACCCTGCTTATTGAGGCCACCTCTGCTCTTGGAGGTATGGGAACTATGGGTATGGTTTCAGCTATGTCACCTTTTACAGATGGTGAAAAGCTTTTATACAAATCTATTCCTGTGGAAATACTTAGCCGTTACAAAGAACGCACAGGTATCCCCCAAAATAAATGGGATTGGATTAAGATTTCACCCGAGGACCTGAAAAGAGTATACGACGATTTGCTGATAGAAAGTGGAGCTGATGTAATTTTTCAGTCCACAGTTTGCGGTGCCGATACACAGGAGGGTAAAATTAAAAGCATTATTGTAGCCAATAAAAACGGTCTTACTGCATACGAAGCTAAAGTCTATATTGACTGTACGGGTGACGGTGATTTAGCTGCTCACAGCGGTGTGGAATTTGAAAAGGGTGATGGCGGCGAGGTTCAGTCCTCAAGCCTGTGCTTTTCTATAAGCAATATTCATACCGATAAAATTAATATTAAAATCAACAGCAATTTTAATGACAGTATCTGGCCCATAATAATAGCCGACAAAAAATATCCCCTTATCTGCCGTCACTTTATTCCTGTTACCTTTGGTGATACACTTATAATAAACGGCGGACATATTTTTGATATTGATTCTACCGATATTAAAAGTGTGAGCAACGCATATATTTTAGGCAGAAAAACCGCAGAGCAATATCACAAAGCGCTTATTGAATATATGCCCGAAGCGTTTGGCGACTCCTATTTAGTTGAGACCGCTCCCCTTTTGGGTATTCGTGAATCACGCCGTATTAAAGGCGAATACACCCTTACCGTAGAGGATTATTTCGCGCGCAGAAGCTTTTATGATGAAATAGCAAGGAATTCTTATTGGCTTGACTGCCACCCGTCAGGTAAAAACAAAAGCTCTTTTAAGTTAAATTCCGAAGATGGCTATAAAAAGGGTGACAGCCACGGAATACCGTTCAGATGCTTAGTCCCCCTCGGCATAGATAATTTACTTGTATCAGGACGCTGTATGTCGGTTGAGAGAATCGTTCTTGCAAGCACACGTGTTATGCCAAACTGTCTTGCTACAGGCGAAGCGGCAGGTATTGGAGCGGCATTAGCAGTAAAAGGAAATACCGATGTGCGAAATATAAACGGCGCAGATATACGAAAAATCATAGAAAACAATTAAAAACAAATGACATTCTCACAAGTAAATTTGAGAATGTCATTTGTTTTTAGGCTACAATATAATAAATTAATTATTATCCTGTAATACCAACACGATCAATACTTTGCACAAACTTTCTTTGTAACAATAAATACAAAATCAGCATTGGCAAAATAAACATCAGACAAGCCGCCGCCTTAGCCGATATAGCCCTCGCACCGCCCCATACATTTGCGATAGTTAACAGGTTGTCTATATCATAAATTTTAACCGCAAGCGGAAAATTATTAGATAAATACATAATTGCAAGATAATAGTCATTCCAATGCCAGATAAGCGCAAACAGCGTTACTGTAGTATACACAACCGAGGACGACGGAACGGCAATTGAGAAAAATGTTCTGAAAAGTCCTGCGCCGTCTATCCAAGCGGCTTCCTCTAACTCTTTAGGAAGCCCTCTGAAAAATTGCACATAGATATAAATAAGTATTCCTGACCTGAGTCCTACACCGAATATTGACGGCAGATAAAAGGTCCATGGTGTATCCAATATATTAGGACGGATATCTATACCTGTAAGTTTATTAAGAAGACCAAATATTCCTAAAATATCAAGCTGAGAATAATTGGTCATCATAGGAACTATTATCATTTGAGCAGGAACTAAAATGGTTAAAATAAGAATAAAATTAAAGAATTTCTTACCCTTAAAATCAAATCTTGCTAGTCCGTAGGCAATAAATGAGCATACAAGTATTTCTATTACTGCGCTTACAACCTCGTATTTTAAGGTGGATACAAGAGCAGAACTGTAATCAAGTACCTCAACCGCAAAGCCAAAATATTCAAATGTAATTTTTTTGGGGATATAAATAATACTCGGGTCTGAAAAAGCGGCAGGTGTCTTTATAGAAGAGGAAATCATATATATTATTGGATAAATAACTATATATCCAATGGCTATAAGAAGCGCAAATCTAAAAACCGAATATGCTGTAGCTGCCGTATGGTTAATAAACTTTTTACGGCTTACTGCTTTTCCATTTAATACCATTAAATCTGCCCCCTTATTCCCATTTTCTTATACACAGCCTATTATAAAGACCGAGTATAACAGCCATAATAGCACCAATAACTGCAAAATAACTCCAAAGCATTGCAGAGCCTTCGCCGTAATTCTGTGTTCGCATAAAAACATAAGCCTGACGCATTACCGAATTATTTTGCGCTGTCATAAGTTCTACCATAGTAAACACTCCAACAAGCACTATAACACGGGAAAGCATTGGTAAGGTAATAAACCAGAATTCCTCCCATTTAGTAGCACCCTCTACCTTTGATACCTCATATAAAAGGGGTGGTATTGTCTGCATACCTGAAATGAACAGAACGGTCTGTATTCCGCAATTCCAAATCATATTCATTATACCATCAATTATAGTCACAAAGTATTCGCCAATTTTTGAAGGCAGTCCTAAACTTGTTACTATTTCATCTACATCGAACATAGCCATTGAAACACTTTCATCCGCCTCAATATTTGCAACACCGGCTGAAACAGAGGACAAAACAACGCTTAATACTGCGCCACTTGCAATAATTACAGGCAGAAAATAAAGCGCGCGGAAGAATATTCTACCCTTAAATTTTTGATTAAGCATAATCGCTAATATAATGCTTATTATCAGAATAACAGGGAACGAGTAAAGAAACTGAATTACAGCCACAGCTATATAATCAAGATAATCTGCATTCTGTGCAAATATATATTTATAATTTTCAAGACCTACAAATTCTGTTTGCAATCCACCTGTAGCCAACTTAACATCCGAAAAGGTATATATAACAGACTGTATTATAGGCAAACCGAAAAACAGTACAAGACCTACAATCCACGGAGAAATACAAATCCAGCCATAGCGTGACTTTAAAGCTTCTATTCCACGATTT
>JAZQIP010000044.1:0-24521 GCA_045541175.1 Acutalibacteraceae bacterium
AGGGCCGGTACCGTGGCTTTCCTTAAGGCGAGCAAAGTTCCAACGCTTAATTACGCCGGCATAGCCCTTACCTTTAGATGTACCTCTTACGTCAACACTGTCGCCCTCGGCAAAAACGTCAACCTTAATGATATCGCCTACGTTAAGAGCAGAGGTATCATCAAGTCTGAACTCTCTAAGAACCTTCTTAGGAGCAACGTCGCCTTTTGCGAAGTGACCCTTCATAGGGCCGTTTACCTTAGAAGCCTTAAGATCGCCGTAGCCAATCTGTACTGCTTCATAACCGTCGTTCTCGGTTGTCTTCTTCTGTGCTATCACGCAGGGACCTGCTTCGATAACGGTAACCGGAACAACATTTCCGTTTGCATCAAAAAGCTGGGTCATACCAAGCTTCTTGCCAACGATACCTTTTTGCATTGTTTTTTCCTCCTATTGGTTATTGGTTGGTTTTCACCAACTTGACCTGTGTGCCGAACCGAACACCTTAATAAATATTAAAGCTTGATTTCGATTTCAACACCGGCGGGGAGCTCAAGACCTGTCAGAGCTTCAACAGTTTTGTTGGAAGGTCTGATAACATCAATGAGTCTCTTGTGTGTCCTCATTTCGAACTGCTCACGGCTGTCCTTATACTTATGAACAGCACGAAGGATTGTAACGATCTCTTTCTCGGTCGGGAGCGGAACCGGTCCCGAAACTCTGGCGCCTGTACGTTTAGCGGTTTCCACTATTTTCTCAGCGGACTGGTCTACAAGTGCGTGATCGTAACCCTTGATTCGAATGCGGATTTTTTCTTTCACTGCCATGTGAATTTCGCCTCCTTAAGTAGTTGGCGGGCAAAACTTACAACGAGCCGTGTTTTTCATCACGGTCCATTATAAAACCGGTACTGGCTGGGGTCACAGTCAATTCCGGACAGCAGATCGCTCTGCCGTTGCACAAAGGGTCGCAAGTTTCCCTTAGTGCTCCTAGTTCTTCGCCCGGTTTAAAATCGGACATACTCCGCGGAAATTTCCCCACTCTAGGTGGGCCACCTCCCGCATCAACGCATGTTTTCACGCCATAATTTCACAGCGTACTTTTGTATAATAACACAATCCTTTTCAAAAATCAAGTATTTTTTTATATTTTTTTAAATTTTTTATCTTCTTTATTTGAATTGAAAAAAGGAAGGGATTAATCCCTTCCTTAATATAATAAAATTATTTTTTCTTTGGCAAAAAGCCTTCAAAAATATATGCATCGAATACTTTCTCATTATCAGCAAGCTGATTCTTTTCTTTAAAGGTCCAGCCCGCAGTAAAAGCACCGAGCATTTTTTGAATACGGTATGATAAGCTATCACCTTTTTCGCAGCTAAAGGCTATATAGTCAGGCCTTGTCAAAAAATTATAAAGAAAAGTCGAAAGCAACCATCTTATAAATGTATCCTTATAAACATCGGCAAGCTGACCTCTGAAAATTTCAGGGCGGTGCTTTTTATACCAATACACCACATACGGGTCAAATGATTGCACCGAATAAATACCGCTGTATTCCCTTAATATCTCATCTGCTTTTTCGCAGAGCATCGGGCATTTAAGCTTCTCGGATTTAAATTCAATAACCAGCGGAACTTTTCCGTCAACAAACCTTAAAAACTCCTTAAAGGTTGGAATCTTATGCTCAGTACCGTCAAGGGAAAGCTCCCTTATCTCAGCCAAGGTAAGCTCCTCTACATCCTTGTCACAAGCTGTAAGCCTCGACAAATCTTTATCGTGATATATAACAAGTTCACCGTCAGCAGTTAACCTTATATCAGTTTCGATACCGTATCCATTAGCAACAGCAAGTGCAAACGCTTCCATAGAATTTTCAGGAACAGCATCCTCAGGGCTGAAAAGTCCCCTGTGAGCAATCAACTGACCTTTGAAAGCTTTTCTGTATTCGTGCTTTCGCACAGCGGGAAACACCATAAACAAATAAACTGCTAAAATCCCTAAAGCTATCAAAAGAGCTGTCATCTTAATCCTCCGTATCGAAGTTCTCTAAAACCGATGCTTTTTTTACAGGCTTTGAATCTCCGTGCTTAACGAAGCACATTGTCACAAAAGAAAAAGCCACAAATATAGAAGCATAAGGGAACAATGCCTTATAGCTCACATTACTCAAAAGGAAGCCTGCTACAACCGGGGTGACAGTTTGCGCCGCCATAGAGAATGTATAATAAAAACCTGTGAACTTTCCAACCTCTGCTCCTGAGCACATTTCAACCACCATTGGCAAACTGTTAACATTAATAGCTGCCCAAGCAAGTCCCACTAAAACAAACAAAATATAAAGCGCCCAATGGAAGGTATCGAATAAAAGCGTATATATAAATGCTGTAAAGAAACAAAGAGCAAGCAAAGCAGCCCCTGCTTTTATTGTAATACTTCTTCCTATTTTACTTGCTATATTGCCTACAGGAATATAGCTTATAATAGCACCTGCCATAGCTATAGTAAGGCAAAGACTTGCTTCACCCGGAGCCATTCCCCACATTGTAGTAGCATAAACGCTGAACCAGGTTGTAATAGCATTATAGCCTATATACCAGAATGCAACCGATAAAAGTAAGAATATAAGACTCTTTTTAACCGCCTTTGGCATTTTCTTTTTATCGCCAACTGTCTCAAGCTCAACCTCTGCTTCAGGGTGGGCTTTTTCGTATTCCGCTTGCTTTTCTCTGAGTCTCGGCTCATTAACAAAGAACATAAGTATAAACAAGGCAATCAGCATAATACCGCTTACTATCGCAAAAATAGGCTGATAATTTATATGCTCAAGACCTTCGGTTCTGCTCTTTGAATAAAGAACAGAGTTTGCAATAAGATATAAAATTCCGCCTACCGCTCCCATAAGGTTAATAATAGCGTTACCCTTACTTCTGAGCGGTTTTGGAGTTACATCGGGCATCAAAGCTACCGCAGGGCTACGGTAAGTACCCATTGTTATAAGCAAAAGACCTAAAAGCACTATAAAAGCTATAAGCTTCCAAAGAGCAGGTGCCGCAAAATAATTATTATCAAGAATAGGAAGACCGGTCATTAAAATAACTGCACCTACTGTACCGAATAATATAAAAGGCTTTCTTTTACCCATTTTCGCATTACAGCGGTCCGAAATACCGCCAAAAAGCGGAAGCAAAAACAATGCTAAAATATTATCTGCCGCCATAATAATACCCGAAACCGTTTCATTCATATCGAAGGTTTTAGTTAGTATAAGCGGAATAAGATTATCATACATCTGCCAGAAAGCACTGATAGATAAAAAAGCAAAACCTATAAGAACTGTAAGCTTAGTATTAAGTTTCATTTTTATTCTCCTAACTCAGAATTATTCCATACCATTTCAAAAAGTTCATCTGCCCTGTCATTCTGTCCGGAAAGATACAAAAAACCAAACAGACATTCAAGACCTGTCGCAATATGATATTCCTTACCCGTAGAATTTTTCGGGGTATTAGAGGTATGAAAATTTCTGCCTCTTTTAAAAACAGCCGTTTCACTCTCAGTAAGCTCAGGCTCCAATATATAGAAAGCTCTTGCCTGAGCAGAGGCATTCACAAGCTTTACCGAAAGCCTGTGCAACTCCCCTGAGGGGCGGTTGACCTTTGCAAGGGCGGTTCTGACATAAAGCCCATAAACCGCATCTCCCACAAAGCTCAATACTGAAGGGCTTAGTAAATTAATGTTATCCATTATATTCTCCTATGGTAAATTAACGTTTATCTGCGATAAACATTTAATGAATAATGAATGATGAAAAATGAATAATTTCGGTGTCGAGCAACGCTCGACCTATATATCGTCGGCAAAGCCGACACATTAATTATTCATTATCAATTATTCACTATTCACCAATTAATGTTTAGCAACGCTAAACATTAATTTACCTGACAAAATCAAATTCTATATCAAGAACATTTACCGTATCACCCTCATTGATACCGGCATTCTCGAGAGCATCTATAATACCGCTTTGCCTGAGCACTCGCTCAAAATACTGAAGTGATTCATAATCGTCGGGGTCTACACGGTTCATAATATCCATAAGCCAATCGCATTCCTCAACATAGTAGATACCGTTATCAACCCTGACACTAAAGGTACGCTTATTAGCCACAAGCTGCGGCTCAGGCTTGGGCTCTGCCTCGTATTTGAGTATAGGCGGCAGCTTTTGGAGCTCTGCCGCAACATAGTTTATAAGCTCATCTGTTCCCTCGGCAATAGCCGCCATAATAGGAAAGAACTTATAACCCTTGCTTTCAAAATACTCGGTAATGCGCTTTATTTCATCCTCATCTGTAAGGTCGCACTTATTTCCTACAACAATTTGCGGTCTGGTGCTCAACTCTTCCGAGAAAACACCAAGCTCGTGATTTATCTTATCAAAATCATCTATAGGGTCTCTGCCCTCGCTGCCCGAAATGTCTATAACATGGATAAGCATTCTGCATCGCTCAACATGGCGCAAAAACTCGTGACCTAAGCCTACGCCCTCTCCGGCTCCCTCAATAAGACCGGGGATATCCGCCATAACAAAGGAAGAACCTTCCCCCATTCTGACAACACCTAATACAGGAGTAAGGGTAGTAAAATGATAATTTGCAATTTTAGGCTTCGCTTCGCTCACAACCGAAACCAAAGTAGATTTACCTACATTTGGAAAGCCAATAAGTCCTACGTCCGCAAGCAATTTCAATTCCAGCGTAACATCCAGCTCTTCACCCGGATTTCCGCTTTTTGCAAATCTAGGTACCTGACGGGTAGAGGTTGCAAAATGCTGATTTCCCCAACCGCCGTTTCCGCCTTTGGCTACAACCACAGGCTCATCATCCGAAATATCAGCAATAATCCTGCCGTCCTCAGCATCCTTTACAAGTGTTCCCACAGGCACATATATTATAAGGTCAGGCGCGCTCTTTCCCGTACAGCGCGAAGCACCCCCGTTTTGACCCGGCTCTGCGCAGTATTTACGCTTATAGCGAAAATCGGCAAGGGTAGAAAGGTTGCTGTCGGCTTTGAAAACAATGTTTCCGCCTTTTCCGCCGTCACCGCCATCGGGGCCGCCTGCTGCTACATATTTTTCTCTATGAAAAGAAACCGCGCCGTCACCGCCGTTTCCTGCTTTTAAATGAATTTTTGCAATATCAACAAACATAAATTTTATTCCTCGCTATCGGCGAATTCTGCCGATGAGTCAGTTTCAATATAAATATTATAAATTTCCTTTGCACGGTCAAGATTATCTGCGCTTACATATATATTATCCGCAATAAACAATCCGCCTGTTAAAATTTTAATATATCCGCCTGCCCCTTGCTGACGACAAATAAAAGGAATACCGTTTTCTCTCAGCATATCCTGATATATTTCCGATGATACCGTATTTTGTATCACCGCCGCCAAAACAGGCTTCGATTTATTTTCTTTTTCTACTTTTTTTAAAATTCCCGTTAAAAAGCCCATTTAAACCTCTTCTTCAAAAAATCCGTCATCAAACTCGCCGTCAAACTCGGGCTCTGATTCTATAAACTCATTATATAACTGCTCAGCTTTAGCTAAATCTTCTGCATCAACGAAAATATCCTGCGAAACAAAGCCACCGCCAAATGTGACACGCATCGCATCCTCACCATCACAGGAATAGAGTATTCCGTTTTCAGTCAGTATATCCCTGAAAATCTCAGCCGATACTATATCCTCGAAATTAGCAAGTAAAACAGGCTCATTTATAGTATCCTTTTTGCTTTCTTGTTCAGTTTCCTCATATTCCCCGCTTAAATCCGCACCGCAAAGAGGACAAAGTTCCGCATTATCCTCACATTCGGTTTTACAAACATGGCAATGTTTCATAATATTTCCCTCACATATATCTTCAAAAAAAATAAGTCCGAGAACTACGCTCTCGGACCTGATTTCTTACTGCTCAACAGCGTAAATACTTACCTGCTTACGGTCTCTGCCTACACGCTCGAACTTAACCTTACCGTCGATAAGTGCGAAAAGTGTGTCATCCGAACCGCGGCCTACATTATTACCTGCGTGAATGTGGGTTCCTCTCTGGCGAACGAGAATGTTGCCAGCGAGAACGAACTGACCGTCAGCGCGCTTAACACCAAGACGCTTGGACTCACTGTCACGACCGTTCTTAGTAGAACCAACACCCTTTTTATGAGCGAATAACTGAATGTTAATCTTTAACATGTTTTGCACCTCCGTGAATTTTGATGTTATTACTGTATTGTTTTGAAAGCTCGCTTAAATGAAGCCTTAAACCCTCGAGCATCTTGACTGTCGCATCGCTTGGTGCTTTTACTTTGAAAAGCATCTTAGCATCATCGACAACCGCGTCTGCGCTGTCCCCGATAATTTCGGTAACGGTGTTTGCTGTCATATATGCCGCGGAAGAAACCGCCGCACAAACGAGTTTTCCCTGCTCGTCTTCAAAGTCATACGAGCTATGACCGTTGATTTCAAAGCCATAAAGACCTTTACTGTCAACCAGAAATTTAACACTAGTCATAATTAACCGATTTCGTTAATCTGAACCTTAGTGTACGGCTGTCTGTGACCCATTTTGCGTGAGCTGCTCTTCTTGGGCTTGTAGGTAAATACGGTAATCTTCTTACCCTTGCCGTTCTTTAAAACGGTGCCCTTAACGAAAGCATCCTTCACATAAGGCTTGCCAACCTTTAAAGTTCTGTTGTTTACAGCAACAACCTTGTCGAAGGTAACCTCTTCGTCAACCTGAGCGTCAAGCTTCTCAACGTATATAACGTCACCGCTCTGAACACGGTACTGCTTTCCGCCTGTTTCGATAATTGCGTACATTTGTTTACACCTGCCATTATTTACAGTCTCGCTACAGAAGGCGTGCACCAAAAAGGCGCAACTTTAAAAAGCCCACAATATGCGGCTTACCCATCTTACCACAACATATTTAATTTGTCAAGCAAAATCTTACAGTCTTATGCTGATTTCACCTGATGAGAGAAATTCCTTTGATTTATCTTCGTATTCCACTAAAAGACGGCAATCATCATCTATATCCAAAGCCTTTGCCTTGCGGTTTTCCTCGTTTTTTACAACATCTACTATCTCGCCTAAAACAAATGACCTTTTTCGGTATTCATCAAGGAAAGTTTTCTTCTCAAGTTTGTTATAGTACCTAAAAAATCTATTTATAACCTCGGCTATAAGCCTGTTTCTAAGGTTTTCCCTGTATTCATCAAATACCGCCCCTGCAATATCCTTTATTTCGGCATCAAATCCGTTTTCCGGCTCAAAGGCATTTATACCTATACCTAAAACCGCCCAATCAAAATCGCCGTCAGGCTTTATAACTCCCTCTGTCAGAATACCGCATACCTTTTTTGAATCCACATAAACATCATTAACCCATTTGATTTTAGCATCTTTTCCGCAAAGGGTCTCAATAGCTTCTGCTACCGCCACAGCCGCTGCCGAGGTTATAAGCACCGCATTACCTGCAGGCATTTGAGGCTTTAGCAAAATACTCATATATATACCGCACCCCGAGGGCGAATGAAATTTGCGGGTAAATCTGCCTCTGCCACCCGTCTGGGCATCAGCTATTATAACCGCCCCCTCTTTTGCACCCTCAACAGCTTTAGCTTTGAGATATTTATTTGTAGAATCAACGCTTTTTAGAACCGTTATATTTATATATGTGTTATCGCGGATATTTTCCGTTATTTTTTCAGCTGATAAATCCATATCATCACCGAATTCATTTTACATCAATTCCCAAAATTTATCAATAGTTATACTATTTTATTTGACAAAAGGCTAAGTTTATAGTAATATATGTGATGATTAGGCAATTAGTCTATCTATTTTTTAAAAAACAGGAGATGGTTTTGTGGATCCGCTTCCTCGAAGTAGTATCTATATTACTTCCGGTTCAGCCTTTGAATACGGCAAATATGTTTTTAACCGTTTTCATCTTTTCCGCGTAAATCTCAATTGATTTTATGCAAAGCTTGAAAATTAAAAAAACATATTTATTATTTGGAGGCTAAAAACAAATGTCAGACATAATACAACAGTTATTGTTGCAGCTTTTTCTTATACTGCTTAATGCATTCTTTGCTGCAACCGAAATCGCAGTGATTTCGCTAAATGAAAAGAAGCTTAAATCCCGAGCAGACGACGGCGACAAAAAAGCCGCAAAGATGCTCAAAATGACCGAGGACCCAACCCAATTTCTTTCAACCATTCAGATAGGTATAACCTTAGCAGGATTTTTGGGGTCAGCTTTTGCGGCTGATAACTTTGCTGAAAGATTATCGGGATTCTTTACTAATACCTTTAATATTTCTGCATCGCAGACACGCTTTATAAATGATATCTCGGTTATTATTATCACTCTTATACTTTCATTCTTTACCCTTGTGCTCGGAGAGTTAGTTCCGAAGCGTATTGCTATGAAGCATAAGGAAAAGCTTGCAGAGGGCGTTTGCGGTTTGATTTCAACCCTTGCCGCAATCCTAAAGCCGATTATCTGGTTGCTTTCTATTACAACCAACGGTGTCCTCCGTATCTTTGGTATAGATCCCCACGAAAAGGAAGAGCCTGTATCAGAAGAGGATATAGTGCTTATGCTTGACGCAGGTGCTGATGAAGGCAGTCTTAACGAAAACGATATTGAATACATAAAGAATGTATTCAAGCTTGACGGTATGACCGCCGAGGATGTTATGACACCCCGCAGGTCGCTCGTTATAATACCTCAAGATGCAACCGAAAAAGAAATTCTTGAAATCATTGAAAATGAAGGTTATTCGCGAATTCCTGTTTCAGGCGAAAATACCGATAATATAATCGGTGTTCTGCACTCCCGCGATTTTCTGCTGAAGCATTCCCGCCCCGATTTTAAAATTGAGGATGTTATGTTCCAGCCGACCTTTGTTCCCGAGACCGCGCACCTTGATGTTCTATTTAAGGATATGCAAAAAGAGCATAACCACATTGTTATCGTTGTTAATGAATACGGCGAAACCGCAGGTATTGTTACAATGGAAGATATTCTTGAAGAAATCGTTGGAGAAATCTGGGACGAGCGTGACGAGGCTATTGAGGATATCGTTGAGCTCGAAGAAAAAACTTACAGGGTTCTTTGCTCAACCTTTATCGAAGATTTCTTTGAATACTTTGACCTTGAGCCAAGCGAGGAAACCGAGGCTACAACAGTTAACGGTTGGCTTGCAGAGCTTATAGGCAGTATCCCCGAGCAGGAATATTCCTTTGATTATGAAAACCTCTTTATAACTGTTACTAAAGCAGATGACCTTATGGCGCACGAAATCACTGTTAAGGTAAACGACAAAGTATCAGACGAGCTTGACGAAGAGGACGAATAAAATCAAACGCATTTGACTCAACACTGTCAAATGCGGTTTTTCATTTGCAAAAAAGCATCTGCGATATTATCGCAGATGCATAAAATTTTTAATATTTAGTTAAGACCTATATACGGTGCTGGATTAACACGTGTACCGTTTACAATAACCTCAAAATGAAGATGGTTACCTGTAGAATAACCTGTGCTTCCGACAGTAGCTATCATATCGCCCTGAGCTACAGACTGTCCCCTATTTACGCAAAGAGCATTTGCGTGCGCATAGCGGGTTTTCATGCCGTTGCCATGGTCGATTATAACATTGTAACCAAAGTCACCGTCATAGCCTGCATAAGTCACCTTACCTGCCGCTGCTGCAAATATTGCAACTCCTCTGTCAGCCGCAAGGTCTATAGCCTTATGGTTTCTTCCGTCACCGTAATAAGCAGAAATTGTATACTTACCGCTGTTTATCGGGCAGATAAATCCTGCAGAAGAAGCCTTTGCTCTTTCGGTTGCAGAAACTCTTGCAGGGGCAGTACCGATAGTTATAACCTCGGTAACAGGCTCTGAAACAACCTCATCCTCAAGAACAGTTACTTTTTTCTCAACGCCGTTAACACTTTCAACCTTTTCGGTCTTGCGTAAAATTCCGTTTTTGCCCTCGGTTGTCACCTTATAATAACCTAAAGTTTTTGTATCGGTGCGAACCTTTTTAGTACTGTAAGCAATCTTCTCATCAACGGTCATGGTGGAAACAGTTTTCACCTTTAAACCGTCGATAATATCATCAATCTCGCCAATTTCCTTAACCTCTTCTTTAAGGAAATATCCGTTTTCAACCTCAACCTCGTCTACAAAAGAAGCCTTATTTTTTGCATCTTTTACATTGTAGGCATTTTTTCTATCCTCAAGAGCTTCGTCTAGTCCCTCTGTTTCAACAAAGGCTACGGCTTTACCGTTCACCTTAAGAGCTGAAGCTGAAGTAAGCTCGTCGCTGTTTTCTATAATAGACTCTGCAACACTGCTCGCATCTGCAAGCTCTTCTGCTACTGTAAGAGTTACAGCAAGAGAAGGTACTGCAACCGCCTGCTTTGCAGCTTCTCCGCTTACAGACTCAACCGCAATACGGCTTGCATCTTCAAGAACGGATGCATCGCGAACTGTAGCAATAACCTTGCCTGCACATTCAACATCATAGCCTACTGTTATACCGGCAGCAGCTGTGCTGATGCTAACGGTCATAAGACTAACAAGACAAACGCTTGCGATTTTAACTAATATTTTATTGTTATTTATGAATTTGAAGGTAGCCTTTACCTTAGAGTTTGAAAGCACCTTGTCGCATATTTTCGACAAATCCAAATCCTTAAAAATAACATTCACCGCCTTAAAAAGTTACATTTTGTAATTTTTACAAATGTTATTATAACAAAAAGGTTACAAAATTGCAACCTTTTTTGTAATCTTTTTTAATATTTTCTAAAAAAATATCCCACAAACCGCTTGTTTATGCGATTTGTGGGATGTGACTTTTTTGGATTTTTTTAATTAAAACATTGAAATTTGGTTTGTATCGGGCAAATCGTTCATCGCGCCAAGGTCTGCAAGGTTTTGAATAATAGTTTTCGAAACCCCTGCCTCTATCTGGAAATCCTCGCGTGAAACAAAATTCCCTCTCTGCGCCGCTTCATATATAGCATAAGCCGCTTTTTCGCCTACTCCGCCGAGAGCACCGAACGGAAGACGCATCTTACCGTTTTCGGGAACATATTTCATAGCATGTGATTTATTAATATCAATTGGCAGAACCTCAATACCTCTTGCCATCATTTCATTAAAGATAAGCATATTATTATAAACATCAAGCTCTTTTTTACTAGCTTCCTTACCCTTAGCCTTGATATCTGCAATATAGCGCTTTACAGCATCCCTGCCCTGAATAACGGTGGGAACATCAACATCTTCCGGTCTGGCTGTAAAATAAGCACAGTAAAATTCCAGAGGCTTATGAACCTTATACCATGCAACTCTGAGCGCTGAAATAACATAAGCCGCCGCGTGAGCTTTAGGGAACATATACTTAATCTTATAGCAACTATTAATATACCATTCAGGTACATTAACCTTGCGCATTTCGTCTTCCATCTTGCCCCAGTCTTCTTTAGAAACCTTACCCTTAGCAACAAGACCTTTACGCACAGTCTCGGTTATCTTAAATGCAAGGCCCTCATCCATGCCCTGGTGGATAAGATATACCATTATATTATCACGGGTACCGATAACCTCAGAAATGGTACAGGTACCGTCCTCAATAAGGTCTTTAGCGTTGCCTAGGTAAACATCGGTACCATGAGAAAGACCTGAAATCTGCAAAAGGTCAGAGAAATTCTTGGGCTTACAGTCAACAAGCATTCCTCTTACAAAGCTTGTACCAAATTCGGGAATACAGTAAGTACCAGTCTGCGAATCGATTTCATCAGGAGTAACTCCCAAAGCCTCTGTTGAGGTGAAAAGACTATAAACCGCAGGGTCACTCATAGAAACATTGCTTACAGGTATCCCTGAATATTCCTCTAAATATTTATATGTAGTAGGAATAACGTGTCCAAGTTCATCAAGCTTTAAAATAGTATCGTGAATAGAATGGAAATCAAAATGGGTTGTTACAACATCGGAATTAACATCATCCGCAGGGTGCTGAATAGGACAAAAATCATAAATGGTTTTATCTCTCGGTACAACAATCATACCTGCAGGATGCTGACCGGTAGTAGTCTTAACCTGAGCGCCCTCTACCAGCTTTGCCAATCGGTTAAGCTCGGCACCGCTGAGGGTTATACCTTTTTTCTCCGCATAAGCCTTTGCAAAGCCATAAGCTGTTTTTTCAGCAACCGTAGAAATAGTTCCCGCTTTGAAAACGTTTTCGCTGCCAAACATTTCCTCGGTATATTTTTGCACCTGAGTCTGGAATTCATCCGAGAAATTAAGGTCGATATCAGGGACCTTATCCCCCTTAAAGCCTAGGAAGGTTTCAAACGGGATATCGTGACCGTCGCGGTTAAGAGGTGTTCCGCATTCCGGACAGTTCTTTTCAGGCAGGTCAAAGCCCGAGCCCACCTCACCTTTAGAGAAAAACTCGCTATAACAACATTTAGGACAAACATAGTGCGGTGCTAAAGGGTTAACCTCGGATATACCCGCCATAGTCGCAACAAAGGAAGAGCCTACCGAACCTCGCGAGCCTACTAGATATCCGTTCTTCTCGCTATACTCAACAAGCTTTTGCGCTGAAATATACATTATAGAGAAACCGTTATTAATAATAGAGTTGAGCTCTTTTTCAAGACGCTTTTCAACTATCTCGGGAACATTTTCGCCGTATTTCTTATGGGCATTCTCCCAACAAATGCGTCTTAAATCTTCATCCGAACCCTCAATAACAGGCGGATAGTTGCCGTCGGGCACAGGGATAACATCCCCGTCTACCATATCTGCAATTTTATTCGGGTTATCAATAACAAATTCCTTTGCCCTATCGCCAAAGTATTCAAAATCCTTAAGCATTTCGGAGGTGCTCTTAAAATAAAGCGGAGCCTGATTATCAAAATCATCAAAGCCCTGACCCGCCATAAGAATTTTACGAATCATTTCATCGCTTTTCTTAAGAAAATGCACATCCCCTGTCGCAACAACAGGTTTTCCAAGCTCGTCCGCAAGTTCAACAACCTTTCGGTTAAAGTCCTTTATAACCTCAAGACTTGTAACCTTGCGGAACTTGTTCGGTGTAACAGCGCCTGTTTTCTTATCGGTTTTATCAGGCTTAGTCGATTCTCTTACCATAAATTCATTATTGCCGAGCGGCTGAATTTCAAGATAATCGTAATAGCTTGCAATTCTGAGCAGTTCCTCTTGCGGCTTTTCTTCAATTATCGCCTTATAAAGGTCACCTTGCTCACAAGCACTACCGATAATAAGACCCTCTCTTAATTTATCAAGCTTGCTCCTTAAAGTTATCGGCTTGCCATGAAAATCCTTAAGATGGGCATCTGATACCAGTTTATAAAGATTTTTAAGGCCCACAAGGTTTTTAACCAATATTATCTGGTGGTTGCGAAGCTTTGCAATTTGCTTTGTATTAAGACCCGAAATATCATTAGTAACATCATCCACAAAGTAAGCTTCAACACCGTAAATGACCTTAAAATCTCCGCCGCCTTTGCGAATACCCTTAACTGCACCCGCCGCACCCGGATACGCCTGAACAACACCATGGTCAGTAATAGCAACCGCCTTATGCCCCCAACTAAAAGCGTGATTTATAATATCAGCCGCCGAGGTTACCGCGTCCTTTGCCGACATATTGGTATGGCAGTGAAGCTCAACTCGCTTCTCGCCCTCATAATCATCGGTTTCGGTATATTTTTGAAGCAAAGCCATACTTTTAGGCTTTACAATAAACTCTTTTTTATAGTTATCAAATTCATATAGTCCGTTTACTAAAACAAAATTTCCTTTTTTAACGGGGGCTACATCACCCATCCTCTTAGGGTCTACAAACATCGTGGCTGTAAGCGAATTTGTATGGTCGCTGAAAGAAAAGGTGAATATATTGGTTTCACCGCGTTTTGTATTAATAGTACGAACCTCGGTTTCAAAAACCTCTCCCCAACAGCAAACCTCACTGTCATCGGGAGAAACCTCTATCATAGGTTTTGTCGAAGCTTCTATTTTTCTTCCGTAGAAAAGCTTGGGGTTATCAAGATAAACCATACCGTTTTTCGGCTTTTCTTCTCTTTTATCAAATTTGATTTCAACCTTTGGTTTCTCAGCCTTTGGCTTTTCGGTTTTAGGCTCATTTCTTTGAGCAGGCGGCTCTGGTAAAGGAATTTCAATTTCCATATCCTCAAGTTGTCCCTCAAAGGAAACAGTTATATCAGCACCGAAACGCTCTTTCACAGCTAATATAAAATCTCTTTCAAAATTCAGCTCGCAAATCTTTTTATATCCGCCGTGCTTTAAATTAATAGCCACATTATTTTCATTTAAAGTATAATCCGCACCCGCAACATACCCGTTAAGCGCGGCATTTTTCACTTTTATCTCAAGGCTAATATCTGCAAGCGCCTCAGCGCAAAGAGCGGATTTTTCAAATATAAAGCTCACATCACAGCTTTCAAGCCTCAAAATCTCCTTTAACGCTGCAGATATATTTAATTGCATATCCCTGTTTATGTATTTAGCAGAGGTAAGCTGAGTCTTAAGTGAACGCTCCTCGGTATCGAGACTGCACGCACTGACTCTGCTTTCGCTTAAAGCCGTATTGATTTCATCTCCGAAATACATTCCGAATATATCCGAAAATAGCGGATAACTCATTTTTTACACAACCTTACATTTTCTCTATTTCCTGCATTAAAATATTAAGCAAGTCTTTTTCATCTGCTTTAGCGATAATCTCGCCTTTTTTGAATATAACACCGCAGCCCTTGCCACCTGCGATACCGATATCCGCAGCACTGGCTTCTCCCGGTCCGTTTACAACACAGCCCATTATGGCAACAGTTATATTCTTATTTATACTAGAAAGCCTTTTTTCAGCCTCTTTAGCTATTCCTATAAGGTCAATTTCAGTTCTTCCGCAGGTAGGACAGGATACAAGTTTTATCCCCTCTTTGCGAATACCAATTGCCTTTAAAAGCTTTATTCCTGCCTCAACCTCTTTTACAGGGTCGTCTGTAAGCGAAATTCTTATAGTATTGCCGATACCTCTCAGTAATAGTCCACCTATACCCGCCGCAGATTTTATAACACCCATATTTTCAGTACCCGCCTCGGTAACCCCAAGGTGCAACGGATATCTGCATTTCTCTGCCGCTAATTCATAGGCTTTATACATAGTAACAGTATCAGAAGATTTTAAAGATAAAACTATATCATTAAAATCAAACTTTTCGAGCAAGGATATATGATAAAATCCGCTCTCTACCATAGCCTCAGGAGTAGCTGCACCGTATTTTGCAAGAATATTTTTTTCAATCGAGCCTGAGTTCACACCTATTCTTATCGGAACACCTGCATTTTTGCAAGCATCTGCAACCAATTTCACCTTATCGTCAGACCCGATATTACCTGGGTTTATACGAACCTTGTCAACCCCTGCGGCAACGCTGTCGATAGCCAGACGGTAATCAAAATGGATATCGGCAACGAGCGGAATCGAAATACTCTTTTTAAGCGCTTCTATTGTTTTCAGCGCCTCTTTATCGGGCACTGTCACCCTCACTATATCACAGCCTGCCGCCTGCAAGCGCTTTGCCTGTTCAACATTTTTTTCAATATCGTGAGCCGGGGCGCACAGCATCGACTGCACGCTTATCGGTGCACCGCCGCCTATTTCGACATTTCCTGCTTTAACCTTTACGGTTTTATCATTGCTATACATATTTAAACTCCATTAACAGATGATTTGTACAAATAATATTTTCTGCAAATTTTATTTATATTTCTTAATCCCGAGGCAACCAGATGTATTTAATTGTCGGGGTAATACCTTGGCAACTACCAATGTAGCGGCGGATTAAAAAATAAGTGTCCAGATATCCTTTGCCGCAATAAATATCATCAAAATTATGAGCAACACAAAACCAACCGCGTGCACTATAGACTCATATTTTTGCGGGACAGGCTTTCTGAAAATCATTTCTATAAGAATGAACAGTATTCTGCCGCCATCAAGCGCAGGCAATGGCAAAAGATTAAATATGCCAAGATTTATAGTTATAAGCGCCATAATCGGCAATAAATTTTGAAGACTTTGCTTTGCGGCATTGCTTATCGCAACCGTAACCCCGACAGGTCCTGAAATCGCGCTAATACCGTACTTTCCGCCGATAAGGTCTATTAGACTTCTCCATATAACGGCACAATAGGAAATCGCGGTACTAAAGGTCTGCTTAATATAAGAACCGAAGGTTTTCTTAATACCGTAAACCTTGAAATCAACCGTCAGATAGCTCATACCGGCCTCTTCCTCGGTCTTAAAGGTCACATCCTTTAAAAGTTTTTGCTCCCCGTCTCTTAAAACAGTTATATCAACCTTACCGTCTTTAACATTAGTAAAAGCATAACTTAAATCATAGGTTGAGAAAATTTTTCTGCCGTCTACTTCTATTATTTTATCGTCAACTGCAAGACCTGTACTCTGACTTATTGCATTTTCATTAAATTCAGCTATGACTGTAGAGGTAAAAGCCTTTTGAGGGGCCAGAATAATAGCAACAATTATAAGTCCTAAAATAAGGTTAAATGTCGCACCCATTACAACAATCAAAAATCTGCGCCAAGGCTTTTTATTGCAAAATGCCTTTTCATCAGAACTGTCCTCGTCCTCACCCTCCATAGCGCAATATCCACCGAGAGGTATGAGATTGAAGGCATATTTAGTCTCGCCCCATTGTTTAGAAAAAAGTTTAGGTCCAAAACCTACCGCAAATTCATTAACCCTTACACCTAAAAGCTTAGCGGCAATAAAATGACCAAACTCGTGAATTATAATAAGCACCAAAAAGAGCAGTATTGCTATAAGATACGGCCATACATTATTCCAAAGATTTAAAATATCAATCACCTGCAAAATTTATATACTATTAATAACACATTCTCTGGCAACCTTATCTGCCTCGAGAATATCATCTAAATCAAATTCCTTTTTATTATTGACATTAATAAGCGCTTTTTCCACCAAATCTGCTATTTGCAAAAATTTGATTTTTCCCTTAAGGAAAAGCCGTACTGCCTCTTCGTTAGCACCGTTTACCGCTGTCGGGGCAAGACCTCCCTCATTTATAGCCTTTATACAAATCGGCAGACAACGGAAAGTATCGGTATCAGGCTTTTCGAAAGTCAAAGTACCAATCTCTGCAAGACTTAAATGTTCAAATGCATATTCGCTTCTCTCGGGATAGGTCAGTGCATACTGAATAGGCAGTCTCATATCAGGAGTTCCAAGCTGAGCTATAACCGCTCCATCTGAAAATTCAACTCCCGAATGCAAAATACTCTGCCTATGCACTAAAACCTCAATATCCTTTGCGGGAAGACCGAACAAATGCACCGCCTCTATTACTTCCAATCCCTTATTCATAAGGGTTGCAGAATCGATAGTGATTTTTGCTCCCATTGACCAGTTAGGATGATTAAGAGCATCCTTAACAGTAACATTTTCTAAATCCTTTGCTGTTTTACCGTAAAACGGACCGCCCGAGGCTGTCAGCAAGATTTTTTTAAGACTTTTTTCGGGTGCACCCTGCAAAGACTGAAAAATTGCCGAATGCTCGCTGTCAACAGGCAGGATTTTAACACCCTTTTCTCGGGCTTTCTTATTTACTATCTCGCCGCCTGTAACAAGAGTTTCTTTATTAGCAAGAGCGATGGTTTTTCCGACTTCAATTGCCGAAAGAGTTGGTCTTAGTCCCGCAATTCCTACAATAGAATTAAGAACTATATCACCCTCACTCTGGGCTATTTCGCAAACACCGTTTATACCCGATAAAACCTTTATATCGGTATCAGCCAGTTTTATTTTAAGTTCTTTTGCTTTATTTTCATCGAAAACCGCAACCGAAAGAGGAGAAAACTCCCTCGCCTGTTTTTCGAGCAATTCAATATTACTACCTGCCGCCAAAGCAGTAACTTTATATCCGTCCCTGAGGGCAACCTCTAAGGCTTGAGTCCCGATAGAACCTGTCGAGCCAAGAATTATCAAGCTTTTCATTAAATGACACCTATTTCTATACAAAGGTATAATAGCGGCGCTATCATAAGTATACTATCCATTCTGTCAAGTATGCCGCCATGGCCCGGAATAAGCGAGCCATAATCCTTAAGATTCACCGAACGCTTTATAGAAGATGCAAACAAATCGCCAAGCATTCCTACAATACAAAGCGGAACAGTAAAGATAAGAGAGGTTATCAGCTTATCTGTCATACCGAAAGCAAAAGACAGAATCACCGTAAACACAAGACTTGATACAATACCTCCTATAGCCCCCTCAACCGTTTTTTTCGGGCTGATTTCAGGGCAAAGCTTATGCTTTCCTAGTGTCACACCTACAAAATAAGCCCCCATATCGCAAACCGAGGAGAAATTAAGAAGCATCAATAAATAATATATTAAACCCGAAAAAGATATAATACTGTTTAATGTACTGAATGCATAGGACAAAACTATCGGCATAGCGCAAAAAGTTACAATGCGCGAAAGCCCGAAATCCTTATGGTTTTTGAGTATCATAACAACTGCAAACATAAAGTAACCTACCGCAAGCAGGGGAAAAACAATATCTTTAAAATCTCTTATCCAGTTTATTTGCTGCGAAACTCCGCTTGAAAGGGCGGTTGCGAGCAAATCGTGTTTCTTGCCGCCGATAAACGAAAGCTCTCCGTATAAAAACAGCTGAACATAATAATCTCTTACAATAATATTGAGTGCACAAAAAATTCCCGCTCCCACAAGGCATACCTTATTTGTTATCCCTGCCGCATTATGAAGTAATTCATATACTGCTATTACAGAAATTGCCGCAATCGCAAATGTTACTATTACAGGGCTTAAAAAATACCCTGCCGCCAATACAGCCGCTACTATAACACCCATTACAATACCGGAAATTATTCTGGTTTTCATAACTAAACTCCTCCAAATCTGCGGTTGCGGTGATTATAATCGTCTATTGCCTTTTCAAGATGCTTTGGAGAAAAATCAGGCCATAAAACATCCGAAAACCAATACTCCGCATAAGCCGACTGCCATATAAGATAATTAGAAAGTCTGTATTCCCCGCTAGGTCTTATAATAAAATCAGGGTCAGGCTGACCTTTAGTATAAAGATGCTCGGATATAAGCTGTTCAGTTATATCTTCTGCAGGTATCCCCTCGTTTACTATTTCTCTGACAGCTCTGGTTATTTCATCCCTGCCGCCATAGTTTATAGCGATGTTAAGATTCAAGCCTGTTGCATCCTTAGAGCCATCCTCATCCTTTTTGATAAGCTCTTTGATATCGTCTGCCAAAGGCTCTAAATTACCTATAAATTTAACCTTAATATTTTCATCCTTAAAGTTTTCGGCATCTTTCAAATAATCTCTTAAAAGATTCATAATGCCGTCAACCTCTTCTTTAGGTCTTTTCCAGTTTTCGGTAGAAAAGGCATAAACAGTAAGATATTTAAGCCCTATTTTATTGCAGTAGCGGGCAATATTTTTAAAGGTTTTAGCACCTGCGATATGACCTGCAGTTCTCGGGAGTGAGCGCTTTTTTGCCCATCTGCCATTTCCGTCCATTATTATTGCGATATGGGTAGGAAGTATGCGATTTTCAGGATGTTTTTTTAAAAGTGACATTATAACACCGCCTTAAAGTGGAATAAAGGGCTGTATACGACAGCCCTTTAAAGTTTCTTTAGATTTCGAGAATTTCTTTTTCTTTAGCAGCTGCAAGCTCATCAATTTCCTTGCAGTATTTATCGGTAAGATTCTGAATCTTCTTCTCACCGTTTGTCACATCGTCTTCTGTAACAGTATTAGCCTTTTTAAGGCCCTTAAGCTTTTCAATGGCATCGCGGCGGGTATTGCGAACAGCAACCTTATTATCCTCTGCCATTTTCTTAACATCCTTAACTATTTCCTTACGGCGCTCTTCGGTTAGAGGTGGGAAAGAAAGGCGGATAACCTTACCGTCATTCTGAGGATTGATACCGATATCTGAAATTTGAATTGCTTTTTCAATATCCTTTAAGATCGAAGCATCCCAAGGAGAAATCATAAGAACTCTCGGCTCAGGAACAGAAACAGCCGCCATCTGCTGAATGGGGGTTGGTGCACCGTAATAATCAACAGTAATTCTATCGAGTACAGAAGCATTTGCTCTGCCTGCACGGATGGATTTATAATCTCTTTCCAAAACCGCAACGGATTTATTCATTTTTTCTTCGGTATTCTTAAGTAATTCGTTCATAACTATTCTCCTTATTTAACTATTGTACCGATAGTTTCGCCTGTCATCGCGGCAACGATATTATCGGGGTTTTCAAGATTGAACACAAGTATCTCAATATCATTATCCATGCAAAGGGAAGCCGCGGTACTATCCATAACATGCAGTCCTTGCTGGAGCACCTCAATATGGGACAATGTATCATATTTCTTAGCATCGGGGTTGAGCTTCGGATCGCTGTCATAAACTCCGTCAACATTAGTTGCCTTGAATATAACATCAGCGCCTATTTCTGCCGCTCTCAAAGCAGCTGCAGTATCGGTTGAGAAGAAGGGGTTACCTGTTCCGCAACCAAAGATTACTACTCTACCCTTCTCTAAATGGCGAACTGCTTTACTACGGATATAAGGCTCTGCAATAGCGCGCATTTCAATCGCAGTCTGAACTCTGGCTGTGACGCCTAACTGCTCAAGCGCATCAGCTAATGCTAATGAGTTGATAGATGTTGCGAGCATTCCCATATGGTCGGCTCTTGTTCTGTCCATCTTTCCGCTTGATCTTCCGCGCCAGAAATTTCCTCCGCCTACTACTATTGCTACCTGAACGCCCATTTCAACGCAGGTTTTAACCCTTTCGCAAACGCTGAGCACCTTATCAAAATCAATGCCTACACCCTTTTCGCCTGCAAGCACCTCACCGCTGAGTTTCAGCAGCACTCTTTTATAAACCGGTTTCATACTTCCACCCCAACACATAATTATTCTTTTTAACATATTTATTTTACCCTATACAGCCTCTAAAGTCAATCTAAACTATTTAAATTTATTTATTATTTACTCTTGAAATACAGCAAATTTGTGATACAATTATACTATATAAAATATATTAAGGAGTTTTTCAAATGAAGAAGGAAGTTTTAGTTGAAATTTCAGCACGCCATGTGCATGTATCCCGCAAGGACCTCGATATCCTTTTCGGCGAGGGCTATGAATTGACAAATAAAAAGGACCTTTCTCAGCCGGGCCAGTTTGCCTGCGAAGAAAAGGTTACAGTTGTAGGAGCTAAAGGCTCTTTAAAGGCTTCTATCTTAGGTCCTGTTCGTCCTGATACTCAGGTTGAGCTTTCTCTTACTGATGCTCGTTCAATCGGAGTTACCGCTCCTATCAGAGAGTCGGGCGACATTAAGGGTACAGGCGCCTGCAAGCTTATCGGACCTGCAGGTGAGGTTGAAATCAGTGAGGGTGTTATTGCAGCAAAGCGTCATATTCATATGACCGTTGCCGATGCTGAGAAATACGGTATTACCGATAAGCAGATAGTATCTGTTAAAATCCCAACTGAGGGCAGAGCGCTCGTTTTCGGCGATGTTGTTGCCCGCGTTAGCGATAGCTATGCTTTAGCAATGCATATTGATACCGACGAAGCAAATGCAGCCTGCGTTCCCGGAAGCTGCACCGGTGAAATTCTTGACTAATTCAGGATTATATTTACATATTCCGTTTTGCGGGAAAAAATGTAATTATTGCGATTTTTATTCAACCTTTGTAACAGAAAATTCTCTTGATGAATACACCGAAGGTTTAATAACAGCATTAAACAAATGGGGCGGTACTTTTAAAAACCGCCCCATTGATACTATATACCTCGGCGGAGGTACACCCTCGCTTTTAGGACATAGACTACCCTCTTTGCTAAACGCTGTTCATAACGCTTTTAAAGTTACAAATGATGCTGAAATAACCCTTGAGTTAAACCCTACAGGTAATGTTGAAGGATTGCTCCGTTTTGCAAAACAGGCAGGTATAAACCGATTATCCATCGGTGCTCAAAGCGGTGATGACGAGGAACTTAAAATTCTAGGTAGGACTCACACTGCAAAGGATACTGAAAATACAGTAAAGATTGCAAGAAAAATAGGGTTTGATAATATTTCGCTCGATATTATGTTGGGACTCCCCGATTCCGATGAACAAAGCCTTAAAAAAAGCCTTGATTTTATAACCAATCTTAACCCCGAGCATATTTCAGCGTATCTATTAAAAATTGAAGAGAAAACCGTTTTTTATAAAAAGCAAAATGAACTAAATCTTCCTGACGATGATGCTCAGGCAGAGCAGTATCTTTATATGTGCAAATATCTCGAAGAAAAAGGCTATGAGCACTATGAAATTTCAAATTTTGCAAAATTTAGAAATTCAAGCCGCCATAATACAAAATACTGGCTTGGGGAAGACTATTTAGGAATAGGTCCCTCGGCGCATTCCTCTATTGACGGCAAGCGGTTTTATTATCCGAAAAGTATTAAAGAATTTCTTGACGGTAGCTCCCCGGTTTTTGATGGAGAAAGCGGTGGCAAAGAAGAATATATAATGCTTCGCCTTAGACTCAAAAGCGGTATTAATACTGATGAATATGCCGAAAAATTCGGTGAAAATTTGCCGCAAAATTTCCTGAATCTCTGCAAAAATTTTGAAAAAGCAGAGCTTTTAAATATAGAAAACAATAGAATTTACCTAACTGATAACGGAATGCTTTTATCAAATAGCATAATAACCGAACTATTGGAGTGTTTGTGATGAAAACCTTAAAAATACATCTTATTCGCCATGGTGCAACCGATGCAAATATTTTGGGGCAGTATATCGGATGCAAAACCGATACTCCCTTATCCCCTGAGGGACTCAATGAGCTTCGCCTTTTAAAGGAAAATATAGAATATCCTGAAATAGAGCAGCTTTATTCAAGTCCTTTGCTTCGTTGCAGACAAACTGCGGCTGTTCTCTATCCCGATAAGGGTATCATTACAGTAGATAACCTAAAAGAATATGATTTCGGCGCATTCGAGGGCAAAACCGCCGCTCAGCTTGAAGGTAATCCCGATTTTGCAAATTGGGCGGCAGGAAAATTATCCGCTCCGCCCGAGGGCGAAGATAACAGCGAATTTATCAAAAGACTCTGTATCGGACTTAACCTTATAGTAATGGATATGCTCGAAAAAGGTATTACAAATTCGGGTGTTATTATGCACGGCGGTGCTATTATGATGCTGCTCGGAGCTACTGCAGTACCGAGGCATAAGCCTGTCGAATGGACTGCTGATAACGGCAGAGGCTATTCACTGCTTATAACCCCGTCCCTTTACCATAAAAGCGGTATAGTAGAAGTTTATGATATAATCTAAGCAAAAACCTCTGTAGTAAATTACTACAGAGGTTTTCTTATTATAGGTGCTTAAAGCCCTCGCCTATTATTTCACCGACATCGCCGACTACTATAAAAGCTTTGTTGTCATAATTTTCTACTGTTTCGTATATCCCCGAAACCTCATGGCGCCTGACAGTACAAAGCAGTAATGTTCTTTCGTTCCCCGTATATCCTCCCTCCGCTTTTATGACTGTCACTCCTCTTTTTAGCCGCTCATTTATATCCTTACAAACCTCTTTTGGATTTTTGGTTACAATATAGATAAGCTTGCCTTTATCAGCGCCATAAAGCACAGCATCCATAATCATTGAAGAAGCATAAAGCGCTATAACCGAGTATAAAGCACTTTCGATATTACGGTAGGCTATTGTCGCAAGGGCAATAACAACCGCATCTATCATCAGAATAAGCCTACCTACCGTCAAATGCCTGAAACGGCGGTTTATAAGCTTTGCAAGAATATCTACACCGCCTGTACTAGCTCCCCTGCGCATAACGATGCTAAGCCCTAATCCCATTAAAATACCTCCAAATACCGATGCTAATATTTTATCAATTTCAAATTGCGGCAAAACCGCATCGGTAATACTCAGAGATAAAGATAATATGACCGTAACCCCCGCAGTTTTTGCAATAAAAGAAAGACCGAAATTTTTATAACCAATTATCAGGATAGGAATATTGAGTATAAAAAGTAATAATCCGCTTGGTATATTAAAAAGAAAATTTAACGCTGTTGCGATACCTGTAAGACCTCCTGGTGAAATTTGGTTACTGGATATAAACATCGTAACCGCGGAGGAATAAATAAAACACCCTAAAAAATATAAAAATATATCTATAATAGTTTTATAAGCCTGTTTTTTCATAAAATTGCCCCCTTGTATTTTATATTATGCCCTAAACTTACTATTTACTAAAAAAGGAAA
>JAZQIP010000045.1:0-12672 GCA_045541175.1 Acutalibacteraceae bacterium
GTACTAAGGCAATATGCTCAAAATGTTGCCGATGCATATTCCAAGGGAACTATTTTATCATCAGGATATATAGGCGATACTAAGACTAAGCTTACTTTTATAATTCCGGTTTTTACCGATTTGCCTAAATCCAGTGCTGAAAAGCCTGAAAAATCTTCTAAGCTTAATAACTATTATTTTACTGATATCTCGGCTGACGGTCTTACTCCTTCGTTTAAAATGTTTGACAAGACCGGTTATATACAAAATGAATACGGTTTAGAAGTTGAAAAGGATACTACTATTAAATATTCTGTACCAAAAGGCGCAAAGTTGGTATCCGATACTAAAATCACTCTTAAAAAAGGCGTTAACAAAGTGGTTTTAACAGTCAAATCCGAAACAGGATATATCACCGATTATATAATTTCGGTCAATGCCGCAAAAAAATGTGTGCTTTCTATTTTAAAGTCAGGCAGTTCGTCTGATAATGATGATAAGTCAGACAAAGATGATGCTGATTCGTCCAAAATTAAAAAAGGCGATGTAAACGGCGACGGTAAAATTTCTATCAGCGATATAGGAAATATAAGATTGCATTTACTAGGGAAGTACACTATAGATAAGGAAAAATTTGTAGGTGCCGATGTGAATGGAGACGGTAAAATTTCTATTAGCGATATAGGAAATATAAGACTGCATTTACTAGGCAAATATACAATAGAGGGTTGGAAAAATGAAAAAGATAGCTAATTTAATTTTTATAACAATATTTACTTTTGCTTTGCTTTGCTCTAGCCTTGTTTTCAGTGTTAGTGCCGCTGATGCTACTATTGATTTCGGTGGGAAAAGCTCGGTGACAGTAGGCGATTCAGTTACAGTTAAGGTTACTGTAAAAGGTTCATATTTAACGGGTACGGATATTAATATCACCTATGATTCTGATATTCTTAAATATGTATCAGGCGGCGATGATGGCGGAGCAGGCCTTGTTCATATAGTTGACCAAAATATTGAAGAGGGTAGCAAAACTGCGACCTATTCTTTAAAATTCAGTGCTAAAGCATCAGGTAGGTGTACCGTAGCGGTTGAAGGTTTAAAATCTGACGGTATTCCTGCAGAGGATGTTGAGGTAGGCGCATCTGCTAAAATTACAGTTAATGACCCGGAACTTTCTTCTAATGCAAAGCTAAAGTCATTGTCTGTCAGCGAGGGTACTCTATCTCCTAGGTTTTCTGCCTCTGTAACCTCATATTCTGTAAAGGTTGATAATTCTGTTACTCAGTGTACTGTTTCTGCAAAAGCATCTGACAGCGATGCCAAGGTTGCGATTTCTAAGAGCAATCCTATTAAGCTTAAAGTAGGCAGTAATACCTGTAAAATTACTGTTACAGCCCCTAATGGCTCGGAAAAGACCTATACTGTAGTTATTAAGAGAAGTGACGATTCTTCTGAAAATGAAAGCTCTTCTGAGGATAATACCTCTTCTGAGGAAGAGAACGAGAGCAATCCTTTACAGACTACAGTTGATGGTAACGAATTTATTGTTGCAAAAGATATTTCTTCGGTAGAGTTATTTAAAGGATTTACTGTAGCGGAGACTGAGTTTAACGGCGAGACTGTTTCTATCGCAAAGGATGAAAGCGGTGCTTTCGAGGTATACTATTTAAGTAATGCGAAGGGCGAGGAACTCTCACCATATATTTATGATTCAATATCTGGCAATTTTAATAAGCTGGCTTACATAAATCAAGGAGACTTTACATACATAATTTCCGAATTCCCCGAGGAAAAAAAAGCTACTGACGGCTTTTATGTGACAAATACTAAAATTTCCGATTTTGACATCAGATGCTATGCGGCTTCTTCTTCAAAGCTCCAAGATTTCTATTATCTATATTGCTTTAATGGTAAAGACTTTGATACATACCGTTATGACAGTGCGGAAAATGTTTTGCAGCGTTGTCCCGATTTTGTTTTAAATGATGAAAATGCAGCTATTGATGATTCTTCGCTAAACCAATCAACGAATGCAGGTAATAGCGATGATAGTTTTATTTCTCGCTTTAATTCTCTGACCTCTAATGCAAAAATTATTATCCTGTCCTTAGGATTAATGGCACTAGGTGTAATTGCGCTTATTGTTTTATTTGCCATTAAATTACTCAGACGTTCAAACTCTGATATAGAAGAAGATTTTGATGATGGGTTTGATACCTTCGAGATAAACGATAACTCGGATAATGATTCTCAAAACAATTAATAACCATAAAAAATACTGCCTGTTGGCAGTATTTTTTTTAAAAGAGCACCATATTATATACCGTGGTGATTTACTTGGATTATTTTAAATTAGGTGTTATAATTTGGGTGGCGTTGTGCCTACTTGTATTTTTTGTTTTCGCAATAAAGAGCAAGCATTTTTTTAAAACAATATTTTTAAATGCTTTTTTCGGTCTTTCGGTTTTAGCGATTATTAATCTCACTTCAAAATACAGCGGAATTTATATTCCAATAAATCCAATTTCGGTATTTTGCGCATCAAATTTCAGTATTTTAGGAATCTGCGGTTTACTTATTTTAAATCTGATTTTTGTCTAAATAATACTCGCATTATATTGAGGTTTATGTTAAAATAAAGATGTTTATAATGGTTATAGAAAGTCGAAATAGTGTATAATTACACTATTTCGGCACCAAATCTTCGATTTGGTCACAAATTTTCTTTGAAAATTTGTCTATATCCATTGCAATGAATATAGGCAAAATTAAATTTTCACGGATTTAATTTTGCTAAGCTGATTATATCGGCTTGTCGAAACACTTTTTAGTGTTTCGACATTCTATAATCATTAAAAAATGGTAGGTGGAAATTTTGCTTCAATTTATTTTCGGCAAGCCTGCATCAGGCAAAACCTTTACTGTACTTAATAAAATTAAAGAGCTTTCGGTTATTTCAAAACCGACTATTTTGCTCGTTCCCGAGCAGTTTACCTTTGAAAGCGAAAGGGCTGTTTTAAAAGCATTGGGGGACAGTGCGGCTCTTAATAATACTGTTTTGAGCTTTAGCCGTCTTTGCGATGAAGTTGCGAGAAATATTGGATTTATGTCGGGTACGACTCTCAGCAATGCCGATAAGGTTATTTTTATGAACAGGGCATTGCGCGATTGTAAAAATGAATTGACCCTTTGGTCGAGATATACCGATTCAATTTCTTTTTCAAAAACAATGCTCGATACTATCGGTGAATTCAAAATTAATCATATCTCACCGCTTGATATCAGGGATGCCGCTGAAAACACAAATGCGCCTACTTTAAAAGCAAAACTTTTTGATATTGCAACTATTTTTGAAAGATATGATGCCTTGGTAGGCGAAAAATTTATAGACCCCGCCGATAATCTCACAAAGTTTTACTATACACTAGGTGATTTTCATTATTTTGAAGGCAAAACTGTTTTTATCGACTCTTTTAAGGGCTTTACAGGACAGCAGTATAAAATAATTGAGCGAATAATTTCCCAGGCGGAAAATGTATATATTAGTCTTACAAATGATGTAAATAACAAGCGTAAGTTTGGCGTTTTTTCGAATATCAGAAAAGCAGTCGAAAAAATCAAAAAAATAGCAATTGCTCATCATATTGAAATAGCTGAGCCAATTATTTTAGGAGAGCCTCATTTCAATAATGATGGACTCTTCGCAATAGAAAAACTGATTTCGGAGGATTTGGCTGAGAAAACTGAAGTTCCTGTAATAAATATTTGTCATGCCTCTACAAGCTTTGATGAGGCAGAATTTTGCGCTAGAACTATCAGAAGACTTGTAAGAACTAAGGGCTACAGATTCAGAGATTTTGTAATCATAGCCAGAGATGCTGATTCTTATAGCGAGGCTATAAATTCCGCTTGCAAAAAGAATAATATTAATTTGTTTTTTGATAATAAGGTAGAGCTTTCGGCATTTCCGCTCGCTTGTGCTGTAGATGCTGCAATAAATGCTCTGGGTTTTTCAACAGAAAATATTCTTCGCTTTCATAAAACAGGGCTTGGCACTTTGGATACTGATGAAATATCTGTGCTGGAAAACTATACCGTACTTTGGAATATAAGCGGAGATAATTGGCTTAATAGTTGGGATATGGACCCAAGAGGATTTGTCACAGAGCAGGAAAGTGAAAAAAGCGCCGAAGAGCTTGAATATATAAATTCTCTGAGACTAAAAGCTATTGAACCTTTAATGAATTTTAAAAAGCAATTTAGCGGTACAGCCAAAGATTTGGTGGTTTCCATTATATCTCTTCTTAAAAATTGCAATTCTTCGGACAAGCTTTCTGCTTTGAGCGAAAAATTCAAGGGTATCAGCGATAATTTGAGTGCCGATATTTTAAGGCAAAGCTATAGCGAATATATGAATATTCTTGACAGTCTTGTAAGATGCTTTGGTGATAAACAGATTACAAGGACTGAGTTTTCTGATGCGCTTAATATGGCTGTATCTCTTTCTTCAATCGGTGTTATTCCGCAGATGCTCGATGAGGTTACATTCGGCTCTGCTGATAGAATTAGACCCTCCCGACCGAAAATTGCATTTATTTTAGGTGCAAATCAAGGTGTTTTTCCAAAAACAGTTTCCAATCAAGGCATTTTTAATCTTGGAGAGAGAAAAAAGCTTATTGAATACGGGATTGATATTGCGGATAATTCGGTTAGCTCTGCAATTGACGAAGAGTATCTGGTTTATTGTAATCTTTGCTGTGCAAGCGAAGAGGTTTATGTTTCATATTCAAAGCAAAGTATTTCGGGAGAAGGCAAAGAGCCATCGGTTTTCTTGCAGTCTGTTTTGAAAAATCTTTGCTGTAATGAGTTTTACGAGCCATCAGGAGAAAAGAGTATTAATTCCTTGCCTGAAACCGAAAAAGCTGTTATAAGTGATTACTGCCGCTCTTTACAAGGTGATAGGGAATATGCTGCAACTTTATGCAATGCTCTAAGTCTTTCTGATAACACCGAAAGACTTGACAATATTAATACTCATTTATTTTCTCAGGAAAAATTAATAACTCCTGATACTGCAAATAAGCTCTTTGGCAAAAGAATTAATATGTCGGCTACCAAGTTTGATACCTTTAACCGATGCAGATTTTCTTATTTTTGTCGTTATGGTTTAGGTGCTAAACGAATACAACCGGCTCAGTTCGATGTTTTGCAAAGAGGTACGATAGTTCACTATGTGCTTGAAAGATTAATAAGCGAGCAATCAGAAAATATCAGTACATTGAATGATGAGGCACTTGAAAAGCTTTGCGAAGAATATATAAGCGATTATCTTAATAGTGTAATAGGATACAGAAGCATTGAAAATGCGACTCTTAAGTTCGCTGTCTCAAGGCTTGAAAGGTCGCTTAAGGATGTTGTAAAGCATATTGCCGCAGAGCTGTCTCAGAGTGAATTTAAACCGGTTGCTTGTGAGCTTAAAATCGGCAGAGATTGTGAAATTTCGTCTCCGATTTTTAAGTTTGACGGCGGTGAAATTACCATAAACGGCAGTATTGACCGAGTTGACGAATACAACGGATATATCCGTATTATTGATTATAAAACCGGCTCAAAGGCTTTTAAATTGCCGGATATCCTTTTTGGTCTTAATTTGCAGATGCTGATATATCTATATGCACTTATAAAAGCCAAGCAAAAGGATACAAGCTTTGCCGCAGGTATTTTATATCAGCCGTCTTCGAGGGATTTGAGCGGCACAGGAATGGCAATGAACGGTCTTTTACAGGCGGACTGTACACTTGTTAATGCTATGGATAAATCGGGGGCAGGCGAGTTCGTACCAAAGCTCAAGATTAATAAGGACGGCTCGGTTTCAAAAGCCTGCACTTCTTTTATCAATGCAAGCGATTTTAATGAAATATTTAAATATATTGAAAAATTAATGGCAAATGCCGGAAATCTTATAAGTCAGGGTGATTTCTCGGTTTCTCCTGTTAACGGTAGAGAATCCGCCGCTTGTAAGTATTGCGATTTTTCATCGGTTTGCGGAATTGAAAAGAAAGAAGCGCCCCGAGTTCCCGATCTATCTAACAGCGAAGTTTTTGAAATTCTAAAAGAGGAGGCAGAAGCAAATGGCGTTTAAAGCTACTAAAGCTCAGCAGTCGGCTATTGATGCGCGCGGAAATATTCTTGTTTCTGCCGCCGCAGGCTCAGGTAAAACTGCTGTTTTAGTTGAGCGAGTTATAAAAAAATTATGTTCAGAAGAAAGTGGAATTTCGGCAGATAAATTATTAATTGTTACCTTTACAAATGCCGCCGCTGCTGAAATGCGAACCCGAATTGAAAAAAGATTGCAGGAAGAATGCATTAAAAATCCCGATAATGTTGCGTTAAGACTTCAAAAGCACTTGCTTTCTGCCGCTAAAATTTGTACTATTGACTCTTTTTGTATTGATTTGGTGCGCGAAAATTTTGAGCTTGCAGGTATTTCTCCTGATTTTAAAATGAGTGATACAAATTCTCTCGATTCAATAAACCAAAAGGTTTTAGCGGGCATTGTTGAAAGATATCTTGAAACAGAGGACCTTGTATTTGCAGAACTGCTTGATATTATCGGTACCGAATTCAGCGAGCAGAGCTTTTATGATTTTGTACTCGGGATTTATAATTACAGCCGTCAGCTTCCTTTTCCTAAAAAATGGTTTAAGGCAATAGCTGAGTTATACGAAGGCGGTAGATTTAATGATAATTCTCCGTGGTATAATTATGCCTTTTTTCAGGCCAATAAATTGATTTTTAACTGTCTTGATGCAATCGAAAAAGCTTTTGAACTGCTTAATGTATCTGAAAAAGCCTCAGAAGCCTTTTTGCCGGCTTTTTTTGATGCTAGAAACATCTTAACTGACCTTTCTCAAAAAGCCGTCAAAAAGAATTGGAACGAATTTTATTATGCGCTAAAAGAATCTGATTTTGTTTCTTTGCCGACAGTCAGAGGTGTTAATGATATCTTTGAAATTGCCGCCGCTAAAGAAATATATAAATCAATTATTCCTAAAAATCTTGAGAGACTGAAAAAAAATTTCTTTGCTGATACCGAGTTTTTGAATCAGCAGTTTTCATATCTTGAAAAGCCTATAGCTCTTCTTAGCGAAATTCTAATAGAGTTTGATGAAGCTGTATTTGAAGAATATAAGCGTCTTAATACCTTTACCTTTCATAATACTGAGCATCTTGCGCTTAATTTGCTTTGCGAGGAAAAAGACGGAAACATTTCTATCAAATCAGAAGAGCTTTTATCCAGATTTGAAGAGGTTATGGTGGACGAATATCAGGATACTAATGACCTTCAGGATATGCTGTTTTATGTCCTTTCAAACCGAGAAAGTAAGCTGTTTGTCGTTGGTGATATTAAGCAGAGTATTTACGGTTTTAGAGGAGCTAATCCTACCAACTTTTTAAATAAGAAAAACCGATATATACCTATTGAAAAGGCGAGTGACGAGCTCCCTCAAAAGATTATTCTGGGTAATAATTTTCGTACAAAAGGTAAGGTCTGTGATTTTATTAACTTCTTTTTTGCCCGATTTATGAGCGAAGAGACAGGAGATATTACTTATGATGAAGAGGAAATGCTGATACCCTCAGCAAAATTCCCTGAGACAGACAATATTGCAAACGAGCTGATGCTGATAAGTACGCAGGACAGTGATATACCAGCCAATGTACTAGAGGCAAGAAAAATTGCAGAATATATTAAGAATGTTATGAACCAAGGTGCTGTTATCAGAGAAAATGACGAAACCTTAAGACCTGCACGGTATTCCGATTTTGCAATTTTACTTCGCTCTGCAAGGCTAAAGGCTCCAATTATCGCAGAGGAGCTAAAAAAAGCCAATATACCCGTTAGCTTTTCTAATGAGGATTTCGCTGACAGCATCGAAATTTCTACTTTTTTGAGCTTGCTTGCAATTATTGATAATCCTCAGTCTGATATTGAACTTTTAAGTGTTTTAATGTCGCCGATATTTTCTTTTTCCGCAGAGGAACTAGCTCTTTTAAGGGTGAATAAACGCGATTCTTCGCTCTATTCTGCGGTAATTTTCGGCGCAAAAAACGGAAATGAAAAAGCGGCTGAATTTTTGAAAAAAATTGAATATTACCGTTTGCTTTCTGTAACTAATACTTTACCTCGACTAATTTCAAAGCTTTTGCAGGAAACTGCATATCTCGATATAGTTTCCGCAATGGAAGACGGTACTCGCAGAAGAAATAATCTGTTGCTTTTATGCGACTATGCCGAGAATTTCTTAAGCGACTCAAGTGAAACGATAGGTAATTTTATCCGCTATATAAATTCGCAATCCGAAAGCGGTATTAAAGCCGCCTCGGGGGCAGCTTCGTCAGACGCTGTCAAAATTATGAGTATTCACGCATCTAAGGGACTTCAATTTCCGATTTGTATTGTAGCGGGTTGTGCATCTGCCTTTAATGACAGCGAAGCTCATGATAGTGCTATTTATAATACTCAGCTCGGTCTTGGACTCAGATATTACGATGAAAAGGATAAGGTTAAATACACAACTGTCAGCCGAGAGGTGATTTTAGACAGCGTTCGTGATGAGAGACTTAGAGAAGAATTGCGACTTTTCTATGTTGCTATGACCCGTACTCAGGAGAGGCTTATATTTACCGCAACACTCTCTAACCCTGAAAAGAAAATTTCTCAGCTCAAAACCTTGCTTATAGCAAATGACGGTTATATCAACTCGAATGTTTTTTCCAACTGCAAATCTTATCTTGATTGGTTGATTATATCTGTTTTGCTGCATCCCGACGGTAAGGATTTCAGAGGCGGTGCTTCAATTATTCCAATAGCTACCGACTCGAAAATCAAAGTTTCGGTTATAGAAAATTATATGTTTGAGGAAAAATCAGATAATGATATTAAAACCGAATTTTTACCTGATGAGAAAACAGCAAAAGTTATTTTTGAAAATCTAAAATATTCGTATCCCTTTGCTGATATTCTTGAAATTGAAGCAAAATCTTCGGTTTCGAAGCTTGCAAACAGTGCCGAATCAGCAAAGTATGCTTTTTCCGATATGCCAGCTTTTATGTCAAAAGGCGGTATATCTGCGGCAGGGCGGGGAACAGCTATGCATAAAGTTATGCAGTTTTTTGATTTTGAAAAAAATAATGATATTGACACCGAGCTTGAAAGACTCTATGAGTGGCGGTTTATAAGCGAAGAAAAATATAACTCTATAGATAAGCAAAAGCTTCTCAAATTCTTTGATAGTGAGGTTTTTTCGCGTATTAATAATGCAGAACTTGTAAAACGAGAAATGCGGTTTTTAACCGAAATTTGCGCTTGCAAAATAGACCCTAGCTTAGATAAAAAATATGAGAATGAAATGGTAATAGTTCAAGGTGCTGTCGATATTTGCTTTGTCGAAAAAGACGGTATTGTAATTCTCGATTTCAAAACAGATAGGGTGGATAATCCCGAAATTCTGGCAGAAATTTACGGTGAGCAGCTAAGCATTTATGCTTTGGCTTGTGAAAAAATATTTAATAAGCCCATAAAGCAAAAAATCATTTATTCTTTCTGCCATAATAGAGAAATTATTGTTGAGTAAAATAAAAAATACAGCCTCATCTATTTAGATGAAGCTGTATTTTTATATCAAGTCGCTTAATTTAGCTAACTGTTCTATAGTTAGCTGTTCTCCTCGGACAGTTTCTAAAAGTCCGATTTCAGTTAATGCATATTTTAAAACATCTTTTGAAACACCCATTGTATTTGATACTGTATTTACAAGTGTTTTTCGCCGCTGAGCAAAGCAGGCCTTTACAAGCGCCCAGAATTTCTTTTCGTTTTTAACCTCAACCGCCGGATTTTTTCGGATTTTAAGCTGAATTACTGCAGAATCAACATTAGGAGACGGCATAAAGCTTTCTCTGCCAACACCGAATAAAATTTCTTTTTCTGCATAATATGTAACTGCAACCGTAACCGCACCGGCGTCTCGGCTTCCAACCTCAGCGCAAAGACGCTCAGCCGCCTCTTGCTGAACCATAACAGTAATGCTGTCGATAGGCAGTCTGCTTTCAAGCAGCATCATAATAATCGGCGAAGTGATGTAATAGGGAAGATTAGCGCATACACAAACCCTTTCACAGTCCGAAAAATGCTCAGAAATTATTTTAAATAAATCAAGCTTCATTGCATCGCCATAGATGATTTCAACATTTTTGCAATCCGCCAAAGTGATTGGTAAAAGCTTTTTTAGGCGCTCGTCAAGCTCGATTGCTACAACCTTTTTTGCCATCCTAGAAAGCTCTGCCGTAAGGACACCGATACCTGGTCCTATCTCGAGAACTCCTGTATTTTCATCACAGCAAGCCTCTGCCATAGCTGGACAGACTGTGCTGTCAATTAGAAAGTTTTGACCGAGACTTTTTTTAAAAGAAAATCCTTTACTGCTAAGCAAAGAACGAATAGTATTTATATCAGAAAGATTCATAAATTACTCCAAATAAGTTTTTAAATTAATATATCAGTATAATATCACAAATAAATGCATCTTTCAATAAAATTTTAGGTGACAAACCGTTTGTTTTGTGTTATTATATAATATAAATATTTATTTTGGATGTGAATTGAATTGGATAATAGGTATTATGATAATGTAATCAAGGAAATGAAGCCTTTCCTTGATGAACAGGAATTTGTATTGCAGGAGGACGGAAGTTTTCTTAATAGCAAGAAATCAGTTATTGTAAACTATAATGAAGATCGTCAGATGTATGTACTTTCTGTTGCTGAGGTTACTGAAGAGGGAACAGGTGATTACAGTGAGCTCAATGCTTGGCTTTTCGATGATTCTCAAAATGCTAAGGATGCCGAATCTGTTGGTATAGATTTTGTTAATTCCTTGCGTAAAGAGCTTGGTATCAAAGCAAAAAGAACCGCAGTTGCTGATATCGATTTACCTACTGCAACAAAATCTGATACAATCAATATAACCGGTTTCACTAAGAAGATTTTAGATATTTTCCCATCTTTAAAGGCTGAATATAAAAATCATATAGCAAAATACGGTAATTTTCTGTATCTTAATTTCTTTGGAGAGCATCTTGTACCGCTGCTTAACGATTTATTTACTAAGGGCACCTCTAAGCAAATTAAAAAGTTCTATGATTTTTATGAGGATGCATATATAAAAGGGGATAGGGATACTGTTAATACTTGTGTTGCTCTATTATGTGCAGCAGGTTATAACAATGAAGACGCTCAGAACAGTATCAGAGAAATGCTCAAAGAAAATTCTCATTTTCTCGCAGCTTTTAATAATTTTATTCCTGTTTTTGCAAAAAACAAAAAACTTAAAAACGCTCTTATTAAATAATCTTTTAGGAGGATTTTGTTTATGCCATTTGTTATAATTTTTTTAGTTTTGGTTCTTTTGCTTTCTTGCCTTAGAGTTGTTCCTCAGGCGCATGAATATGTAATTGAATTTCTTGGAAAGTATAAGACTACATGGTCAGCAGGTCTTCATTTCAAGATTCCGATTTTGGATAGAATCACAATGAAGATTACTTTAAAAGAGCAGGTTTTGGATTCACCGCCGCAACCCGTTATCACTAAAGATAATGTTACAATGCGTATTGATACTGTAGTGTATTACAGAATATATGATTCTAATCTCTATGCATATGGTGTTGTTAATCCTATAAATGCGCTTGCAAACCTTACTGCAACAACCTTGCGTAATATAGTAGGTGAGTTGGAGCTTGACGGTACATTAACCTCAAGAGATACCATCAACGGTAAAATGACCACTATTTTGGATGATGCTACCGATAAATGGGGTATTAAAGTAAACCGCGTTGAATTGAAGAACATTATTCCGCCTGAAGAGATTCAGAATGCTATGGAAAAGCAGATGAAGGCTGAACGCGACCGCCGCGAAACCTTACTTCAGGCAGAGGGTCATAAGGCCGCCGCAATTACCAGAGCCGAGGGCGATAAGCAAGCGATGATATTAGCTGCTGAGGGTGAGCGCGACGCCCGTATTGCTAGGGCAGAAGGTGAAGCTAAAGCTATTTATCTTCAGAAGAAAGCTGAGGCAGATGGTTTAAAGGCACTTAAAGAGGCTGGTGTCGATTCTGCGGTTCTTGAGCTTAAGAAATATGAAGCTCTTGTTAATATGTCTAATGGAACTGCTTCTAAATTAATTATTCCAACCGATGCCGTTAATACTGTGACGAACAATGCGATTTTCACAGAGACTACAGGACTTGGTGATATAACTAAAGAATCACCAAAGCCCGTAAAGCCACCCAAGAAAGATGAATGTTGCGACTGATTTAAATATATTTTTAAAGCCTACCAAAATTTGGTAGGCTTTTCTATGGGGAATAACTATACTAAACATATTATCAGTATAATATTTTTTACTGTAAAAATGTTTGCACTAATTATACTAAATGAATATTTAGTATAATTCGGGGAATAGATAAATGTTTACTTTTTACTTTCGAATGGGAATTTTATATTAGTAAATTAGCTGATTTAGCATTGTATATGGAATTTCTAGTTTATATAACTCAATTTTTTTAATTGAAAGCTATTAGAATGATTTAATTAAAAGTTTTTATACACATATATATTATTAATATCCGTTATAG
>JAZQIP010000046.1:0-91708 GCA_045541175.1 Acutalibacteraceae bacterium
ACATTCAGGACATATCCGTTTGCCGTCGAATTCTACCAATTTTTCTTCCGTGTAAACCTCACCACACAAACTGCAGGTTTCGCATTTGCATTTACTTTCTGTCATATATATACCTTCTTTAAAATAAGATACCCCGAAGCATTATGCTTCGGGGTTCATAAAGATAATATATGGTTGAAAATAAATATAATTTCATTTGCTTTATATTCTAAATAATAAATCAAGACATTTTATGCAGAGGCAGAAGAAAGGACTAGAGCCCACGGGCTTAGGTGCCACAACCCTCACTATAACTTTTTATAAGCATTTAGGAGCAATTTTAACACTTTCGGTTAAAATTGAAATGCCTTTTAAACATCTTGTTCACGCTATATCCTTTGATTCCAAATCTATCTATGGGCTCTAAAACTATTCGGTCTAGTAGTTTTTCGTTTCCGTCATACAATATCTTTTTCATGTCCATACGAACCTCCTGTGTAATTATAAGATATTTTATTCGCCTTTAGAATAAACTTTTTTGTTTAAATTACAATAATATTTAGGTTTTTGGGATTTATAGTGTATGCGTTTGACATAATAGTGCTATCGTGAAAAAATAACTGTGATATAATATTCTATAAGGCAATAAAAATTTTGATTGGTAATTTATTATAGTCAAACAATCGTACAACTGATATGGTGATTATTTAAGAGAGGAAGACGTTTAAATGACAAAGCTTGAAATATTCGGATTAGTAGAAAAGGTGCATAGCTTTAAAAAAAGTAAGGAAAATGCTTTGCCTGATAATTCCTATTTTCTCGAGGAGGATATTATTCTTTGCTACCCGAGAAAATACGGTGATTCTCGTTATCCGTATTATAACGATGGGCTTGTAATGTTCCCTCACACAAGCGGAGATATTCACTGTGTTGATGGTATGTTTACCATTTTTAAAGGAAGTGAATATAGCGAGGAGGCAAACACAGGCTTTTTTGCAGGCGAAAAATATGGCGATGTTTTTATGCCTATATCGGTAACTGGTGCTAACAGCCAACTCTATGAAAATAACATTGAGCGCTATGTTATTTTTACCCCAGTGTGTGCTTATTACATATCTGAAACCCCAAATGCAATTTATGCTGTAAGGGCTCACATTGACAATAACAAGCATTTGAGGTTTTCTCTTGCTGCCGTTAACACGGGTGAAAAGCGTGATATTTATCTTTGTGGTTTCTTTGCACCTCTGCTTAGTTGCGGTAGTGTTTATGGCCTTATGGATGCGTTTGGCGAGCATTTTGATTGCGGCGGATATATTATAAAATATAGGGAAAAAGAAGTATTTGACTGTGTTTCTGCAAATCTTGCCGTAACGGGTAATGTTACAGAAAGATATTTTACTACATCCAAAAGAACCATATTGGGCAGAAAGGGTGCTAACCTCACAAATGCTCTTGCGTTCAAAAACGGATACTTTGATATGCAAGTTCCCAAAACTAATACAGCCGATGTGCCTGTAATTGCAGATATGGTGCATTTTTCGCTTGAAGAGGGCGGCTTTGCGCAGCTTGATTATGAAATGTTTATAACCAATGACCAAAATGCCGCTTATGATTTTATCGGCACACCGACTGACAGCGAAAAGGAAAATATTGCCTTAGCAGAGCATAAAGTGGCCGAAAGAAAAATTTTTGAGCGTACCAATATAAAGTTTGGGGATTGGCACAACGATAATCTGCACAGCGAGGTTATTAACAAGTTTCTTAAATGTGTTCAGCGTCAGGTAAGCCTTTGCGCTTTAGGAAAGAATTATGTAGGGCCGTATCTTGGTATACGCGATGTTTTTCAACAACTTGAAAGCGCGCTTATATGGCAACCAAGTGAGGCCCGCGCACAGATTGTCCGCGTGCTTGACTATATTTTAGATGACGGCAGAGCGCCACGGCAGATATCTTTTCCCACCGAGGATAATCCTATCCCTGCATTCGACTTGCGCCCCTTTATTGACCAAGGTTTTTGGATAATTTCTACTTTGCATACATATTTAGCCTATACAAATGATTTTTCTATTTTAGATGAAATTTGCGGCTATTACAGGGCAGAAAACACCTACGAATGGGGTGGAAGAACTCCCAGAAGTGAGCTTAGTGATTCGGTGCTTGACCATTTAATAAGAATAACCGATTTCCTTTTATCAAATGTAGATGATAAAACCCACTGTGTTCACGCGCTTTACGGTGACTGGAATGATGCACTTAACGGCTTAGGTAAAACCAAGCGCAATGACAGGGAGTTTGGCAATGGTGTAAGTATTATGGCAACACTTCAACTTTATTTGTCGCTTGAGCAGATGTGCGAAATCCTTACCCGAACAGGAAAACATTTAGATATAGTTAAAAAATATCGTCGTGTTAGAGCTCAAATATCTGAGGGAGTGACTAAAAACGCTTTACTTCATGGTGAGGATGGCACAACTCGTATGATTCACGGTTGGGGCGAAGATATGGCTTACTTTGTTGGTAGCTATAACGATTATGACTCACAGTCGCGTCTCAGCCTTACCGCAAACTCCTACTGTGCGATTTCCGGTATTATTAAAGAGTTTGCAGAGTACAAGGACGATATTGCAAAAAATATTTTATCCCTCGACTCTAAGTACGGACTTCGTACCTTTGATAAGCCCTTCTTAGATGGCGTTGACAAGGTAGGCAGAATTTGCTATATCACACCCGGAACATACGAAAACGCTTGTGCTTATGTTCACGCAGGAACATTTGGTATAATGGCGCTCTTCCTGATTGGATATTCGCGAGATGCTTGGCGTTTGCTTGAAAAAGCAATGGTTATAAGCCATAATAATGCCACTCGCACCACCTTTGTTATGCCGAATTCCTACTGTGATTCGGAAGAGTACAGTATTGACGGCGAGTCAATGGGCGATTGGTACACAGGTAGCGGCACGGTGCTTATTAAGGATATTATAAAATGCGGTTTCGGTATTGAACCGACACTTTCCTCACTTAAAATTTCACCAACCGATTATTTTCCCTGCAAAAAAGCTGAGATAATGCTTAGGCTTAAAGGCTGTAACCTTTGCGTAAGATATGAAAATCGAGGGGAGAGCGTACGCAAAATTTATTTTAACAATAAAGAATTACCTCTCGCTTTTGACAATATTCGCAATAATTATTATGCTGAAATAGTTGATGATGAATTAACTGCAAAATCTGAAATTTTAATCACCGATTAAAATCATTATAACCATAAGTAAATATAATAGCAAAAAGGAAGATACATGGAAAATCGGAACCATGTATCTTCCTTTTTTTTAAAAATATATTGGCAGTAATCTACATGTATGTTAGATAGATTTGAAAGGGTGGATTGATTCTTAAGAGGTATATACAAACATAAAACAAAAGCAAGATTCTTTTGGGCATTTAAATCAAATAATACGAGTTTAAAACGGCAATAATAGAAACAATGCACAATAATGCAGAAGAAAGAACATTTTGTTTATAGATTTTTAAAACATGAAAAAATATAATTAAAGTTGAAAGGGGCAAGTTGCTTATTTCTTGGATTTTGATTTGAATATATGTAAGTGGAGGCGTTTAGGTGAAAAGCACGACGATGAGTAAAAAAAGGTCAGTGGCAGGGTTAATGTTTGTTTTGCCATGGTTGATAGGATTATTGATATTTTTTATTCAACCGGTTGTAAAATTCCTTGTTTTTTCTTTTTTTGATTTCCAAATGTCCGGTTCGGGCGGTTATGATTTGCTTCCGCTTGAAAATGGTTTTTTGGGCAATTACATAGATGCCTGGATTTCGGATTCGGAATATCCGGTAGCATTCGTAAATTCATTTAAAAACTTTTTATATAAAGTCCCGATAATTGTATTTTTCAGTCTTTTTGTGGCGATTTTGCTCAATCAGGATTTTAAGGGCAGAGCTGCAATGCGTACTATCTTTTTTCTTCCGATTATTTTAACATCGGGAGCCCTTTCCTTGGTTATCACCCGCGGAGTTGGCGCAATAGCCATGGGAACGGATACGGGTTCTTCAACTATATTTGATGTATCACTCTTGACAGAGCTTTTAATAAATTCCGGGATATCGCAAAAAATAGTGAGTTTTATTACGGGAATTATTGCGAGTGTTGCAGACCTTATATGGGATAGCGGAGTTCAGATACTTATATTCTTAATAGGTCTGCTCTCAATTCCGGAAACCTACTATGAGGTTGCAAAGGTGGAAGGCGCTACGGGTTGGGAATCCTTTTGGAAAATAACCTTTCCTGTAATAGGACCGTTTATTTTTGCAAATACGGTATACACATTTATTATGGCTTGTATGGGCATAAAAAATAAAGTAATCGATTATGTTTTGACGGTTGCCACAGAGAATTTTGATTATTCTTTTGCGTCGGCAATGATGTGGATGTATTTTATTGCAATGCTAGTTGTTATTGCGCTTATTTTTGCAATGTTCCGTAAAATGTTGTTCAATTCGAAGTAAGACGGAGGCTGTTATGGAGAAAAATCAAATCACGAGCACACAGTCGGATATTTCGGTATTTTATTATTTCGGTAAAATGGTATGGGGTATCGTAAGAGCATTTTTTCTTATAAGTATTGCTTTTGTTATTCTATATCCGCTGATTTATATGCTCAGTATGTCGTTTAGGTCTGCTGCGGATTTTTATGATGTTACTGTTGTATGGATACCAAAGCATTTTACGTTGGATAATTACAAAAAGATAATACTTGAAATGGGTATGGCTGATCCTCTTTTGAACACGATAATAATGTCTGTTTTTAGTACAATGGTTCAAATATTTATTACTGCACTTACGGGATACGGATTTGCCCGTTTTAAATTCAAAGGCTCAATGGTATTGTTCATTTTTGTAATAATAACTATTATGATGCCTGCGCAAATGATAAATATTCCCAACTATCTTAATATGAGAAATCTGGACTTCTTTGGAATTATAGAGTTCATTGCGGGAGAGCCGTCGCCGATAAATCTTGTTAATTCGCATTTTTCATTTATTATACCCGCATTGTTAGGACAAGGCTTTATGGCGGGATTGTTTATACTCATTTTCAGAATGTTATTCCAGGGAATGCCGATAGAGCTCGAAGAGGCTGCTACAATAGACGGTTGCGGTTATTTTGGTACATATATTCGTGTTATGTTTCCAAATGCTAAAACCGCGCTTGTAATTTGCAGTATTTTCTCGCTTGTTTGGTATTGGAACGATTATTTCGGTCCTTATGTTTTCCTCACAAGTATACGTACCCTTCCTGTTTATCTTATGGATTTCTTCCAAATAGTAAACCAGTATTTACCTGCAGTTCATAGAAATAATGTTTATTATACTATCCCATTACAGCAAGCGGCGTGTGTGTTTAGCATATTGCCTTTGCTTGTGTTGTTTTTGCTATCGCAAAAATTCTTTCGTCAAGGTTTGGAGAGAAGCGGTATTGTAGGATAATTCCTTAGAAAGGAGAAGACCTTATGAAATATATTGCACGATTTTTAATGGTTTGTATTTTTTTGCAGATATTTGCCGTTTCATTTACGGCATCGGCTTTGAGTTCGAACTCAGAGCAAATAGTTTTCAGCTCTGAAAACGGCGTTTTGCTTTCCGAAGAAAATGGGTTAACCGTTCAATTTGAGATTGAAGACAGAGTCGTATACTTTGAGATGGAATATTGTGCTGTTTTTGGAAGTACGACTACACCGCAGTTCGGTATTTCTCTGGATGGAGGGGCAACAACCGTTTTAGATGCTCCAAGAGTATGGAAGAATCAAATTGACGGTGACCGTTTTCCTACTGATGATATGGGAAATGAACAGGTCCCGGGACAAACAGAGGTTTTGCGCAAGGAATATATGCGTCTGCTTTTGCCCGATGATAAAGGTAATACAGAAGACGGCATTCATCTTGAAAAAGGCAGTCATAAAATTGATATTCAGGCGGTAAGCGAGAGTATTACTATATATAAAATCATTTTAACTGAGGTTGGCGAAGAGCCGTCTTATGAGGAATATGTGAAAGAAAACGGTGGTCTTTTAGAAACAGAGGATTATGCTAAAACTTATGAGGCAGAGCTTACTGACAGCAAATCGCATCCTGAGATAATTGTTACATACGACCGCTTGACGCCAAATGTTACACCAAATGATCCTGTAAAAATCATTCAAAATATTGTTGGCGGTACTGGTTACTCATTACCAGGTCAGTGGATAGAGTGGAAAATTGATGTTCCTCAAGACGGATGGTATGCGCTTGATTTTAAATACCGTCAAAATGCAAATCCGGGTCAAATTGTAAGGCGTCAGCTTTATATAGACGGTAAGATTCCTTTTTTCGATTGTAAAGAAATCAAATTTCCTGCGACAAGCGGTTTCGAAACTTTAACAATTACGGGTGAGGGAGAAAAAGAAAAATCATTTTTCCTTACTAAGGGTGAACATACCATAAGATTAAAGGTTGTTTTGGGTAGCGTTGGAAATCCTTTGCAGACCTTAAAGGAAACTGTAATCGAGTTAAACCAGCTTTATACAAAAATAGTTCTTATAGTAGGGGAAACCCCTGATTCATACAGAGACTATGATTTAGAAGAGCACATAGAAGGTCTTTTAGAGGATTTTGGTATGTGCGCTAATAAGATAACCTCAATATCCAAATACTTTGAGACGGAAGCTGAGGATAATGCAACAAATAATACTGCTCAAATGGACCAAATAGTCCGCTTGCTTAAAGAGTTTGTTGAAGAGCCCCGCGAAATTGCGGTAGAACTTGATAATTTCCGTTCACAGATAAATACTATGGCAAGTCTTATTTCGGATATCAGCACTCAGCCGATAGAGCTTGACAGTATAACCGTACGCTCAGCAAATACTGTTAAGAAAATTGATAAAAAAGGTTTCTTTGAGGTCGCTTTATTCAGAATTAAAAGTTTTATGGTTTCGTTTGGCGCGGATTATAATGCGATTAGCAACTCTAATAAAGATTCGATGAGTGTATGGGTTACAACGAATGCGGTTGCTACTATGGGATTTTCAACAGGTAGAGATCAGGCTCAGATAGTGACCCAACTTGTAAAGCAGGATTTTTATAATAAAACTAAGATACCCGTAAATATATCTTTGATGGATTCGTCGGTTATATTGCAGGCATTGGTTTCGGGAAAAGGCCCGGATGTTGCGCTTTTTGTGCCTGAAACAATACTTTCAAATTTGTATTTCAGAAATGCGCTAATCGATCTTTGCGAAATGGAAAACTATGATGAAATTGAAAAGCGTTTTTACCCGTCGTCCTTAGTTTCGCTGAGCTTTGGCGGTAAAACCTTCGCATTGCCTGAGGTTCAGAGCTACAATATGCTGTACTACCGTACTGATATTTTAAGTGAATACGGTCTCACAGTTCCTGATACGTGGGAAGAATTTTATAATGTAGTTACCAAGCTACAAAAGGATGGCTTACAGGTTGGTATCGCCGAATCGCAAGCTATATATGAAATGTTCCTTTTCCAAAACGGGGGAAAGGTTTATCTTGATGATTTATCAGCAACTCGCCTTTCTTCTAAGGAGTCTGTCGAGGCGTTTACAAGGTGGACCGATCTGTATACTAAGCAAGGTGTTCCTGTTTCGTTTGATGCGCTTAACCGATTCCGTTCGGGAGAGATGCCGTTAGTTATTTCTTCTTCGTCTTTTTACAATTCGATTTCTGTCGGCGCGATAGAGATTGACGGTTTGTGGAGTATTGCGCCTGTTCCGGGTGTTGTAGATGAAAACGGAAATATAAACAGAAGCGAATCCTGCAATGTGAGCGGCGCTACGATACTTAAATCGGTAAAGAACAAAAAAAATGCATTTATGTTCCTTGATTGGTGGACTTCTGATGAAGTGCAGACTCGTTTTGCCTTTGAGTGCGAAATCAGGTTTGGTGTTTCGGCAAGATATTTCCCTGCAAACATTAACACCTTGAGTACAATGTCCTGGAGTCGAGATGAAGCACAAGCGCTCGAAATTCAGCGAAAAGCCTTGTCCGATGTACCGCAATCTCCTGCTACATATTTTCTTAACAGAAACCTGTCGAATGCATTTAGGCGTGTGGTTTACGATTATGAAAATCCGAGAGATGTTATTTATAGATATGGTAAAGATACCGATAACGAATTACTACGAAAGCTTGAAGAATTAAATTTAGGAGGTAAATAATGAAATCTGTAAAAAGCTTTTTCAAAAAATACGGAAATGATTATTTCTTCCTGTCCTTTTGGCTTATTATTTTTGCGGTGTTTACATTAGTGCCGATATGTATGGCTGTGGGTTATAGTTTTACTAATTTCGATATGGTTCAAACCCCGAATTTTGTCGGCCTTTCGAATTATCTTAGAATGTTTCTTGATGATGATATTTTTATAAAAGCCTTTATGAATACAATGCTGTTTGCGGTTATAACAGGGCCTTTGGGATATATTATGAGCTTTGTAGTGGGTTGGCTTATAAACGACCTTAACCGAATCACAAGAACGGTTCTTACCTTTCTGTTCTATTCGCCAACTCTTTTGGGAAGCTCGTATATGATGTGGACATACCTTTTCAGCAATGATTCCTACGGACTTTTAAACAGTTGGCTAATGAAGCTCGGTTTTTTAAGTGATCCGATACAGTGGCTTACCGACCCCGACTATAATATTTATGTAGTTATTGTGGTAGTTTTGTGGGGAAGTATGGGAGCAGGATTTCTTTCTTTTGTTGCGGGATTTCAGTCGCTTAATAAGTCTTATTTTGAAGCTGCTGCTATTGACGGTATCAGAAACCGTTGGCAGGAGTTATGGTATATAACTTTACCTCAGATGGGACCGCAGCTACTGATAGGCGCAGTTCTTACGATTTCAGGCTCATTCGCCATAGGTGCTCAGTGTATTGCATTGACAGGCTTCCCAAGTACTGACTATTCTACTCACACATTACTGCTACATATTCAGGATTACAGTGCAAATAGGCTCGAAATGGGATATGCATCAGCAGTAGCGGTTGTGTTGTTTATAATTATGATACTTTCTTGGGTAATTATTAATAAAGCTATTAAAGTATTTTCACAGGATTAAACGGAAAGGGTGAATTATATGTCTAAAAAGAAAAGAAATACCCGTTCGGGTTTAGGCAATGCCATAGCAGCAATTTTTTTGTTGCTGATGGGAATATTCATCGCTTTACCGATTTATTATTCGATTATAAATGCGTTTAAGCCTACCAGTGAACTTTTTCTGTTTCCGCCGCGCTTCATCGTTTATAAGCCAACACTTGAAAACTTTATAGATGTTGTGCGCGTTCAGTCGCAGTCATTGGTTCCGGTAGAGAGATATTTGTTTAACAGTATATTTATTACGGTTATAGGAACAGCAGGGTATGTTTTAATTGCTTCGATGGCGGCTTATCCTATGGCGAAGCGGAATTTTCCCGGCAAAAAGATTATTTATTATATCATTGTTTTTGCAATTTTATTCCGTCCTGAGGTAACATCCCTTCCGCAGTATATGATGATGTCAAAATTCGGAATGCTCGATACCTATTGGGCACTTATTTTACCGCTTTTGGCAACCTCATTCGGTGTATTTCTTATGATGCAGTTTATGTCGACGGTCCCTGATGAAATATTAGAGGCTGCCCGTATTGACGGCGCAGGCGAAAAGTATACATTTTTCCATATTGTTTTGCCGACTGTTAAACCTGCATTGCTTACACTCACCATTTTCAACTTTGTATCGGCATGGTCAACGGCGGGAAGTCAGTTTACATATAGCGAAACAATGAAGCTTTTGCCTACAATGTTAACACAAATCAGTACTGGCGGTGTTATGCGTGCAGGTGTTACTGCGGCGGGTACGGTTTTACTTATGATGCCGTCTATAATTGTTTTTGCTGTTTGTCAAGGCTCGGTTATTGAGACAATGACTCACTCTGGTATTAAATCTTAAACGGTGGGAAAGGAAAACATAATGAAACGATTTGTATTAATTATATTTGTGTTTTTGTTAAGTAGAATATGCCTTTCTTTGCCGTGCTCAGCCATTACTGTAAACGATGGGTATATGTATGATGAGGATAACCGTTCGTATCATGCTCCTGATTCATATACAGCTCAAAATGTTATTTATGGTGAAGATATTTCTGTTGGAGCACTTAATGACCCGCAGGATCTTTATATCGGCGAAAAAAATATTTATATCGCCGATACAGGTAATAATAGGATTATCGTAACCGATTTGGAGTTCAATACCATTGAGATAATTGACTTTGTTATGGATAATGGCGAAAAAAGTGAATTGTTCGAGCCCGAGGGTGTGTTTTACGGTGCAGACGGATTGATTTATATTTGTGATACCGAAAATTTCCGCGTGGTTGCTATAGATAATAAAAGAAATGTTATAAGAAAAATTGAGGGTGACGATTTAATTGCTGTAAACGAAAACATTAAGTTCAAGCCTTCAAAAGTAGCAGTTGATAAGGATTCGACGGTATATGTTGTAGCTCCCGATATTTATCAGGGAATACTGCAATATAACGAAAAAGACGAATTTATGGGTTTCTTTGCCCCTAATGAGGTAAAGGTTACCGTGGCGGTAAGGCTAACCGCTATGTGGAAAGATATTTTTTCTGATGAGCAGCAGGATAAAATGGAGAAAAATCTTCCTCTTCCGTACAACAATATCTATATTGGTGAGAACGGTTATATTTATACCACTGCAGAAAATGTTGAAGCAGGCGACGAAATAAAATGCCTTAATGCTTTAGGAAACAATATATTGCGAACTCCGCAAACCCTGCGCGGTACCGTAACATTCGGAGATTTAGAAACCTCTTATGAAAACGGCGCACTAATTAGTAGTTCGTTTGTTGATATTCATACCGATGCAGACGGTATGTTCTGTGCTATTGACAGTACACGCGGAAGAATTTTTCAATATGACCGTGAATGTAATATGATAAGTATTTTCGGTGGCAAAGGTGAAGAAAAGGGAAAATTCAAAAAGCCCGTAGCTATTGAAAAATTGGGAGAAAGTTATCTTGTTCTCGATGCGGATTGTGCAAGTATAACTGTGTTTGAGCCGACCAACTACATAAATAAAGTTCATACCGCTTTAAAAAAATATAATAACGGTTTGTATAGCGAATCGGTTGAGGAATGGCAGGAAGTATTAAAGCTTAATTCAAATTATGTTATTGCTTTCAGAAGTATCGGAAGAGCTTTGCTGCAAGAGGGCAATTATACACAGGCAATGGAGATGCTCGAAAAAGGAAATGACCCTTATTTCTATTCAATGGCTCTTAAGGAATACCGTAAAGAGTTTATTCGTGAAAATCTTATATGGATTCTTCCTGTTGCAATAGTTTTAATCGTTGTTTTAATCATTGCAATTAAGCGCATAAGAAAATGGCTAATTGGTGAAAAATAGTATTCATTATAGAAATTTAGAACGATAGGTGACTATATGGAATATATCAAGAAAATTTATCGGTATTTTCTTTTTAAATGCGGTCAGATAAAGAGCGGAGAAGAAAAGCTTTATATCCCTAAAAAATCGGCTTATACGCTTTTTCGTTTGTTGACCCATCCAATAGAGGCTTTTAACGATATAAAATACGAGGGCAAAGCATCCCTTGCGTTAGCCAATCTTTTGGTTGTGATTTTCTTATTCGAACGCCTGATAGGGGAAGTGGGTACTGCCTATCTTTTCGGTCGTTCGGAGTCTGAGCGTATAGGGTTTTGGATGATATTTGCATTAACAGTGGGCTTGATTTTTATCTGGTCGGTTTGTAATTGGGCAGTAAGCACATTGTTTGATGGAGAAGGAAAGTTTAAAGAAATATGGATAATGACCGCATATTCGTTATTACCGTATCTCATTATTAACCCTATCTATGTTTTGCTGTCGCATATAGCCTCTGAGGATGAAGCTGTAATGCTTTCTGTGCTCAGTATAATAGGGATAGGCTGGACGCTTATATTGGCATTTTTGGGAATGCTTGTTTGTCAGCAGTTTACAGTATCGAAAACTTTTATTTTAGCTGTTGTTACGGGACTTGCAATATTTGCATTGCTGTTCTTAGGATTGTTATTTTTCAGCATTTCTCAGCAAATAGTAAGTTTTGTTAAAAATATATTTATGGAAATATTTTTATAGGAGGCAGAAAATGAAACGAATTATAGGTTTATTTCTCTGTATCCTTATGCTTTTGGCTGGAGTATTAACAGTTTCTGCTGAAACTACAGAGAATATTAATGTTGCGGATAATCTGGAATCGCAGGGATTTATGCTGATAAGCGAGAATGCTGGGTATCAGTTTTATGTAAATATTGAAACCGCAGTAATAAAAATAAAGAATTTAAAGAACGGATATATATGGAGTACAAATCCTGATTCTGAGTTTATTTCTGGAATTTCTAAAACAGCTCAGATCCAGTTGAACTCACAGCTTAAAATTTCGTTTTTGGATGAGTCCCGTAATTATGTTACTGCAACATCGTACGACAGCTGTATTTTAGAAGATTCGTATTCTATGGAAACGGTAGAAAAAGACGGCGCGGTTATAGGTGTAAAAACTATATATGATTTTAATACCGCTTCGCAGTGCATAAAAATCCCTGTAAAAGTAATCTTGCAGGATGATGGCATAAGCGCTGAAATTTGTTTTAATGAAATAGAGGAATACGGCACATCAAAGCTGTGTCAGGTAGAATTATTTCCATTTTTCTCGGCGGCTGTTGGTAGCGAGGCAGGATATTTGTTTGTGCCTGACGGTAACGGAGCTATCATAGATTTCAAGGACCGCTACCGCAATGCGGATGATTATGAAAAGCCTGTATATGGAGCAGATTCGGCAGTTAATATTAATCTCAAATCGGTTGACGCATCGGCAGGAATTAAAATGCCTGTTTTTGGTATGAAAAAAGGAAGTTTCGCATTTTTTGCAGAAATCAGTAAGGCAGATGCTATGGCGCGTATTTGCGCAAGCTCCGCTGATGATAGATATTCTGCTTCCTCTGTGTGGGCATCCTTCTGTTATAGGGAATGTGATGAAACGGGTATAATTGATGGTGATAATCTTATTCGTACTGTCCGTATGGCAGATGAAAATCCAACCTCTGTTAATCCGGTTGTAAAATACAGGTTCTTAAACGGAGATGAAGCAAATTATCTTGGTATGGCTAAGCTTTATCGAGAAATACTTATAGAAAAATATGCATTAAGTCCTTTATCAACACAAGAAAGCAAAATAATACCCTTCTTGCAGGTTTACGGCAAGACTTACCGAAAGAGCAGTTTTTTTGGTATACCGTATAACAAGGCTGTAAATGCAACTACCTTTAATGATGTTGAGAATATGTATAATGCTCTAATCGGCGAGGGTATAGAGGATTTCTCAATCGCGCTGTACGGTTTTTCAAAGGGTGGATTCAATAATAACTATATCAAAAAGCAAAAATTTGATAGTGGACTTGGCGGCAATAAAGGCTTTAATTCTCTTGTTGAAACAGCTCAGAATGCCGATATATACGCAGTTTATGATTTGAATCGTGATTATTCTGCGGCAGATAATTTCTTTAAGGGTAAGAAATATATACAAAGTCTTAATAGCCTCACTATTGTGAGGGAAAAGGGAGCTCTTAGCACGGGAGCATCGGCTAATCTTCAAAAATGGCTTCTTCTGAATAGTCAGCAACTTCTTAAAAATGCTAATAAGCTTTTAAAGTCTTTGCAGAATCCTGAAAAATACGGTGTTTTATATCAGAATATGGGTAGCGAAATATATAACGATTTCAACAAGTCACATTCTGCAGATAGACAGCAGTTGATAGATACATATTCTGAAATATTAAAAAATACCGAAAAAACGGCTAAAAATGTCGCTTCAGACGGCGCAAATATTTATATGCTGTCTGGAACGAATTTCTTGACAGAGGTGCCGCTTAGTAGCAGTAATTATGAAATTTTCAGTCAGGATGTGCCTTTTTATACTACAGTGCTTCAGGGTTATGTGAAAATGGCATCAGTACCACTTAATAACACAGAGAATATAGATGCGGCTGTTATGCTTTGCGCAGAATACGGTGTTATGCCTACATACCGCATTACTCAGTGCAGTTCTGATGAATTAAAGGATACCAACTTAAACTTTTTATATAATTCGAAGTTTGAAGACTGGAAAGAAATAATTGTAAAGCATTATAAATGTATTTCCGATAATTAAAGGAGAGAAAAGTTTTGAAAAAAGCAGTAATATGTATTTGCTCTTTGGCAATGGTTTTCAGCTTGCTGTCTCCAATTACGATATCATCAAGGGCGGAAGCATCATCTGCTGATGCTCAATGTTCTGAATATACCGAAGTTATTGTTCCTTCTTTTCTTAACAGAGACGGAGAAAAAATAACCGTAACATCCGATATGGCGGCATTTCCTTCGAGTGTTCAAAAAAATAACTATCAATTTACCCCTGCTGAAGACCCATCAAATTTTAATCTTAGTACGGGTATGAAGTATACAAATCCGTCTGAGGATGTAAGAAGTGAAATATGTGTATCTCCGATGACCTATGCAGAGACATCGGGTTATCTTATTAGAATTAAGAGTGATACCGAGAATGCATTCCGTATGTCAATAAGAGTGCTTTATAACGGTAGCGCATCAAAATATCAATACAGCGGGGTTAATTGGTATACCCTGGATTCTGATGATACCCAGTGGCAGGAAAGCTCTGTTTATAAATACGGTGTATCCTTAGAGGCCGGCTTCGACGGTTATCTTTACATCCCTTTTGATACCTTGAAAAATTCGCCTCAGGAAGATAGTCCTTTTGCCCAAACCGATGAAATTTGCGGTATTGCGGTATATAAGGTAACAAGTACAGGCTTTACAGAGGCAATCTGGAGTGTGCCGATGTTTGTAGTCCGTGATACCTTGGATTCAAATAATCTTCCTACGGCAGATGCTGTCATTATAGGTGACAGGGTTCTTGAATATTTTGGGAAAGGCAGTAATGTGCCTGAGTATTACGGCGAAAAAATTAATTACGGCAACCTTGATATATGTTCTGTGAGTTCAACGGAACTGTCTCTGAGCGCTTCGATAGGCAAGGTGCCTTACGATACAATGTCGTATTGGGATGGAAATTCGGGTAAGGCTGAATTTATTGAAAGCACTATCCCGATTTCGGTTATGCCTATGGTATCGTCTTGCACGGTTACCAGCGCAGATAATGAGAACTATCGCATAGGCTCTTTTGGAATAAATATCGAATCTTCCTTTGGCGGAGAGGCGGCAATGTTTTATCTCAGATTGCCACAATCGGCAAAAAACAAATCCTTTCGGGTTGATTTTGGTTTTGGGGACGGAACAAACAAATATAACACATATACATATAGCGGAACCTATAAAATGCTTGAAAGAGGATCGGACAAATGGGTGGATTTGTCGGTAAATAAATATTTTTCTGTGTTACCCGATGGCTTTGAAGGTTATATTATGGTTCCTTACAGTCAGATAGTAGGAGATATAAGGCCTACTGCTGATTATGCTATCAGAAGTATGAATCTTCGCATTACTGATTTGGACGGAACAGAACCCGTTATATTCAGCCCGCCTATTATTGTTAAAAATATCGGTGAAACGGTGGCGGTTTATGCTGACGGCGCTACAAAAATCGCTCGCGATCCTTTTACGGGCGAGAGCCTTAGCTATGCACAGGTGCTTGTTGATACAGCAGGCGCTAACGCAGGCGACAGCAATTGTGACGGTGAATTCAATGTTAAAGACCTTGTCCGTATGAAGAAGGCTTCAGCCGGCTTGAATATTGACCGTACTTCATTATTGGCAAGTGATACAAATGCGGATGCTGTAATAAATGCTTCTGACTTAAACACATTGAGAAAGCGGTTGCTAACAGTATATACTGTTGCGACCGAAAAAAGCTTTTTGCCCTTAACATCTGATGGGGATACAAGTCTTTTGGTAAATCCTGACAGAGGATTTCGTACTCACATGACCTTAAATGTAAAAGAGGCGGTTGATTCGGGTAATCCTTCAAAATATTATCGTGAGGATTACGAGGTTTTCTTTGGCTATGCAAAAGAGGAACGTATTAACCTTGCCCTGGCATATCTTTATTTGACCGATTATAGGGGTCAAAACCTTCCCGATGAAGCGATGGATGCTATTGAGGAGTTTTTTAAGTACTGTGAGTTAGAGCAGTTTAAGGTAATGCTTCGTTTTGCTTATTGTGACGATCTTGAGGTGCTTGATAGAGGCGCTGATGAGGCGACTATCATAAGGCATATTGAGCAGTTAAAGCCGCTTATAGCAGAATATAGCCATTGCATTCATACAGTCGAATGCGGTTTTATTGGTGCATACGGCGAGTGGGAGTCGGATTATCAATTACCCGTGGTGGATTACGAAACGGTTATTCGCTCTATTGTTAAAAACTTCTGCGAGCCGAATAATCTATTCTTCTCATTGAGATTGCCGCGCTATAAAAATCTTATTTCTTCAACCGATCCGTATTACAGTATGATAGCTCTTAATAATGACGCTATGTTTGGTGAAACAGAAAAAGAGGGCTGGAACTCGGTGGGATACCAGTATGGAAGTGCAGAGTGGGAACAGGTGTGTCAGGAAGGTGCCTATACACCGCAGGGCGGTGAGATGCTTAATAATGCAACCTACTATAATAGGGACAAAATACCTAGCGGTATTGAAATGATTAAGGAAACTGCTCATCATTGGCATAATACAATGAGCGTTTGGCACGGTATGTATGAGGACTTGGAAAACGCTTTAATGAACAATTGGCGCAGTGAAATTGTAACACCTCAAATTTTGGAAGAAAACAATATAGTTTACTGCCCTTCCTGGTTTAAGGATGATGACGGAAATACCGTTACTCGCTATGCATACGATTTTATACGCGACCATTTGGGTTATAAAATCGAAGCACAAAACTTTACTGTTTCGGGTGATTGCCGGCCCGAAAGCGTGCTTGATATTAATTTGGCGGTTAAAAACTACGGTATGTCTGCGGCGTTTTGTATGAATAGTAGTTTTGTGATACTTGATGAAAACTATAATGTCGTTTCAAAGGTATTTGCGGGCAATCCGTCAGAGTGGTACAGTCATAATCCCGAGGATTATCTTAATACAACTGTTCTGATACATAATATCAATACAAAAATAAATACCCCAAAAGAAAGCGGAAAATATTATATTGCATTTTGCCTTGAAAATACTATGGAACAAAAGGCGAGACTTAGCAACAGGATAGAGGTTGTGAATGGGTATAATATTTTGCATGAATTTATACAGTAAAATACTTGATTGTGTAGAAAATCAATTTAATAATGCATAGATTTGAAACACTTTCTCTTTTATAATATGTATAAAGTGCTGAAAATATTTTTATTTTGTAATGCTAGGCATTTAATAAATATAAAAAATGAAAGGTTGGTTATTGTGAAAAAAATTCTAAAAATCACATGCGCGATTACCCTTATGCTCTGTATCATAGCATCCTCTATGGTGTTTGCGGGAGCAACCGATACTACTTCGTATACAACTGTATACGAGCCGAAATTTTTAAATGATAGTGGCGTAGAGATTGTAATTAATCCTTGGGATTCGGCAATTCCTACATCAGTAGTAGCTGGAAATAGAGGGGTTGTATCACTAACAAGAGACCCTTCGGACTTCGCTCTTTCTACAGGCTTTAAGTTCGTACCGGATGGTACTTCTAATCAGACAGATATGAAGCTTTCATCTATGACCTATGCAGAAGTTTCGGGCTTTATGATTAGGGTTAAGACCGATTATAACGGTGTTTTTGCTTTGCAATTAATTTCCGGTGGCAGTGCAATATCTCAGTGGGGTTATGTTAAATGGTATACCCTCGATTCTGACGATACAGAATGGACACAATCGGCTGTAGAAAACTACGGCGTAACCTTAGAAACCGGTTTTGACGGTTATGTATATATTCCTTTTGATACATTTACAGGTCATACATGGATTGATACCGATATTGTAAATGGTATCAAGCTTATGAATAATAAAACAACCCTTACAGAGGTTGTTTTCAGCGCTCCTATATTTGTTGACAAAGCTACTCTTCAAGAGAATAGCTTACCCTCTGCTGATAAGGTTGTTATGAACGGAGAAGAGATGGGTTTCTTTACCAGAGAGGATTATACGGCTGTATATGAACCCAAAATTCTTAATGAAGCAGGCGACACTGAATATACAGTTAATCCTACAGACGAGGCTTTCCCATTATGGGTAGCGGGCGAAAATTCTCCCTTAACCCCCACTAATGACCCGACACCCTTTGGTCTTTCTGTCGGTATGAAATATACAAGACCCTCTTCCGATATAAATACAAAAATGAATTTCTCGCCCATGCCATACAAGAATGTTGCGGGATACATTATTAAAATAGAAAGCAATACCGATACTGATTTTAAGGTTCCGTTCTGCGTTTTATATCATAATGGCGAAGATGTTGAATGGAAATATGTTTATGAGGGTTGTAATTGGTATGTTCTTGATATCAATTCTAAAGAATGGAAGCAATCTAAAGTATTTAAGTATGGTGTAACCTTAGATGCGGGCTTTGAAGGATATCTTTACATTCCTTTTGATACTCTTACATTAGATGGCATTGAATGGCAAGATGACTATAATATCTGCGGCATTGTTGCAAAACAAGGAGAAGGTTTCACTGAAGCTACCCTTAGTATGCCGATGTTTGTTGATAAAACAACACTTCAGTCAAACGGTCTCCCCTCGGCAGATAAGCTTGTTATGAATAACAGAGAATATGATTATTTCGATTATTCAACTGTTTATAAGCCTGAATTTATAAATACAAGCGGCTCAAAGATTGATCTTTATACTACAGATTCCAGCATCCCTTACTCTGTTGCAGGTAGTGATAAACGCATCACTTTGACAAAGGACCCCTCTGACTTTAATCTTTCAACAGGCTTCAAGTTTACACCGAGCCAAACAATTAGCGGTAATATAGATATTAAGGTTTCGGCGATGTATTATGCTGATGTATCGGGCTTTATAATCAAAGTAAAATCCAATTCTACATCAGATTTAAGATTTGCTTTGCAATTGCTTTATAGAGGCACCTCAGCTACCCATCAATATGAGGCAGTTAATTGGTATACCCTTGATTCGGATGATACAGAATGGAAGTCAGCAAAAGTTTATGATTATGGTCCTCTGTTAGAAGCTGGATTTGACGGATATTTATATATTCCTTTTGATACATTTAAAAATAACGGTTCTACTCCAACTGTAAATGAAGAAGATGCTATAAACGGAATTAAGCTTGTTGCCAGCAGAATATTATCTGAGGTTTCGTTTAGTGCTCCGATATTTGTTAATAAGGCTTCTCTAAAGGACGGTTTGCCTTCTGCCGATAAGATGGTTATGAATGGTAAAATAGTTGATTTGTTCAGCAGATATGAGGGTAAAACTGTTGTATACGAGTCAAAGTTCCTTGATAACGCAGGAACAGGCGAATATACTGTTAACCCTGATGATGAGGCTTTCCCGTCTTGGATTCAGAAAACCGGTTCGGACTTTACTCCGGCAGAGGATATATCCAACTTTGATTTAAATGTTGGTATGAAATATACATATCCGGCAGTGAGCGCGCGCTCTGAAATACATACATCTTCTATGGCATATGCAGATGCTGCTGGTTATATTATCAGAATTAAATGTGATTCGGAAAAGGATTTCAGATTATCGTTCAGAATACTTCAAGGTACTGCTGCGACATATCAATATGACGGAGTTAACTGGTACATCCTTGATTCGGATGATAATGAATGGCAGAGCACAGTAGTATCAGGATACGGTCCTACATTTAAGGCTGGCTTTGACGGTTATCTATACATTCCTTTCAATACTATCAAAATGAACGGAGCAACGACTGTTTTCTCCGATACGTCTTTCATAAACGGTATAGCTATATGGGGCGGAGCAGACTATGAAACAGTTAATTTAAGTGTTCCTATGTTTGTTAAGCGTAATAGCCTCGCAGAAAATGGATTGCCTACAGCCGATACAATTAAGCTTAATGGTGAAAGAAGGGTAGCTTATTTCTCTAATGTCGGCGATGCTGATGCCGACGGTGAAATTGCCGCAGGAGATTTGGTTGCTTTGAGAAAAGCTCTTATTGCTCCTTCTGAATTGCTCAGCAAGAAGCGTTTTGATGCAAATGCTGACGGTGTTGCAGACATTTTGGACCTCGTTCGTTTAAAGAAATATATAGCGGGCGAAAATGTAACGCTTGGATAATTATATATAACTGCATTCGTATCCAGACCGTTAGGTTAATATGCGAGTGAAGTAAAAAATTGCGGAAAACATTCAATTGTGATTTAATTGGATGTTTTCCGTGAATGTGTATTTAGAGAAATAATAAAACTCCCATAAAAGAAATTGCTGATGTTAAGATAGGCGGATTGCTATTAGGCATAGCGACCAAAAACAACACTCTTAACATTTATAAAAGGACCAAGAAAAGGTGAATTTTATGAAAAAAATTATAGCGATTATTTGTTCGCTTTCAATTGTGTTATGCATGCTTTCTTCTGTAGTAGCTTTTGCAGGCACTCAGACAACATATACAAAGGTGTATCCGTCTAAGTTCTTGAATCAGGCAGGTGACGGCGAGTATACCGTTAATCCTACTGACACTTCTTTTCCTTCTTGGATTCAAAAAGTAAATACACACTTTGTTCCTACAGAAGACCCATCTAATTTTAATTTGGGTGTTGGTATGAAATATACAAACCCGTCTGAAAATGGACGGAGTGAAATGTATATGTCTTCAATGTCGTATGCTGATGCGGCAGGTTATATTATCAGAATCAAATCTGATACTACCGAGAATTTTCGCTTATCGTTCAGAATACTCAAAAACGGTACTACTGCGGCTTATGAGTGGGGCGGTATTAATTGGTATATCCTTGATTCGGATGATAATGCTTGGCGCACTGCTGCTGTAGAGGGATATGGACCTACATTTGAAGCAGGATTTGACGGTTATCTATACATACCTTTTGAAACAATTAAAAATCCTGCTACATTTAGCAATACCGATACTATAAACGGTATAGTTTTATGGAAGGGCGCAGGTTTTACAGATGTTAATATGAGTGTGCCTATGTTTGTTGACCGCGCTACATTGGATGCAAATAATCTTCCTACTGCCGATAAGGTTATTGTTGGCGAAACAGAACATACATATTTTGAGGTTTCCAACGACGGTGGAAACAATGACGGTAATGGTGATGGAAATGACGGCGGAAATGAAAACAACGATACCATTGAATTACCTGAATATACCGGAGAAACTATAGATTACGGTCAAAAGAAAATAACCAAAATCAAAAATATGCCAATTATAGAAAACTTTAATGTTGGCTCGGATATTCCTGTAAGTGTAGTTAACTCTCATGGAGCACCTGAATTGATTTCGGCGGTTAAAAATACCAACCCAATGTCATCATATCCTTTGGTACAGTCAAACGGAAAACAAGCGGGAACTACAGATGCTGAGTCATGTATCTATTCAATATATGCTGACGGCAGTAAGTCAACAGGAGCAGAAGGCCTTATTATGTATGTTAAGCTTCCCGAAGATGCTCCTGCTACAACTGTTAAAACATTGTACAATTTTTATGCAGGAGGCGACCTTGCAAAATCGCGCTCTGCCTGGCAATATTCAGGTACATGCTGGCTATTAAATAAGGGCGATGACGAATGGAAATCAACTCAGATAACAGCTTATCAATATGAGTTGCCCGCAGGTTTTGATGGATTTATTTTGATAGAGTATGCACAGTTAGGTTGCGAGGGTCAAAGCAATATGACTAAGGAAGATGCTCTCAAGCAGGTTAACTTATATGTTCCTAATTGGAATGGCGGAAAGATTCATGCCTCTATACCTTGGTTGATAACCGATATAGCAGACCGTACAACTGCAGTTTATTTGGATGATGAAACCAAATGTGCTAGAAACTTGTTTAATGGTAATGTTGTAACCGATATTAATGGAAACGGTAATGAAAACGGCGGTGGAAATGCTGATGGAGATGATGAGGTAAAACTTCCTGAATATACCGGCGAAACCATTAACTATGGTGAAAAGAAGATAACTAAAATTAAGAATATGCCAATTAAGGAAACTTTAAATATCGGTGGAAATATCCCTGCAACTATTGCTAATCCTCAAGGAACGCCAGAATTACTATCGGCTGTTAAAAATCAAAACCCGATGTCAGCTTATCCTTTATTACAATCAAGCGGAAAACAAACAGGATATACAAATGGTGAGTCATGCGTTATGTCTATATATGCTGACGGCAGTAAGTCAACAGGGGCAGAAGGCCTTATTATGTATGTTAAGCTTCCTGAAGATTCATCTGCTACAACAATTGAAACCAAGTTTAATTTCTATGCAGGCGGAGACCTTGCAAAATCACGCTCTGCTTGGCAGTATGCAGGCAAGTGTTGGTTATTAAATAAAGGTGATACAAGTTGGAAAGAGGTAGAGGTTACAGCTTATCAATACGATTTGCCCGCAGGCTTTGACGGATTTATTTTGATAGATTATGCACAGTTGGCTTGTGAAGGTCAAAATAAGCTAACTAAGGAAGATGCTTTAAAGCAGATTAATATATATGTTCCCGGCTGGAATGGCGGAACTATTCAAGTTTCTATTCCTTGGTTAATAACTGATATGGGTGACCGTACAACATCAGTTTATTTAGATGATGAAACCAAATGTGCAAGAAACTTGTTTAATGGTAGTGTGATTATGGCTGACTCCTTTTCACAGATGAGCGACTCAGTAAATATAGGCGATAAGTATGATATTTTACCTGAATCGACAACAGATAAGGTAATAAATTACCCTGATGCATCTGATTTCGGCGATACAAGCGTTACTTTATCATGGGAAGCTTTTGATGGAGCGGGAAAATATAGGGTAGAGCTTTATAGCAAAACCTTTACAGAGTTTGGTCTTGCATATACCGTTGAGGATATTCAATATTCAAATACTACAAGTATAACACTTAATAGTATTACACCTGATATTACATATTCGGTTGTTGTTAGAGCTCTTGATGATGCCGGAAATATCATAGCGGTGTATGAGTCTATTTCTATTATCAATTCCGAGGAAATAGATGGCTATGGCGATTGGGATGATGAAATCTTTGGTGATGATTCGGATGATTTAGGCTTCGGTGACGAAAGCTTTGACGGCAGTGGTTTTGATGATACTCTGACCGACACTGATTATGAGGGACTTCCGACCACGGGTCAATCAAACGCTGTTTATTGTGTATTAATCATCTTTATGTTATGTTTCTCGTTCTTGGTAAGCTATCCTTTAGCAAAAAAAGAATAACTATATTCAAATAAAGGTGCAAAAAATGAAATTTAAATCGTTAATTAGTTTGTTACTGTCAATATGTATGATTTTTGGATTTTCCGGTTGTGGAGACACATCCGGAGGTTCAAAGGTCTCCGGTGGGTCTTCTAAAAACGAAACTATAAATTCTTCAGTCAATGATGAGACAAATAGCTTTGATGAATCAAATATTAATTCTGATATAAGCTCTGAAGATGCTGTTTCTGATAATATTGTTTCTGAGGATACAAATATCGGAGCTACAAGTTTTGATAATATAACGGATGATAGCTTAGCCACAGAAAACATAGGTTCTGTTGACACAAGCTTATCAACCGTTAATGTGAATAAGGATTTTAGTCCCATAACCTCTGTTTCAGATATTATTATGCAGGATAATCCAGACAGAGGCTTTAGAACCCATCTTACATTAAATATTAAGGATGCGGTTGATTCGGGAAATCCGATGAATTATTTTTTGGAAAAATATAATGTGTTCTTTGCATATTGTGATATGGAAATCAATGTTTCAATGACATATTTCTATTTAACCGATTATCGCGGAATGGATATTCCTGACGAAGCAATGGATGCTATCGATCAGTTCTTCCAATTCAGTGAGGGAAAAGGATTTACTAACTGTTTGCGATTTGCTTATTGCGATGATTATAAAGAACTAGACAGAGGTGCTGACCAAGCTACTATCATAAGACATATTAAGCAGCTAGCTCCGCTTATAAAAAAATATAAGCATTGTGTGCATACCTGCGAGGGCGGATTTATAGGTTCTTACGGAGAATGGGCCCCTAATTATCAAAGACCCGCTGTTGATTATGAAACTATAACTAAATATCTTATGAAATATTTCTGTATGCCTAACGGAATCTATTTATCCTTGCGTATGCCGGAATATAAGAATTTGCTTGATAAATCAAGTCCTTATTGGAAATACATAGGCTATCATAATGATGCAATGTTTGGTGAAACCGATAAAGAGGGTTGGAATTCTGCGGGATATCAATACGGAACTCCTGAATGGGAGCAGGTGTGTCTTGAGGGCGCCTATACACCTCAAGGCGGTGAAATGCTAAATAATGATGATTATTACGAAAAAGAAAAAATCCCTGTAGGTATTGAAATGATAAAGGAAGCTGGACATCATTGGCAGAATACAATGAGCGTATGGCACGGCAGATATGAGAGCGTTGGAGACAACGAAGCTATCATGAATTTGTGGGAGGCAGAAGAGGTAACTCCCGAGATTTTAGAATCCAGTAACGTTGTTTATGACCCTTATTGGTTTATTGATGACAACGGAAATCCCGTACAGCGCAATGCTTTCGAGTTCCTTCGCGACCATTTAGGATATAGAATATCGCTACAGTCAGTTAAAACCACAGGAGAAAATAAAAAAGAGTCAACTATTTCAGCTGAACTTTCACTTAAAAACTACGGTTTTTCTGCAGCGTTTTGTATGCAAAGTGGTTTCGCTATTCTTGATTCAAATTATGATGTTGTTAGAGAAGTAAAAGCTGGCTCGCCTTCTAAATGGTATAGCCATGACCCTGAAAATTATTTAAACACAGAGATTTTAACCCACAGCGTTTCTGCAGAGATAAAATTACCTTCAGAATCAGGAAAGTATTATTTAGCATTCTATTTAAAGAATGGTATAAATCAATTTGCATCTTTTGCTAACAGTATAGAATCAGCAGGCGGATATGCGATACTCCACGAATTTGAACTTTAGTTTATCAATGCCGAAAAGAGGAAAATATATGGAAATCAACTGTTATAAGAAATTAAAACCGCTTACATACGGATTTGACGAGCTTCTTTTTGATAACCCTGACCGTGCATACAGGACACATATGGTTATGCATGTGCCCAAAGCGGTTGAGGCTGATGACCCGATGACATATTATCAAGAAGTTTATGATAATTATTATGCCCGTATAAAAGTTCCTTGTCATGGATGTATGGCATATTTCTATCTAACCGAATATCGTGGTATGGATATACCCGAAGAAGCAATGGCTGCAATGGAAAAGTTCTATGAGTTTTGTGAGCTTAAGGATTTTAAGGTAATGCTTCGTTTTGGATATTGTGATAATTTAAATTTTCCTGAAAGAGGAGCAGATGAAGAAACTATAATTCGTCATATCAAGCAATTAGCCCCTATGATAGCGAGAAATAAGAAATATATTCATTCTATTGAGGGTGGATTTATCGGCTCTTACGGCGAATGGGCTCCTTGCTATCAAAAGCCTGAGGTGAATTATGCAAATGTGGCTAAGGCACTTATGCAATATCTTTGCGAGCCTAACGGCATATATCTTTCGCTTCGTTTGCCGAGATATAAAAATTTGATTGAAAAAACCAGTCCTTATTACTCTAAAATTGCTATACATAATGATTCTATTTATGGTGAGCAAGATAAATGGGCATCGGATAATTTTATTATGGGAACAGAAGAGTGGGAACAGGTTTGTTGCGAAGGTGCATATACACCTCAGGGCGGAGAACTGAATTGCGGACCTATTAATATTCAACGCAATATTTATCCTACAGGTCTTGAGGTTATTAAAGAAATAGCCCATCATTGGCAGAATACGATGAGTATTCTTCATGGCTATTTTGACGGTAAAGGTCCTGACCCCATACCCGAAGAAAACTATATTCCAAATATGCATCTTTGGAAAAGCGAGCCAATTACAGCTCAGATTTTAGAGGAAAATAATGTGGTTTATTGTCCTTCTTGGTTTAGGGATGAAAATGGTAATAAAAAGGAAAGATTTGCTTTTGATTTTATCCGTGACCACTTAGGATATAAAATAGAGGCGCAAACTGTAGCGGTTGCAGGAGTTAATGAGCCTAATTCATATCTCTCAGTAGAAATGACACTAAAGAATTTTGGAATGTCGGCAGCTTTTTGTCTTGAAAGCGGTTTCGCTATATTAGATGAGAACGGAGCGGTTTTAGAAACTGTGAAAGCCGGTGACCCGGAAAAATGGTATAGTCATAACCCTGAGAATTATCTTGATACGAAGGTGTTAACTCATAAAATTAAGGGTGTTATAAAGGTTCCTGCAAATACAGGACATTACAAGCTTTGTTTCTATCTTAAGAATGAGATGGATAGATTTGCAAGACTTAGCAATATGATAGAAACTTTAAACGATTATCACATTCTTTATGAATTTGATATTTAATTAAAAGGAGATAATAAATATGAAAAATTTCAAAAGGATTTTAGCAATAGCTTTAGCATTAATTCTTTGCGTTTCAGTAGTTGGCTGTAAAGAAACTCCTGCTGCTGGTAGTGAATCTTCAGCTTTGGATTCGGGCAGTATAGATACCTCTGCATCCTCTACCGAAAGTATAGCTAGCTCTCAGGAAGAAAACACTTCTAATGTTTCATCAGAAGCACCTTCTTCTCAAAACAATTCTTCGGTAAATAGTGGCGATATATTAAAGCCGAATACTAATTCCTCCAACAGTACAAGCAACAATTCCAGCAGTTCTAAGAATCAAGGAACTACAAGTGTAAGAGACCCTCTTGCCAATAAAGAACACGAATATCTTGACAAAGAGGGAACTAAACAAGAAAAAATGTTTGGTAATCTTCAAGGTACAAAGTTGCGTGTTCCCGGAAATGCTGTTCCTACTGAATGGGAAAATACATTCGTTAAGCAGTTTGAAAAGAAATACGGAGTTGATGTAGAGGTTGTTCCAATGACCTTTGCAGAGCAGCAGACAAAGCTTCCTAGCATTATCGCATCTAAAGATAAGAAAAACTATCTTGATGTATGTACCATCAGTAACACAACCTTCCTTCGTTACATATATGGAAATATAATTCAGGATTTCACAAAATATGTTGACACCGCTGATAAAGATTGGAAATATTTCGGAACAAATACTCCTGCATACAACAGCTATACATTAAATAATAAAATATACGGTTCTGTTCCGATAGAGATTCACGAAACTTATATCTTTTACAATAAAACATACTTTAAAGAAAAAAATATCAAAGACCCATATGAGCAATACTATCTTAAGAATAATTGGACCTTTGATACATTCGCTCAGGTAGCTAAGCAGGCTGTAAGTTATGCTGCAGATAATAAAACCATTGAAACATACGGTTGGGCAACTTGGAATTACTTTGCTTTTGCTCAGGCAGCAGGTAATTCGGTTATAAAAACTGATGGTAAAAAGTGGGCAATTAATTTAACTGATGCAAACGGAATGGCAGCATTAAATCTTCTTTATAGATGTACTCAGGATAATTCTGTTGCTCCTTTCTCAGGAACTAACGAGTTTTTGAAGCGTAAGACTGCTATGATTATCGAGCGTCCTAATTATGCCGTTGGCGCTACAAATGCTTATGATAAAATGTCAGATGAAATCGGAATGGTTCCAATGCCTAAGGTGGATAAGAACTCTGATTATTATTATCCCGTTACTGCAGACGGTAAAGCAATTCCTAACTGCGCTCAGAATATACCGGGTGCTGTTGCATGGATATATGAGTTCAACAAGGCTGTTAAAGAAAGAAACAGCTTAGAAATAGAAACATATCGCAAAAACTTTATAAGTGAAGAGCATGAAAAAATCCGCAATGAGTATATCAAAAAGGCTAAGCCTTGCTATACTTGGGTTGACGGTCTTTCAGGCTGGTACAACGGTAAAAATAACCGTTCAGCATTCCTTGATATTATTTTGAAGGAAAAGGCAAACCCTGCTGTAGCACTTGATAGAATGTTGCCTCTACTCAAAGAAAGCTTAAGAGCAACTGTGGGATAAATTTTAAATATTATAAGGGAAAGTGCTTAAAATACACTTTCCCTTATTAATGAGGTGTTTTTTGTAATGTCTATTTTTCTAGGGACAGGTGCGTGTGAAGGTATACCTGCACCTTTTTGTGAATGTCCTACTTGTAGAAATGCTAGAAATAATATCGAAACTCAGTCCCGTATGAGAAGCGCATTTTTAATTGATGAAGAAAGTTTAATTGATTACGGTCCGGATATTCGTATACAGTGTGTAAAAAATAATATCAATCTTATAAATTTAAAAAACATTTTTATTACGCATTCTCACGATGACCATATTGCGGTTTCTGAATTGATATTAAGAAGATGCACAACCTGTGAGTTTCCGGAAAAGGTGAATATCTATGCTTCTGCAAATACTTTGAAGCAAATCGTTGGAACAATGGAACGCTATTTAATGCCAGATGTTGAATTTAATGAAAGTCACTATTATAAAAATTTTAATTTTATTCCTTTAGAGGCTTATAAAGATTATAAAATAAGCGATATGAAAGTAACACCAATTCTTTCAAGCCACTATGGTTTTGGCGAGGATGAATTAGGTTTTAATTATATTATTACAAATAAACTTGGAAATACATTTCTTTATGCAAGTGATACCGGTTGGTATCGCGATATTACATGGGAATACCTCAAAAACAACGAAATAAAATTTGACTTTGCTGTAATGGAGTGTACCTACGGAGATTATGAGATGCCCGACTATGAGGAGGGCCACCTTGATTTTAAGAATTTGAAATATATGTTAGAAAAGATGACGAAATATGGGAATGTGGATTATTCTACACCTATCTATCTCACACATATTTGTCATTTGAACACACTCACCTCAAAAGAAATGGTGGATTATTTTAAGAGGTGGGAATGGAATATAATTCCCGGGTACGATGGACTTCGTCTTAAATAAAATCGATGAAATGTGGTATATATGAAAATAACGAATTCAAAAAACATTACTTATATTTTTAATAAAGAAAATCATACAATTTCCGTGGCTCAAGAGGGTAAAACATGGACTTACAGCAACAAGTATCGTCCATATTTACAGGTTGGCTTAAAGGGAAATGATGAGGGTATCAACTTATATTTTGATGAGGCTAAAAGTATAAAAAGCGAATACTTTTCGACAGGTGTTTCGGAAGGTATGCGTACGGATTATAAATATTGGGATTATAATGGTAAGAATATAAGGATACATTTAAGAACATTGATTTGGGTGCATAAAACCAGTGGTCGACTTTATTTTGAATTGATTCCTATAAGTGAGCCGGATAGTGCTCCCATTATTGAAACTCAATGGCCTGCAACATGGCAATGGGAACGCACGGATGAAAAGGCTTATTCGTTAATTCCGTTATCCTACGGTATGATGATACCAAGTAACTATGACAAGGAAATTACACCTATTGGTGATATGATATTCCTTTCGGTTTATGAAAATATGCCATGGTATGGTCAGGTGGATAATGGTAGCGGATATATTGCGATTGCTGAAACACCATGGGATGCAGGAGTAGAGTATTATCACTCACAATTTAAGGCTACTGAGTTGATGCTTAAATGGTATGAATCATTAGGAAAACTCAACTATCGCCGTGTCGTTAGAATGGAATTCTTTGATAATAGTGATTATGTTACTCTTTGCAAATCATTTAGGCAATATGTCAAGGAAAGAGGCGACTTTGTAACATTAAAACAGAAAAGGGAACTTGTGCCAAGATTTGATGACCTTGTAGGCTCACCTATTATACATGATTGTATTTATTTTAATGTTAAGCCTGAAGCTTATATTTATAAAAAGGATAGGCCCGAAGATAACTATCGTTTTAAAACATTTGATAGGCGCGCTGACCAAATTGCTGAACTTCATAAAAAGGGTCTCAAAAAAGCCTATTTTCATCTTGACGGTTGGGGTGTGGATGGCTATGACCGTGAACATCCTGATATTTTACCGCCGTGTCAAGCCGCAGGTGGAGAGAAATCTATGAAGCGTCTTATTGAAAAATGTCGTGAAAGTGATATTCTTTTTGCCTTACATGACCAGTATCGTGACTATTATTTTGATGCACGCACCCATGATAAAAATAATGCGGTTATGGACTATAAAGGGGAAATACCTAAGGAGTGCACTTGGAATGGCGGCGACCAAAATTATTTATGCGAAACATTGGCGCCGTACTATGTAGAACGCAATTATGATATGCTCAAAGAAATGGGGATTGAGCCAGATGGAGTATATCTTGATGTATTCTCTTGTATCCCACAGGATGAATGTACGAATCCGGAGCATACTATGACGCGTAAGGAATGCGTTGAATTCAGGCGCAAATGCATGGCACTTCTTGCAGCCAGAGGTATGATAATAAGTAGCGAAACAATGGTAGACGGTTTTGTGCCATATTTGATTCTTTGCCACTATTTCCCAGAGTTTGCTCACGAGCCTGATACAGGAATAAGGGTGCCTTTATTCAATCTTTGTTATCATGATTGTGCCATTGTTCCTTGGACTATTCATGAGGGAGATGAGGTCGGTGTAGTTGAGTCGAGATATTTATACGCTTTACTTAACGGCGGACCTTCATATCTCGATATTGATGCTGATAAAGAGCAGATGGAACGTGTGAATTTTGTATGCGAATTACAGAAAAAATTAGTGTTCTGTGAGATGGTATCACACGAGTTTTTAACTGAAGATTATACTCGCCAAAGAGCAACATATTCTGATGGAACTGTGGTTACAGTCGATTTTAATGACAACACTTTTATTATTGAGGAACGATATAAAATATAGTTAGAATTATAAATATATTTCATATTGTAAGGTGTATTTATGAGTGGAAAAAATTTTAGAATTATAAAAGTAAAATCGGAAATCGAAATTGAATCTTTGGTTTCAATTTTCCGTAAGAATATAGCTACTTTGTCAAGGGATGAACAAATATTTATAAACGGTGCCTTTGATTTTTGGAGCTTCATCTTTATTGATTCCGGTACGGCGGTTATCAAGACCTTGGGCAATAAATATATATTGAACAAAGGGGAGATTGTTTTCATTGAGCCCAATCAATCATTCGCTTTGCAACCATTTGAAGAAGAGGATGTAACATTTATTTTTTGCTCGTTTTATCCAAAAACTTCTTCTCTTGATTTCTTTAAAAATAAAATTATTTCTCTTAATAATTTTGAGCATGAAAACTTGTATTATGCTTTAAAATGTTCTTATAGATTATATAATGACTATCGTGTTAAAAATGGCGTTTTTTATATGGAAGAAAAAGAAGAATCTCCTTTTGGAGCCCAGCAAATGCTTAAATCACATATTGAATTGATGATTTTGTCATTGCGTCAACGAGGAATTGGAGAATCAAAGGAATACCGCATAAATTCCTTCGCTAAACAAACCCGCCAAAAAAGTATAACACAACAAATTCAACGATACTTAAATGACCATATCGGTGAAAATATTTCACTTGAACAGATTGCCAAGGATAATGGGTTTAGTGTATCACGACTTCAAAAAATTTTTAAGAATGAAACAGGGGAAAGTATAATAGATTATTTTATATCTATAAAGATAGAAAGGGCCAAGTTTATGATTTCAGAGGGTAAGTTTACATTTACTGAGATAGCGGGGAAACTTGGGTATGATAATCCTAATTATTTTTCACGACTCTTTAAAAAGAAGGTTGGAATAACTCCAACACAGTATTCTAACCTGTGATTTGCGGTCGAATAACTAATAGTTTGTTAAAAATAGTACGAGGTGAGAATAAATGTTAGATATTTTAAAGGAACCGGATGATATTAAGATTATATGCCAAGATGACAATATAGATGCTGTTATAAGAACAGAACTAAAGGATAGAAAACTTAAAGTTTTTCTAAAGGCAAATGAATCATTTCCTAAATATGTACTTTTTCGTTGGAAACACAAAGTGGATAGGCCTATCAAAATAATGGGTGATAAATGGGAACGAGCATATGGCGATATGGAATGGCTTTCTTTAAACGGAGAAAACTTTATGCCATGGTATTTTTTAGCCAACAGTGGAAATGAGACTGTTGGTTGTGGTGTTATGGTTCAGCCAAATAGTTTTGTTTGTTTCCAATGTGATGCAAGCGGTGTTAGTGCTTGGTTTGATGTTCGTTGTGGAACAAAAGGAGTAAAGCTTAACGGCAGAGAATTACATATAGGTACGATTGTTTGCGAACATTATTATGATATGTCAGCATTTGGTGCGGGTAAGCTTTTTTGTAAAGTGATGTCGCCAAATCCTATTCTACCCAAAGAACCGATTTATGGTAGTAATAACTGGTATTATGCTTATGGGGATACAAGTTTTGAAAAAATTATGGTTGATGCAGAACTTATTTCTGAACTGTCAGGTGATAATGAAAACAGACCGTATATGGTTATTGATAATGGTTGGGGTATTAATTTATGCGATGGACCTTGGGTTCCAAATGAAAAATTTGGTGATATGAAAAAGGTGGCTGAGGGATTCATTGAAAGGGGGGTTAAACCAGGTATATGGTTTAGACCATTGCATGACTCGCAGGCAGAAATGGAGCATCCTGAATGGCGATTAAGGAAGTATGACTATCATGAACTGTATCCATCATGGACAAAAGTTGGGGAAAAAGAATATTTAGGCTTTTTGGATCCGTCACATCCAGGGGTAAAAGAATATTTAAGAAGCACCATTAGGAGATTTAAAGAATGGGGATATCAACTAATAAAGCATGATTTTTCAACTCATGATATTTTTGATTTTTGCGGCTGTGAACTTAATGGTGAAATTACAATCACAAATAACTGGACCTTTTATGATGGGACTAAAACAAGTGCGGAGATAGTTTTAGATTTTTACAGACTTTTGCGTGAGGAAGCAGGCGATATGGCGATAATAGGCTGTTGTACTATATCTCATTTGTGCGCGGGTCTTGTAGAAGTTAATAGAATAGGTGATGATACAAGTGGAAAATTATGGAATAGAACAAGAATTTTCGGCGTTAATACTCTTGCGTTCAGGTTGTGTCAAAACAATTCTTTTTATAAAGTTGATGCAGATTGTGTTGGTATATTGGGCAATAATATTGATTGGAAATTGAATAAGCAGTGGCTTGATTTATTAGCTAAGAGCGGAAGTCCGCTTTTTGTTTCGGCTCAGCCCGAGGCTTTGACTGATGAAATGAAGGGAAACCTGAAAGCTGCATTAAAAATTAATTCTATTCAAGCTGATGAGGCAGAACCGTTGGATTGGATGTACAATAATACCCCGCAAAAATGGCTTATAAATGGTGAAGAGGTTGAATATGATTTTGTTATGGAATCGTATCCAACTTTAATGAAAAGGAGAAAATTTACTGATTTAATTTAATTTTTGTGGCGGTTTGTCTGTGAAAAAATTATTTTTTATTTTTAATGGGATGTATTATATGGAATTTTTATCGCCACATTAAATTACATGGCTTTTTTGCTAGGTTTTGTAATTATAGGATATTTACTGAAGAAGCTAAAGGTTTTGCTTAATAAATCTTTGGCAGTACTGTCGAAACTTGAAAATCGCTTGCAACGAGTTTTAGTATAGCTATAATTGTTATATCTTTGTCTATTTCGATTTCCAAGGTGGTTACAAAGGGTAAGTATATTTAAAAAATCTATACCTATTTTTTTGTCATTATATAATACTGTGAATTTTAAATAGGTATAAATATAAAGTGGGCTTGATGATAAAAATTAAACATATAATATGCAACGATTTTTAAGGAGAATAATATGAAAATTGGAGTACTTTTAAATTTTAACAACAGTGAGGATATTGAACGCAGGTTTTCCGACCTTGTAGAGTTTGGGTTGGATAATTGTCAGTTGTGTTCTTGGACACCTGAAGTATGGACAAAGGAAAATGCAGAATTAATAAATGCTTTAATTAAAAAGTACAAGATAACGATTTCTGCTTTTTGGTGCGGATGGAAAGGTCCTTGTATTTGGGATTTTTACGATGGACAGATTACATTAGGTCTTGTTCCTCCTGAATATCGCCAGATGAGAATAGAAAATCTTTGTAATGGTGCGGATTTTGCTAAAAAAATAGGTGTTACAGATGTGGTTACTCATATGGGCTTTATTCCCGAAAATCCTAATGACCCTAATTTTGCTCCTTTCTGCGTTGCGGTTAGAGCTGTTGCGGAACATCTTAAGAAAAATGAACAATATCTTCTTTTTGAAACCGGACAGGAAACACCTGTTACAATGCTTAGATGCTTCGAAAAAGTAGGAACAGATAACCTTGGTGTAAATCTTGATACAGCAAATCTTATTCTTTATGGCAAGGCAAACCCCGTAGATGCTTTGGATGTTTTTGGAAAATATGTTAGAAATATTCATGCTAAGGACGGTTTTTATCCTGCTAATGGTCATGATTTGGGTCAAGAAGTTCGTTTGGGCGATGGTAAGGTTGATTTTAAAGCCTTGTTTTTGAAGCTTAAAGATCTAGGTTACGATGATTATGTTACTATCGAACGTGAACTTGCCTTTGATGTCGAGGATAAACTTTATGCTCAGCAAATAGCTGATGTTATTTATGCTAAGGAATATTTGGAAAAAATAATTAAAGAAGTGTATGGGGGTTAAGAATATGCTTAAGGTCGGTTTAGTTGGTGTTGGTGGAATAAGCGGTGCACATATTCCAGCTTGGCTCGGATTAGAAGATGCAGAACTTGTGGCTCTTTGCGATATTCGACCCGAACAGATGGAAGATTACACTGATATTAGAAAGTATACCGATTTTGATGAAATGCTCGAAAAAGAAGAACTTGATATTTTGGATATTTGTCTTCCTACATATTTGCATGCTGACTTTTCGGTTAAAGCTATGGAAAAGGGTGTAAATATTATCTGTGAAAAGCCGATTTCTTTAAAGCGCGAGGATGTTAAGCGTATATACGATACTGCAGAAAAGAATAATGTTAAGTTTATGGTGGCTCAGGTGCTCCGTTTCTGGAAAGAATACGAATACCTAAAAAGCGTTTATGAAAGCGGAAAATACGGTAAATTGCTTTCGGGTACTATGACACGACTCGGCAGTTATCCTTCATGGAGCTGGGATGGCTGGATGATGGACGAAAAGCGTAGCGGGCTTGTGCCTTATGACTTACATATTCACGATTTGGATTTTATGGTTTACGCTTTCGGTGCGCCTAAGAATTCAACCTCTTTCCGTGCAAAGAAACCTGATCAGGATTTTATAAAAGTTGTTTACGAATTTGAGGGTTTCTTTGTGGGTGCGGAGGCTTCTTGGTATGCATCTCCATATCCGTTTGCGGCAAAATTTCGCTTCCAGTTTGAAGAAGCGGTTATTGCTAACGAGGGAGATGGACTTAAAATTTATGAGCGCAGCGGTAATGTTATTGACCTTAACGATGCGGCAACAGGTGATACCGGTGAAATAAATTTGCCGAAGAGCGACGCTTATGCAAATGAAATAGTTTATTTTGTTAATTGTGTTAAAAACGATCGTATTCCTGATAAGGTTAAATCTTGTGAACTTGAAACGGTTATAGATATCCTTAACAACCTGTGAGGCGAAAATGGAAAAACTAAAAATTGCAGTCATTGGATGTGGCAATATATCTGTGATGCATCTTGATTCTATTGCGGCATTTAAAGACGTAGAGCTCGTAGCCGTTTGTGATATAAAGAAAGAACGTGCTTTAGAAGCATCCCAAAAATACGGTGGCAAGGTTTATACTGATTATTTAGAGATGCTTGAAAAAGAAAAACTTGATGTGGTGCATATATGTCTACCGCATTATCTTCATGTACCAACATCTATTGATGCTTTTAAAAGGGGCGTAAATGTTCTGAGTGAAAAACCGATGAGCATTAAGTACGAGGATGCAGAGTTTGCGGTAGAAACGGCTGAAAAATGTAGTGTCAAATACGGCGTCATATTCCAGTGCAGATATAATGCTCCGTCTGTACTTGTGAAAAAGAGGATAGAAGACGGCAAATTAGGTGCTGTGAAATGTGGGAGAACTACCCTTACTTGGTACAGATCTGATAATTACTATGAAGCTTCTGATTGGAAAGGTACTTGGGAAAAAGAAGGTGGCGGAGTGATAATAGACCAAGCCATACATTCTTTAGACCTTGCTAATTGGATGATTAACAGTACACCTGTAGAAATACAGTCTGCTTTATACAATCGAAATCATAAAATAATGGTGGTTGAAGATACTGCCGAGGGGCTTATTAAATACGAAAATGGTGTGGTTCTCTCTTTTTATGCAATGAATAATTATCTTATAGACGAACCAATTGAAATAAGACTTCTATGTGAAAACGGAAAAGCCACTTTTTCCTATGATAAGGCAGTTATAGAGTATAATGACGGTACTGTCGAAAACGCTGAAAATAATCCTGACGTTATGTTTAAATACTCAGGTGGTAAGGAGTATTGGGGTTTTCAGCACGCAGTACAGATAAGACAGTTTTACAATGCAATACTAGGTAAAGAAGAACTTGAAATTTCCGGCAGAGAAGCACTTAAAATACAGAATATAATCTGTGAAATATATAAAAACAATCATAATATATTTTGAATTTTTTCAAAAAGTTTTAATTCTGGTACAATTTTAAAAATCTATTTTGTGAGGGCTTTATTGTGAAGTTCTGACTAAAAGCGCGACCATTCTTTTATAAAATGAAGGGTGGTTGTTTTCTTTTTTGCACTTTATCAAATTTTAAAAAATCAGGGTATTAAAAGTTCGAGATATAATAAAACTATAACAAAATCACCGAGATTGAGTTTTCGCTGATTTTGTTATATAAGGCATAATTTTGATTATTTAGATTAAAGTATCCATGCGCCTTTCCAACTGTTGCGGATGGTTCCACATCCCATTGAATTGTATACATATTCAGGCTTTCCATAACCTCTATAAGAGTGTTATCATAGTCGCCGTAGGGCGGACGCAAAAGGGTAGGGCAGACACCGGTTATTGCCTCGATTTTTTGGTTACAACTTTCGATTTCATTCTTCATCTGTTCTTTTGATAGTTGAGGCATATGAGGATGAGTGTTTGAATGATTTTGAATCTGGTGGCCTGCATCCGAGAGCGCTTTTACCGATTCGGGATACTTATCTACCCAGGCGCCAACCACAAAAAAGGTTGCAGGGACATCGTATTTGGCCAAAATGTCGATTAGTTGCTGTGTATCGTCGTTACCCCAAGCGGCGTCAAAGCTGATAGCTATCTGCTTTTTGTCGGTTTCAACACAGTAGATAGGCAGTTTACGGTTGCTGTCGGCAAAAACATTCACCGATCCGATTATAACGGCAGTCACCGCCAGTACAAGGCACAAACACAGTATTAGCTGTTTTTTGGTTATTATAAAGCATTTCATAATTTTCCCCTCCGTATAAAAAATATGAAGGTCTGCCTGTACAATATAATCAGAATAAAAGAAAAACACATCTTTTCAGATGTGTTTTTCTTTGTTAAAAGGCGGAGAGTGTTATTTTTCCGCCAAACTGGAAATCAAATTAATTATCATAGCTTGATAAAAGCTTTTTAAGCTTTACCAAATCAACAACATCAATCTCATTGTTTTTGTTAAGGTCGGAGATAGTTGTATTGGCGACTTTATCAGAGCCAATAAGGTGTTTTCTGAGATTTGAAAGGTCTATAGAATTAACCACCGCATTTTGTCCTTAATTAACGGGTTGAGCGAATATTCTGCCGCCTGAGCCGGTAATACAAGACCAGTATAGCCGGTTGTTATTATAAGCATTAATGTAATCAGAATTGAAATTATTCGGGATTACAATAACCGTTTAATTTATCAGGTCAGCTTGCGATTGAATTTTCTGTAACGCAGAGCTTCTTTAATTTAACAAGGTCTATGACATTACATGAGCCATCTTCGTTTATGTCGTATAAAGCATCATACTCAGTATTGCTTATAAGATTTGTGCGAAGCGCTATTAAATCAGCCGCGTCAACCTTATTGTCACCTGTAATATCGCCTTCAACAGAGTTATCAACAACAGCTACATCCATTGTAAATTGGTTAATATCCTTGAAATATTGTTGTTTAACGGTCGAGTAATACTCAACCTCAACCTTGCTTCCGCCTTCTGAGAAGTAGAGCATACAAACCATACCCGTAGGTCTGTCGGTACTGTTAAGGTGGTCAAGACCTTGTGGATTTATAAGCATCTGGGTTACAATGTTTCCATTTTCGCCCTTGCTCTGTACAGCAACAATATCCTCATTTATGACATGCCCTGCCAGAACCATAGTGATATTAGCGTGTTTTTTTATAAATTTATGCCATATATCGTCGCCGTCGTTAAAACCGTTGTTTGTTACCATTTCATCAACAACCAGGCTTCCGTCTCTCCAAAGGTATCCGTGGGTTGTGATAATAACATTATGATCTGGGTGCGATGCAACAACACCGTTTGCCCATTCAAGAACATCATCGTCACAGCCGTAATCGAGACCCATTATAAGATATTTGTTACTGTCAATTACAAGTTCTTGATAAGTATTAAGCATTGTGCCGTCAAAACTACCGCCTAAAGTATCGGCATAATTTTCATACGGGAAATATTGCTTATATCCCTTTTTTTCATCATGATTTCCGCGAACGATTGAATAAGGTACAATGCCGTTAAGACGGTTTATCTGCTCCTGTGCCAATACCCATTCGGCTTCGGAGCTGGTATCTGTAATATCGCCAAGACCCGCAACAAACTTAATCTTTTTATCATCGGCATTATTTACTATCCAGTCGTAAATCGCGGGGTATGACTCGGGATTGTGCTTATTTATATACTGTGTATCGCCGACAACGGCAAATGCATAGTCATAATCGGCAGGTGCCGTCTTGGTATCAAGCCATCTTTGGTCACTGTCAGAAGTACGGGTGATTATAGTAGATTCAACCTCCTCGTATTCCTCGGGTGTTGCAGGGGGTTCAATACGGTTGCCAATAAATGGCACATACGGTTCAACACTTAAATTGTAATTATAAAGCTTCATATCGCTTACGGTGAATTCTACATCTTCCCAAGTTCTAAACGATATACTGGTGGATGCGGGACCATATTCTTCGTTTGTATATGAAAATTTAAACATTGGCTCTGACGGAATAGCATTGTTTTTAGGGAACATATAAAATTCTACAGCGGTGTTAGTTTCACCGATAACCCTTTTAAGGATAATTCGGTACTCAGTTGCCTGAAATTCCCATTCAGGAACACCGAAATCATAAGAATCTATTATGGTTTCCGTGTTATCTTGCAGTTTATATAAAACTATACCTACTCCGGTACCTCCGCTTACTTTATTTGCGAAAGAGGTAGAGCCTGCAATCAAAAATCGATAGCCTTGCCAAGCGTTGGAATCCCAACTATCAAGATATAACGACACACTTTTCCATACGCCAAAATTTGCGAAAGAAATATCAAAATCAGAAACCAAAGACTCGTTATAGGTTGCCGCTTCTTCCTGTGAAACATACGAATAATGAAGTATGTCCCTTGAACCAACGCTATCATCGCTATTACCCTTGTATGTGGTAGAACCTTCAACTATTTTTGTAGGAATGTTTGCAGGGTTTTCAACTGATGTGATGCCGGTATACGGCGCAATACTGATATCGCAATTGTATAACTTTATACTGTATTCGAAATCAACATTATTATATGTAGTAAATTTCATACTAGTAGAAGGAGTACCGTACTGCGCGTTTGTATATATTACATCAAACATCGGTTCGGACGGGATATCGGTATTGGCATCGAACATATAGAACTGAAGCTTTGTATCGTTATCGCCTATTACACGCTTAACAATTATACGGAAAACAGTATTGCGAAAACCTGTTTCATCCATTCCAAGCTCGGCGGCATCAAGAATAGCTTGCTTGGCACCGTCAATTGAACCGTAAAAGACTACACCCACTCCGCTTGGATTTTCAATACCTGTGGTTTGCGCTTTGCCTTTAAATGTGCCAGAACCGCCGATAAAAAATCTGAATCCACTGGTATCATCGGTGTTTTCGCTATCAAGCCAAAGCGAGGCTGAACCCCATGTACCTATAGACGAAGCATCGAACAGCATATCAGAAACAAGATATTTGCCGTATGTAGTTGTGGCCTCTTCAGAGGAAATATGTGTATCACCGGTTGGATTTGTGTTCCATAAAATAGTTTGGTTCTCAACCGTTTTTTTCGCAACCAGCGTAGGGTCGTCAATAGACGGAGGATTTTGCTTTGTAGCAATATCGTAATTATAAAGTTTTATATCGCTTACGGTAGATTTTGAACAATTCCAGGTTGATAATGCAAGGCTTGCCGCCGCAGAACCGTATTCCTCATTAGTATATGTGAAAGAGAGCATAGGTGTTGACGGTACGGGTGTGCCCTTTTCAAACATAAAAAATTCAACTGCTGTATCGGTGTCGCCTATTACACGCTTAAGTATAATGCGGTAGTCGGTATGTATAATGCCGAGTTTATCGGTATTAAGTGGTGCGGCGCCAACTGCTGTGTTTTGTTTTCTGAAAATAACACCGCAACCCGACGGGTTTTCAATAAAGCCCTTGGAATTACTTGCAAATGAGGACGGTCCCGAAATTTGAAAAGCAAAACCACGATTTAAGTTACTATTTGAACTATCAAGATAAATGTATATACTTGCCCAATCGTTGAATGCCGAAACGTCCAAATTAAAATCAGCAATAAGATACTTATTATATGTCGATTGTGCCATATCATTGGATATGTAGGCAGTGTAATTACTTCCTGCATTATTATCGCTTTTTAATACAACAGGATCCGCAAACACCTCAGTCGGGGTGGGGTAAATTTCGGTTTGCTCTTCTGTTGCCGCCGCAGTAAACGGTATAGCAGAAAATATTGTTAAAAGCATTACTAAGGTTAAGAATAATGATAAAGTTTTTTTCATAAAAACCTTCCTTTCTGATTTTGTTTTATTATACATCTTCTATATATTCAATAAAATACTTTTTTGCATTGCCATATATCGGTTTTGTTTTGTTTATTCAAATTCTTATTGCTTTTTTCACAATTTATATTATGAAATTTCAAAAAACTTGAAAAAAATAACATATGATTATATAATGATTATAGAATGTCGAATCGCTAAAAAGCGTTTCGACAAGCCGATTTTATCGGCTTAAGCAAAATTAATTTTTTACAAAGTTAATTTTGCCTATATTCATTGCAATGGGCATAAACAAATTTTCTTTGAAAATTTGTGACCAAATCAAAGATTTGGTGTCGAAATAGTGTTGATTCACACTATTTCGACTATCTATAACCATTATAATGTGATTGAGGTGTTAATATTGGAATATGATGTTCTGGTATCTATGTACCATAAAAAAGAGGAAATCGGTTTCATAGTTGATAAACCAAACGGAACAGGGCGTTTTACATTTATTCATTTTATAAATCCAGTTAATATTCGTTCATATAATCAAATGATAACAACGATGCCGCATGCTTGTATAATATATTCGCCAACCGGACCGTGTTATTATAGGGCGGATGATTTTGAACTGTTTCATGATTGGACCTGTTTTTTGCCAACGGAAGAAAAATATAATCCGCAAAATTTAGGACTTCCTATTAATAAAATATTTTATACTGATATTGGTCCCAAAATAACAAAAGCTATTGAAGCTATGAACTGGTTAAAATATGCTGAACGTTTTGAGAGTGTGTCAAACGAGTTATTAAAGCTTTTCTTAATGTTATCTGAAGAAAGAAAGTCATATCGAAAAAATCTGTTATCTGATAATCAGAATGATAAGTTTAATGAGCTTCGTTTATTGATATATGAAAATCCAAAAAGCTGGAATATTTCTAATATGGCTTCTTATGTTAATTTGAGCCGTTCAAGATTTTCGGTAAAATATAAATCTATTTTTTCTGTTTCTCCGATAGATGATTTAAGTAATGCAACTATTTGTTTAGCTAAAAAATTGCTGTCTACAACTTCTTTGACCTGTCAGAATATTGCTACAGAATGCGGATATAAAAGCACACCTTTCTTTATCCAAAAATTCAAAACGCTTGTTGGTTGTACGCCTAATGAATGGAGAAAAAGTGTAGATATAAATTAAAAACCGACCGCTAAGGCAATTTGACTAAGCGTTCATTTTTTAATAAGGTTCTATTTTAAATGTTGGGGGGTAGAAAAGTTACAAACTAAACCCTTGTCATTGCGAACCAGTGCGCATACTGGTGTGGCAATCCGTTGATTTAGAGTTACGGATTCCAACGGACATAAATGTCCTCGGAATGACACCCCCAACATTTGCTATACAGCCTTTAAATAATTTACAAAGTGTTAGCGCTTGTCTTTTTGATACGAACTAAATCACGCAAATCTATTGCGGAATCAAGGTTTGCATCGGTAGCGAAATAGTTGATATCCTCTTCAATGCCAAGTAAAAGCTTGCGCATTAAAACTACATCGCTTGCAGTTACCTTGCCGTCATTATCAAGGTCGCCTATTACGTCAACGCTTACGCCGTACTTAATTTCTATATTTCCGTATAGATTGTGCGAGTAAACGCTTTGCATAAATATATTACCCTTAGTGACGGCTATATCTTTAAGCGATATGCTGAAAGTAGCTTTTTCCGGCATTTCCTCCTCAGCATTCCAAAGAATTACCTCTAATCGGTTTATACCCATTTTAACCTTTATTTTTTTGGCTGCTGAATACAAATCAGAAATATATGTGCTGCCGACTTCTTTTTGAACACCATTTTCAGAAACATAAAGCTTAACGTTATCGCCCTCGCCTGTCGCGTTTGTACCAAGAGTGGTAAGATAAATCGCATTATCAAGACTTTCGTTTGGAGAGCGTAAAACCAAGGTTTCTCTATTGTTTCCGCTGTCTTTTACATGCTCCCAATCGAGGGTCATTTCATAAGTATCAAGCTCGTCCTCTGCAAGGCCTACCGAATAACTTGCAATATTTGCATTCCAGTCAATACCGATACGGTTGTTTCCTGCTAAATATGTGCCGTGATAAAAGTTGGTATAAAATCCTTGCTTTGAGCCGTCAAAGGTATAGTTTTTAATAACATCCCCATATTTATAATCGGTAAGCTCCGGCTCCTCATAATCCCAACCCATAAAATCTGCTATAAATTTTGCAGTTTCCTGAGCTAAATAAATACTGCCTACGGGGTCAGGATGTCCTGCAACACCTCTTTGAGATGCACGGAGCTTTAAAAATGCCACCTTGCCGTCGGTTTCGTTATATTCCTCTACCGCTTCTTTAAGCCAATCGCCCGTAGTCTGTCCATTATTATCGGTAAAGCCATAGCCCATAGTACCGTGTCCCCAAATGATTTTAGCATCAGGGTTATTGGCTCGAACTTTATCAAGCAGAGCCTTAGCCCCTGCTTTCCATTCGGCTTTTGCAGCTTCAAAATCAAAATTATCTCCCTTGGACTGATACTCGCTGTAAAGAGTAGAGTTATCGTTCGTGCCGAGATTTATATATACAAGGTCGGTTTTTGCATTGGAAAAATCATACTTTACCTCAGGTTCTCTTACATCGCTTGCAAGGTCATAAATGCGTTCAATAGTATTAGGATAGCGTTTATAAAAAGCCCATCCACCGTTTGCAATACCATAATAATCTGCACCGAGAAGTCTTGCTGCTCTTGAGGCATAACCCATTTCCATTATAGAAACTCCGCCGCCCGATTCAGTAGTTACACCAACATATTGACCGGCTCCTGCGGCAATAGAATCACCGATAATCTCTATTCTGCGCTCACTGTAAGGCTCAATTGCAGGGGTTCCTGTCATACCGACAGCTCTCAGATAGAAAGCCGAGGCGGCAGGATTTTTACTTTTAATAACCTCAACCGTATGATAGCCTTCGTCAAGCCCTGTTGCTACAACATAGGTTGCAATACCTTTTTCAAGCTTTACGAAATCGTCAAATATATCAAAATGACGGTCGCCATCAATATAAACAACAAGAACATCGTCTATATCGCAGTTTGAAATATCGTTATCTATGGTTACGGTAACATCACCCTTCATATAGCCTGCGATAGTTATTGAAGCGGCATTCATTTCAAAATTGATGCCCTTACCCGATTCGTAATACTGACGACCAACCATTTTGAAATTTTCAAAAATAGCATCGCCAACTATTGAGCGTTTAAGATATTTCATATCTGAACTGCCATTTGCAATTTCACTTAAAAGCTTGATATCGGTTTGCTCAATAGTACCATTCTGGTCAATGTCTGCACCGCAAAGCGCCGCAGTAAGAGTCTGAGCGTCGATTGCGCTTTCGGCTAGGGTAACATCCGAAGAGTCGATTTTGCTATCTCCGTTTAAGTCACCGATTGTGCCTATATTCAGCTTTGCGCTGATATTAGTATACTCAATAATATCTCCTGTGAGGACGGTATCAGCATCATCAAGAATCTTGCCGTTTCTTGTTATTTTTGCGGATTCTCTGTAAATAAGGTTAGCACGAACCTCGCGAACGGTAGTCCCCATTGGAATACAGCCGATACCATCTGCACATTCTTTATATAAAGACTCATTCAAAAGATACAAATTTTCTTTTTCTCCTGTCGGTATAGCATCGTAAACAGTAAATGATTTAAAGGTAAGAGTACCTTGTCGCTTTTTAATACTAAAATTAGTTTGGGCAGTTGCATTAGAATCGGTAAATAACAGTGTACGAGCAGAATCCTCTGGATAATAATAAACGCTGACTGTGTTGCCCTTTTTCAAAAGTTCGAATTTATAATAACTTGAATAAAATGAAGTTGTGTAAGAGCCAGTAAGATTAACCGCTTTTTTATTTGCATCAGTTACAGTAATTGCTCCCAGTGTTTCATCACGCGCGAATTGAATATCATAGCCTGCAAAATAAAAATTATCATAGCTGTAATTTGCACGACTGTTAAATACGCTAAAGGTAATATAAACATCCCCGTATTCCTTATTTAAAAAGCCATCAAATACCGCGTGTGCATTCGTAGTGGTCGGGCTGGAAAGAGTGAAATTACCTTTGCCGTTGTCAGTAAAGGTTGCATTTGCGGACTTGTTATCGGATTCCCAAGTAGTACCCCAAAGACCCTGTGAAGTAATTTTAATGTTGTCTGCCGCGGTTTGCAACGGTGAGATTTTAGCGAATCCACTCGAAAAGTTCAAAGTTGCACTATCGTAGATACTTAATTTTTCAAAGTAGTCATCCTCGGTTGAAGCTACAATACCAATATAGCCTTTCCAGAGAGATATATCATCCGCAGTATAAGGATAAGCTATTTCGGCTGATAAAATTTTGCTACCGTCAGCAAAAATATCAACATTGTCCATATTACGGATAATGTTGAAATTATACATATTATCAGGAGTGAGCACATTTTCAGTTGATGCAAGCTCGGTATAAGAACCGTTTATGTAACGTCCTAATGTAACTTTTTCGCCCAAAAGCACCTCGTAATGAGTATCACTATAAGATTCATAAGAGCTGTCAGACGGAGCTTTTATTAATATGTTATCGTAGGTTAAAGGCTCATTATAGCATGTGGAATAAATAGGTCCGTCATATAAATCGCCTGTAGGCAATGTGTAACTGAACATTTCAGTATCATTATAATATACTTTAAATAAACCGTCCGCACAGGTTATTTTCATATTGCCTGAAATATTGGATTTAATAGTATGTGTAGCGATGAGAGGTGTGCTTAATGAACAATCGTATAATATAAACTGTGTATCATAGCTCGCTCCCCTCAATAATAACATCATATGTGAACCGGAAGCGTGCTTTTCATAGGTTCCAAAGCATATTTGTCCCTGTCCCCAAGTAACATTGGAAATATCAAAGGTCATTTCAAATTCTGAAACCGAGTCAACAAGGTTTTCCGTAATCAAGCCTCGTTGTGCTTGCACGGTACTTCTCATTAGTATTTTGCCTGCATCGGTGTTGGTAATTGTACCGCTACCGCTTTTTATACCTATCGGTTTCGTACCGTCATTATAGTAATATACAGGCATATCAAAGGTGATACCTGCTGCTTTATCGGATTTGACAGTATAATCAATATCAGCAGTGAAATCAGTAAGAATTGTAGTTTCGATTGCTGTTGCGGCTTGTCCTGCGTTGATGTTTTCACCTGTAAATATTGGTTCAAGATACAGCTTTGAATAATTGGAAACTGTATCTGCAATTGAATTTATGGGGGAAATTATTGATGCTGATAATAAAACAACGGATAAAGCCATAGCAATTATGCGTTTGCTCTTTTTAACTGAAAGCATTAAAACCATCCTTATAAAAATATTGTATTAGGAAAGATAAATATACTGCGCGGAAAGTTTAGGATTCCGCGCAGTATAATAAAATTTTATCAGGAAATCGTAGCACTTTCCTTTTTGATACGAACTAAATCACGCAAATCTATTGAAGCATCGCGGTTTGCATCGGTAGCAAAGCGGTTTAAGATACCCTCTTTATCGCCTAAAAGGTACTTGCGCATCAATACAACGTCGGTTGCATCGGTTACACCGCTGTTGTTAAGGTCGCCTATAACTTCAACGTTAACACCGTAGGTGATATTAAGGTTGTCGATATAGTTATTTGAGTTTCTGCCTTGCATAAAGATATCACCGTGAGCAGGAGCGATTTCTTCGCTTATTTCAACGCTGAAAGTTGGAGTATTTGGCATTTCTTCATCAGCGTTCCAGATAGTAATCTCAAGATAATCAATACCCATTTTAACATTGATTTTCTTTTTGCCTGAATATATATCGTCAAGATTCAAAGAGCCAAGCTCGGTTTTAACACCATTCTTAGAAGCTACAAGCTGAACATTTTTCTCAATGTCAAGAGGATTGAAATAATTACCGATGGTCGCCAGATTGGTTCCAAGGAAGGTAAGATAAATCGCATCTGTAAGGCTGGAATTAGGCGAACGCAAAGTAAATATCTCTCTATTCCATTCTTTTGCACCCTCGTGCTCCCAATCAAAGGTCATTTCATAGGTATCGAGATACTTGTTTCCGGCAAATGCAGAGGAGAGAACATTAAGGTTGTTGTCAGAAATAAGGTGCAAACGGCTGTCCTTATTTTCAACAAGGCTTGAGTTATTAGCTATAATACCCTCGGTAGAATCGTCAAATGTATAATCTGCAACGGTATCACCGTATTGGTAGGTATCATACACAGTAGGCTCATATTCCCAATTCATAAACTCGGCAATAACCTCAGCGAAATCCTCACCCAAATATTTACTGCCTATCGCATCGGGGTGACTGCCACCGCCGTTCATACTCTCGGGCATACGGTAGAACATTACATTACCGTCGGTTTCGTTATAGCTTTCAACCGCTTCTTTAATCCAGTCGCCTGTGGTTCTTCCTGTGGGGTCGGTAAAGCCGAAGCCCATAGCGCCGTAGGTCCAGATAATTTTAGCGTTGGGGTTATAGCTTCTTACTCTGTCGAGCATAGCTACAACCTCAGATTTATAGTTTGCCTCTGCGGATGTATAATCGAAATTGGTTGTATTATCACCGTCGTTTTCAAGATTGGAACGCTGATTGTTAAGCGCGGTATTATCGTTTGTTCCAAGATTTATAACAACCAAGTCGGGTTTCCATGAGAAATCGTAGGTATACTTAATATCGCGTCGGTCGGTTGCAAGGTCATAAACTCGGTTTATCGTATAAGGATTTTTAAGATGTCTTGCAAATCCCCAGCCGCTGTTGGAAACGCAGTAGTAATCAGCGCCGAGCTCGCGGGAAGCAACAGAAGCATAGGTATGGTAGTTATAGTGATACCAATCGGAATCGTTGCTTAGCAGTACACCGCAGCCGGCTGTGATAGAATCCCCGAGGAATTCTATTTTGCGGTCAGAATCAGCAACGGGCATAGGAGTTCCTGTAAACTCGATAGCTTCCATATAGAAAGCGCCCATTATGGATTCATTATTCTTCATTATCTGAACAGTATGATAACCGGGTTCTAAATCGGTAGCAATAGTGTAGGTATTAACACCCATTGAAAGATGCATAAAGTAGGGGTTAGAGGTGTTGCCGTCTATAAATACATCAACTGCGGTTTCGTCAAGCTCTTCGCCGCTATCGTAGTTTATAGTAACCGTAACATCGCCCTTCATATATCCGCCAAGGGTTATGTTGGATGCAGTCCATTCGAAGTTAACGCCTAAGTTTTCTTCATAATACTGTCTGCCTATAACCTTGCAGTGCTCGAGTAAAGCGTCGCCTACTATTGAGCGTTTGATATATGTCATATCAGAATTTCCAAGAGAAATGTTTTCAAGGGCTGTGACGTCACTTGCATCTATAATTCCGTTTTGGTCAATGTCTGCTCCTGCTAATGCAGCAGTTTGATCGGAAGTAGTGCCAAAAGCGGTATTGGCTAGTGAAACATCGCTATCTGTTACATCACCGTCTCCGTCAAGGTCGCCTAGTGTACCTATTTTCCACTGAGCATTTTCTATTTTTTCGCTGGTTATAATATCGCCTGTAATAACGGTGTCGGTATCTGAGAGGATTTCGCCGTTGCGGGTGATATTTATAACAGAGGAATTTATAATATTTGCTTTAACCTCTCTTACACTGGTACCCATAGGAATACATCCGATACCGTCAGAGGTCAAAACATACATAGATGTATCATAAAGACCGAAGGAGGGAATAGCTTCATCCGGAATAGTGTCATAAACTGCGAAATTTCTAAAATAAAGAGTACCCTGCTGTTTTCTGACGCTAAGGTTAGTGACAGCGGCTGTGCAGTTGGAATCGGTGAACAATAGAGTTCTTTCGCTGCCTGCAGGATAATAATAAGCCGTTACGGTGTTGCCCTTTTTAATTAACTCTAAGGTATAATAATTCATACCGTAATAGCGATATTTAGAATTGCAGCTGATGGTATTGCCTGAGGCATCGGATACCGTGCAGAGGTTTTGGTCAGTTGATGCGTCTGCATTAAAGCCGATAGAATATCCTGCAAAATAAAATTTATCGTATGTCCAGTTATCGCGGTTGTTTTTTAAATCGAATTTAATATAAACATCTGCCATACTATTGTTCAAGAAGTCGGTAGTAATAACGCTTCCGTTAAGCGAAGAAGGCGAGGTTACGCTAAATTCGTTTTCAAGAAGATTGATAGAAGCATCATTTTTCTTTTCCTCTTCGGCAACCCATTCTTCCTGAGATGATACACCGAGCGTTTTGTTAACCTCGGTTTGGACAGGTAATATTTCGGCATAATTGTCATTAATATTTATATTTGTACTATTAAATATACTAATATTGTTAACTGAATCATCGGAAGATGATGATATTCCGATAAGTCCGTTACTAATATCTTTATAAGGATAGGAAATTTCAGTAGATAAAACCTCGTCGCCGTCAGCTAAAACGGTTATATTTCCCATATTTCTTTTAATTTCAAAAGAATAGGTTTTGCCTGCCTCTAAATTAACATCGCTTATGGCTATCTGCTCAGCAACGGTAATTTTTTCCGAAAGTGAAACATTTTCGCCTATGTTTAACTGCATATAGCTGTCATCAGCGTTAAAGCCAGTTTTAGGAGCCTTAATCAATACATTATCGTATGTAACATTACATTCTGTGCTGGTGAAAAATATACTTCCTGATTTAGGGGTAGCATCCTCGGGGTAGGTATAGTCGATAATAAGCTCATTATCTGCATAAACCTTTACGGATTTATCAACCGCTAAAACTCTTATTCTTTTGTCGGTCGCCGTAGTATCGTATGTAATATTCTCTCCGGTAGAGAGATTTGTAAGAACTACATATCCGCTGGGATCAAGATTTGCGGCGGAATCAGAGCCTCTGAAAAAGAGGGAGAGCTCCTCGTCGCGGAGGTAAATACCTGCATTTGTCCAACCATGCCAGTAAGAAACATCAAGGCTCATATCGAAATTAGTAAGATTTTCTGCAATGTTTTCAGTTTGCAACCAATTTGAGCCTTCGAGAACAATGGCACCGTCGGTGTTGGTAACAGTACCTGTTCCTTCGGCTAATGAAAGGGTTTCAGAATTGTTGAAATCACATTCATAAACCGTATCCCAAGAATTATCAACATCATAAAGTAATGATAAGCTTTGGTCTTTCTTAACCGTATAATCAAATGCGGCGGTAAATGTTGAGACCGGTTCCTTTACTAATAAATTAGGTGTATTGCTTGTGCTTTGCGTATCCTGATTATAAATAGGATATACAGTCAAGGTGGAATAGCTGCTGTTTGTTTTTGCTGAGGAGATTAATCCCAGATTTCCGCAAATACTGCAAAGTATCGCACAAATCAGCATAATAGAAACGGCTTTTCTTTTCATCTTAAAAAACACTCCTTTTGGTTTTGTAATTCAACTTTAAATTATTAAAAGTATAAAGTCAATAGAGTTGAACTGATTTTTAAATGAATTTGGCTAAATTAGAACTTTTGATTAACTCTTTGGTTAATTTGTTTAAAAATAAGTAACCAAAACTGTCGAAATAAGGACAGAATGCCTTGACTGATAAGAAATAATTCGTTACACTAGATATAGTGAACATTTTGTCCGTTCTCATAACAATTATAAAAGGAGAGTTAATATGAAAAATAACACATTTTTATTAAAACGCATCTTATGTTCGGCTTTGGCTGTGCTGCTCGTATTAGGAACAGTAGGCTGTGCTGGCTCGGGCGGAGATTCTTCGGATGGAGCTATCGGCGGCGGTAAGCACGACGTTGTAGGAAGCGATTCTGAAGATTTGTCATTTGAAGCGTTAGGTCTTCCTAAGCTTGAAATAACAAAAGATAAGGTTACATATCTTAACTGGATGGATTCGAAGACCGAGCTTGAAGACCCCAAGCAGGAAGCTTATCAAATCAATCTGCTTTTGAAGAAATATTATAACTGTGAGATGGAATTTATCACTACTACATATGAGGAATTGCCTGTTAAGGCGGCTCAGATGGTGCTTTCGGGTCAGTCTCCTGACATAATTTTCTATAAATCCGCTGATAACCCGAATTTTATAAACAACAATATTGTTCAGCCTGTAGATGAATATGTTGATTTAAATAATAAGTGGTTCGATAGAATTAGACTTGATGATTATACCGTTGACGGTAAGCATTATTTTATAGGAAGAGTTACAAATAACGGCCGTGTGTACTATTGGAAGGATATGTTCACCGATATAGGCGAGAAAACACCGTTAGAGCTTTATTATGACGGCGAATGGACCTGGAGCAAGTTCAAAGAGCTTGCTAAAAAGCTTACTGTTGACAGCAATAGTGACGGTACACCCGAAATTTATGGCTGTAATGTAGACCCACTTTATATGTATACCTCTTGCGGTACGGATTTTGTTAAGTTTGACGAGGGCGGAACTGTAAGCAATAATATGAAGAATCCTCTTATTTCTAAGGCTATGAATTTCTTGCAGGATATCGGTAAGAGCGGTTCTAATGCTAACGGCGGCGAATTTACCGACGGTACAGCCGCAATGCTTTGGAACGAAAGATGGATGGATGATACCTTTAGCGAGTATTTCAAAAAGGGTACTGTTGAATATGCACCATCGCCTATGATGGACGGAGCAGACGAATACTATGTTCCCGGAAGAATTGAGACCGACTGGTTGGCAGCGGGTGCTCCTAACCCCGGAGGTGCAATTGCTTGGTTCGTATGCGCAGCATTGCTTGAAGACCATGAATATTACAGCAAGCGTATAGCAGAAATTGAAAATGAGCTTGTTGGCTATACTGATGAGATGATTAAGCTCAACGAAGAGCTTGAAACCGATAAATTTGTTCGTATCCCTTCTCGTATGGAAGGTATGGGCAACTGGGAAACCTCGGGAATGTGGAATATGCTTGATGAAATTTCAAAATGGGGAACTCCTTGGACCACATGTCTTGAAAAATACTATTCTGCTTTCCAGGCTGAGATAGACAGAGCAAATCAGACAAAATAATGTTAATTTTAGAAAGGCGTTGTAGTAACGGTATGAAAAAAATCAAAGGAAGATTTCTTGCGGCATTTTTGAGTGCCACGGTTTTATTAAGCGTATCTGCAACGCCTTTAACTGTATCGGCAGGTGAGAAAAACGGTGGAATTTCGTCTGCCGTTTCTTCATCCTTTAATAAAAATCCATATTATGAATATTCGGCAGAATTCACTTCTGCTCAAAGGCCTTTAATAAAAAACTCCGCTTTGCTTTCGCAATTTAAGGATTTTGACTTGGCGGATATTGAGTACGGTACATACGAGGGAAGAGAGAATACCCTGATATGGGACAGCGGAAAAGGATATATAGAGCTTGAGGTTAATATCGAAAAAACGGGATTGTATGAATTGCAGATAGATTATTTCCCGATATATAACGAAAGTGTTGCAAATCCTGAGTTTGAGCTTTATATCGATGGCAAGCTTCCCTTTAGCGAGTGTGCGCAGCTTTGTGTAACTAGAGTTTACAGGGATGAAAGCTATATCTCAAGTCAGGATAATGCTTTTGAAACGGATAATCGCGGCAACGAGGTTTGTCCCGAGCCTACTGAGATTTCGGGCTGGCGTTCTTTCAGCTTCAGGGATGATACAGGCGAAAATGCCGACCCGTATGCTTTTTATCTTACAGAGGGTGTGCATACAGTACGCCTGGTAAGTCTTAGAGACCCGATTGCTATAAGCGGACTGCATTTCACAAATACGCAAGACCCTTGCAATTATGATGAATATAAGCAAAATGCTAAGGGTGAAGAAACCGAAAATGTACTTATAGAAATTGAGGCAGAAAAGCCTGTGGCGAAAACAAGTGCCACTATTTATCCTGCTTCAAATAAATCGAGCACTGCTACAACCCCGCTCGACCCTTATGCTACAAGACTTAATACTATCGGCGGCACAAATTGGCACAATCCTATACAAACTGTGACATGGGAATTCGAAGTGCCAAAAGATGGTTGCTATAAAATTGGAATGCGCTTCAGGCAGAATTATATAAGAGGACTTTATACTGCAAGAAGCGTTAAAATTGATGATGAGCTTTTGTTTTCAGAGCTTGAAAATATCCGTTTTGATTATTCGAGTAGCTGGCAGCTCAAAATTTTAGGTGATGATGCTCCTTTTTCTGTTTATCTTGAAAAGGGTAGGCATACTATCTCTATGACCCCGACTGTGACCGAGCTTTCGGATGATATTTCTAAGGTTAATGCAGTTGTTAATGTATTGGACGAGGTTTATAACAGTATAATTATGGTTACGGGAACCGACCCCGATATGTATAGAGACTACTATCTTGATGAATCTATTCCCGATATGATGGACAAAATGAAGTCTGCGGCAAAGGATTTGCAGGATGTATCGGATAAGATTCAGAAAATAGTAGGTAATAAAGGCGGAATGTCGGCAACCTTAGACCGTGTTGTAGACCAGCTTAAAAGCTTTATAAAAAAGCCTGATACTATTCCTGTACGTATCAGTAATTTTCAGTCAAATATTTCGGCATTGGCTTCTTGGGTGCTGGAGCTTCGCAGCCAAAGCCTAATGCTTGATAAATTATATATAGTCGGCGCAAAGGATGAATTTCCCGAAATTAGAGCATCCTTTGTTGACGCTGTGACATACCATATAAAAAGCTTCTTGTATTCCTTTGCAGGTGATTATACAAGCATTGGTAATACCTATGATAAAAAAGAAGCGGTTTATATCTGGCTTAATGGAAGCCGAGATATAGCCGGGGTATTAAAAACCCTTATAGACAGCGATTTTACAACAGAAACAGGCATCAAGGTTAATGCTAATCTTACAACCACCTCACTTTTAGCGGCGGTTATGGCGGATAAGGGACCGGACGTTGCGATATCTGTTGCAAGAGGAGAGCCTGTCAACCTTGCTTTAAGAGGTGCGGTTGTGCCGTTGAATGAGTTAGAGGGATTCGACGAGGTTACAAAGGATTTTTCAAAAACCGCGCTCACACCCTATATCTATAACGGAAACTGCTATGCCTTGCCTGTAACCCAGTCTTTCTTAATGATGTTTTATAGGGAAGATATTTTTGCAAGCCTTGAAATGGAACCACCAAAAACCTGGAAAGAGCTATATGCTGTCAGCGAGGTTCTGCAGAGAAATAATATGAACATCGGTATACCTATAGATTTGTTCTATACGCTTCTTTTCCAAATGGGCGGCTCTTTGTATAACGATGACCTTACTGCTACTGCACTCGAGACTACCACTGCTTATAATGCCTTTAAAATGTGGTGCGACCTTTATACTCAGTATGGGCTTCCCCTTTATAAGGATGATTATAACCGTTTTAGAACAGGTGAATTACCGCTCGTTATAGCAGATTATTTATTCTATAATCAGCTTTATGCGACCGCTCCTGAAATCCGTAATATGTGGAGTATGGTTGAGATACCTGGTATAGAGGACCAAAACGGTAATATAAACAATACTTCGAATGCATTGGGTACAGCCTGTGTTCTTTTATCAAATGCTAAGAATCAGGAAAATGCATGGAAATTTATTAAATGGTGGGTAAGCGGTAAAACTCAGGGAACCTATGCGACAAGAGTTGAATCTACGCTCGGTGTTATCGCGCGTGCGGCTCCTGCAAGCTATACCGCTATGAAAAAAATAGCCTGGTCTAATTCAGAGGCTTCTGTACTTTTTAGCCAATGGGAAAAAACCAGAGAAACCGAAGAAATACCCGGCAGCTATTATACTACCCGAAATATAAGTAATGCCTTTAACGAGGTTTATTATGATGAATCAAATCCCCGTCAGACCTTGATTAAGTGGAACGAGGAAATAAACAGTGAACTTATCAGAAAGCGAAATGAGTTTGAAAATGCTGAATAAAGAAACAAAAAACAAGCTTAGCCTTAAACATCGCATATATATGGGACGGCATAACTATATCCTTATGGCGCCGTTCTTGCTTATGTTCACAATTTTCACCCTGCTTCCCGTATTAGCGGCTATTGTTTTAAGCTTTACATATTATAACTGCCTTAATACACCGCAGTTTATAGGTTGGGAAAATTATTTGCGTATGTTTTTAGAGGATAATGTATTTATCATTTCTTTTAAAAATACTATGATATTTGCACTTATAACAGGACCTATAGGCTATATTCTTTCCTTTTTCTTTGCCTGGCTTATAAATGATTTGGGCAGACGCACCCGCTCTATTGTTACAGCGGTATTCTATGCACCTGTGCTTTCAGGACAGGCGTATACAATGTGGCGCTTCTTTTTCAGTGCGGATAGCTACGGTATCATTAACGGTACCCTTATGCGTATAGGTATAATCAACGAGCCTATCGGTTGGCTTACTGATACAGATAAAATTATGGCGGTTGTTATAATTGTGCAATTATGGGCATCTTTGGGAACAGGTTTCCTTTCCTTTATTGCGGGTCTTCAGGGTGTTGACCGTTCGCTTTATGAGGCTGGAATTATGGATGGTGTTCATAACCGTGTTCAGGAAGTTTGGTATATCACTCTTCCGAGTATGAAGCCTCAGCTATTGTTCGGTGCGGTAATGCAGATAGTTTCTGCTTTCTCTGCAGGCGATGTAATTACCGCTCTTGTCGGTAATCCAAGCCCTCAGTATGCCGCAGATACAATAGTTATGCATATAACCGATGTTGGTAATACAAAATTCGAGATGGGATATGCCTGCGCTATAGCGACAGTGCTGTTCCTTATAATGGCATTTACTAATTTTTTGGTAAAGCGCATTTTGGCGCGTGTAGGAAGTTAGGAGGACTGTATGGTTAAAGCAATAAAAAATAAAAATAGTTCTCAAATATCTGATACCTTCGCCGCAAAGCGCTATACCCGTTCTTTAGGCGGAAATTTGCTTGTCTGGTTTATACTTATTCTTGTAGGTGCATTTTTAGTTTTGCCGCTTATATATGCGGTGGCATCGGCATTTAAGCCTTATAATGAAATATTTATTTTCCCGCCGAAAATTCTTGTAAATCAGCCTACTCTTGATAATTTCCAAGAGCTATTTGAGCTTTGCACTAATCTCAATATGCCTTTTTCAAGGTATCTTTTCAATAGTGTTTTTATAACTGTTTTAATAACTGTGGCGCATGTTATTTTTTCTTCGATGTGTGCTTTCCCCTTAGCAAAAAATGATTTTCCTGGCAAAAAAACGATATTCAAAATCATCGAATTTTCGCTTATGTTTGTTCCGGCGGTTACCTTTTTGCCTCAGTATATTATTATTTCAAGACTTGGCCTTATAGATACTATAGGCGCTATGATTTTGCCGTCTTTGGGTACTACTTTGGGTGTTTTTCTTATGAAGCAGTTTATGGAGCAAATCCCGACAGCTATCATTGAAGCTGCCCGTATTGACGGCTGCTCAGAGTACCGTATTTTTTGGAATATCATTATGCCGAATGTGAAGCCGGCTTGGTATACGCTCACCATATTTATTTTCCAAGCTGTTTGGGGAAATGCGGGACAGCAGTATATCTTCCGCGAGGATTTGAGAACGCTTCCTGTTATTATTTCTCAGCTTACAGCGGGAGCGGGCATTGCGCGTGTAGGCTCATCGGCGGCAGGAACGCTGTTTTTAATGATACCGCCGATTGTAATGTTCTTGATTTTGGAATCCAATGTTGTTGAAACTATGGCTTCTGCTGCGATTAAGGAGTAGGAAATGAAGAAATACTGTTTTAAAAAAGCAATAGCAGTTATTCTTTTAACTGTTTCGTTGCTTGGGATTATATCTGTTCCGACTAGCGCGGCGCCTTATGAAGCATATACCTATGATGCCTGGGATGAGGAAATTTCTGCACCTGTAGGCTATGTGGCAGAAAAAATTATCACAGGAACGGACCTCAAGGTTGGAAAGCTTAATAATCCTACTGATATTTATGTTGATGACAGCGGAGCCTTGTATATTACAGATACGGGTAATAACCGTATGCTTATAGTTGAAAATGATTATAAAAAGGTTACTGTTATTGATAAAATAAAAATCAACGGTGAAAATCAGCCGTTGCAGGCTCCCGGCGGTCTTTTCGTCGATGAAAATGATAATATTTATATCACTCAAAAAGAGCTGCACCGAGTTTTAAGAATGGATAAATCGGGTGTTGTCAATGAATGCTATGAGCAGCCCGAATCCAATCTTTTGGATGATGATTTCGAGTTTTTGCCTACTAAGGTTGTCCGCAGTACAAACGGCTCGGTTTTAATTCTTTCAGAGGGCTATTTTTACGGTGCGCTGACCTTTGATAAAAACGGTAAATTCGTAGGCTTTTACGGTAGCAATAAGGTTGATGTTACAGTTCAGGTGCTCGCAGATTATGTCTGGAAAAAGATTCTTTCAAAAGAGCAAAAGAACAAAATGACAAGATATGTACCGGTAGCTTATGTAAGCTTTGATATAGATTCCGAAAATTTTGTTTATACCTGTACTCAAACTACAAAAAACTCTAAAAACGAGCTTAGAAAACTGAATGCGCTCGGAAATGATGTTATTACCTTTTATGATAAAAATCTTTCGTCAACAAGTGAGGATTTTGGCGATATTAAAAAGTCCTATTTGATGGGAAAATCCACCGATACCCAGTTTGTTGATATATGTGTTGATAAAAACGGAATTATAAACGGTCTTGATGTTTCAAGAGGAAGAGTATTCCAATATGATACCGAGGGAAGAATCCTCAATATCTTCGGTGGTAACGGCGCTCAGGACGGAAGCTTTGCTACTCCGTCTGCCATTGACGATAAGGGTGAGGATATTCTTGTTCTTGACAGCGAAAATTGCTCGATAACCGTTTTCTCTCCTACAGAATATACAGATACCTTGCATACGGCAGTAACTCTCTATGCTGACGGTTTATATAGCGAAGCAAAGCCCTATTGGGAAGAATTGCTGAGAGAGAATGTCAATTGCGAGGCGGCTTATGTGGGTCTTGGCAGAGCACTTTATTCTGAGGGAGACCATTTAGCTGCTATGAAAATGGCTCGACGCGGTTATGACAGAGAGGGCTATTCTTTGGCATTCAAGGCTCAGCGCGCAAAGGTTATAAGAAATGTTTTCCCGATAGTTGCAACTGTTTTGATGGTTATACTTGCCGCTATATTGGTTTATGTTTTTATAAGACTTGTTATAAAGAAAAAACCGTTCATCAAAAAAGAAAAACCGCTCACTCCTTTGCGTAGAATAGGCAGAGTTATGACGCATCCTTTAAACGAGTTTTACGATATAAAGGATACAAACAGCTGGTGTATGCCTGCGGCAATAGTTATTTTGCTTTTATGGTTTGCGGTTACGACAATGTCCAAAACTATGACAGGCTTTATTTTTAACTATCACCGTTCTGAGGATACAAATATTTTATACTATTTTGCATCTACCTGCGTTTTGTATGTCTTATTTGTTATAATTAACTGGGGTGTCACCACTCTTACAGACGGTAAAGGAAATATGTATCAGATTTTTGTTGCTTGCTCTTATGCGCTTATTCCGTATGTTTCCAGTATGGCAATAAATATCGTGATGAGTAATATTTTCACAGCCGAGGAAGCTGCTTTTTACAGCTTTATAAATGTAATCGGAACGCTATGGAGTGTTGCGATACTTGTCGGAGCGCTCAGAGCTATTCATGATTTTTCTTTCACTAAAACATTCGTTTGTATTATTTTGACCGTGCTTGGAATTTTCTTTGTGATTTTCCTTATGGTACTTTTTGTTTCTTTGGTACAGCAGTTCACTTCGTTTGTCGCTTCGATTTTCAATGAACTGTTATACAGGAGTTAGAGGTATATTTATGAAATTATATACAGCATACAGAAAATTTATAAGTATTCTTCTTGTTTTGGGGATTGCTTTAGGGACTTTTTCATTATCTGCAAGTGCCGAAGATGAAACCGCTAAAGCACCCGAAACCGAGATTTCGGAATACTGTAATTTATCATATGATGAGTGTGCCTCTTCAAGGGCGGGCAAGCTTTTTGTAAACTCTGACAGCGGAAGATTTTATTTTGAAGATACTGCAGGGGAGAAGTGGTACAGTAATCCCGATATGGGGGATATGGACGAAAACGCCAGCGGTGTTTACCGAATGGAGCTGCAGTCTCTCTTAATAATTCATTACTATGATGTGGAAAACGACCAGTATAAAAAAGCCAACAGCGAGGCTAATAGCTCAAGACGCAAAGGCGCTTCTATAGAAAAAACTGCAAACGGCTTTAAAGTGATTTATAACTTTGAACAGTTGGGCATTGTTATTCCTGTAGAAATAAGCCTTGACGATAAGGGCATAAAGGCAGTGGTTAACTGTCAGGAAATAAGGGAAGAAAAAGCCGATGAGTTTATGCTGTTTCGCATCTCGCTTTTGCCGTATTTCGGCGCAGGAGCTAATGACGAGCAGGGTTATATAATGGTAGCAGACGGTAGCGGAGCTATAATGAATTTTAATAACGGTAAACATACAAAGCTCGGCTATTCTGCTCATATTTACGGCGATGACCTTTCAAAATATGTCGTAGCTAAAAGTACAGAGAGCTATGCGGTAGCTATGCCTGTTTTCGGCATAAAAAAGGAAAATTCGGTTGTAACAGCTATTGTAACCGAGGGTGCCGCTCAGGGTACAATATGGTGCTATCCCAATAATGCTATAACATCCTATGCCAATGTTTATACCGCATTTGATTTAAGGGCCGACGATTCGGTTGTTTTAGGTGAAGATACCTCGGGTGCTAAAACAGCATCGCTGTATGAAATGACCGAAATCCAGATAAAGCAAATAGGTATAACCTATATTTCAAACACAAGTGAAAATGCCGATTATAATTCTATGGCAGAAACCTATAAAAAATATCTGTCCGAGAGAGACGGCTTCGAGACCAAATCTCAGAACATGGGAGATTTTGCTTTGGATTTTTACTGTGCAGTTAAAAAGAAAAAGTCGGTTTTAGGCTTTCCTGTTACAGTTAATTCTGCTCTTTCAAAGCTTGAAGATATAGAAAAATTCGTATCCTCGCTTTATGAAGAAAATATAGACAGCTTTTCTGTTAATTTGCGTTCTTGGAGCAGAGAGCAATTGGCAGGAAAAATAGATTATTCTATGAAGCCTGTCTCGGTTATAGGTAAAAAATCTGAAATCAAGAAGCTTTCAGACCTCATTTCAAATAACAACAGCAGTTTTTACTTAAGTACTAATATCAATAGCTTTAAAAAGTCGGGTAAGGGTTATAATAAATGGTTCTATTCTGCAAAAAGTCTTAGCAATGCTCCTATATATTGCTATGAATTTTATATGAGCAACTATCATAAAAATAAGGATTTAGGCAGATATTCTTTACTCAAACCTTCGGCTTTTAGCAAAATGACTTCTTATGTGAATAAGAAGATTTCAAAATACGAGGGAATAGGCTTGTCTTTAGGCGGGCTTTCTACAGAGCTTTATTCTGATTTTTCCAAGAAAAACAGATATAATCTCGACGAAACCTCTGCGGCACTTTCGGCTGCTATAGGCGATAATATAACCGTTTGTACTGCTTTTGATTCGCCTGCGGATTATGTTCTTAAATATACTAAGCTTGCTCAGAATGTACCGAGTACATCCTCTCAGGGAAATATTTTTGATGAGGATATACCGTTTGTTCAATTGGTGCTTTCGGGAATGGTTAAATATACAAGTGAGGCTATAAACCTTGCTGCCGATGAAAAAACGGCTGTTTTAGAGGCTGCGGCAAACGGTTCGGCACTTCAGTTTGATTTGATAACCGAGGATGAATACTCAGTTGTCTCAACAGAACTTAATAAGCTTTATAAATCAAATGCCGAGCTGCTTTATGATGATATAAAGCTATACACAGGCTATTTCAAAGAGCTTGATGCCTTTATAGGTGACGGATATATGGTCAGCTATTCTAAAAACGGAGATATTTCAAAAACCGGTTATTCAAACGGAGTTGTTATCACGGTTGACCGAGAATTAAAAACCGTTGAGGCTTTGGATATTGACGGAAATACATATAAATTCACATTATAGGAGGGATAAGCATGAAAAAACTCACAGGAATAAAAATGGGTTATGAAACAAAAAAATCCTTTGCAGGCTTTTTGTTTATCCTTCCGTGGCTTTTGGGCTTTCTGTTTATTATTGTTCGTGCGCTTATAAATTCGGCGGCATATTCGGTTTCTGAAACTACGATAACACCCGGCGGAATGGAATTGGATTTTATAGGCTTTGAATATTATATCAAAGCTTTCAGAAGCGATATTTCTTTTCCTAGGATGCTTGTATCGCAGTTTTCCGACCTGCTTTACAGTGTGCCGCTTGTATTAGCCTTCAGCTTGTTTATGGCAGTGGTATTAAATCAGAATTTCAAAGGCAGAACGGTTGCGCGCTCGATTTTTTTCATACCTGTTATTGTAGGCTCAGGCGGAATAATCCTTTCTTATATGAATGACGATGTTTCCTCGTCTCTTATAAACGGTTCAAGGTCGGCTATGCTTTTCTCATCAGGCTCATTTTCTATGACCACCGCTTTGCTTGAGGCGGGCTTATCGCCTGATATTGTTGGCATAATTTCAAGTGCTATTTCCAATATTTTCGACCTTACATGGAAATCCGGATTGCAGATAGTTTTGTTTATAGCAGGTCTTCAAAGCGTATCGTCTCAGCTTTATGAGGCGGCAGATGTTGAGGGAGCGTCAAGTTGGGAAAAATTTTGGAAAATTACATTTCCTATGGTAATGCCGATTTTAATGGTTAATCTTATCTATACCATAATTGATAATTTTACCGATTATTCAAATTCGGTTATGCAGTATATTGTCAGCATAGGAAGAGATCTTGATTTTTCATACAGCTCTGCTCTTTCTTGGATATATTTTATCATTATAGGTACAGTTATCGCTTTGGTTTATTATATAATTAACCGAAGAATTACTTATACAGTAAAGTAAGGTGAAATTTTGATGAATGAAAGAAAAAAACAAATTCTTATCAATAAAAGCCGTGGCTTTGCTGTGGGTATGATAAGGGCAATTTTCCTTGTTTCAATGTGCTTTGTTATCCTTTACCCCATCTTTTATATGCTGAGTATGTCTTTCAGAACGGTTGATGATATATTTGACCCGACTGTTATCTGGATTCCCAAAAGCTTTACAACGGTTAACTTTCAAAAGGTTTTCGAGATGATAAATTATTTCCCACGGCTTTTTAATTCTGTCAAAGTTTCACTTATCTCAACAATTTTGAATGTTATTATATGTGCCTTTGCAGGATATGGATTTGCCCGTTTTAATTTCAAGGGCAAGGCGTTGTTTTTTGGGTGTGTGCTTTTCAGTATTATAGTACCGCCCTCAAGCATATCCATACCGATGTATATGGGATATAAGAATTTCGATTTTTTAGGTCTTGGAACCTTAATAGGACTTTTTGTAGGTCAGCCGCTTACGGTTAACCTTTTGAATACAGAATTTACTCTTTATGTACCGGCTGTTTTAGGCGTCGGAATTAAAAGCGGACTTTTTATTTATATTTTCCGCCAGTTTTTCCGTAATTTGCCGAGAGAGCTTGAGGATGCGGCCTGTATCGACGGCTGTTCTATTCTTCGTACATATTTCGGAATAATGGTTCCTAATGCATCGTCGGCATTTGTTTCATGCTTTTTGTTTTCTTTTGTTTGGTATTGGAATGATTTCAGCACAGTTACGATGTATTTCAATGAGCCTATAACCCTCTCGGCATCCCTTTCTATGATAGGAACTATTATGAAGGGTAATACCTTTGCTGAAATCGGCTCAAATCCGTATATTGCTTTGCTTTATACACAGTGTGCATGTCTGTTGTGTATCATACCTCTGTTAATTATGTATGTTTTCCTGCAACGGTTCTTCACCGAGAGTATAGAGAGCAGCGGAATAGTAGGTTAGGAGGAAAAGATGAAAAAGTATCTTAGTATTTTTACCAGTATTATTATTTCAATTTCATTAATTTCCGGAATAGGAGTTTTAGCAATGAGCGATACTGCAAAAGTGAATCCCGGTTATAGCAATGTTTTGTATTTCGGCGCAAAAGCCAATGATGAGCTTGATGATATGGGCGCCATAAAAAAAGCAATGAACTGGAAATCGACGATATATCTTCCTGAGGGTGAATATGTCATCAATGAAACGCTGGATATTGCGAATATGAACCTTGTAGGCGACGGTTCGGATAAGACGGTTATCGTAGCAGATTTTGAAGATAAGAATATGCCTATTGTAAAGACGGGCAGAACTGTCAGCATTTCGGGAATTACCTTTAAATATAAGGACGGTCTTTTAACAGGAGAGGAAACCGAATGTGAGCGTATAGGAATATACTGTTCAGGAACTCTTAGTCTACAGCGAGGCTCAAGATTTACCGATGTTACGGTGGAAAATGTAGGTACAGGTCTTGCCAGCGGTTTCGGGATTTTTGATACCGACGAAGATGTTGTCTTTTCAGTTACTTTCGACGGTGTTACGGTTAAGGATTTCTCTTTCAGAGGCTTTGACTGGAGAAGCGAAACAAGGACGGGAAATTATTTCAAAAGCGTTACTGTTTCTTCGGGTAAATACCGTGCAGATTCTGCGGTATATTTCGTTGGTGAAGAAAGTGAAACTGCTATTGATTCAATGATTATAAAGGATACTATTGCTGAAACACCTGTAGTATTTGAGAGAATGAATGCAATTTCAGCAAAATCAATTTTACTTGATAATGTTTATGCGTTGCATCATCCCATAATAACTTGGGATTCATCGGTTGCAAGTATTGATAAGCTTACATTCGATTACTGCGATACCCATTATTCTGAAAATCCCTTAATCAGCGTTAATGACGCTTACTATATAGACGGCAGTGTAAACACCTTAAACGGACTTCATATAGGAACTCTCAAGCTTAATAGCTTTAATTCGGCAAATGTTAAAAACATAATATCCAGAGCAGAAGATTCCAAAGGTGATTTTTATCTTACGGTTGATGAATATATAGTTAAAAACTCTGACTTTGATTGGGATAATTTCCCTGCTGATGAGAGCGGTTTGTTTATTCTTAAAAAGGGTGAAATAGCAACCGAGGGCTCAACCGATGAGCGCCCTGAAAAATGTCTTTGCAAATATTACTCCCGTTATTATGATACAACACTTGGAAGATATGTGATATGGAATGGCGAGGAGTGGAAATAATGAAAAGATTGATTGCATTATTTTGTGTTATTTCTCTGTTGCTTTTAAGCGGTTGTAATCAAAAAGAGAAAAATGAAGCGGTGAATAATACTATGTCAACGGAATTTGTATATGCAGAGGAAATAGATGTTATGCCCGAAAGCGGAGATTGCTCTGATAAGGTGAACAAAGCGCTTAAAGAGGGAAAAAGCATTTATTTCGGCTCGGGAAAATATGAATTTTCAAAATCTATAGAGCTTAAAAATGCTCAGCTTATAGGAGCAGGCTCTACCCTTACAAGTCTTATTGCTACAGGTGACGAGCCTTTAATAAAAGCTGACGGTTGCTTTAAGGTTAAGGACTTGTCCGCATCCAACCAAAAAACTGACGGAACTGAAAAACAAGGCGATAGGGTATTGTTCTGCCTTGGTACAAACGGCGGTGTTACCGAAGGCTCCGAAATTATGTGTGTGGGTTTTGGCAAATGCGGTACAGGTATTTATGAGCCTAAGGATGCTAAGCCGAGTAAAGGTCTTGTTATTGATACAACCGAATTCAGCAAGGTTTCTTATGCAGGTGTTGAGCTTTTATCAAGCGGAAGACAGAATAACAAAATTTCAAATATGTATGTCGGAGCTATCGGAGAGCCTCTTAATGATTTTGCTAATGTCGGCGTAAGATTTGCGGGAAGCGAAGAAAATCTTACTATAGACCAGCTTAATGTCGAGCATTTCCGCACTGAAACCTCGGTTGAACTGAGCGGGGTTAAAAACCTTAATATTTCTACAATACATATTGAGGGTATGGATATTGCCAAAAAGGGCAACGGATATGTTGAATGCAATAATACAAGCGGAAAAATAGGAAGTGTTGTTGTATATTGGAGCCGTGTTTCTTATGATAACAGCAGCTTTTTGTTGCTTGGTGACGCAGATAAGGATAATAACGAGCTCTTTATAGGTACTGTTGAGGTGAAGGGTGTTAACGACCCCGCCTCTTTCCATGGCGAATGGAAAAACAGAGGAATTAAAAACAATGGCTATAAAATAGTTGACCGCAAGGAAAAGGCAGAAAACGATTATCTTTTAACTGTGGATAACTATGCATGGTTTTCCTATCAGGATGACCGCGAAGCCCTTTCGGTTTTCCCGTGTGACGAAGAAAATGTGACATATCTTAAAAAGGGAAATATTTTAGGCTACGGTCCTACTGAAAGCCGTCCTACTAAATGCCTTTGCAAAAATTACTCGACCTATTATGATACAACCGTTGAGCAGCTACTTGTTTACGACGGCAAGGGTTGGGTTGAATATAAAAAATAAAATTAAGAGAATGAGCTATGAAAATTGAGGATAATATGATTGGTATTCATAAGGATTATGCAAATGTTGTTGATTTCGGAGCAAAGCCGAATAGCTTTTTGGATGATACGGAAGCTTTCTTGAAAGCAATTGCTACAGGAAACAGTGTTTTTGTACCTGCGGGAATATATTATGTGAGTAAAACACTTAAGATAGAAAATCAGAATTTTATAGGCAGTGGAGCTTTTCAGACGCATATAATCTCTATAAGCACCGACAAGGACAGTCCTATTTTAATGGCAGGAAGAAGCTGTAAAATAACAGATATGCTGCTGATGTATAAAGAGGGCATAGTTACAGGTGAGGAAAAAGAGGGCGAACGCGTAGGAATTCTTATGCATGGCGATACCTGGCCGTTGCAACGCGGCTCTGAAATTAAAAATCTGAGAATTGAAAATGTCGGCACCTGCTTTTATATGCCCAGAGACTATGCAGGCGGCGGTCCTTTCAGTATTGAACATGCAAATCTTGAATTGCAGAATTTCTCGTTCAGAGCTGTTGATTACGGTGCAAAACACCGTATAGGAAATGTTTTTTCTAATGTGTTTATGTCGTCTAATATGGATTCTGTTGATTCATTGTTCCATTTGGACGGAGACGAGGTAAATGTTTCTATGAGCCAGATGGTTATGCTCAACAGCCGCTGCCGTAAAGCTGCGCTTTCATTGAATAATGTCAAAGGCTTTCATATTTCCTCTATGCATATAGGCGGTGTGAGTGTTTTAACCGAGGGAAGAGGCTTAGTAGAGCTTAATAATTCCTCTGGTGAAATAGGTGCGATTAGCTATAACTATATACCTTTGGAAAGAGATAATACCTCTTTGATAAAGCTTTATAATGCTAATTACGATTTATGCTTAACCGAAAAAGAGATTGTTTCTTCTAATCATTATCTCAGAATAGGTCATTTGGATGTTTGCGGTATTAACGACCCTACAGCGGAATCTAATTGCAATAGCGGTAACGAAGGCTTGATTTTGCCTTATGGCGAAAAATTTAAATTTATCGCCCGAAATGCAGACTGCAAGGGTATATATTATGTAGATATTGGTAATTATTCTTATTATACGTTTAAAGAGGATAATGAGGTTTATGAGAAATTTGCAAGTGATGACGATACCATAAACTTCATCAAAAAGGGCGCGCTTATAATGGGCGGCACTACAGCCGAAAGACCTCGCTACAGATTATGTAAATACGTTACTGAATATTTTGATACAGACCTTGGCAGAAAAGTATGTTGGGACGGTGAAAAGTGGGTATGAGAATTTATGCGGAGGAAAAAAATCTGGATTTTTTTGATGCAATGGCATCGAAAACCCGATTGAAAATCATTCGCTTACTCTCGGTAGGACCGCTTAATATAAAAGATATAGCAAGTAAGCTCAACCTTTCTGCAGCTATTGTTACAAGGCATGTCACTATGCTGGAGAATTGTGGAATCGTGAGAAGCGAGTCAAGACCTTCCAGCCGCGGCAGACAAAAGGTTTGCTGTTTGGAAGAGGATGTTATCACCATTTTATTAAGTGCTTCAAATCAGTTGAAAAAGCAAGAAGAGCTTTTGACAATAGGAAGCTACAGCAAGGCTGTTGATTTGCAGGCACCCTGCGGACTTAGAAACGAAAATACGGTTAAGGGCATTATCGACGACCCCCGTTATTTTATGATTCCCGACAGGGAAACGGTAAATCATATCTGGTTTTCACACGGAATGCTGCAATACTGTATAAATGAGCCGATAAACGGTACGGTTTTCAAGTCAATTACGGTTCGTATGCTTCTTTCTGTAGGCAGTCATCAGGATAAATGTGAGTTTGGAACTGTTTTCTTCGGCTTTGGCGGTAAAGAAATTTGCAGGCAGACTGTGAAGATCTCGGATGTTCCTCAGGTTTATACAGTTAAATTAAACGAGAGAGGAGTAACCTTTAACGGTGAGCTTGTGAGCAATACGGGTATAGGTGAGTTTGAACTGAATGCAGATAATTTCTCTTTTGAAATAGGCTCAGGATATTACGGAAGCAATAAAAGTATTGTTAATATTCATTCAAATCCCGAGCAGTCAGGCATAACGTTTAAGTTTGAGATGTTCTAAAAAAACTTTATATATTTGTTTGGCAATCGTAAATAATTGGAGGCAATTATGAAAAAAAGAATTATGACTTTTTTTGTTTCGATAGCGTTGGTGCTGCAATGCGTGGCTATTCCGTTGGCTATCGGAACGAAAGCAGAGGATGATGCGGCTTATGCAGTTGTAAATCCTGTCATTGAAAGCGAAACCCTTGGCGAACAACCGCTTTATTCGCAAAAGCTTTCTAATTTTACAACGGTATTCAATTATACCGAAAAAGAAGCTGGCGGATTCAAGCTTTCCTATGATTATGACAGTAGCTTTAAAAAGACTGTTTTTTCTGAAGATTTTGAGAATTATAACGGAAGCTTTGCTACTGTTCAGCTTGAAAATCATGGTATTGTTGCGAGTGTTCCGGATTGGGAAACCTATAATATAGCTAAAATAGAAAATGATTTTTCTGTTACAGCTTTTATCGCTTTGCAAAATCGTGATTGGGGTCAGATGAAGCTTTATCTTAAAGAGGATTTATATCTTTCTTTGGTAGGCCAGGAGCACGGTGACTCTGCAATGTTTTTGCAGCTTATTAACCGAGATAGCGTTGTAGCCTCATTTGATTTAAAAACAATCGATGATAAACTTCATATGATTGACGGCGGCTCGTATATAAAGGTTATTGTTGAGGGCAGTGCAGTTAAGGTAGCTTTAAGCACCGATAGTGATATTAGTGACGATGAAACTGTATTTGCAGCCGAATTGCCTGCGGATAACTATACTGCAAAAAACTCTATCAGTATATGGCAGGGTAATACAGGCCTTTATTTTGATGATATAACCGTTATCGATTTAACCCAAAGCGGTTATGAAACAAAGGTTACCGAGACATATACATATAACAATACTTATTCTGAAAATTTTGATTCTGCAACCGCTGTAGCACCTGAGTATACAACCCTTGAGGATGATTCGAACGGCGGAAAAATGCTCCACTCAGCGCATTGGGCAGGAGAAGCGGAAATATGTGATTTAAGCCTTAATTACAGTCTTTTGTTTTCAGCATATTCTAAAAGCCTTGATTGGGACAATAAATACATTGTCCTCGGTAATGGACTGGAGCTTCATATAAGCGGTAAAAAAATATCCAGTGACGGCCTTTATGCTTTGCGATTGCTTAAGGATGGCAATGAAATAGCAAAGGATACAAGCGGAAAATATACCTGCGAGGCTACAAACTATTTCCGCATAGATTATAATAACGGCGCTATTGATGTATATGTTTCTGCTACTGATGAATTTTCCGATCCTGTTTTCAGCGAGACGGTGGATACCTCTGCTGATAGTGATAACAAAAGCTTCAAGATATATGGCGGCGAGAGTTTATATATAGATAATATCTCTTTCAAAGACATTGATGACTACACCGTTGATACTTTAACCGAAACCAAGGGAAAATACGGTGCTGTCAAATTTAATGATGGAAAAATCTCTGTACTTGAGATTAACGGTAGCACCGAAACTGAGCTGGCATCAGCAGAGTTTTCTCCCGAGAGCGAAAAAGTATACCATATAGCAGTTTCCCGCGATAATGATAAGGTGAGCGTGGCAGTTGATAAAAAGACGGTTTTGACTGCAGATGTCCGTTTTGACAGCGAAAATTATATGGGTGAGATACTGCTTGAGTCATCAGCCGATATTTCGAATATTGCTGTGTATGACAGCGGCCGTATAACCTTTACCGATACAGAGGCTGTGCTTAAGCCTTATACTCTTTCGGATAAGATCTCTGAAATAGCTAAAACGGATGCTAAAAATACTGTTAAGCTTGAAAAGGATGTAATTAGCGCTGATATTGCCGATGTCAACGGAGCAGTACATTCATCCGCTTGGCTTAGCGAGACTGTAGGGGATATGGTTTTAGAGTTTGATATAACTGCAAGCCGCCCCGATTGGATTGAGGATATATTCTATTTCTCAGTTGCAGGTGATATTGTAGCAGAGGATGGCGAGACATATCAGTGGACCCCTGAAAAGCTTTATAAAAATGGCTATGCTGTAACCTTTGGCGCAGAAGCAGAGGGCAGTCCGTATTATAATTTAAGCTCCTTGAAAAACGGGGAAATTGCTAAGCTTTCTTTAGCTGATGCTTCTATTGATGAATATTGGGGCGAAACTGTAAAAACAGTCCGTATAGCCCGTAAAGCAGGCGAGATAAAAATATATCTTTATGACGCAGAAGAAGAGCCTGTGCTCGTAGAAAAAATTTCCGATAGTGATTACTTAAAGGGTAATATTTATTGGTATCACCGTCAGGGAAATTCTCAAATCAGCAATATCTCGGTTTATGATACCGAAAACTATGAGATTATCTCAAATGATGATACTGATAATGATGATACCTCCTCGGATGACAGTAGCTCTGAGGATATAAAGGATGACGGTAAAACCGAGCTTTTAAAATTCTATGATACCGAAAAGACAAAAGAAAAACTCTTTGTAAAGGAGCCTGCGGTTTATGAAATTGAGGGTCCTTGGTATAAGATAACCAATCCTCACGCCAATGCAATGTATCTTGAAAAATCGCTTATCGGTGATACTAAGGTAAGCGATGTGGATATGTCGTTTACATACTATGCAGACGGATATTGGATGACCAATGAGTTTTATTTCGGCTCAACCGATAAATACGGCAAGGACGGGTTTGTTCTTCGTATAAAAGGCGAGGGAGCGGCAGGTGAAAAAGGCTATAATGTTGAGCTTTTGCACGGCTCAAATCAGCTTGCAACCGAAAATATCCCTAATATAACAGGCGGTGCGTATTCTTTTCGCATAACTGTAAAAGACGGAGAGATAACGGTTAGTATAAAGGCTAAAAATGCTAAGGAAAAGGATGCATATATACTTAAAGGTTCTGCTGACGGTGTTTTGGGCGGAATCTATATGTATATGTATGATGACTGCACAGTAAGGCTTCGCGATATCGTTATTTATAAGGGAACAGATATAGCAAATGCAAAGCAGCCTGATTTGTCGGTAAAAAAAGAAACACTGCTTGATACCGATTTTTCAGACGGTAAGGCTCCTGTTAAGCTATATACCGAAAAGGATACAGGTGTTACCCTTGAGGTTGTAGATGAAAGGCTTCATTTCAATACCAGAGACAACCATTATATGCAGATAGGCGGTTTTGCTAAGGACGATTGGCTTGAAGATTTTACAGCCGAGTTTGATTATCTTGGTCACAGAGGAGACTGGAATATAAATCGATTCGGTTGGCATACTGAACGCAAAAACGGCGACCTTTATAATTCTGTATACCTTGCAGTTTTAGGCAGCGAGGTAGTAAAAAGCAAAAATCATAATGATAATATTGCTAAGGTTAAGGGCGCTAATGTTCAGCTTATTTCAAGTATTTTTGGGGTTAAAACCTGTATAGGCTATGCAAAGCTTCCTGAAATCAATGACGGAATCGAATATACTATCCGAATTGCGGTTAACGGTGGTAATATAACCGTTTGGGTTTGGGAAAAGGGCAAAGCAATGCCCGAAAAGGCTACAATAGAAGCCTTTGAGCCGCACCAAGCTCTTTCCTACGGTGATTTCTTTGTTCATTCCTGGTGTGGAAATTTCTCATTGGATAATATGAGAATAGTAAACTACGCGGATTATTCACCCTCGAAAGCAGGCGGTTCATCGGCAAATAAAAAGCCTGAATTCGATGGCAAAACCGAGCTTTTAAAGTTCTATAATACTAAAAAGACCAAAGAAAAGCTCTTTGTAAAAGAGCCTGCGGTTTATGAAATTGAGGGCCCTTGGTATAAGATAACCAATCCTCACGCCAATGCAATGTATCTTGAAAAGTCGTTGATCGGCGATACTAAGGTAAGCGATATGGATATGTCGTTTACATATTATGCGAGCGGATATTGGATGACCAATGAGTTCTATTTCGGCTCTACCGATAAATACGGCAGAAACGGTTTTATTCTGCGTATCCGCGGTCAGGGTACAGCGGGTGACAAGGGCTATAATGTAGAGCTTTTATTGAATGATAACGGCAGACACAAACAACTTCAAACTGCCGATATTGCTGATATTACTGATGGTGCATTCTGTTTCCATATCACTGTCAAAGACGGAGATATAACGGTTAATATCCGAGCTAAAAATGCTAAGGAAAAGGATGCATATATCTTAAAAGGCTCGTCTGACGGCGTTTATGGCGGAATCTATATGTATATGTATGACGATTGCTCTGTAAGACTCAGAGATATCGTTATATACAAGGGGACAGATATAGAAAAAGCCAAAAAGCCCGATTTATCGATAGAAAAAGAAACACTTCTTGATACCGATTTTTCAGACGGTAAGGCTCCGGTCAAGCTGTATACCGAAAAGGATACAGGCGTCAGCCTTACAGTAGACGAAGCGGCTCAGAATCTGCATTTTAATACAAACCATAATAATTATATGCAGATTGGCGGTTTTGCTAAGGACGATTGGCTTGAAGACTTTACAGCCGAGTTTGATTATCTGGGGTATAGAGGCGACTGGAATATAACCCGATTCGGCTGGCATACTGAGCGAAAAGACGGCGACCTTTACAGCTCGGTTTACTTATCATTATTGGGAAGCAACATTGCTGCTGATAAAAACCATGTTGATAATTATGCCAAGGTAGAGGATGCCAATATTCAGCTTATTTCAAGTCGGTTCGGTGTTAAAACCTGCATAGGTTATGCTAAGATACCTGAAATTAATGACGGTAGGCAGCATACTCTTCGTATAGCAGTTGAGGGCGGCAAAATAACCGTTTGGGTATGGGCTAGCAGTGAGAATATGCCCGAAAAGGCTACAATCGAATCCTTCGAGCCTCATCAAACCCTTTCGTATGGCGATTTCTTCGTTCATGCCTGGTGCTCAGATTTTGCACTCGATAATATGCGGATAGTAAATTATCCTGATTATACTATTTCTGAGCCTGTAAACTCATTGGACGATGAAATTGGCGAAATTTTCCGTGTTGACCGTATCTATGAAAAGATAAAAGAAGAAAAGGAAGATACGGATGAGACTACCGATACAAAGCCTGTTGTCGAAGAGGAAAGCAAATTCCCGATTCTGGCAGTCATTATTCCTGTGTCGGTAATTGCTGCTGCGGCAATAATTTTCTTCGTTATTTTAATGGCGAAAAAGCGCCGTAAAAAGAATTAAAAAATTAATAGCTTAAAAGAACCGCTCGGTTGTTTTCGCACCCGATCATTTTTTAATATAAAGGCTGTAAATTAAATACACATTTCCTGTACGACGATATCAGGTTAAATATGACTTGTTGGGAAATTTACAAACGGTTTGATTTAAGGTATAATTAAACCATAAAGTACTATTATAAATTTTAGAAAGAAGGAAAGTTATGTCTAAGAAAATTAAAGCGCTTTTATCTTTTGCGTTATGCCTTGCATTAATGTTGACAGTGGGTTTGTCGTGTGTTAATACAACTGCGACGACAACAGACGAAATTTGGTATAAAACTATCGATTTTGAGGATAATGACATTGGTGATGGCCTGCCTGAACCGTTTTATATTAATTCGGGCGATAGTGAAGGCAAGCATTCGGTTGTGTCGGATACCGAACAGGGGAATTGCCTTAAGGCGGTGGACGATTCTACTTCGCTTCGAACATCAACCGTACTTGAATTTATAGATATGAGTGATAAGTTTGAATTTACATTAAAGTTAAAGTTTGATAAATGCGCCAATACCACATTGGGATTTGCCAATCAGTACAGCAGTCCTTTTACAGAGTATCATGCTGTGGGATTTTACTTTTATGCAGATGGTAAAATCTTTGCAAAAGACGGCAGCACAAATGCCACTCTTGTAAATAGTGGAGCTGATACCGCATACTCACGTGGCGAATGGGTAACAGTACGGTTCGTTATTGATGTTTCGGCTAAAACTTGGGATGTATATTATAACGAAGGCGAAACCGATGCTGCATCTTTGGAGGGTTTAAACTTTAGAAATAAAAACCTTGGTTATCTTGACCGTTTTGGTATAGGTCCGTTTAATAACCAGCAAACAACATATTATCTTGATGATATTACAGTCCCCACAGATGAGGAGGCGCCTAAGACTGTGGATAGATACATACCCGAGTATAATGAAGTTGAAATCCTTTATGACGGTGATACCGAGACTCCTGAAACAGATGAATATTATACCCACGCATATTCTGCGTTCCCTACACTTTTGCATTTAAGTGATGAAAAGGTTATGGTAGTATTTAAGCGCGGTATAGGTCATGCTTATAATGAAGGTCATGATGATATAATGATTTATAATCCGAAAACAGAGGAAATTGTAAGTCGCGAATCATTTTATAATGTTAAAGGCGAGAATCCTCAAAATCCCGAGCTTGCAAAGATGCCTAACGGCGATATTGTAGCGTTTTTAGACCGTCAGACTGCAACCGCTGAGCTTACTTCTATCGGTGTAAAGCAATATCGTCTGAAATATGATGCTGAAACTGGCACGTACGCTGACGAATGGGTATTTGACCCCGGCAATACAGAGGATGAGCCTACTAATAATGACGAATTCGCTCTTTTGCAGGATACCGACGGTGTTCAGTATTTCAGCACATTTGATGATGCAGTTGTTGGAGATACTATTTATGAGTTAGCTATAACAGGCGGCTCACACGCAAACACCCTTGCAGGCTATGATAAATATAATAATGGAGATACCGCAGTTCATGTAATTAAATCTACCGATAACGGGTATACATGGGAGCATGTTATGAATGTTACAGAAGCTAGCGGTATGAGTATTAACGAAAGTTCATTAGAGCCTTTGGATGATGGCGGGTTCTTCTTCGTTTGCCGTGGCTATGATTTGAAAACTACTGTATTCACAACCGATGCTGATTTCAACATTACTAATAAGAGTGTTGTTTCAGATGAATATTCCTGTATACAGTATATTGGAAGACCTAAGATTTTCAAAAAGGACGGTGAATATTATCTCGTTTGCAGAAATGTAAGAAGTGGTGCAAATGAGGAGTTAGCACTTTATAAATTTGACGTTGAAAATTTAGCACCTGAAACATATGTTGTAATAGAGGAGCCTATGACCACTGCTTCATCCTTAGGTGGCCATGGTCATTATGCAGAGCCTTTCTTTGTAGAAAAGGATGGCGTTGAATATTTAAATTTAATCAACTATACAAATGCATATACCGGAAATCCCGATATAGTAAGATATGAACTTTTATGGGATGAGGTTAAAGACCCTGTAGTTAATACTCCTGTTGAGGAGAAAACTGTAACAGTGGCTGTCCCTGTTGCAGAGAAGCAGAGTTGGAACAATGTTGCAACTCCCATTTACGATACAGAACTTTCAAATTTCTCGACTTCTTTCGAATATACCGCTCAGAATAATTCAAAATGGTATTTTGATGTTGTAGATGATGATTATTCAAATTGCTACAGCCTTGAATTAACTGCAAGTGGTATGACTCTTAATCGCACAGTTGCAGGTGAAATTACGGTTCTTGATAGTTTCGATGGATTTGAAAACGGTAAATATTATGAAATTCAACTTGTACGCTATATGGAAGATATAACTGTATATGTTGACGGTGTTAAGGCTATGACTGTAGCTGAAGAGGATGCAGCTTATCCTGTAACATCAACGGGTGCAAATACTCACTGGCACGGTAAACTTTATCTTGATGATGCAAACGGCTCTATTACAAACATAAAGGTATATGACAGCGGTCTTATCACCTTTGAAAATGGCAATGCGATACTTGGAAATATTGCTCTTAGTGATAATATTTCTTCTCTTCATGCTATTGCTACAGTAAGTGGTGTTGCAACTGTAGGTGAGGGTACAGTATCTTCAACTAAGGACAGCGTTTCTGCTAAATACAGCGGCGGAAATCCTGTAGTATATACATCAGGCTGGCTTAACGAGGATGTAGGCGATTTTGTATTAACCTATGCTGACTATCATTCCCGTTGGGATTGGACCGCTAAAGCGCTCTTGTTAAGCGCTACCGCTAAGGAAGAGCCCTCAGGCGGACAATGGATTCAGTATAGTAATGTGTCAAACGGCGTGGCAGATGTATTTAGCAGCGGAGATGCGATAATTACAGGCGTTAATCAATACGAAACAAATAACAGGCATTTTGATATTACAGACGGAAAAATAACCAATGATTCAGGAGCACTTGGTGTTGGTACTATTTATTCCAATGTTAATATTAAGGCTGTTAAAAAGGCAGATAGATTAACTGTTACAATAGGCAATGATGTCATTGGATACAAAACTGTTTATGACGGCACTTCTAATAATATCGTAGGTAATATCTTTGCTGCTCAGTATCAAGGAGCAACTAAGGCACATGATATTAAGGTTACCGATACTGTAAACACCGAGGAAATCGTCCTCTCTGATAATAAATTTATTGCAGGCGACTTGAGCGAAAATAGTACTCTTAATTCTGATGACCTTGTGCTGCTTAGAAAGAATCTTACAAAGCATTATATCCCAAAAGCATTAAAGCTTGCTGATGCAAATACCGATAAGAAGGTAGATGTAAGAGATATGGTAAGGCTTAAGAAAGAAATAGTTGAATAATGATATTACCGAGATAAACACGTCTCCTTTTGAGGCACCCCTATTTTCAGGGGTGCCTCAGTCATTGTATAAAAAGAAAGGTTCTGCAACAAATGTTGGGGGGTATTAAAATTAGCATTTGTCATTGCGAGCGTAGCGTGGCAATCCGTTTTCTTTTCAAAAAGGATATTACGGATTGCTTCGTCATTACATTCCTCGCAATGACACCCTAACATTTGTTGCAAAACCTAAAGAAAACCACGCGATAGTCGCGTGGTTTTTGTTATAAGAATTTTTCTTTGTCGCGATTTATTTGTTTTATATATCTATCCTCTTCGGAAAAGATACAGCCGCAATATTTTTGCATATAAAGTCCCATATCGCGGGCTTTTTGGTTGCCGTTTCTGAAATTTGGGCGAAAATCTCGGTATAAAAATTTTACGCCGTATTTTTTTGCATATTCCTCTGCCGATTTAAGCATAAGCTCGTGGTTTTGATAAATGCTTGCAAAAAGGGTAGAGGTGAAAGCCTCGTAACCATTCACTGCGGCAAAACGGGCGGTTTCCTCCAAGCGGTGCTCATAGCAATAGGTACAGCGCTTTTCGATATCTTCTGCAACATTTTTGACAAACTCGCGTAGTCCGTAGTTTTCCCGAACGATTAGTTCCATTCCGATATCCTTAGAATATTCTATAAGGCAGTCGCGACGAGCCTCATATTCTTTAAATGGGTGGATATTCGGATTATACCAAAAGCCTACAGGCTCTATACCCTCGGCTCGCAACGGTTCGACACAGGAAACCGAGCAGGGCGCACAGCAACAGTGGAGCAATACTTTATCCATTATTCCTGAGCTCCTGTGATACTGTCGATATCCATTATGTAGTCGCCGTCGCCCATAACGGTTGGGAGCTTACCATCCCATTTATTCCACTTAATATATTCAACATAATCGGGAGAAGCAGTGAGGGCATCCTGAATTAGTTTGATACTTTGGGCTTCTGCCTCTGCCTGAGTTACCTGCTGTTTTGCTTCAATTTCAATTCTTGCTAAGTCTTGCTCAGCCTTTAGTGCATTTTGCTGAGCAGTTTGCTTTGCCTCAACTGCGGCATTAAATTCTTCTGAGAAATCAAAGTTTATAATATTGAAAATCTCAACCGCAATACCATATTCACCGATTTTTTCGCTCAAAGCATCTTTGATTTGAGTGCTGACCTCTTGACGGCGGGTTATAAGCTCTTCGGCGGTGTACTGAGCAGTAACCGCTTTTATGCTTTCCTGAATAGCAGGAGTAATGATTACGGATTCGTAATTTACACCGATATTTTTGAAAAGAGAAGCGGAAGAGTCGTAATCGACACGGTAGTTTACTGCTACAAGGTAGGTAATGACCTGAAGGTCTTTTGAGGAAGCTGAACCGTCTGTCTCAATTTTCTGAGTGCGGTTATTTATTTGTACAACTTCTTGTGCAAAAGGAATTTTTATATGCAAACCTTCGGATAAAACCTTGTCTGAAACGGCGCCTAAAGTAATAATAACTCCTGTATTACCCGCACCTACAATGGTAAATGAGGATGCAATAACGATTATAGATAGTAAAGCAATAACGCCAATTATTATAATTTTTTTGATACTTTTTTTCATTAGTCCAAATCCTTTCCGCAACAGCGCTTATATTTCTTACCGCTACCGCAAGGACAAAGCGCATTTTTACCGACAGCACCTTTACCTTTGACAGTAAGCGGTTTATCGCCTGCATTTGATTCCTCGGCAACCTTTTCTCTTTTTACATCTTCCTGACTTCTTATTCGAACAGAAAGCACAAGCTTTGCGGTTTGCTCTCGGATAGTATTGGTCATACCCTCGAACATATCATAGCTGTCATTTCTATATTCAACAACGGGGTCATGCTGACCATAAGCTCTAAGACCGATACCCTGACGAAGCTGATCCATAGCGTCTATATGGTCCATCCAGTTTGTATCAACACTTCTAAGCAGCATTACGCGCTCCATCTCGCGCATAACCTCACTGCCGTATTCATTTTCACGAGCTTCATAGCGGTTGCGAGCTTTTTCTTTCAGCATTTCGGCAACCTCTTCCTTAGAGGTATCGCCAAGCTGCTGAGCATCAAAATGCAAATCCTCGGGGGTGGTTATCCAACCTAAGAAATACTTGCGCAGCCCTGCTAAATCCCAGTTATCGTGAACTGCATCGTCGGCAAGGTAGATAGAACAGTAGGAGTCGATAGTTTCGTCTATCATACGCATTATAGTATCTTTTATATCCTCGCCGTCGAGCACCTTATTACGCTGAGCGTAAATCAGTTCACGCTGTTTGTTCATTACATCGTCATACTGAAGCACATTTTTACGGATAGCAAAGTTCATGCCTTCCTTTTTCTTTTGAGCACCCTCAATGGTTTTGGAAAGCATTCCGCTTTCAAGCGGCATATCCTCTTCAACCTTTAGGGTATCCATTATAGTAGCAATTCGCTCTCCTGCAAAAAGGCGCATAAGGTCATCTTCAAGAGAAATAAAGAACTGAGTATTACCCGGGTCACCCTGACGGCCTGCACGGCCTCGAAGCTGGTTATCAATTCGTCTTGAATCGTGACGCTCAGTACCGATAATTGAGAGTCCGCCCGCCTCGCGTACCTTTGCGGCCTCGGGGGCAATTTCGGCTTTATATTTATCGTAATATTCCTTATATTTTTCTCTTGCGGTTATAATCTCTTGATCATCGGTATCGGCAAAGCCTGTAGCCTCGATTATCATTTCTTCGCTAAGCCCGTCGTGTCTTAGTTCTGCCTTTGCAAGGTATTCAGCATTACCGCCAAGCATAATATCGGTGCCTCGACCTGCCATATTAGTAGCAATAGTAACCGCGCCGAATTTTCCTGCCTGAGCGATAATCTCAGCCTCTTTTTCGTGGTGCTTTGCGTTTAAGACATTATGCTTTATACCGCGTTTTTTAAGCATTGCCGATAAAAGCTCGGATTTTTCGATTGTAACTGTACCTACAAGAACCGGTTGACCGATTTCGTGACAAGCGATTATCTTATTGATAACTGCATTATACTTTGCCTTTTCGGTTTTATAAACAACATCGTTTTCATCAATTCTTGCAAGCGGTTTATTTGTCGGTATCTCGATAACATCGAGCTTATAAATCTGCTGAAACTCGGTTTCCTCGGTCATAGCAGTACCGGTCATACCCGAAAGCTTATTATAAAGGCGGAAGAAATTCTGGAATGTAATATTTGCAAGGGTTTTGGATTCTTTTGCAACATTTACACCCTCTTTTGCCTCGATTGCCTGATGAAGACCCTCGTTATAGCGTCTGCCATACATAAGGCGGCCTGTAAATTCATCAACGATTATAACCTCGCCGTCTTTGACAACATAGTCAACATCACGCTTCATAATACCGTTTGCGCGGATTGCCTGATTTATATGGTGAGCAATAGCGATATTTTCAGAATCGTTAAGGTTTTCGATATTAAAGTAGCGTTCAGCTTTTTTAACACCCTGCGGGGTGAGGGTTGCAGTATGAGCTTTTTCGTCTACAACGTAGTCGCCCTCATAATTTGCCTCCTCATCGCTCTGCTTATCGTCCATCTCAAGTACCTTTACCATTTTGAGCGAGCGCGCAAAGGTATTTGCGGTAATATAAAGGTCGGTGGATTTATCGCTCTGTCCAGAAATGATAAGAGGTGTTCTTGCCTCGTCTATAAGAATAGAGTCAACCTCATCGACAATAGCGAAATTATGCTCTCTTTGAACCTTTTGCTCCTTGTAGATTACCATATTGTCTCTCAGGTAATCAAAGCCGAGCTCGTTATTGGTGCAGTAGGTGATATCGGCATTATATGCCTCGGTTTTAGCCGCATGGTCCATACCGTGGATAATAAGTCCTACAGAAAGTCCCATAAAGCGGTAGAGCTTGCCCATCCACTCGGAGTCACGCTTAGCAAGGTAATCGTTGACCGTTACAATATGAACACCCTTGCCCGAAAGCGCATTAAGATATGCAGGCAAAGTCGCAACCAAGGTTTTACCTTCACCTGTTTTCATTTCGGCAATTCTGCCCTGATGCAAAATAATACCGCCGATTATCTGAACAGGAAAATGCCTCATACCGAGTACACGGTCGCCCGCCTCTCTGCAAGCGGCAAAAGCCTCGGGCAAAATATCGTCTAAGGTCTCTCCAAGGCTCAATCTTTCTTTGAATTCATCTGTTTTAGCTCTGAGCTCGCTGTCAGAAAGGGCGCGGTATTCTTCTTCCAAAGAAAGCACCTTTTGCTGCAGCGGCAGGATTCTTTTTATTTCCTTTTGGCTGTAATCGCCGAATATTTTTTTAAGTAAACCCATAATATACCCCTTTGAGTATTAATATAATTATTTATTTTATCATAAATTTGTAAATAAATATAGTATCACTTTAAATAAATATTTTCACCTTTTTTTGAAAGCCCGTTTGTCAAGGTGATATTTTCATCTTTATCAATAAAAACGGCTTCGGTATTCTGAATACCCTCAATAAGCTTTTTGCCTTTTTCAGTGCCCAGCAGCATACAAACGGTTGAAAGAGCATCGCAGTCAAGCGAGCTTTTTCCTATAACCGTAACGCCTGCAAGCTCGTTTTCCACACCGTATCCTGTATCAGGGTCAATTATATGATGATAAATTTTTTCGTCTGCTTCGATATATCTTTGATATATACCTGAGGTCACAACCGATGCATCGCTTATATGCAGTGTAGCAATAGTATCGTCGCTAAAGGGACGCTGAATACCAATCTTATAGTCCTTGCCGAAAGCGACAATATTCCCACCTAAATTTATAAGCGCCTTTTCAGTGCCGTTTTCAAGCAAAAAAGCCTTTATTTCATCTGCAATATAACCTTTTGCAATACCGCCGAGGTCAATTTTTTTGCCGTTTAAATTTATAGAATTTCCGTTTATTTCGATGCTCTCGTAATCGACATTTTGCAAAGCCTCTGCAATTTCATTGCGGTCGGGAATTATTTGGTTTTTAAAGTCCCATAAGCTGCTTATAGGATAAACGGTTATATCAAACTTGCCGTCTGAAATTTTTGAATAATAAACTGCACGCTCTATAATTTTTGCGGTTTCCTTTGAAACCTCAATAAAGCCTGTAGAATTATTAAGCTTATAAATCTCGCTTGTCTCTTTTGTACGGCTTAGCAGTTTTTCATAATTTTCGCAAAGCAAAAAAGCCTCGTTTAGCACCTTGTCGCTGCAGTCGGCTGTAAGAGTCGCTACAGTATCGAGTACAAAACGGGTCTGACTATTTGTATTTTCTTCACAGCCGCAAAGACTAAGAAGCAGGAAAATCAAATAAACTGCCGTAAATTTTTTCATATAAAATATTATACCATACTTTTAAATTTTGTAAAGATGTGTTAAAATCAATTTAAAGGCAGGTGTTGCTGTTTGAAAAAATGGGATAAAATAATAATCGGTGCGGTTTTGATTTTAGCGGTGATTTGTTTTACGGTATGGCTTTTCTGGGGTAAGGGCGGCAGTACTGTCACCGTTTCGCAAAATAATAATGTGGTTTTCGAGGGAAGCCTATTTGAAGAAAATACGGTTTCGCTTGAGGGCAATACTATAGTAATAAAAAACGGTTCAGCAATAATGGAAAGTGCTGACTGCAAAAATCAGATTTGCGTCAATCACAAAAAAATCTCCCGAAAAGGGCAGAGTATCATCTGTCTTCCGAATGAGGTTATAGTTGAAATAAAATAAAGGACTGCAAGGTTTTAGCCTTACAGTCCTTTTAAAATTTAAATGATAAGAATCAAAATAACGAGATAACCGATAATTACAGCAACAGCCGAAATTATAGCTGAAATAAGGGATAAGCGGTACGGGTTGTTTCGGCGCTTTTTAAGCAATACAATTGCTGAAAGAATAATTACGGCTAATGGCAAGAGCACAAAGAAGAGTAATGTTATAACAAAGAAAATTCCCTGCGGTAATGCGCCTGTTATCATCCAGTCGAGCTCATCTTTGGGCATAGTATCGTAAAACCCACTTAATTTTGCGGATAGCTCTGTATCTGAAAGCAAATAAAAGGTAGTCTCAACGTCGCTGTCTATAGCATATCTACCGTCGGCATAGAAATGAGAGCGGTCATAGTCTTTATAGAATACAAGATAATATTTATCAGCACCGCCGTCTGTACTGTATTGTCGGAGAATAATACCTGCCTCTTTGCGAAGAGCTCCGCCTTTATCGGTTGCATACAGATAAAATGTTTCACAGTCGGCAAGGCTGTCGGCTCGGTCAACTATTTTTTCGCTATTTTCTATCCAGCTTTCTATCTGCTCTAAGGAAAAGCTATAGATAGAAGAATAGTATGACTCGGTGCCGTAGGCGCTTATTGTTTCACCGTTTAGTACATTTAAAAAGTCTGCATAATGGCTTTCTTCAACATAATATTTTGTTGTATAGTCGGAATTTGTTTCGATATCGACATGTAGTAAATATGAAAAACCCTCATAATAATACACATCAATGTATTTATAAATATCTTCTGTACTTTCGTCGGCGAATTTTTCATTCAAATCAACATAATCTGTTATTGCGGCAGAAAAATTTTCCTTTTCAATCGGCAGATAGGTTTTATTACTAAAGGTTATACTCTCGAAATTTTTGTTTATTGTACAGTAGTTATCGAGAGACTCTTTCTTTTCTGAGTCGGCGAGAGCGGTAAAGGAAAGCAAAGTGCAGAGAACCAATAAAGCTAAAATCAAAGATAATATTTTTTTCATTTTCTGCACCTCCTATTCAAGATTAAGCTTGCGCTCAAAGAGCCAACTTTGAAGAAAATGTATTCCTGAGCTTATTGTCATCATAAAGCCGATAATAACGAGCAAAATCATTGCAATGCAAAGCTTTTGCGGACCTTCGCCCAGAGCGTTGATTTTTTCGAATACATTCAAAAAACTGCCGTCTATCATTACAAACTGCATGATACCTGAGAGTATTGAGTTCGCACCGTAATATATAGCTATAGCAGCAAGAATTTTGTGCTTGCGTGTTATAACAGCTGCTACTGTAAGGCAAGCGAACAGGGTCAGGGTAGACATTAAGAAAGAGGCTATAACCAAAATAACCGCTTCGGCAATATATGTAACTGTAAACCCGATCCCGATTTCTTTTACCACATTGTTTATTGTGTTTATTATATCTACCCAAAGCTTTTTATCGAAAACTATATCGGGAAGCCCTATGGCCAACATCACAAAAATACTTATACCTAATACCAAAACGGTAAGTATATTGAAAATAAGGGACATAAGTATTTTCGAATTGATAAGTTGAGATTTTTTGACAGGCAGGGTAAAGGTGAGATACCCCTCATCTGTAAAGAAATGCTTATATATTCTGACTAAAATTAAAACCTCGGTTAAAACAGGCGGTATGACTAAGCCTATAATACATAGCACCAGACCTATAATTGCAAGGGTATATATAGCGTGGTATTCGGTATAATCGATATTTATAATATTAATACAAAATCCGCCCATTACTGCGAGAGCAACCGATGAAACGGCGGCTATCCACCAATATTTAAAAACCGAACGCAGGTCGTATTTTAATAATTTTGCAAACATCTGAAATCCTCCCTGAATAATTCATCAAGCGATTTGCCTGACTCGGCTCTTGCCTCTTCAGCCGAGCCTGCACGCAGAATTTTTCCGCCGTAGGTCATAAATACAAATTCATCAAGCACCTGTTCAACATCTGTTATAAGATGAGTGGTGATAATTATGGTTGAATCGGGATTATAATTGCCTACAATAGTGCTGAGAATATATTCTCTTGCCGCAGGGTCAACACCTGCTATCGGCTCGTCTAAAAGATAGAGCTTAGCATTTCTTGACATCACAAGAATAAGCTGAACCTTTTCCTTTGTACCTTTTGAGAGGGTTTTGAGCTTGGCTCTGGTATCTATTCCTAAATCCTGCAAAAGATGATATGCCTTAATACGGTCAAAGTCGGCATAAAATTCGCAAAAATAATTTATAAGCTCATCAACCCTCATCCAAGAATTGAAATATGTACGCTCAGGGAGATATGAAACTAATGCCTTGGTTTCCTCTCCAACCGCCTTTCCGTCTACTAAAACCTTACCCATAGTAGGCTGTAAGAGTCCTGCAATAGTCTTCATAAGGGTGGATTTTCCGCACCCGTTAGGGCCTAAAAGACCTATTATTTTTCCCTCGGGCAGAGAAATATTCATATTGTTGATGACAAAATCACCTTTTTTATACGCTTTAAAAAGGTTAACACATTCTAAAACACTCATACTTGCGATTCCTCCTCTATCATTTTTATAAGCTCTGCTTTGCTCATGGATATACTTTCTGCTTGCTTTATAAAATCGCTGACCAGTTGTCTAGCCGCAGTGCGCCTGGCAGAAGATAAAATAGCTATATCCTCTGTAACATACCGTCCTTGCGTTCCTTTTGCACAAAGCAGTCCCTCTGTTTCAAGCTCACTGAAAGCGCGCTGCATAGTATTGGGATTTACCGCCGCAGTTATTGCAAGCTGTCTCACAGGCGGAATTTGTTCCCCCGGGGCGTAGGTGCCGTTAATTATATCGGTTCTTAGTCGCTCGGCTATCTGGATATAAACAGGTGCGTGCTGATTAAAGCTCCAAGCCATGTACTCACCATCCTTGTATTATTGTACTAACACAATAATACAACATAAATATAAATTTGTCAACAAAAAAATCAGCGAGCATAAAAAATGCTCGCTTCAAAGACTTAATTCCAATAATCGGTTTTGTGGGGAAGGCCTATATCGCTGACTTTAAAGGTAGGTTCTTTGCCTTGCTTTCGCTGTTCGTCATAATTATTAAGCGCACGGAATGCATATTTGCTTAGAATGATTATAACAGGCATATTTATAAGGGCCATACCTCCCATTGTTATATCAGCGATATTCCAAAGCAGGTCAGCACTTAGTCCTGCACCTATAAATATGATAAGCGATGCGGCTATTCTGTAAGCTGTCATAAATCGCCGACTTGGAATTTTTTTGAACATATAATTCCAACATTTATCAACATAGTAAAGGTTGCCTAGCAGTGTTGTAAAAGCAAAGAGCATCATAGCTATTGTAATAAATATCGGGCCTGCATCACCGAGAGTTGCTTTTAAAGCCGCTTGAATATAGGGTGCGCCCGAAAGCTCGGCTGTCGGCTCAACCCCTGAGCACATACAAAAAAATGCAGTAGCACTGCAGACAAGCAGAGTATCAATAAAAACCGAAAGCACCTGTACTAATCCTTGCTTTGCGGGATGGCTGATTTCTGCAGAGGCAGAGGCGTTTGGAGCAGAGCCTACACCTGCCTCGTTGCTGAAAAGACCTCTTTTTATTCCGTACATAACACAGGAGCCTGAAAAACCGCCGAAAATGGCATCTAAATCAAAAGCTTCGGTAAAAATTCTTGCAAAAACAGAAGGGATGGTGGATATATTCATAACGATCACAATAAGTGCTACTGCGATATATGCAACACCCATTATCGGTACTAAAAATGTGGTAACACTTATAATTCTTTTGCCCCCGCCTATAAGGCAATAGCCTACAATAACCGCTAATATAAGACCGATTATCCACGGCGAGGTTTTTTCATTATAAAAGCCGTATGCTGAAAAGGTGGACTGCAGATTATAGGATGCCAGCATATTAAAACCAAATCCATAAGTAAGGATAAGGAATATAGAAAATATAATCGCTAAGGGTCGGCTTTTAAAGGCTGCCTCAATATAATAAGCAGGACCGCCGTAGCTTGAGTCAGGACTGCGTTTTTTATATATCTGAGCCAAGGTGCTTTCAACAAAGGCAGAAGCTCCGCCGATAATCGCTATAAGCCACATCCAGAAAACCGAACCGAAACCACCGAGACAAAGCGCTGTTGAAACACCTATGATATTTCCTGTGCCAACTCGGGATGCAGTTGAAACCATAAGCGCCTGAAAGGAAGAAACACCTTTTCCGTCAGCAGGCTTTTCGGTAACAGCTCTCAGTTGCTCTTTAAAAAGGCGGAACTGAATAAATTTGGTTCTGACGGTAAAATAAAGACCGCCCAAAATAAGAATTATAACCAAAAGATAGCTATACATCGCGTCACTTATAAATGCGACGATTTTATCCAACATTTTAAGACTCCTTGAAAATTAATAATACCAAGACAGTATACAAAATTTTTATATAAATGTCAAACAAAGGCAACGAATATTAATTTGACTATGTTTATATTATATGATAAAATATTTAAGTTAAATTATTATTTGGGTGCTTGATATAATGCAGAAAAATGATGAGATTGTATTAAAAATAGCAGATTTCACAAACGAGGGTAGCGGTGTCGGCAGATATGAGGGTATGGCTGTCTTTGTGCCGCTTACAGCAATAGGCGACATCGCAAAGGTCAAAATTTTAAAGGTTAAAAAAACCTATGCCTATGGGAAGCTATTGGAAATAATAGAGTCGGCAGACAGCCGAATTGAGGCGGATTGTCCTGTATTCAGTAAGTGCGGCGGTTGTGTTTACCGTCATATAAGCTATGAGGCTGAGTGCGAATTTAAGTCAAAAATGGTTTATGAGGTTATAAAGCGTGTTGGCGGAGTTGATTTGAAGCCACAAAAAATGCTTTGTGCCGACAAAACCGATGCATATCGAAATAAGGCTCAGTACCCTGTAAGCGAAGACGGAAGGGCAGGCTTTTATGCTTTTCATTCTCATAGAATAATTCCTTGCAGTACCTGTGCTTTACAGCCTGAAATTTTTGCTGAAATCTTATCTGCAACAGAAAATTGGATAGAAAAATACAGTATTTCTGTTTATAATGAGGCTTTACATAGCGGTCTTCTTCGCCATATATATATTCGCGAGGCGAAAAAAACAGGCGAAATTATGGTGACACTTGTTATAAACGGCGATAATCTGCCCTTTTCTGAGCTACTGATTGCAGATTTAAAATCGGTTTGCGGTGAAAATTTGAAAAGTGTTCAGCTGAATATAAATAAAGAAGATACCAATGTTATTTTAGGCAAAAAATGTATGGTGCTTTGGGGAGAACCTTATATCACCGATATTCTTTGCGGTGTCAAGGTCAGACTTTCGCCTCTATCGTTTTATCAGGTGAACCGCGATATGGCTGAAAGGTTATATGAAAAGGCGGCAGAATATGCCGAGCCTAGTAATAAAAAAATTCTTGACCTTTATTGCGGTGCGGGAACGATAGGCCTTTCAATGGCTGAAAAAGCCGAAAGCATTATAGGTGTTGAAATAATCCCTGAGGCTATTGAGGATGCAAAATTCAACGCTTTGGAAAATAATATTGAAAATGCCCGATTTATCTGCGCTGATGCCGCTAAAGCGGCGCAAGAACTTGCAAAAGAGGGCATTCAACCAGATGTTGTTATAGTAGACCCGCCGAGAAAAGGGTGCACACCCGAGCTTATAGAGGTTGTAGCCAATAAATTCAGCCCCGAGAGAGTAGTTTATGTTTCCTGCGACCCTGCAACCTTAGCGAGAGATATAAAAATATTCTCAGAAAAAGGGTATAATCTCATTGAATATATCCCTGTCGATTTATTCCCGAGAACAAGCCATGTTGAAACGGTAGCATGGCTAAAAAAATGAAAATTTGGAGTGAACAAATAAATGAGAGCAAGCGGTATTTTAATGCCGATATTTTCCCTGCCGTCTAAATACGGAATTGGAACGCTCGGCAAGGAAGCGTATAATTTTATAGACTTTTTGAAAAAGGCGGGACAAACCTATTGGCAGATACTGCCTGTTGGTGTTACAGGCTTTGGCGATTCGCCTTATCAGTGCTATTCTGCCTTTGCGGGAAATCCTTATTTTATAGATTTGGAACTGCTTTGCAAGGATGGTTTAATAGAAAAATCTTTTGTTGAAGATTTTAAATGGGAAGATTCTGCAAAGGTTGATTACGATAATCTTTCTAAAAACAGATATACTGTTTTAAGGCAGGCTTATTCGGTTTTTAAATCAAATATCCCAAAGGATTTTGAGGAATTTAAAGCTAAAAATTCATTCTGGCTCAAAGATTATGCTCTTTACTTTGCTATAAAGGATAATCAGGGCGGTAAATCTTTTGATTGCTGGGAAGAGGGCTATAAATTAAGAAAATCTAACATTATAAAAAGAGCAGAAAATGAACTTTCGGAAGATATCGGCTTTTATGAAATGCTTCAGTATCTTTTTTATAAACAATGGGCAAAGCTTAAAGAATATGCCAATAAAAACGGTGTTTACATAATAGGTGATATGCCGATATATGTGGCCTTAGACAGCGCCGATGTTTGGAGCAATCCTTATCTTTTTCAATTGGACGAAAAACTTGCGCCAAAAGCGGTTGCCGGATGTCCGCCCGATGCTTTTTCCGAGGACGGGCAATTATGGGGAAATCCGCTTTATGATTGGAAAAAAATGAAGGTTGACGGTTATGATTGGTGGGTTAAAAGGGTTGAGCATTCGCTCTCTTTATATGACACCGTTAGAATAGACCATTTCAGGGCTTTTTCGGCTTATTTTAGTATCCCTGCCAAGGATGATACCGCTAAAAACGGAAAATGGATAAAGGGTCCCCGAAAGGAGCTATTTAATAAGCTTAACGAAAAAATTGAAAAGCTCAATATCATAGCCGAGGATCTCGGCACTATTGATGATGATGTCAGAAAACTGCTTAAATTCACAGGTTTTCCCGGAATGAAGGTTTTGCAGTTTGCCTTTGACCCTGAGAGCGAAAGCAGTTACCTTCCGCATAATATTGATAAAAACTGTGTGGTTTATACAGGCACCCATGATAACGATACCGCTATAGGTTATTTCAAATCCCTTTCGGAAAAGGAAAGGAAGTTCGTATGCGATTATTTGCGTATAGCCGAAAACGAAAGCTTTAACTGGGAGTTTATAAAATCAGCTATGGCGACTAGTGCTGATACAGTTATTTTGCAGATGCAGGATTTTCTCGGACTTGATAACTCTGCCAGAATTAATACCCCTGCTACTACCGAGGGAAATTGGCAATGGCGGATTGATTTAGGCTGTACAAACGATTGGCTGGCTGGAATCATCCACGATATAACGGCTTTATATTACAGATTAGGCAGTCAAAAGTAGGCAATTTTGCATAAACTATTGCGAAAAACAGCGGATTTTACTATTAAATATAACTTTTTTAAGGTTTTTAGGCCGATTTTCAAAAAAAATCCTTTATTTTTTCTCAAATAATTGCTATAATAACTTGGATACCTAAATTATATTTAGGTCAATAATGTTAATAATGGATAATATCCAAAATTTTTAAGGAGGTTGACTTAAAATGAGTCACAAGTTTGTTTACCTTTTCTCTGAAGGCGACGCTTCTATGCGTGAGCTTCTCGGCGGTAAGGGTGCTAACCTTGCTGAGATGACCAAAATCGGTCTTCCCGTTCCGCAGGGCTTCACCGTAACTACCGAGGCCTGCACCCAGTATTATGAGGATGGCAGAAAAATCAATGATGATATCCAGGCACAGATTATGGAATACATCGACAAGATGGAAGGTATCACCGGCAAAAAGTTCGGCGATAAGGAAAATCCCCTTCTCGTTTCTGTTCGTTCCGGTGCCCGCGCTTCTATGCCCGGTATGATGGATACTATTCTTAACCTCGGTCTTAACGAAGAGGTTGTTGAGACTATGGCTGCTCAGTCAGGTAATGCTCGTTGGGCTTATGACTGCTACAGAAGATTCATTCAGATGTATTCTGACGTAGTTATGGAAGTTGGTAAGAAGTACTTTGAAGAGCTTATCGACAAAATGAAGGAAGCTAAGGGCGTTAAGCAGGACGTTGAGCTTACTGCTGATGACCTCAAAGAGCTTGCAGGCCAGTTCAAGGCTGAATATAAAGCAAAGATCGGCGCTGATTTCCCTGCAGACCCCAAAGAGCAGCTTATGGGCGCTATCGAAGCAGTTTTCCGTTCATGGGACAACCCCCGTGCAAACGTTTACCGTCGTGACAACGATATTCCTTACTCATGGGGTACAGCCGTTAACGTTCAGATGATGGCTTTCGGTAACATGGGTGACGATTGCGGTACAGGCGTGGCTTTCACACGTGACCCCGCAACAGGCGAAAAAGGCCTTATGGGTGAGTTCCTTGTAAATGCACAGGGTGAAGACGTTGTTGCTGGCGTTCGTACTCCCATGCCCATCGCAGAAATGGCAGAGAAGTTCCCCGAAGCTTTTGCTGAATTCACAAAAGTTTGCGCAATTCTTGAAGACCACTACAGAGATATGCAGGATATGGAGTTCACTGTTGAAGCAGGCAAGCTCTATATGCTCCAGACAAGAAACGGTAAGAGAACAGCTAAGGCTGCACTCAAGATCGCTTGTGACCTCGTTGACGAAGGTATGATCGATGAAAAGAAAGCAGTTGCTATGATCGATCCCCGTAACCTTGACACACTTCTTCATCCCCAGTTCGATGCTAAAGCTCTTAAGGCTGCAACTCCCGCAGGTAAGGGCCTCGGTGCATCTCCCGGTGCTGCTTGCGGTAAGGTTGTTTTCACAGCTGAAGACGCAGAAGCTTGGAACGCAAGAGGAGAAAAGGTTGTTCTTGTTCGTCTTGAAACATCACCCGAAGACATCACAGGTATGAAGGCTTCTCAGGGTATCCTCACAGTTCGCGGCGGTATGACATCTCACGCAGCAGTTGTTGCTCGTGGTATGGGTACTTGCTGTGTATCAGGCTGCGGCGAAATCAAAATGGACGAAGAAAACAAGAAATTCACACTTGCAGGTAAAACATATACCGAAGGTGATTATATTTCAATCGACGGTTCAACAGGTAATATCTATGATGGTATTATTCCTACAGTTGACGCTGAAATCGCAGGCGAATTCGGCAGAATCATGGCATGGGCTGATGAGTTCAGAACTCTTAAGGTAAGAACAAATGCTGATACTCCTGCTGATGCTAAGAAAGCTCGTGAGCT